>WLDG01000022.1 GCA_009704945.1 Actinomycetota bacterium | reverse complement strand
GAGCAAATGTATTGGTTAGAGCGGAAACCGAAGCAGACTTATTGTCTAAAGACATGGGATTGGGAGGCCAAGGCTGATGCAGAGCGAATACCGTCCTATCCGTGTTGCCTTGCTTGGGGCAGGTTCTGTTGGTGCCCAGGTAGCTAGATTGCTGATTGAAAATCGAGAAGAGTTAGCCAAGAGGGTTGGTGCCGAACTTCAACTTGTCGGCGTCGCTGTTCGAGACACCAAAGCCAAGCGTGGAGCTGAGATACCACAAGACCTAATCACCAGCGATGCTGAATCTATTCTTACTGGTGCAGATATCGTCATTGAGCTGATGGGCGGAATTGATCCTGCATATGACCTAATCAAAAAGGCACTTAACTCAGGTGCAGATGTCATTACAGCTAATAAGGCTCTGATTGCAGCCAAAGGAAATGAACTGATTGATTTGGCTCAACAGCTGGGCGCTCAGCTTTACTATGAGGCAGCGGTCGGTGGAGCAATTCCAATTATCAGGCCACTTAGAGAATCTTTGGCTGGAGACAAGATTAATCGCGTAATGGGAATCGTGAATGGGACTACCAATTACATTCTCGACCAGATGGATTCCAAGAATGTCGATTTTCAGTCTGCACTTAAAGAAGCCCAGGTTTTGGGATACGCGGAGGCAGATCCAACTGCTGATATTGAAGGGTTCGATGCGGCAAGTAAAGCGGCCATTTTGGCCTCACTTGCTTTTCATAGTGATGTACCGGTTGAGAAAGTCCACCGCGAGGGCATCACATCCATTACGTCTGCACAAATTCAAACTGCACGGCAAGCAGGCTATGCGCTCAAGCTATTGGCAATCGGAGAAAGAGTTGACCAGGGCTTGGTAGTGCGCGTACATCCAACTCTCATCCCGCTCAACCATCCTCTCGCGGCCGTGCGAGGCGCGTATAACGCTGTTTTCGTTGAGGCCGAGAGTGCAGGCCGCTTGATGTTCTATGGCGCTGGTGCGGGGGGAAAGCAGACTGCCTCTGCAGTTCTTGGAGATCTTGTGTCAGCAGCCAAGCGTCACCTGGCAGGTGGCCCAGGGCTTGCTTCCTCCACTCATGCCAACTTAAACGTACTGCCGGTTCAATCAACGAGAACAAGGTTCCAGATCACCCTTCGAGTAAGCGATCAGCCAGGAGTCCTAGCGTCGATTGCAGGCGAGTTCGCAGCGCAAAACATCAGCGTTGAAACAGTTGCACAGTCAGTGCCTGGCGATGGTGAACCTGCCGCCGTTCTCACCATCATGACTCACATCGCTTCTGAGGGAGATCTTGAGAAAGTAGTTGAATCGATTTCGAAAAACAAAGCAGTAGTTTCCGTGGAATCAGTTCTAAGAGTCGAAGGAATCTGATGGCTCACCAGTGGCGCGGAGTCATTCGCGAGTATATAGACAGACTGCCCTTTGAGGCATCTGATCCAATTGTCACCCTTGGTGAAGGTGGAACACCGCTGTTAGAAGCTCCTGCGCTAGCGAAGCTGCTGGATGTAGGAAACGTCCATTTGAAATTTGAAGGAATGAACCCCACGGGATCATTCAAAGACCGCGGTATGACAACCGCAGTTTCAAAAGCAAAAGCTCGCGGAGCGCAAGCTGTAATTGCTGCCTCAACCGGAAATACATCCGCCTCTGCAGCTGCCTATGCTGTAAAGGCAGGCATGACTTCAGTTGTGTTGGTTCCAGCTGGGAAAATTTCTTGGGGAAAGCTCTCACAGGCAGTTGCGCATAAAGCTCAGATTTTGCAAGTGAAAGGTAACTTTGATGATTGCCTTCGACTTGCCAGAGAGCTAAGTGACAACTATCCAGTCTTTTTGGTCAATAGCGTCAATCCAGATCGATTGCAGGGTCAGAAAACGGCAGCTTTTGAAGTTGTGGATGTCCTAGGGCAGGCTCCTGACTTGCATGCAATGCCACTTGGCAATGCTGGAAACATATCTGCCTATCACCTCGGATATCGCGAAGACCTCGAACTTGGCAGAATCAAAAAGTTACCCAGATTGTTTGGTATTCAAGCAGAAGGAAGTGCGCCTTTCACAAAAGGCGGACCCGTTGCAAAGCCTGAAACAATTGCCACTGCAATTCGCATTGGCAATCCAGCTTCGTGGGATTTGGCGCAAGCGGCCAAAACTGATACCAACGGAGGCTTTGGAGCAGTCAGTGACAAAGAAATTCTCTGGATGCATCGTTTTCTGTCCCAAGAAACAGGCGTATTTGTTGAGCCGTCGAGCGCGACCGGTGCAGCGGGGCTTTACAAGCTCAGCAAACAGGGCGAACTAAAGGGGTTAGATCAGGTAGTAATTACGGTGACCGGTCACGGACTTAAAGATCCGGACTGGGCCTTGAAAGACGACAGGGGCAAGAAGATTAAGCCACGAAAAGTTGCGGCAGCGGCTGTGGCTGTGGCAGGGCTACTGGGCCTGGAGAAAAACCGATGACAAAACTTAGAGTTACGGTTCCGGCAACCAGTGCAAACCTTGGTCCCGGATTTGATTCGTTAGGCATGGCACTAGCTTTCTATGATGAGTATGAGCTGGAAACTATCCAAGCTGGACTTGAAATTTCCATTGAAGGTGAAGGGGCAAACTCGGCTGCCAGAGACGAGACCAATCTAATTTTCAGATCAATAAAGTTGGTTTTCGATTCAGTGGGCGAGAAGTTGCCCGGCATCCGATTGATTTGCAGAAATTCAATTCCACACGGCAGAGGGATGGGCTCTTCTGGTGCTGCTGTGGCTGGAGGGGTGATGCTGGCCGCAGGCTTGCTTGCTAACAAGCAATTCACGGAACAGCAACTACTTGAATTTGCAACCAAGATGGAGGGTCATCCAGACAATGTTGCTCCTGCTCTCTTTGGCGGATTGACTATTGCTTGGGTTGATGAAACTGGCCCTCACCACAAAAAGCTAACTGTTCACCGCGGAATTTCACCGCTGGTCTTGGTTGCTCCCAACGAGATGTCCACCAAATTGGCTCGCAGCCTGCAACCGGAATCTGTGCCGCACACCGATGCTGTCTTTAACGTTTCTAGATCAGCTCTGCTGGTGGCAGCGTTGACTCAGAGTCCGGAGCTGATGATGAGCGCGACCGAGGACAGGCTTCACCAGAACTATCGAGCCAGTGCCATGCCCGAAACCAGCAGGCTGATCTCAAGTCTTCGAGAAAAGAGCCATCCAGCGGTAGTTTCAGGGGCAGGCCCCTCTGTACTAGTGCTTGAGGGCGATCCTCAGAATCGCCTTGAGGCCATTCAGTATGTGAAAGAAGCGTTTTCTGACTGGAGAGCACTTGCGCTTGCGGTTGATTTCAAAGGTGCTAGTCTTGAGAGGCAGTCTGGATCAGGCAGTTAGTTAGCCCCACTGCATCTTCAATCAAATTCTGAAGCGCGGCTTTGCCGTGAAGAAACGAGAAATAATAACGATGGTTGAAAGCCAAGAAGAGAAGCCAGCAAAACGTACTCGTCGAGTTAGTTCGACCGCGGCTTCCAAAAAAGAAAAATCAGAGTCAAAGGATTCCACTGCGGCCCCCAAGGCCCCAGTCGAGAACGAGAAACCCCAGTCAGAGGCGCCCCAGCAGCGTGAAGCTAATGAGGACCGCGAAACTCGAGCAAATGATCGAGACCACTCGCGAGAGCGCAATGATGACGACCGCAGAGGTGGACGTAATCGCCGCGGTCGATTCCGCGACCGCGATCGTCGCAGAAACCAAGACGACACCGAGCCCGAGGTATCTGAGGACGATGTCCTAATTCCGGTTGCGGGAATCCTGGACGTTCTGGATAACTACGCATTCCTGAGAACCTCTGGCTACTTGCCAGGTCCGAATGACGTTTATGTCTCACTTGGTCAAGTCAAGAAATACGGACTTCGCAAGGGTGACGCAGTAATCGGCTCAATTCGTCAGCCACGCGAGGGTGAAGGGCAAAGACAAAAGTTCAACGCTTTGGTTCGTGTTGAGTCGGTTAACGGTCAAACCCTAGAGGAATCCAACGCTCGCGTTGAATTTAGCAAGTTGACACCGCTATACCCAGACACTCGTCTGCGTTTAGAGACAGACCCAAAGAAAGTCACCACACGAATCATTGACCTGGTGTCTCCAATTGGTAAGGGTCAGCGTGGTTTGATTGTTTCTCCGCCGAAGGCTGGAAAGACACTCGTTCTACAGGCGATTGCCAATGCAATTACCACCAACAATCCTGAAGTCCACCTCATGGTAGTTCTGGTTGATGAAAGACCTGAAGAAGTTACAGACATGCAGCGCACAGTCAAGGGCGAGGTCATTGCCTCGACATTTGATCGTCCCGCGGATGATCACACCACTGTTGCTGAGCTTGCGATCGAGCGTGCCAAGCGTTTGGTTGAGTTGGGTCACGACGTTGTTGTTCTTCTAGATTCCATTACCCGCCTTGGTCGTGCCTATAACTTGGCTGCGCCAGCTAGCGGTCGTATTTTGTCAGGTGGTGTTGATTCATCAGCGCTTTATCCACCAAAGCGATTCTTCGGTGCTGCTAGAAACATCGAAAACGGCGGTTCGCTCACAATTATTGCTACGGCGCTAGTCGAGACCGGTTCCAAGATGGACGAAGTTATCTTCGAAGAATTCAAGGGAACTGGAAACATGGAGCTTAGATTGTCTCGCCAGTTGGCTGACAAGCGAATCTTCCCAGCCGTTGACATAAATGCATCCGGTACCAGGCGCGAAGAAATGCTAATGAGCCCGCAAGAGACCAAGATTATTTGGAAACTTAGGCGAGCGTTGGCAGGACTAGAACAGCAGCAGGCTCTTGAATTGGTGCTAAACCGACTCAAGGAAACCGCAAGTAACGTTGAATTCCTGTTGATGCTGGAGAAGTCGATGCCAGTACCTACTGAATCTGACTCGGAGTAACTTTGCAAGATTCGCTGTCAGGCCTGAGAGCCGAGCACGCGAGTTTGCAAAAGCAGCTCAGCGACTCGGCAGTTCACACCAACCCTGCGCTAGCTAAGAAAGTCAACCGACGATATGCCGAGTTGAGTGCAATTCTTTTGGCCGATGATGATGTCAAGAAACTCGAGCAGGACCTGGTCGCAACCAGAGAGCTAGCTAGCGAAGACTCAGCTTTTTCTGAAGAACTACCGAATCTGGAAGAACGGCTTGCGGCGGCAAAGGAAAAACTACGCCGCTTGCTAATTCCAAGAGATCCGGATGATGGACGCGATGTCATCATGGAGATAAAGGCAGGTGAAGGCGGTGCTGAAAGTGCCCTCTTTGCTGCCGATCTGCTTCGAATGTATATGTACTACGCCCAGAGCAAGGGCTGGAAAGCTGAGCTCTTGGACAAAACGGAGAGCGATTTAGGTGGCATAAAGGATTGTCAGTTGGCAATCAAGTCAAATTCCTCCGATCCCGCTAACGGAGTATGGGCTCACCTGAAATACGAGGGCGGAGTGCATAGGGTCCAAAGAGTGCCTGTCACAGAGGCCCAAGGACGTATTCACACTTCTGCTGCTGGGGTACTGGTATTTCCAGAAGTGGACGAGCCTGAGGAAGTCGACATTTCCCCAAATGACATTCGCATTGATGTATTTCGCTCATCGGGTCCAGGTGGTCAATCGGTAAACACCACTGACTCCGCGGTCAGAATCACGCACATTGCAACAGGCATTGTTGTTTCTATGCAAAACGAAAAGTCTCAGCTCCAAAATCGCGAAGCTGCAATGCGCGTTCTTAGAGCACGCCTGCTTGCCGCACAGCAGGAAGCTATCGACGCGGAACAATCGGCCCAGCGAAAGAGTCAGGTTCGAACAGTAGATCGTTCTGAGCGCATTAGGACTTACAACTTCCCAGAGAATCGAATTGCTGATCACCGCACGGGCTATAAGGCTTATAACTTGGATCAGGTTATGGAAGGCGCCTTGGAACCTATTGTGCAGTCCGCAATTGCAATGGACGAGGAAGCAAAACTTGCTGCAATAAAAGGCAACTAATGGAGCTTTCTGACGCACTCTATCTTTCTAAGCAAGTTCTCCTTCAAGCCGGAGTGCCCAGTCCAGAAGCAGATTCTTACTGGCTTCTTGCTCACACTTTAGAAATCCCTAAGTCTGAACTACTTACCTTGTTGACTCTCGGTTACCAACTAACAGAAGCCCAGGCAGGAGGCTTTAAGGAGAATCTTGATAAACGAGCAAGTCGAATCCCTCTGCAGCACATAACAGGCTCCGCTGGCTTTCGAAACATTGAATTGCATGTGGGTCCTGGAGTCTTTATCCCACGATACGAGACAGAGCAAGTCGTTGAAATAGCAATCAAAATCTTGTCTGGCTTGCCTGGCAGACCCAGGGTGGTAGACGTTGGAACGGGTAGTGGTGCTATAGCAATTTCACTTGCAAAGGAGACAGCTGCGGATGTCTACGCAATAGAAATCGATGCAGCAGCGGCGGAGTTTGCCATAATGAACATCAAATCTCTTACGGCAAACGTCGACTTGAGAATCGGAAAGTTTGAAGAAGAGCTTCCTAAGCTGAGAGATCTTGATCTGATCATTTCAAATCCACCATATATTCCCCTTGACGCGGTCCCCGTTGATCCGGAGGTTCGTGATTTTGATCCTCAACTTGCCCTCTATTCGGGAGCTGATGGGTTAGAAGCAATCAAAGAGTTAATCGCCCTTGCCCCAGTTAGCCTCAAGTCTGGTGGTTGGGTGGTGCTAGAGCATGCCGACGGACAGTCCGATATGGTGTGTGAACTACTATTGTCAGCAGGATACGAAGCGATTCGTGCCCATCCTGACGCAGCGGGAAGGCTCAGAGCCGTGAGTGCGAAGTGGAGGAGCTAGGTGGCAAGTGTTTATGACTGCTCAGTCGACACAGACCTTCTGACTGGCTTTCGTTTAGCTAAAGTTTCGCTCGACAGGTCTGAGTTAGTGGTACTTCCTACCGACACGGTTTATGGAATTGCTGCTGATGCATTCAACCCAAAAGCTGTTGAAAATCTTCTGAACGCCAAAGGTCGAGATCGAACCGCGCCACCACCCGTTCTTATTCCAAAAGTAGAGACCTTATCTGCGCTAGCCAGTGACTTGCCACTTGTGGCCAATCAACTTGCAGCTGCTTTTTGGCCGGGCGCTCTGACCATGGTCCTAAAAGCTCAGCGCTCACTGGACTGGGATCTTGGAGAAACTCGTGGAACTGTTGCTCTTCGAGTTCCCGACCACAAAATAACTTTGGCAATTTTGGAAGATGTAGGTCCTTTAGCAGTTTCAAGTGCCAATCTGGCTGGTCAACCAGCCGCAGTAAATGCCCAGCAAGCTGTTGATTATTTTGGAAACAAGGTTGCTGTTTATCTAGATGCTGGTGCTTCACCAAAGGGTGAATCATCTACGATTTTGGACTTGACGCAAGTTAGAGACGGTGAACCGATCCGCGTTCTACGCAAAGGGGCAATTTCGCTAGACCGGATCCGCTCAGTAATCGGCAATGTGGAGTTAGAGGTCGAGTAGTGCGCGCCTACTTCTTGGTCGCACTAATCACTGCTTTGGTGACTTACTTTTCGACTTGGGGAGTTCGATTTATAGCAAACCGCTTCAACATTGCACCTGCAATTCGAGAAAGAGATGTGCACAAGAATCCGACGCCAAGAATTGGTGGGATTGCGATGCTGCTTGGATTGGTAGCGGGTTTCATTGCGGCAGCCTCTTTCGGATGGTTTGAACCACTATTTGTCGACTCGGGTCCAATTTGGTCGATTGTCCTTGCAGCGGGATTAATTGTTGTTGTTGGAATCTTGGATGACCTCATCGAGCTTGATTGGACAGCCAAGATGGGTGGCCAAATGGCTGCTGCCTGGTTAATTGCATCTTCTGGGATTCAGATAGTTTCGCTACCCATTGGTGGCTTGACAGTTGGCAGCTTCGCGGTCTCGCTTGCCATAACAGTGTTTGCTCTCGTTCTAGTAATGAACGCTGTCAACTTCATTGACGGGTTAGATGGATTGGCAGCGGGAGTGGTTGCGATTGGAACCTTTGCTTTCTTCCTCTACACATACCTACTTGCCCAGCAAACCACACCAACAAATTACTTTTCGACGGCTGGACTAATTTCAGCAATTATTTTGGGGATGGTCGTTGGATTTCTTCCCCATAACTGGCGTCCAGCCAAGATATTTATGGGCGACTCAGGCGCCATGCTGCTTGGCTTGTTGATGGCAACCAGTGCAATCACCGTGACTGGATCTATCGATCCAGCAACTGTGACGCGTAATGATCTACTGCCTGCGCTAATTCCTTTGGTACTCCCAGTCTTTATTTTGGTATTGCCATTACTCGACCTATTGCTGGCAGTTATCCGAAGACTATCTCGGGGTCAGTCACCTTTCGCCGCTGACCGTGAACACATCCATCACCAACTTCAGGACCTTGGACACTCTCATCAGGGCGCCGTGATTGTTTTTTATCATTGGACTTTGCTGGTTTCTTCGACACTATTGCTGTTCTTTTGGTTCGAGCTTCCGCAAGTTCTTGTAATCTTTGGTAGTTGGCAAATACTGGCGCTTCTGCACACCTACTGGCCAGTGTTATCAAAGCGTCTAAAACAAGGGGGAAGAATTGCAAACAAGTAGTCAAAAGCTTTTCTCGAAGGCTCTAAGGCTGAATCTGCTACTTTCACTGGCGGTTGGGGTTTTGGGTTCTGGTCTAGGTGTTTTGTTTTTCGGCCTGCCCGGGGTTTACTCTTCCCTAATCGGTGCCGGAGTCTCAGCAATTTTTGGAGCCATGACCATTGGCAGCATTCGATTCGGTTCAAAACTAGGACTCAATGGCTTTTATGCACTTGTCCTTGGGGGCTGGCTTTTGAAGGTTCTCTTGTTTGCCTTGCTTCTCGGGGCCCTGCAAGGAGCAACCTTCATTTCAGGCCCAATGTTCTTTTTTGCAGTGGTTGGATCTGTACTAGGGGGCCTTGCCATCGACTCCTACGTGGTCCTGAACGCCAAGATTCCCGTAGTCGAGAATTAGCTGTTAATTTTATGAATTGGGTCAATCGGGCCTTCTCAACTCTTATAAACTCTTCGAGAAAACCATCCCAATTGGCCTTCAGCGCCCCTGACCAGGAGAGCTAACCTGTTTACAGCACTGAGTATTTTCCTGGCCGAGGATGGTCAGTTCAAGCCGCCAACAATTTATGAGTTCTATCCTGAAATTTTCCTTTTTGAGGGCACCCCATTTGCAATAAACAGAATCATGATGATTCGTTTGATTGTCATGGTCCTTATCATCGTCTTGTTCCTGCTTTGGACGAGAAAATTCAACCAATCTGTGAAAACTGGGAATGTTGTCCCAGGTCGTTTCCAATTGGTTGGGGAAATGGCACTCAACTTTGTTAGAAAGTCCATTGCACATGATCAGCTAGGGGAGAAGGACGGCGAACGCTTCCTTCCACTGTTGACCACCATCTTCTTCATGGTTCTTGGGATGAATATCACCGGAATCATTCCGTTTGCAAATATCGCAGGCACATCGGTGATTGGTGTGCCACTGGTTCTAGCTGCCGCTGCCTACGTCACTTTTATCTACGCCGGTATTCGTCGACATGGCATGAAGTTCTTCAAAAATTCCCTGTTCCCCTCCGGCGTGCCTGTGTATTTCTACACCCTGGTAACTCCAATTGAGTTTCTCTCTACCTTTATTCTTCGTCCAGTGACGCTCGTGCTTCGTCTGATGATGAACATGATTGCTGGCCACCTATTGCTAGTGCTCTGCTTTTCGGCAACGCACTTCTTCTTCTTCCAAACCGACGGCCTATTTAGGGCCTTTGGCGCGGGAACATTCCTGTTCGGATTTGCCTTTACTCTCTTTGAGATTCTGGTATCAGTCTTGCAGGCGTATGTATTCACTCTTCTGACCACTGTCTACATTCAGTTGGCATTGGCAGACGAACACTAAACCACCACGGAAGGAAATAAAGTGGACGTAGTAAACCTTGCCGAACTATCCGGCAACATTGCAGTAGTTGGTTACGGTCTCGCAGCAATCGGACCTGGAATCGGTGTGGGCTTGGTAGTTTCCAAGACCATCGAGTCCATTGCCCGTCAGCCAGAGCTCGCAGGCCGTCTTCAGGTGACCATGTGGCTAGGTATCGCCTTCACTGAGGCTCTAGCGCTAATTGGTCTAGCAACCCCATTCATCTTCGGCTAATCGCAAATCATGATTAGCAAGATTTTGGCTGCTACCGCACCCGAGGGTGGTGAATTACCGAATCCACTGCTCCCGGCTGATTACGACATTATTTGGTCATCCGTGATCTTTGTGATTTTGCTCACCTTCTTCTGGTTCAAGGTGCTGCCTGGATTCAAGCGGATGCTCGATGAGCGTGCTAAGGCAATCGAAGGCAGACTGGCCGAAGCAGAGGAAGCTCAAAAGGCAGCAGAGCGTCGCACTGCGACCGTCATGGCCGAGCAAGAGAAGTTGCGTTCAGAAGCTTCGAGTATTCGTGAAGAAGCTCGCAGTGAGGGAGCAACTATTTTGGCTGAGCTCAAGGAGCAAGCTGCTAAAGAAGCAGAAAGACTCGTTGAAAACGGCAAGTCCTCTCTGCTGGCAGAACGCGACTCGGCCTCAAGAGCGCTAAAGGCTGAAATTGGAGCGTTAGCCCTTGAGTTAGCTTCCAGAATCGTCAATGAAAAACTTCAAGACGACAAAGTTGCAAACAGAGTCGTTGACGATTTCATCGCAGAACTAGAAGGCAAGAAAGTCAAGTAATGGCATCTAGCACCAGGCAATCCACTAAGGCGATGCAGGAAAAACTGCATGGCCAGTCAGGTGTTGACCTAAAGCTAGCCGAAGAGCTTTTCGCAATTGCGAATGCTCTGCAGACCAGCGCGCAGCTGCGCTCTATGCTCTCGGACCCTTCCGCCGAGACGGCTGGCAAAGACAAAGTAATTGACTCTGTTTTTGCTGGTGCTTCTTCCACTGCTAAGACTCTCGCCAAGCAGGCCGCTAGCCTTCGCTGGTCAACTTCTAGGGACATCGCTGCTTCGTTCGAACTGATTGGAGTCCGCGCTGTTGCATCTCAAAGTAAGGCGCTCGATGCTTTGCAGGGCGAGCTGTTTGAGATCCAGCAATTGGTGGCCAAGGACAGTGAGTTGGAACTAACGCTTTCTTCCACCAGATTCAATTCCCAGGCAAAGCAGGAATTGATTAGGAAGCTTCTGAGCGGAAAAGCCAGCGCAGATGCGTTAGCACTGGCGAGTCAGGCAGTATTCTCCAGAACTTATAAGCGCTTCGCAGAAGTTATCGAGCAGTACGGCCTCTGGATTGCTGAGTTCGCAGGTGAATCAGTGGCTCACGTAAAGGTAGCAAAGCAAATGAGCACCGAGCAGCTCAATCGCTTGTCCTCAGCACTAGCTAAGGCATTCGGGAGAGAGCTGCAGCTCAATGTAGAAGTAGATCCTGAAATTATTGGCGGAGTTCACGTGACCGTGAATGGCGAAGTAATGGATGGCACAGTACTAACCAAGATGGTAAACGCAAGATTGCAGCTCAACTGAGCTGAAATAAAGGGAAAAGGAATAGCAATGTCAGAGCTCAAGATCAGCCCGAACGAGATTCGGGATGCACTGAAGGACTTCGTGTCGTCCTACGAGCCCAAGTCCTCGAGCAAGCAAGAGGTTGGCTACGTAACCGACGCTGCCGACGGGATTGCGCACGTTGAGGGTCTACCAAGTGCGATGGCAAATGAGCTATTGAAATTTGCTGATGGCACTATCGGTCTTGCACTTAACCTGGACGAACGAGAAATCGGTGTTGTCATCCTTGGAGAGTTCTCCTCAATCGAAGAGGGCATGGAGGTTTACCGCACTGGTGAAGTTCTATCCGTTCCGGTCGGAGATGCTTTCTTGGGTCGCGTTGTTGACCCGCTGGGCAAACCAATTGACGGTTTGGGTGAAATCAAGAGCGAGGGATCACGAGAGCTTGAACTTCAGGCACCTGGTGTTATGCAGCGTAAAAGCGTTCACGAACCACTGCAGACAGGAATCAAGGCAATTGATGCGATGATTCCAGTCGGTCGTGGTCAGCGTCAGCTGATTATCGGTGACCGCCAGACTGGTAAGACTGCCATTGCAGTAGACACCATCATCAACCAGAAGAGCAATTGGGAAAGTGGCGACGTTCAGAAGCAGGTTCGCTGTATCTATGTTGCTATTGGTCAAAAGGGATCAACCATTGCTGGTGTGAAGGCTGCTCTCGAAGAAGCTGGCGCAATGGCCTACACGACTATTGTTGCGTCTCCAGCATCTGACCCAGCTGGATTCAAGTACCTGGCTCCCTACACTGGTTCGGCAATTGGTCAGCACTGGATGTATGGCGGCAAGCACGTTCTAATTATTTTTGACGACCTGAGCAAGCAGGCTGAGGCCTATCGCGCAGTGTCATTGCTACTTCGTCGTCCACCAGGACGTGAAGCCTACCCAGGTGACGTGTTCTATTTACACTCTCGCTTGCTGGAGCGTTGTGCAAAGCTTTCAGATGAGCTTGGTGCTGGATCTATGACTGGACTTCCAATCATTGAGACTAAAGCTAATGACGTTTCTGCCTTCATTCCGACCAACGTGATTTCCATTACCGATGGTCAGATCTTCCTGCAGTCCGACTTGTTCAACGCAAACCAGCGCCCTGCAATTGACGTAGGTATCTCGGTTTCTCGTGTAGGTGGAGCTGCCCAGGTCAAGGGAATCAAGAAAGTCTCTGGAACTCTAAAGCTTGAGCTAGCTCAGTACCGATCCCTGGAAGCTTTTGCCATGTTTGCCTCTGACCTCGATGCTGCATCACGTAAGCAGCTTGAGCGCGGTGCTCGACTAACAGAGCTTCTAAAGCAGCCACAGTTCTCGCCATACCCAGTTGAAGAGCAAACAGTTTCGATCTGGGCCGGTACCACTGGAAAACTCGATGACGTTCCGAAGGAAGACATCTTGAAGTTCGAGCGCGAATTCCTAGATCACCTAGCTAGAAAGACGCAGATTCTTACCACCATTCGCGAGACTAACAACCTTGAAGATGACACCATCAAGGCCTTGGAAAAGGAAGTTGAGCACTTTAAGAAGATGTTCCAAACCTCCAAGGGAACTCCACTTATCTCAGGTGATGAGTCAAAGGTTGAAGCACTAGCCAGCGAGGAAATCACCCAAGAAAAAATTGTCAAGCAGAAGAAGTAAGTAAGGAAAGAACATGGGAGCGCAACTTCGGGTCTATCGGCAGAAGATCAAGTCTGCCAAGACGACCAAGAAGATCACTCGTGCTATGGAACTGATTTCGGCATCCCGAATTCAGAAAGCCCAGCAACGAGTGGCTGCGTCTAACCCATATACCTCTGCAGTCACCAGGGCAGTTTCAGCAGTGGCCAGCCACTCCGACATAGACCACCCCTTGACTAGACAGGTTGAAAATCCAACCAAGGCTGCGGTCGTTATCTTTACTTCTGACCGCGGATTAGCAGGAGCATTCTCTTCGGGAGCCCTAAAGGAAGCAGAAGCTTTATCCAAGCGTCTGACTGATCAAGGAATGACAGTGGTTTACTACCTAGTTGGTCGTAAGTCGGTTGCATATTTCAAGTTCCGTCAACGCCCCTTTGTTAGAGATTGGCAAGGTGGCACTGACCAGCCCGGATTCGAGACAGCAAGAGAAATCGCAGCAGAGATTACTGACGCCTTCAACCGCCCCAATGAAGACGGGGGAGTTGACGAGATTTACCTGGTTGGCAATCGATTTGTGTCAATGATTCTTCAGGAACCAACGACTATCCGTTTGCTTCCTTTGGAAATTGTTGAAGAAGAGGCTTCGTCTGCACTCGAGGTTTTCCCGCTGTATGAGTTTGAGCCGGAACCAGAACAGGTTCTTGACTCACTTCTTCCTGTCTATATTGAGAGCAGGATCTACAACGCAATGCTCCAGTCGGCAGCTGCGGAGCATGCAGCAAGACAGAAGGCGATGAAGAGCGCCACCGACAATGCCGACAAGTTGATTTTGAATTACACCCGGCTTGCCAACGCGGCACGCCAGGCAGAAATTACCCAACAGATTTCCGAGATTGTCGGTGGTGCGGATGCACTGGCGACCGTCAAGGACTAACAAGGAAGAGAAAGCAAAATGGCCAACAGCACGAAGACAGCCGGTCGTATCGCCCGAGTAATTGGTCCAGTTGTGGACATCGAGTTTCCGCACGATGCCCTGCCTGGTATTTACAATGCGTTAACCACCGAGATCTCCTATGGCGACAAAACCACAACTCTGACTCTGGAGGTGGCTCAGCACCTTGGCGATGACTTGGTCCGCGCAATTGCACTTAAGCCAACCGATGGTCTAGTGCGCGGTGGTCTGGTGCACGACACCGGTGCGCCGATCTCGGTTCCAGTTGGTGATGTCACTAAAGGCAAGGTTTTCAACGTTATCGGCGAGGTCTTGAATGGAACTCCTGGCGAGAAGATTGAGGTGACCGAGCGCTGGCCAATCCACCGCACACCACCTAGCTTCGATCAGCTTGAGTCCAAGACACAGATGTTCGAAACCGGTATCAAAGTGATCGACCTCCTAACCCCTTACGTGCAGGGTGGAAAGATTGGTCTATTCGGTGGTGCTGGTGTTGGTAAGACAGTTCTAATTCAGGAGATGATCTACCGCGTGGCCGAAAACCACAACGGTGTTTCTGTATTCGCGGGTGTTGGCGAGCGTACTCGTGAAGGTAATGACCTAATTGAAGAAATGAAAGAAGCTGGCGTTATTGATAAGACTGCGCTGGTCTTTGGTCAGATGGACGAGCCACCAGGAACTCGTCTTCGCGTAGCGCTTTCAGCGCTAACCATGGCTGAGTACTTCCGTGATGTTCAGGGCCAAGACGTTCTTCTGTTCATCGACAACATTTTCCGTTTCACTCAGGCAGGTTCCGAGGTTTCCACATTGCTTGGCCGTATGCCATCGGCTGTGGGATACCAGCCAAACCTGGCAGATGAAATGGGTATCTTGCAGGAGCGAATCACCTCTACCCGTGGTCACTCGATTACATCTCTGCAGGCTATTTACGTACCTGCCGATGACTACACTGACCCAGCACCTGCTACTACCTTTGCTCACCTTGATGCGACCACGGAGCTAAGCCGTGAGATTGCAGCTAAGGGTCTTTACCCGGCTGTGGATCCACTGACTTCAACCTCACGTATCTTGAACCCGGCTTACATCTCAGCCGAGCATTACGAGACCGCAATTCGTGTGAAGGCAATTCTTCAGAAGAACAAAGAACTTCAGGAAATCATCGCGATTTTGGGTGTTGAGGAGCTTTCAGAAGAAGACAAGATCACAGTTGCACGAGCTCGTCGTATTCAGCAGTTCTTGAGCCAAAACACCTACATGGCTACCAAGTTCACCGGTGTTGCAGGTTCGACTGTTCCCCTAAAGGAGACAGTGGAGAGCTTCAAGATGATCGCAGATGGCGAGCTCGACCACGTTCCTGAGCAGGCATTCTTCAACTGCGGAGGCATTGAGGACGTAATGCGTGCCTACGAAAGAATCAAGAAGGACCTTGGCTAGTGGCAAAGCAAGTCGTGGTCAATCTCGTCTCCGCTGAGAGAGAGATTTGGTCTGGTGAGGCTGACATGGTGGTAGCAAAGACATCTGTTGGTGAAATTGGTTTGCTCGCCGGTCATGAGCCAATCCTGGCAGTCTTGGTTGGTGGACAAATTCGCATCAATTCAACAGCTGGCAACGTCGTAGTCGAGACTCAAGAGGGTGGATTTATTTCTATGGAGTCTGATGTCGTGACCGTCGTGGTTAGAGACGCACAACTCGTCAAATAATATCAAAAGCTAAATCGCCGCCGAGACCTAGGTCACCGGCGGCGATTTCTCTAGGGTTGGACAATTAAACCTCCCCTTGCAATTATTTAGTTCTTGTTTTCCGCAGGCTCTTCTACCATCGGCATTATTCCGTATGGCTCCGGCAGTTGGATTACTCCCTCAACCAATGAGACGATGCTGTCAAACCATCCTTGATCATTGAAGAGTAAGTAGCCTGGCACAAGCCACATGTTGCCTTGGCTATCGAAAACCGATACCAAAACAGCCTGCGACTTAGTTATTCTCAGGTCTACAATCTCCGGCTCAACTGGTTCAACTGGCTCTGCCGGTTGGTCCTCCTGGGCACCCTCTGGTGCTGGAAGGGCTACCCCAGCATCAGACGAACGAGCAGTACCAATGGGCCTATTGAACTGCTCGTAGTACTTAGCAGCGACACCGCCGTACCATCTGCCATCCTTGATGCGAGCAACCGCTTCAACTGGTGAAACTGTTCCATACTCTCCACGCTCAATCACTTCAAAGCTGGCACCCGAGATGGAAGATATCTGCCCCATGAAGTCCCAAGCAATATAAAAGTCGATTGGAATTGGCTGACCTTGGAAAGAGTTGCTTACGGTTACGTAGGCTCCCCAGACGTCTCTTTGCACGCTGAGCTGATCTTCTGAGACAGCGATTCCAAGAGCCGCGAATGTCTCAATTGTTTGCCTAATTAGCTCAGGTTTGGATGGAATTCTGTCTGGTTCTGATTGGACTGGAATGCAATCTTTGGTGGCTGGTTCAGACGAATCGACACCTGGCTCAGCACAAATAACTTGGTCGGTCCAGCGTCCAAAATTCCAATAGCCAGCTCCCGACCAATAGACGCTGAGATAGAAGTTAGGTCCAGAGATTGAATAGCTTGGATACTCCTTCGTAGACCATTCGTCCTCTTTGGGTTCTCCTTGGATGTCAAACAAATTCGCAATTTTTCGAAGAATTTCGAGTGGGTCACCCACTTTTCGAATTTCATAGACGGTTCCGCGACCGCCTTCGTCACTAAGACCATCGGCGATGTGGTTGTACTGAATCCATCCCGGCCAAATCATCTTGGCATCGGCCATTTCAGTTCCAGCAGAAAGTCCTGCCGG
>WLDG01000021.1 GCA_009704945.1 Actinomycetota bacterium | reverse complement strand
CAGTTATTTGATTGGTTTCGCCAGCAATCCCTAGCAAAACGCTGGCAGGTACTTTTGGCGGGCTTGTTGGCGGTCGGGGTAATTGGCTATTCACTCTCGAGTAGTGCAACCCCTACACCAACGGACCAGTCCGGTGTTTTTGAGCCCTTGAGGTTTGAGTCAACTATCTATGTTCATGTAGTCGGTGAGGTGACAATACCTGGACTGTACGAGCTTCCGGTTGGAGCCAAAGCTCAGCAGGCTATCGAAGCAGCTGGCGGTATGACGTCAGATGCCCAAGCTGCCAGTGTTAACTTGGCCCGCACTTTGTCCGATGGTGAACAGCTGGTGGTCCTATCGAAGACTATGTCAGCCAGCTCGTCCGGCAAGATTTCTCTGAATCAAGCCTCCGCAGCCGATCTTGACGCTTTGCCTGGAATTGGTCCAGCACTCAGTCAACGCATAGTGGACTACAGATTAGAGATTGGCTCATTCAAGTCCATCGAGGAACTCACTGAAGTTAGCGGAATTGGACCAAAGCTCTTTGCCAAAATTCGCGAACAACTAACCCTTTGATACTTTTCGTTGCGGCCGGCTACTGGTTGCTGCTCTGGGTCTTTGCTCCTGTTGAATCTGCGTCTCGAATAAAGCAGAACTATCCTCAAATTCCTTCAATCGAAACGATTCGACAACTCTTCTTGTCAAACCTAGGTGGGGTTTCTGAGGATGCGATGGCGCTGGTGGCAGGTCTTACTATCGGTGAGCGGGGCCTAGTCTCGTCTGATTTAGAACAGCAGATGAGGGACTTATCCCTAACACATTTGGTTGCGGTTTCTGGTGCCAATCTAGCGATCGTTCTGGGAGCGATTTACTTCCTTACTGCCTCCCTTGCTATGTCAAGAAACTTACGTTTTCTAATTGCTCTGATCGTGATGGGTTGTTACGTGCTACTGGTTGGTCCAGAATCTTCAGTAATTCGTGCCGCCACAATGGCAGTGTTTGTGATGCTAGGGCTTTGGTTAGGCAGAGGTAGTAATCCCATTTATGCTCTATCGAGCGCTGTATTACTGCTCTTGATAGTTGATCCTGGACTCGCCACTGATGTTGGTTTTGGACTGTCTGCTTTTGCAACTGCTGGATTAGTTGGTCTTGCTCCGGTGATGTATCAAAAACTTGAATCTCGAATGAACAAGGTTTTGGCTGCTGGCATAGCAGCTACTAGTTCCGCCCAGATTTATACCCTTCCCATAATCTTGTATCTTCAGCCCTCGCTTCCGGTGTATTCGGTTTTGGCGAATCTACTTGTTGAGGTTGCAGTTGCTCCAATAACAATTTTGGGTCTGTTGAGTGTCCTCTTTTCAGCAGTCAACTCTGAATTCGCTACATTATTTAGCTATCTAGCATCACTGGGTGCCCAATGGATTGTTGTTGTTGCTGGCACATTGAGTGATCTGCCACTAGTGCGAATGCATTATTTGCCAGGAGTATGGGGGATCGCAACGGCAGTAGCAATTGCCATCTTTCTTACGCTCTATCTCAGAGGTAATCACTTACAAGGTCTTGCGAAACACGGTTTAGCAGCAGTTCTAATCTTCACTATTAGTTGGATTGGCAATGATCTCCATCGGCGCGGAAGCTTTGCAGGCGATTGGCAAATATATGCTTGCGATGTCGGCCAGGGGGATGCGTTGCTTCTGCGCAGTCAAGGCCAGACTGCACTTATCGATGTTGGCCCCGATCCGGAGGAAGTTGCTCGGTGTTTGCAAGATGCTCAGGTCGATTCGATAGAGCTACTTGTCCTGACACATTTTGATTCCGATCATGTGGCTGGGTTGTCTGGGGTCATCGACAAGCTAACCGGCCAAGTCCTGGTGAGTCCATTTCGGGACAGCCGGTCAATTGTTGAGCGCTCTACTCAATTGATTGAAAGCGTTGGCATCAATACAACTCACGCAGAAACAGGGATGCAGGGAGTACTAGGTGATGTTCGTTGGTTGGTGATTTCTCCCTCTTCGGGTGCAAGGGATGCGGTTGACAGTAATGATGCATCGGTTGCCATGGTCTTTGACTTTGGCAGCTTTTCTTTACTGACTTTAGGAGACTTGGGTGAAGCGGGGCAGTTGAGAATTTATAGGCAACAGCAGAGTCTTCTAAACCAGTTAGCTCAGCGAGAGTTGATTGTTAAAGTTGCCCACCACGGCTCAGCCGATCAGCTAGCGAAGTTCTACGAATTGATTCGTGCAGACTATGGATTATTTCTAGTGGGGGAGAACAGGTACGGACACCCAGCTCGTAGGGCACTCAACCTGATCGAATCAGCTGGCATGGTATTGAGAACGGACCTGCACGGCCCAATTGCCATCGCATTTGATGGCCAATTGCTCTATCGCATCGGGGGTAAACTCTCAGCGTGAACGCGGTTATCAATTGGTATGAAGCTAAGCCTGCACCGGTGATCTTTGTCATTGGCTCGGAAAGCTATCTCGCTGGTCGTGCAATTAGACAAATCCGAGTTCAACTCAAGGAAGAATTTCCAGAACTAGAAGTGTCTGAAATTGAAGAAGGTAATTACACGCCTGGAGCGCTTTTTGAATACGCTTCACCATCACTATTTGGCGAACCTCGCCTGGTCATAATCCACTCAGCAGCGGAGGGGCTAAAGGAAGATCTCAAAAACTACATGTCCGATCCTGCCGATTCCGTAACGGTTGTTGTCAGACTTAGCAATTTAGTTGGACACAGTGGTTCAATTAGGAAAGAGCTTTCTAAGCAGGCTCTCGTTGTGGCTTGTGAGGAGATTAAAAAGGATTCCGAGCGCATTGACTTTGTGAACCGCGAGTTCAAGACGGCCAAAGTTCAGATTGAGTCCGGTGCTGTCAGGGCTATTGTTTCAGCCTTTAACTCAGACCTGGGTGAAATGGGGGCAGCGTGCTCGCAGCTGATTGCCAATTTTGAAAAAGTAACCATTGGACACGTAGAAGAAGCCTTTGGTGGTCGAGTCGAGACAAATGCGTTCAAGATTGCTGACGCTGCCTTGGCTGGCAATGCCACCGAAGCTATTCGTTTGTTTAGACACGGGTTTGCAACGGGAATTGATTCCGTTGCGCTGGTTGCAGCACTAACTATGAGAATTCGTCAATTAGCTCGCTTATTCAATGATCGCAATGCCCCCGCCGCTGCTTTGGGGATGCAGCCATGGCAAGTTGATAAAGCAAGAAAAGAGCTGGCGGGATGGCAGGAAGCTGAATTGGCGGAATTAGTAGAACTAGCGGCAATTACTGATGGGGATGTCAAAGGTGGTTCTCGAGATCCTGAGTTTTCAGTTGAGAGGTTACTGCTGGCGATGGCCAGAGCAAACTAAAAAAGCCAGGCAAATGCCTGGCTAATTCAGTAAGAATCTTTAGAGCGAACTAACTTTCTTAGCAATCGCGCTCTTGCGGTTGGCAGCCTGGTTCTTGTGTAGAACACCCTTGCTCACTGCTTTGTCCAATTTACGGTTGGCATTCTTGAGCGCAGCTTCAGCAGCCTTCTTGTCTCCGGTTGCGTTTGCTTCACGGACGGCCTTCACAGCCGACTTTAGTTCGGTGCGAACAGCCCGGTTGCGTGCCTCGGCCTTGCGGTTAGTCTCAATTCGCTTGATCTGGGACTTAATATTTGCCATTTTTTACTTTCTTATAAAGATCTCGGGGATACCCCTAAACAAGCTAAAACTCTAGCAGGGGGCGCCAAGAGCGGCAACCATCTGAGAGAATTGAGCAACCCGCAAAGCCCCCGAGGTAGCTTGTCCACACCCGTAAAGCAGTTAGAGCCATCCCTGACCCCACCAGGGCAGATTCGTAATTTCTGCATCATTGCTCACATTGACCATGGCAAGTCAACTTTGGCCGATCGGATGCTCCAGCTCACCGGAATTGTCAGTGACAGAGAAATGCGCGATCAATACCTAGATCGCATGGATATTGAGAGAGAGCGCGGCATCACGATCAAGTCTCAAGCCGTGCGGTTGCCATGGCAACTAGACGGCACCGCTTACGCGCTCAACATGATTGATACCCCTGGGCACGTTGACTTCACCTATGAAGTTTCAAGATCACTCGCAGCCTGTGAAGGTGCTGTGTTGTTAGTGGATGCAGCCCAAGGAATTGAAGCTCAAACACTGGCCAATCTTTACCTGGCACTGGAAAACGATTTAGAGATAATTCCAGTCCTGAACAAAATTGATTTACCCGCAGCGCAACCGGAGAAGTACGCGGAGGAGCTGGCAAGTTTGATCGGTGGCTCTCCTGAAGACTGCTTGAAGGTGTCAGGTAAAACCGGGCAAGGCGTCAAAGAGCTTATGGACTTGATTGTCAGACGAGTTCCGGCACCGACTGGAAATGCCGACGCACCTGCGCGGGCCATGATTTTTGATTCGGTTTATGACTCTTATCGCGGAGTGGTGACCTATGTGCGAATGATAGATGGCAAGCTAAATCCGCGCGACGAAATTCAGATGATGTCGACTAAGGCCGTTCACGAACTTTTGGAAATTGGCGTAATTTCTCCTGAACCAAAGCCGAGTAAGGGTCTAAGCGTTGGTGAAGTGGGATATCTGATTACGGGAGTAAAGGATGTCCGCCAATCAAAAGTTGGTGACACTGTAACAACCAAGAGAAATCCAGCTCAGGTAGCTCTGAAGGGTTACGCCGAACCCAAGCCGATGGTTTTCTCCGGCATATATCCAATTGACGGAAGCGATTACCCGAATCTTCGTGAGGCATTAGACAAGCTGCGACTTTCAGATGCTTCATTGGTTTATGAGCCTGAAACCTCTGCGGCTCTAGGGTTTGGGTTTAGATGCGGTTTTCTCGGTCTTCTCCACTTGGAAATTATCACTGAGCGTCTCGAGCGAGAGTTCAATCTCAGCCTGATTGCCACTAGCCCGTCGGTGGTCTACAACGTAACTCAAGAAGATGGAACGCAGATGGTGGTTACCAATCCTTCCGAGTACCCGGACGGTAAAGTCAAAGAGGTTCAAGAACCAATGGTGCGAGCCACCCTTTTGACACCAAAAGACTACGTCGGCACCATTATGGAACTTTGCCAAGGCAAACGGGGGACCATGATAGACATGCAATACCTTGGTGAGGATCGAGTCCAGCTTCGCTACCGCCTTCCCTTGGCTGAGATTGTTTTTGACTTTTTTGATCAGCTTAAAAGCAAGACACAGGGCTATGCCTCTTTGGATTATGAGGATGACGGCTTTGCTCCTGGTGACTTGGTCAGAGTAGATCTGCTTTTGCAAGGCGAGAAGGTGGACGCGTTCTCAGCGATTGTCCATAAAGATAAGGCTTATGGTCATGGAGTGCGCATAGCGACCAAGCTCCGTGAACTGATTCCTAGGCAGCAATTTGAGGTTCCTATTCAGGCGGCCATCGGGTCCAGGGTTATTGCACGTGAGACGATTCGTGCAATTCGAAAGGATGTCTTAGCTAAGTGTTACGGCGGCGACATCACTAGAAAGCGCAAGTTGCTTGAAAAGCAAAAAGAGGGAAAGAAGCGCATGAAGATGGTCGGTCGCGTAGAGGTCCCTCAGGAAGCTTTCATTGCAGCGCTAAGTACCGATGAGAAGGCTGGCAAAAAATAAGTGGCTGGACCACTTCCTATTGGCGAAAAGTGGCCGGAGAGTAATCAACTTCAGCCGCAGAACTCCGCGAATGAAACCTTCCACGTGTATGTGCATGTGCCGTTTTGCACAGTTCGCTGCGGATACTGTGATTTCAATACTTACACTCAACAAGAGATGCCAGGGGTCGCACTCGCTGAGTTCCATCTAGCTCTAATTGAAGAAATCAGGTTCAGCAAGTCAGTGCTTGATGCTTCAGGCCTAAGCCCAAGCGGCATATCCTCTATCTTCTTCGGTGGCGGAACTCCGTCACTATTTGCTTCAAAGCAGATCAAACTGATTCTTGATGCTTTGCAATCAAGCTTTGGGTTTGCACCAGGATGTGAAATAACAATGGAGGCGAATCCTGAGTCAACAACCGCAGAACTTCTATCTGGCGTCAGGGAAGCGGGAGTGAACCGATTATCTGTTGGTGTCCAGAGCTATGACCCGGCAGTACTCAAAGTGCTCGATCGGCAACACAATGCCGGAAACATTAACTCGGCGCTCGGCGCTGCCAAGTCCTTAGATTTTCGCACCTCACTCGACCTCATTTATGGTGCGCCAGGTGAGTCATATGAATCCTGGCAAGAGACAATCAGCCGATCACTCGAGCTTCAGACAGATCACGTCTCTGCTTACTCACTGATTGTTGAGCCTGGAACTAAATTAGCGAGGCAAATAAGTAAGGGTGAGCTTGAAGCGGTTAATGAGGATTTGAATGCTGACAAATACGAGTGGGCAACTGAGCAGCTCGAAGCAGCTGGTCTACCTTGGTACGAGGTTTCAAATTTTGGAGAAATAGCGCAACACAATCTTGCCTACTGGCAGTCAAAAAACTGGTGGGGATATGGCCCAGGAGCCCACTCCCACATAGCTGGCAATCGGTTTTGGAATCAAAAACACCCAGCTCGATATCAACAAGCTTTAGAAGCCGGCTCTCCTGCCGCCGGACTTGAACGCCTAAGTGAAAGGCAGCAGCTGGAGGAGAGCCTCATGCTTGGACTTAGAACTAAATTCGGTGTGCCGAGGAAATTGCTCAGTCAGCTCGATGTTGATCCGCTAAAGGTTGCCGAACAGCTATCCCTTGGCTACCTGAGCTTGCACGGCGACCAAATTGCAGTGACAAAGCAAGGCCGACTTTTAGTTGATCGCCTAGTCGTTGATTTTCTGCAATAACCCCATGCATTGTCTAGAATTGGCACTCTAGGTAGGTGAGTGCCAATGATTCCAGAGCGTTCGCTTGAGGTGTTGCGAGCAATAGTTCAAGACTTCATCTCCTCGAATCAACCTGTGGGTTCGAGGGCCTTGCTGGATCGACATCCTCTTGGGGTATCAGCGGCAACCATAAGAAACGATATGGCGCTGTTGGAAGAAGAACAGTTGATAACGGCACCTCACACTTCATCTGGTCGTATTCCAACCGAAAAGGGGTATCGATTATTTGTAGATCGCTTGAGTGAAGTCAAGCCTCTGTCGAATGCCGAAAGATCGGCAATAGAAAGTTTTCTAAATGAAGCTAGCGATTTAGATGATGTTGTTGAAAGAACTGCAAGATCCCTTGCTCAGCTGACCAACGCCCTTGCGGTGGTGCAGTACCCATCTCTCGGCAAATCATCGGTTCGGCACATTGAATTAATCCCCCTGAGTGAGAATCGATCACTACTGATGCTAATTGCTGATTCTGGGCGCGTGCAGCAGTTGCAGATTGAGAGTGAGAGCGCAGTTGATGATGAGCTGATTCAGGAAATTCGCGGCAGATTAAACGGAATGTTAGCCGGTAGCCAACTTTCTACAGTTCAAGGAAAACTTGGCAAATTGACTAGTGAGTTTGCTCCTCAGCGGCGCGTTTTTGTTGAAAAGGTTTTGGAGGCACTGATTTCTTTGGTCCAGGAGAACCGTCAAGAGAAGCTGGTAGTTAGTGGAGCGGCTAACTTGGCCAAACGAGATGATGAGTTCTCAGGCGAACTTTCTAGAGTTCTAGAGGCAATCGAGGAGCAGGTTGTTTTTCTCAGATTGCTGGATGAGCTAAGAGCAGATCAGCATGGGGTTGGTCTACGAATAGGTTCGGAACTTGGCGTAGAGGGGCTTTCTAAAGCGAGCATTGTTGTGTCTGGTTACGAGTCTCATGGAACCGAAGTGGCGAAGCTAGGCGTCTTGGGACCAACTCGTATGGATTATTCAGCCAACATTGCCTCAGTCAGAGCCGTGGCCAGGTATCTCACAAAACTTCTGGAGAGTAACTCTTGAGTGATCATTACGAGGTTCTGGGAGTCGATCGCAACGCGACACAAGACCAAATAAAGAAGGCTTACAGGAAGCTAGCTCGCGAATTGCATCCAGATGTTAACCCATCGCCCGATGCGGAAGAGAAGTTCAAGCTGGTCACTCATGCATACGAGGTGCTATCCGATCCGCAAAGCCGAGCGCAATACGACCAAGGTGGAAACACTTTTGGATTTGGGGATATATTTGAAAACTTCTTTGGCGCTCCACAGCGGGGGCCGCGATCCCGGGCTCAAAGAGGTGAAGACGCTCTCCTTCACGTTCAACTCGATTTAGCAGAAGCTGTCTTTGGCGCAGTCAAGATTTTGACGATTGACACAGCAATTGGTTGCGATCCTTGTTCTAATTCCGGTATCAAGGCTGGAACTTCAATTAAAACATGCGATGTTTGTCGCGGTAGCGGCCAGATACAAAGACAGGTTCAATCCTTTATGGGCGTAATGGTGACGACCACTACTTGCAACGTCTGTCGTGGAAGTGGTCAGACAGTTCCAAATCCATGCCCAGATTGTCGAGGACAAGGTCGTATCCGAGCCAAGCGTGAACTCGAATTGGAGATTCCAGCAGGTGTCAGCGACGGTCTACGACTTCACCTTCCCAGACAAGGGGAAGTTGGTTTTGCTGGAGGCAGTTCAGGAGACATTTATCTTGAAATCTCCGTCACTCCACATTCCATTTTTGGAAGAGAGGGTGACGACCTGACTGCGGTGTTAGAAGTTCCAATTACTGACGCCGCCTTGGGCGCTGAGGTTCAAATTGAAACACTCGATGGTCCCACTAAGGTCAAAATTGAGGCAGGAGCCCAACACGGAGATGTTCTCACATTGAAAGGTTTAGGCGCGAATCGACTGCGCGGCAAAGGTCGGGGTGATTTGAAGGTGCAAATTAGAGTCCTTACACCCCAGAGACTAGATTCCAAACAAAAAGATTTATTCAAGAAATTGAAAGAGCTTGTTACAGACGAAAAGCCTCGTCTTGCGATCCGCAGAAGCAAGGGTCGATTCTGATGCACTGGTTTTATGATCCGAGTTTTGACGAAGCTTCAAAAGCAATTACTAAGAGCGAAACTGATCACTTCAAAAGCTTGCGCATACGAACAGATGAGCAAATAACCGTCACTAACGGCCTTGGACGTTATTTTGTTTGTAATGTACTGGATGCTAAAACGGGAGCTATCGAAGTGCTTTCTAAAGGTCACCAGGAGCCAGGAAAAGTTTCTATTCACTTAGTTCAAGCCCTCGCCAAGGGCGATAGGGACGAGCAGGCTGTTCAAGCCTGCGTCGAGCTGGGAGTGAAAACAATTACTCCATGGCAATCAGAGCTTTCGGTATCTAATTGGACGGGTAAAGAGTCAAAAAGCCGGCAACGTTGGCAAGAAATTGCTGTTTCAGCCATGAAGCAGAGTCAGCAAGCCTTCCTTCCGGAAGTAAGGGATGTTAGGTCCTCTCGCGAGCTTGAGTCGATCGGGTTGGGAATAGTACTTGACCCAAGAGCGAGTAAAGCGATATCTCAATTGCCCAAGGATTCAAAAGAAGTGACAATCGTGGTTGGGCCGGAGGGCGGCATCACAAGTGATGAGATGGATTTGCTGCATAGTCGGGGGTTTACGAGTTACCGACTAGGTTCAAGCGTGCTACGTACCTCTACGGCTGGCCCGGCTGCGGTTGCCTCAATATTCGCGTCTTTGAGTAGTTGGTAATTGCCTACAATTGTTCGGGGAGGTTAAGTGGACTGTATTTTCTGCAACATTGTCGCTGGGAAATTCGGCACTGAGATACTTGCGCAGAATGAGCAAGCTATTGCCTTCCGAGACATCAACCCACTTGCCAAGGTCCACATACTGGTTGTTCCCAGAAAGCACAGCTCGACGATTGCCGCTTTAACGGAAGAAAAAGAACTCGTAGGACTTTTTGCGTTGGTCCGAGAAGTCGCATCAAAATTCACAGATGGTCAGTTTAGATTGCAGTTCAATTCTGGAGAAAAAGAAGGTCAAACCGTCTTTCACACTCATGCACATGTCCTCTCCGGTCGGGCGGTTTAGTGTCAAAACTCAGTTTTGAGATACCTGCAGTTCCGTTGGTAGAGCTACTAGGCAGCCAGGATCGATTGCTCAGAAAGCTAGAGCAAATCTTCCCGAACTCCACAATTCACAATCGCGGCCACCAATTCACTTTGGAGGGCGAGAAGTCCGAACTTGATCGAATCAAGCAGACCCTGATCCAACTAACGGAGCTCATTAAGCAAGGAATTACTTTGGATGATCGACTCGTAGCGGAGACAGCAAAGATTGTGGGAGATAGCATTGACCCAACTAAAATTCTTGCTGATGGAGCAATCAAGACTCCAAACAAAGTAGTGCGAGCAAAAACGATTGGGCAAAAAAACTACCTAGATGCCATAGATAAGCACACAATCACTTTTGGCATCGGTCCTGCAGGAACCGGAAAAACTTACTTAGCCGTAGCGAAGTCAGTAGCTGCCCTTTACAACAAAGAGGTTTCACGCATTATTCTCACTAGACCTGCCGTAGAAGCAGGGGAACGTTTGGGCTTTCTTCCAGGAACATTAAGCGAAAAGATTGATCCTTACCTTCGTCCGCTTTTTGATGCTCTTCAAGAAATGCTTGAGCCGGAGGCGACGACCAAACTTATGGACGCAGGGGTAATCGAAGTCGCACCCTTGGCTTACATGAGAGGCCGAACGCTCAATGACAGCTTCATAATCCTCGATGAAGCACAAAACACCACAGCTGAGCAAATGAAGATGTTTCTGACTCGACTTGGTTTCGGATCGAAGATGGTGGTTACTGGGGATGCGACTCAGATTGACTTGCCAACAGGCAGATCAGGCTTGGATGTTGCTGCAAAAATCCTCAAGGATGTGGAGGGCCTCCACATTGCAAAACTAAGCAGTAAAGATGTCGTTAGGCACGAGCTCGTAACGAGGATTGTTGATGCTTATGAAAAGGCCAACAAAAAGTGACCATCGAGATAAACAACGAGAGCGATTTAGAGGTTGACCTGAAAGTCGTTAGGTCGGTTGCTGAGTATGTGATTGAGCAACTAAAGCTGCACCCCATGGTCGATTTAGGAATTATTTTCGTCAATGAAAAGCCGATGACAGATTTGCATGTCCAGTGGATGGACGAACCCGGGCCTACCGACGTTCTTAGCTTCCCGATGGATGAGCTAAGACCCGGAGCCGAAGATGGTCCACTGCCGGAAGGAGTGCTCGGAGATATAGTTATCTGCCCTCAAGTTGCGAATCTCCAAGCCGAAGCAGCCGGCCATTCGCTAATGGATGAAGTTAACTTGTTGCTCACTCACGGCATCCTCCACTTGGTCGGCTTTGATCATGCTGAACCAGATGAGGAAAAAGAAATGTTTAAGCTGCAAAAAACCCTCTTGGAAGGATTCAACAGTGGCCGGACTCTTTGAAACTGCTGTATTAGCGAGTCTTCTTGCTCTCACATTGACTCTGTCCATAGCCCAAACGCAGTTTGAAATTCAAGAAGACTCAAGATCCGGATCCCTTTCCATTGCGCGATCTTTACTCTTCATTTCCGCGGCGGTTGCCCTGATTCTCGCCTCACCAGATCGGATGTGGACGATTGTGATTGCAGTTGGTCTGCCAGCGATTTGGTTCATTCAACAGTTAGTTGGGCGTCAGCTTGGCCGATTGAATATTGGGGTCAGCATTGCTCGAAGACTAGACAACTCTGTGACGAGCTGGGCAAAACTAGTCACGCCGCTTAGATTGCGTGCTCCGGAGGTAGTCGAAGAATACGAGCAAGAACTGCTTGATTCGGTTGAGGAATTCTCTGAAACATTAGTCAGAGAAATCATGGTCCCTCGAGTAGATATCGAGGTTGTTGATGGCCAAGTGACTTTAGAGAAAGCTTTGTCCATTTTTGTTTCCTCTGGTTACTCGCGATTACCTGTTGTCGGCGAGGATGTAGATGACATTCAAGGCGTTCTCTATCTAAAGGACATAGCGCGGATTGTTCAGCAAGATCCCAAACTGCTTGAAACCAAGTTTGCATCCGAAGCAGCAAGAGAGGCTTTCTTTATTCCTGAAACCAAACTGGTCTCCGATCTCTTGCAAGAGCTGCAGGTAAGCAGAACTCAGATGGCCATCATCGCTGACGAGTACGGCGGGGTTGCTGGATTGGTGACCATCGAGGACTTGATCGAAGAGCTGGTCGGCGAAATCACCGATGAGTACGATCGCGAAACATCTGGCATTGATCAATTAGACGAAAACAGTTACCGAGTCAGCCCAAGAATCACACTTGATGAAATGGCTGAACATTGCGATATGGAGCTTGAAGACGAGGATGTAGACACCATTGGTGGTCTTTTAACAAAGGCCATCGGACATTTGCCAGTGGGCGGCGAGATTGTTCAAATTCTCGGACTTGAACTAATTGCCGAAAGGGTGGATGCTCGTCGCGGAAGAATACTTTCCATACGAGTAAGGAAGCTGCCTAGCGATGAATAGTTTCAGAAGCGGATTCGTCGCATTCGTGGGTCGGCCCAATGTCGGTAAATCAACCCTCACCAATGCATTGGTCGGTTCGAAAGTGGCCATTACTTCTTCGAGACCTCAGACAACCCGAAAAGCAATACGCGGAATACGGACTGAAGAGACTGGCCAGCTAATCTTTGTCGATACTCCTGGATTCCATAAGCCAAAGACGCTACTCGGTAAACGACTAAATAATGTGGTTGAAGAAACTTTGACTGAGGTCGACATCATTTGTTTTTGCACGCCTGCCAATGAGAAGCTTGGACCGGGTGACCAAATGATTATTGCTGAAATTATGAAATTCACCCGTCCTAAGAAGTTTGCGATTGTCACAAAGGAAGAGCTAGCTGACAAGAAGCAAACTGCCGAGCACTTGCTTGAGCTCTCTCAAGCTGCACAATGGGACGAAATAATCCCAGTCTCAGCGCTAAATGGAACACAGCTTGAAACTTTGCTTAACTTGCTCATCCAGAATGCTCCCGAGGGACCAAAACTTTATCCAGACGATGCGTTAACTGACGAAAGCTTCGAGGATTGGATCTGTGAGTTGATCAGGGAGGCAGCTTTAGAGCGTCTTCGAGAGGAGCTTCCTCATTCCCTCGCCGTAACCGTAGATGAAATCAATTACGAGGAGAAAAAGATCTTTGGCAGCATGTGGGTCGAGAGAGATAGCCAAAAAGGCATTTTGATAGGCAAAGGCGGGGCTTTACTCAAAGCTATTGGCACCGAAGCTAGACGATCCATCGAAGAGAAACTTGGCGAAAAGATCTACCTGTCATTGCAGGTCAAAGTGTCTGCAAACTGGCAGCAGGACCCCAAAAAGCTCGAAAGAATGGGCTTCTAGCCAACTTCTTTTTAGAGTGCTACTCTCATAGCAATGCGATTCGCTCTCCTGCTTAGCGGCCGCGACGAGGCCTAACCTCCGGCCCATTCTCGTCGCGGAGCCCAGTTGCGGCCAATTCCCAATTTTCAGGAGCAGAGAATGAAAGACAATCAACAAACTTCAAATATGCCGTTCAATCGGTATAAACCTTTTCACGAACAAATTCAAATAGATCTTCCGGATCGAACCTGGCCGAATAAGCGCATAACTAAAGCACCTCGGTGGTGTGCAGTTGACCTTAGGGATGGCAATCAAGCGCTGATTGACCCAATGAGCCCAGAGCGCAAACTAGAGATGTTTAAGCTCCTAGTCAGAATGGGGTACAAGGAAATCGAAGTGGGATTTCCATCCGCCTCTCAAACTGACTTTGATTTTGTGAGGCTCTTGATCGAAGATAACTGGATTCCAGATGACGTAACAATTCAGGTTCTCACCCAGTCACGTGATCACCTAATTGAACGAACTTATGAATCACTAAAAGGTGCTAAGAACGCCATTGTTCACTTCTACAATTCAACCTCGGTGCTCCAGCGACGAGTTGTCTTCGGACAAGATAAAGAAGGAATAAAGAAAATTGCGACCGATGCGGCCGCTCTGTGTCTTTCACTTGAAAGCAAACTTCCTGGAACCAATGTGTTTTACGAGTACTCACCAGAGTCTTATACCGGCACTGAGCTGGAGTTCGCCTTAGAGGTTTGCAACGCTGTGATTGAAGTTATTAAACCGACCCCTGAGCGCCAAATGATTATCAATCTTCCTGCCACAGTGGAAATGATCACTCCAAATGTTTATGCAGACAGCATTGAATGGATGTCTCGGAGACTAAAGCCCAGGGATTCAATCATTCTTTCACTGCACCCGCATAACGATCGGGGAACTGCTGTTGCCGCCGCTGAACTTGGCTATATGGCAGGAGCTGATCGCATTGAGGGATGTTTGTTTGGAAATGGTGAGCGGACAGGAAACGTCGACTTGGTAACTCTTGGACTAAACCTTTTCAGTCAAGGCGTAGACCCAATGATTAACTTCTCAGACATAGATGAAATCAAGCGGACTGTTGAATTCTGTAATCAATTACCTGTTCCAGAGCGCAGTCCTTATGGAGGAGACTTGGTTTACACAGCTTTCTCCGGTAGTCACCAGGATGCAATCAAAAAAGGTTTTGAGCACCTCGAGAAAGATGCGAAATCTGCCGGTGTCCCTTTGGATGAATTCACTTGGTCGGTTCCTTACCTACCAATTGACCCTAAAGATGTCGGGCGCAGCTACGAGGCCGTCATTCGAGTCAACTCGCAATCTGGTAAGGGTGGCGTTGCCTATCTAATGAAAGCTGACCACAAGCTTGACCTTCCAAGGAAACTCCAAATTGAGTTCTCTAAGGTAGTGCAATCTCACACCGACAGTCTCGGCGGCGAAGTTTCCTCTGAGAAGCTGTGGGACATCTTCCAGGACGAGTACCTACCTGCAAAAGTTCAAGAGCTGAAGTGGGGACGATTCGAGCTTCGTAGACTGCGCAGCGAGAGTGAAATGGATGGCATTGTAAAGATTGACATTGTCTTGAGAGATGGATATGGCGAGATCACTGCCATCGGTCAAGGCAATGGGCCAGTTTCTGCATTTATTGACGTGTTGGCCCAGCAGGGAGTCAAAGTCCGCTTGCTTGACTACATTGAGCACACAATGAGCACAGGCAGCGATGCAAATGCCGCAGCGTATGTTGAGCTTGAAGTCGGTGGCAAAGTTCTTTGGGGAGTAGGAATTGATGGTGACATTGCCGTGTCGTCACTCAAGGCCATCATTAGCTCTGTGAACCGAGCCTTGCGGCTCGCCGTTCCAGCTAACGTGAACTAACCGCTGGAATACTTGTCTAGTGCCCAACTACCGAGATGAAGCGGTTGTTCTAAGAACCCACAAGCTGGGGGAAGTCGATCGGATCCTGACTCTACTGACTCGTCAGCACGGTCAGGTTCGGGCGGTAGCAAAAGGCATAAGAAAGACGTCCAGCAAGTTTGGCGGACGCCTTGAGCCTTTTGCGGTTGTTGATTTGCAGCTTTTCGAGGGAAAGAATCTTGACACCGTTACTCAGGTTGAGCAGCTGGCATCTTATGGAACAAAAATTATCGAGGACTATCAGCGATACACGATTGCTTCGGCCATTGTCGAGGCAGCGGAAAGATTAACCAGAGAGGTCTCTAGCGAGAAGCACTACCTGCTAGTAGTAGGCGCCCTTCGCTCACTCGCTCAAACCGAGATTCAGTCGGACCAGATTTTGGATTCATATTTATTGCGATCATTATCTCTGTCAGGTTGGGTTCCATCCTTAGAGGTCTGTGTGAGCTGTGGATCTTCGCCAACAGTCTTTTCTGTCCAGACTGGCTCGGTGACTTGTGCTCAATGTTCGATTCCTGGTTCGATATCCATTGGCACAGATGGAATTGATCACATGAAGAACTTACTTGCGGGAAACTGGGAAGAAGTCTCTAAAGCTTCCGATCAAATCCGCAACAGCGTTAGTGGCACAATTGCTGGTTACACGCAGTGGCAATTGGAACGTGGGCTTAAGTCAATGAATTTCGTGGAGAGATAATGAAGCTTTACGACCCCGCTAGGAAGCCTCCGAAGTTTACGGAGGTGCCCAACCACATTGCAATTGTCATGGATGGAAACGGCCGTTGGGCAAATCAAAGAGGACTTAAGAGAACCGAGGGACACCGAGCCGGGGAGTTGGCGCTGCTAGAGGTAGTGGCAGGGGCTATCGAGGTCGGGGTCAAGCAACTGACTGCCTTTGCTTTCTCAACTGAGAATTGGAAGCGTTCACCTGAAGAAGTTAAGTTCTTGATGAACTACAACATTGAAACTTTGAGAGCCAGGCGAGATTTATTGATGGAGTGGGGAGTAAAAATCCGCTGGACGGGGCAAGAGAAAAAGCTCTGGCCATCAGTTTTGAGTGAACTAAGAGAGACCGAAAAGCTAACGGCCAAAAACAAGGGCCTGACACTCAACATGGCGGTCAACTATGGCGGTCGGCAGGAAATTCTTGACGCTGCTCAAGCCCTGGTTGATAAAGCCACGGCAGGGGAGTTGGTTGGGAAAGTGACAGAGGCCAAATTCGCGAAAGAGCTGTATCTGCCCAACATGCCAGATGTGGACCTTTTCCTAAGATCCAGTGGCGAGATGAGACTGAGCAACTTCTTGCTTTGGGAGTCGAGTTACGCAGAAATGGTATTCCTGGACAAACTCTGGCCGGATTTCACCAGGGAGACCCTCTGGGAAGCAATTTCGATTATGCAGGGACGAGATCGCCGTTTCGGCAGCGCAGAGGATAGGCCGATAAACTAGCGTTTTCCATCCCAGAGGTTGGTTCCATGTCTACCCAGAAGCTCGATGCCGTCATTTCGCTAGCCAAGCGTAGGGGCTTTGTTTTTCAAGCCGGAGAAATTTATGGCGGATCAAGATCCGCTTGGGACTATGGACCGTTAGGCGTTGAACTCAAGGAAAATATCAAGCGCCAGTGGTGGCAATCAATGGTTTCTGGCCGAGATGACGTTGTTGGTCTAGATAGTTCAATCATTCTTCCGAAAAGGGTCTGGGAAGCTTCTGGTCACGTGGAAGCTTTTGTCGATCCACTGATCGAGTGCACTAGTTGCCATAAGCGTTTCAGGGCTGATCATTTAGAAGAGGCCTTTGAAGAGAAAAAAGGCCGTGCTCCAAGTTCTCTGGCAGAAGTGCCCTGCCCCAACTGCGGGAACAAGGAAATATGGACCGAACCGAAGAATTTCAATGGTCTGCTAAAGACATCTCTTGGTCCAGTGGAGGATGAATCAGGTCTTCACTATCTGAGACCAGAAACCGCTCAAGGAATTTTTGTCAACTTTAACAACGTGCTAAACGCGGCTCGTATGAAGCCCCCATTTGGTATTGGCCAGATGGGAAAGAGTTTTCGAAACGAAATTACTCCCGGTAACTTCATTTTCCGCACACGAGAGTTTGAGCAGATGGAAATGGAGTTCTTCGTCAAGCCAGGCGAGGACGAACAGTGGCATGAGTATTGGATTCAAGAGCGTTACAACTGGTACATCAATCTAGGTATTAACCCTGAGAACCTTCGGCTCTTCGAACACCCAAAGGAAAAGCTTTCGCATTATTCAAAGCGGACCGTTGACATTGAGTACCGTTTTGGTTTCCAGGGTAGCGAGTTTGGCGAGCTCGAAGGAGTGGCTAATAGAACTGACTTTGATCTGAAGACGCACTCACAGCACAGTGGAGTAGATCTGAGTTATTTCGATCCATCGGAAGAAAAGCGCTGGACTCCGTTCGTGATTGAACCGGCAGCCGGACTTACAAGATCCCTAATGGCTTTCTTGGTTGATTCGTATCACGAAGATCAGGCGCCGAACACTAAGGGCGGGATGGACACAAGAACTGTTCTGCGCTTGGATCCCCGCCTGTCCCCGGTGAAGGCAGCAGTGCTACCACTGAGCCGGAACGAAGAGCTAAATCCAATAGCATCGAATTTGGCGGCAGATCTTAGGAAGAACTGGAACGTCGATTATGACGATTCTGGAGCAATTGGACGTCGATACCGTCGTCAGGACGAAATCGGAACTCCATTTTGCATCACAGTCGATTTTGATTCCATAAATGACCAGGCAGTTACAATCAGGCACAGAGACTCCATGCAGCAAGAGAGAGTTTCTCTAGACAAGATCAAGTCATTCATCGCAGAGAGGTTGCTGGGCTAGTTGGCTCTTCAATACGGTAAGCACAAAATAGAAGTTCCAGTTGTGCTTGCTCCTATGGCCGGTATCACCAATACGGCATTTCGAAGGCTGTGCCGCGAACATGGCGGAGGGCTTTTCATCTCGGAAATGATCACATCCAGAGCTCTCGTTGAAAGAACTCCAGAGTCCATGAGGCTTATCAAGCATCACCCAACCGAGGAAATTCGTTCAATTCAGCTATACGGAGTAGAGCCAAAGACCGTCGCCGATGCAGTGAAAATGCTGGTTGATGAGGATAGGGCTGACCACATCGATCTAAATTTTGGCTGTCCCGTTCCTAAGGTGACTAGAAAAGGCGGTGGCGCAGCCCTTCCTTGGAAGTCTGAGCTTTTTTCAGCAATTGTTAAATCCGCGGTTGATGCAGCCGGCGAAATCCCTGTAACTGTCAAAATGCGGAAGGGTATCGATCAAGACCACCTAACATTCCTAGATGCCGGAAAAGCTGCTAGAGATGCCGGCGTAACT
>WLDG01000020.1 GCA_009704945.1 Actinomycetota bacterium | reverse complement strand
GCGAATACCTACACCATCACATTTGCTGCCGGCACTGGAGCGAGTGGTTCCAACCAAACTCAAACCAAAACGCATGCCGTTGATCTCACATTGCCAAATAGCGCTACTGCCAATGGCTGGTTCACACGGTCTGGGCAAACCATCGTCGGCTGGAGTACGAGTGATGGTGGCTCGCTATCTCATGCTCTTGGTGGCACCTTCACCACCAATTCAGCTACCACCCTTTATCCAGTTTGGACTTGTGCGGCAGGAGCAGACCCAGTTGTTAGTTCAGGACTAGTACTGCGACTTGATGCCGACAATACCTGTTCAACGGGCACGTCAGGAAAATGGAGAGATGTATCTGGTAATAGTCGCGACTTGTCATGGGTCAATTCACCGACATTAGGGACCGACTACGGCAAATACTACGAATTTAATCGCGGTAACTCTCACTACGGAACCCTAACTAGCAGTGGCCTGAGCGACTTCACCAATGGCTTCAGCATCACTTTCTGGGCAAGATTTGATGCAACTGCCGGCGGTGGCTGGGAGAGAATAATCGACCTTGGAAAGGGAGACAGCAACGAAAATATTGTCGTCGCTAGGGAGTGGACCAGTAATCGTCTCGTAATTGAGTTTAGACGCGGAAGCACCGAGACCTATGAGTGTTCGAGCGCCATCATCACAGACGGGCAGTGGGCTCATTTCTCTATAACCGTAAATTCCTCTGGCACATGTGCAATTTATAAAAACGGCACAAGCCAAACCTTGTTCACAAATGCAATTCGTGCAACTCCATTTATGCCGATTAATATAGAGAGAACATCTAATTTAGTCGGGGATAGCAACTGGACTGCAGATGCCTTTTTCGATGGAGGCATCGGAGACCTGGCAATCTATAACCGAGCTCTTACTTCGAGTGAAGTCTCCACGAATTATTCCGCGCAACTGGCGACACCCAGCACTTACACAATCACCCTCAACAAAGGAACAACTGGAACTGGCTCCAACCAAACACTGACAAAGACACATGGCCAGGCTTTAACTCTTCCCGATTCAGCTACCGCCAACTCTTACTTCACCAGGACCGGCTACACGGTTACTGGCTGGAGCACATCAGATGGCGGTTCTCAGTCACATGCGTTAAGCGGAAGCTTCACAACTGATTCAGCAACCACTCTCTATCCAGTCTGGACTGGCAACACCTACACCATCACCTATGACTCAAACGGTGGATCATCGGCATCCAATGGCACCTTCACAGTTGGCGGTTCTGGACTAACGCTGCCAACTGTCACCAGAAATGGTTACGCCTTCGCTGGTTGGTATGAAGCATCTAATTTCTCTGGCAGCCAGCTCACATCACCCTATTCACCCCCACAAACCAGAACTGTCTATGCCAAGTGGACTGCCATTGGCAACAGGTTCGCAGATTTCACAAGCGCCATTCCAGGGAGCGCAAACAGCAGCGGTATTTCTTTGCGCTTTGTCGGAGATGGACTCCCGTCTGGCAGAAACAGTTGGTCAGCCGAAGCCTGGTTTAATGAAAAAACCCATTCAGCAAACCAGAATCCAATTCTTTCTCAGGGACTCGACAATGGCGCTAGCGGCTTTGCGGTATTAATCGTAAACGGCTCGACGGGTAGAGAACTCTCCATCGTAAACGGCAGTTTCCTACCCGCAATCGCTGTCCCAATCGAGCAAAACACCTGGAACCACTTCGCATACACATTTGATAACGGAAGTTACAGGATTTATCTGAATGGCTCTCTAGTTGGTTCGGGAACAACGGCAACCATTACTGATGTCGGAAGTTTCCTAATTGGAGAAAATTCCTATTACCAAACAGGCACCGCACGGCATGTTTTTCATGGCCGAATAGATCAGGTAAAAATATGGTCTAAACCTCTAACTTTGGCTGAAGTTCAAACTTCAATGCATGCTCGGGGATCTGGCGGCATCAGCAACCTCAATCATTTGTACACCTTTGACAATGCGAGCAATCCCGGTTTGGATGAAGTTGGAAGTAAAAACCTCTCCAACAACGGAACTGGTACTGCTGTTTCCTATTCGTCTTTTTCTATGGCGATAAGGACTCCGTCATCGGGATTAAGCACCACCGTTGGTAACGTGTTCAATCTGCCAGCGGTAGCTCCAGGTGGCGACGGGGTGAAGACTTTCGCAGTAACCGCTGGCACCTTGCCTGCCGGATTGAGCTTGAATCCAGCTAGCGGAACTATTTCTGGAACTCCAACGTCTGCTGGAAATCAATCTGTAACAGTTTCAGTCACAGACGAAGCGTCTCAAACTGTTTCAACCTCGTCATTCACGATTTCAGTCAACGCCAACACCTACACGATCACGTACGACTCAAATGGTGGCTCGTCGGCATCCAATGGCACTTTCACTGTTGGAGGTTCTGGACTAACTCTGCCAACTGTCACCAGAACTGGTTACACATTTGCTGGTTGGTATGAGGCATCTGACTTCTCAGGCAGCCAGCTCACATCACCCTATTCACCCACCCAAACCAGAACCGTCTATGCCAAGTGGACGGCTAATACCTACAACGTCACCTACGACGAAAAGGGCGGCTCAACCGTTACTGACGGGACCTTTACCACGGGTGGATCTGTTGAGCTCCCGAGCGCTCCAACTAGAGCAGGTTTTATCTTTGGTGGCTGGTCCGCCACGGACGGTGGAAGTGCGGTCTCGTCACCTTATTCACCAGGAGTCACTTCTAACATCACGCTTTATGCAGTGTGGATAACCATCGCTCCGCCAACCAACGTTCAGGCCACGGCGGGTAACCAGACCGTGACTGTTTCATGGCTACCGCCATCAACAGCACTCAGTCAGCCGCCAACTGCTTATCGAGTCGAGTATTCAACAACAGGCACGGGAAGTTGGACTACGGCTGATGCGACATTAGCCAGCACCGTCCGAAGTCTTGAAATCACTGGCCTATCAAATGGCACAAACTATTACGTCAGAGTGGCTGCGGTTTACTCTGGCGTCAATGGAGTCTACGGGTATCCGTGGACACTGATTTTTGAGTCCACTACTCCCGCCCGTCAATCAACCGCAATGGTTTATACAAACACCAATGGTCTTACCGGCAACGATGTTGATCTCTCACGCACTGATTTTAGCCGCGTGCGCTACTACGTCGGAGCTAAGTATGCATCGGGGGATGCGACCCGACTCTTTGTTGACGCCAACTTTGATAAGTCGATGACAAACTTGGGAAGCAACTCGGAAACCTATGCCAATGGCAATCTGCATCGATTGCAGGTGCCAACCACTGCTGGCGGCACCCAGAGCCAATTCGAACTTCATGGCAACATAAGCAATTTAGATGTAATGAGCAACTCCTCGGCTGTCACACAGGGAACGGGCCTAAGCGGAAGACTCGAGATTTGGCCTTGGAACTATGGGCCAACTCCGCAGACGGGACTCAGTGGCGGCTCCCTGAATACTGGAACCTATGATGATGGCGACTCTTGGGTAGCTGGCGGAACATACGGGTCATTCCAGTTGCACAACATCGGCACCGGGGCTCAAACAATTTTCGCTTGGAACAATCATGGTGCAACACCTGAGATTGGCTTTGGAAACAATGTTAGCAACAGCAATCCAGACTGGACTTTCGCAAGCAGAGAAGGCGGCTACACACAGCGAGCAGACTTTCTGTTCCAAAGTTACGCAAATCTTTCTGTTACGCCAAAAGGGAACTACACCATTTCGTATAACGCAAATAGTGCATCCAGCGGAAACCTTCCTAGTAACCAGACCAAAATTCAGGGTACAAACCTGACACTCGCCAGCAATTCAGGAAACCTAGCCAGAACGGGCTATACGTATGCCGGTTGGAACACCCAGGCAGACGGCTCCGGAACAAGTTTCGCAGCGGGTGCTACTTACACACTTGATGAAGGTGACGAGCTGTTTGCCAGGTGGACTGCAAACCAATATGCGTTCAATGGAAACACAGCGTCGGGTTCTACATCATCACTCACATTTGCAGGTAGCACGCTGATAGCTCCATCCAATGGATTTACCGTTCCAACGGGATTTACTTTTGGGGGATGGTGTTCTGCTGCACTGGCTTCAGCTGCAGCTGCCTGTTCCGGCACTACCTATCTTGCTGGTGCCAACTTACCCACACCAGCTAGCGCAACCGTAACTCTCTATGCGATTTGGGTTGCCAGCACTTTCACGATCACTTACGAATACAACGGCGCCGATGGTGGCACCAGGCCTGTTACTAATACCTTCACCACCGGCGGAACAGCTATCACCTTGCCTACTCCAACCAAGACCGGTTACACCTTCGCTGGTTGGTTTGCAGAAGTTGGTTTAGCAACTTCGGTTGGATCGGCTGGAGCAAACTATTCACCCACTTCCACTACAACCATTTATGCAAAGTGGACAGCTAACTCGAATACGGTGACTTTCAAGTCCAACTTCGTTGGTGGCGCTAATGACGCTACCCAGTCGATCGTTTCAGGCACTGCTACGAACCTAACCTCTACCAGCTTTACCCGAACCGGCTACACCTTCGCTGGCTGGAACACTCTTGCTGATGGAACTGGCACCAACTACACCAATGGTGAATCGGTCACACTTACCGGTGCGCTTACTCTGTTTGCAAAGTGGACTGTCGCCACCTACACCATCACCTACAACTACAACTCAGCAACTGGTGGCAACAGTGTCGCTAGTGGCACCTTCACAACCGGTGGATCAAACCTAGTGCTACCGGTTCCAACCAGAACCGGCTACACCTTCGCTGGTTGGTTTGATGACTCTGGCTTTGCAGGTAGTGCACTGGGAAGCAGCATCAGCGCCACTTCCTCTAAGACCATCTATGCCAAGTGGGATGCCGCCACCTTCACAGTTCTATATGACTACAACAGCGCTACCGGTGGTAACACAACTGCTTCTAACACTTTCACAACTGGTTCCACTGCCATCACGCCACCAACTCCAACTAAGACCGGCTACACCTTTGCTGGTTGGTTTGAGAGCAGCTCCTTCACAGGCTCTGCTGTTAGCTCAAGCTACACCACAACCCAAAACAGAACTCTGTATGCAAAGTGGACGGCTATCAACTACACAGTCACCTACAACGCCAATTTGTTAGTGGGTGCGGACACTATTGCGCCAAACAGTGGCAGTGTTCCTACCAACAACACCAACTACAACATTGGACAAAGCTTCTCGGTTGCAGCCAACACTGGCTCATTGGCAAGAACCGGCTACACCTTTGCTGGCTGGGTAACTAATGCTGATGGAACTGGAACGGCTAAGAATTCAGGAGAAACAATAACCTTTGGTGCAGCGAACATTAATCTCTATCCACAGTGGACACCAAATACTTACACAATCTCTTACAACCTAAACGGTGGTTCCGGCAGCCTTTCCGGTGCTCCAACGTCATGGACAGTTGGGGATTCGAACGTGACCCTGCCATCATCTGGCTTTACTCGTACGGGTTATAACTTTGCCGGTTGGGCAAAGACCCAGGGCGGATCTGTTGTCAACAACAGCTTCAATAACTTTGGCAATGTCACTCTTTATGCGGTTTGGACAATCAAATCCATTAGCTACACCTTTGGTAAGGGCACAGCGGCTGGACTGACCATTGCAAGCTGGCCAGCAGACTCTTCTGCAAACTTTGGAACAACAATCACTTTGCCTAGCCTGTCTGGCACGACAGTGACTATAAGTGGAGGCAGCTACCTGTTCTTTGGTTGGACTAGCGGTGGCACCACATATCAATCAGGCAGCACCTTTACGCTTGGCGAAACTGCCCCTACCTTCACTGCTGAATGGGTGCAGGTATTCGATGTTCGCTATGGCTTTGCCGGAGGTACTCACGCAGTAGCAGGCGACACCGATGATGAGTGCACCACGGGCGGACTCTGCGTGAATAGCCAAAGCATTACTCTACGCACAGCTCCTACGCGCACGGGATACACATTTGATGGCTGGAGAGTTCAAGACACAGGCACCACTAAGGCAGCCGGCGCCACTCACATTCTCTCGGCCACCCAATACCTGTTCTATGCGCAATGGACAGCTGTTGACTATGACTTCAGCTATAACTCCATGGGTGGATCAAGCTCACACGCTAGTGTGACGGCAAACATCGGGCAGTTAGTCACAATGCCTAATCCAGGCTCAAGAACTGGCTATACCTTTGCTGGTTGGAGTCCAGATGGAGGATCAACCAAGTACGCCATTGGTTCAACATTCTTAGTTGGAACTGAGAGCAAAGCCTTTATTGCGCAGTGGACACCAAATGTCTACACCGTAGTCTTCGACTGGCAAGGAGCTTCTGGAACACCAACTCCTGATGCCAGCTACACCGTTGGCACTGGATCCCTGACCTTGCCTGTCATTGGCGATAGAACGAGAGACGGCTTCACCTTCGGCGGCTGGTCTGAAACAGCTGGTGGCACAACAGCCGTTTCTAACTTTGTTCCAACCGCTAACGATGTTCTTTATGCAATTTGGAACGATGGCAACTACACACTTTCTTATAACGGCCAGGGAGCTAGTGCAGGATCAGGTTCAGGCTCTGTCGCAAGAGGCCAGAGCGTTAACCTGCCAACCCCAGTTCGCGCCGGCTTTGTATTCAATGGTTGGTATGACGCCGAAACCGGTGGCAACAAAATTGGTAACGGTGGTCAGGCTCACACACCAAATAGATCAAAGACCATGCATGCTCGCTGGGTACAGAAGTCGCTGTGGGGAGTGGACCTAGCAACACTGGAAAGCGGGTCAGAATACACCGCAAGCAATAGCACTGAAGTAGACGTCACTCTTACCCATGTGCCTACCAACACAGCTGCCCGAGTGAAAGTGCCAGCTGGAGCACTGCCAAACGGAACCAAGGTCAACGTCCAGTACTTCAAGGACACAGATCGCCAGTCCGCACTGATCCCAGGCGACAACAGCTACTTCTTCTCAGTGTTGGTTTCTTGGCTAAGTGGAACTGGTTCTAGCGCAACTGTTCCAAACACCAATGCTGGAAAGCCAATCGAGGTAACTCTCACAAACACCGCCATCAAGGCTGGAGCTATGGCCTACATGGTGATTGGTGACGAGGTGAGGGAGCTAGGCAGAGCCACACAAGATGGCACCATTACAGTTCAGCTAACCGAAGACCCTGAAATTGTCGTAGCAGCAACTGCGCCTGCTAACCCGGGATCAGTCGTAGCATCGGGTGGTAACCAGCAGGCAACTATTAGCTGGTCTGCTCCTTCCACTAACGGTGGTGCTCAAATCACCGGTTACACCGTTACTGCCAGCCCTGGTGGCGCAACCTGTACTACTGCAACCACCAGCTGCAGCATTACCGGACTCACTAACGGAACCGCCTACACCTTCTCAGTCGTTGCAACCAACTCAGTTGGATCATCCTCTGGTGCAAGCTCTTCTTCAGTGACCCCAGCTGTTGTGACCTACACCGTCACCTTCAACTCAAACGGCGGCAGCAATGTTTCTAATGGTTCATTTACCTCTGGCGGCAGCGTTTCAGAACCAACTGCTCCAACCCGCTCTGGCTTTACTTTTGATGGTTGGTCTACTACGCAGAACAATGCTGCAACTAAAGTGACCTTCCCATACTCACCAGGAGTCACCAACAACATCACTCTTTACGCTCTTTGGACCCAGGTTCAAAGCAGTGGTGGATCTGGTGGATCTGGTGGCGGTGGCTCATCACCAACCCCAACTGTTACACCAAGACCAACTCCAGGACCTACCCCGGCACCAACTCCAACTGCGCCACCAAGCCAGATTGGCTTCAAGCCAACTCCTCCTGCCACACCAGTAGTTGAAACAGGACCGGTTGGAACTGTTGTTGGAAGCAGCGAGCAAGTCAGAGTAGTGAAGGATGCACCAAGCGAAAAGATTGTTGCAACCGCTGGCAGCTGGCAACTTGAGATCAAGCCACCGGTTACTGAGGAAACCACCAAGCCTGTTACAGAGAAACTAGAACTGCAGTTCCCAGTTGCTTCGAGAGCTCAGATTGCTGGAACCGGTTTGCAACCAAACACCACGGTTGAAGCTTGGGTCTTTAGCGAACCGATGTATGTCGGAACCATCAAGGTTGGACCAGATGGCTCATTTGCTTCTAACTTGACTCTGCCTAGGAACCTCTTGCCAGGTCAGCACACCCTGCAGATTGGTTCCTTGAACTCTCAAGGCAGATTGGTAACCCTTTCGGTCCCAATCACCATCAAGGGATCAGTCACCGTTGGAACCTTTAGAGGCTTTGTCGCTATCTTCACCAAGGACCTGCAAGGTCAGGAGCTAACTGCCAGGGTTGCTGGAAAGTGGATTAGACAGAACCCAGTAAGGAACTTCAAGACCAATAACTACTCCAGGCTGGTTAGATTCACCGGAGCTGGATACAACATTGTCATTGATGTTTACATCAACAAGAAGTTCTACAAGCGCTATACGACTAGAACGCGCTAGATGCGCAGCAGTATCAAGCTGCTTGCCATTACCGCCATGCCCGCAATTACTCCGTAAACAGTTAGGTGGCCTCTGGCCGAATTTCTGGCGGTTGGCAGGAGGGTGTCGATTGCTAAGAAGATCATGACTCCTGCAACCATCGCAAATATCACTCCCAGCACCAGGTGGTTTAGGAACTGAGCCAAAATCAGATAACCAATCACAGCTCCAGCTGGCTCTGCCAATCCTGAGAGGAAGCTAAGTCTGAAGGCCTTTAGCTTGCTCTTGGTGGCGTAGTAAACGGGGACAGATACTGCGATACCCTCGGGGATGTTGTGCATGGCAACAGCAATAGCCAGTGCAATACCAATTTCTGGATCATCGAGAACTAGCAAGAAAGTTGCAAGTCCCTCTGGGAAATTGTGAATGGCAATTGCAAGAGCGACAAACAAACCCATTCTCAAAAGTGCTTGGTTCTGCTTTTCAATTTCTGGAGCCGTTGCTCGACTTTCATCCAACAGCTCTACCTGGGTGTTTTCGTGTGGGTTGGCTCCTGATGGAACCAACGCATCAATTAGCGCCATCACAATCAGACCGGCGACCAAAGCCGCAGCTGCTAGTGCAGCGGCTTGAACCTCTGGGAAGTACTCGGCCAGATAGCCAGTTGCTTTGGGCAGAATTTCAACAAAGCTTAGATAAATCATCACTCCAGCGGAGAAGCCCATCGAGATTGCAAAGAATCCCTTGTTGGTGGTCTTAGCAAAGAATGCAATGGTGGAACCGATACCGGTTGCTAGACCTGCTCCTAAGGTGACAGCGAAGGCAAGCAGTAGTGCGCTATCCATCAACTGATCCTTTGCTGAAAAACCCCTCGGTGGGGGTTGAGATTTGCTTTAGGTTACCCCAAACCCCTTAGAAATCACTGAGTTTTCAGGCATCCAACTTAGGATGGCAGGACGATGTTCCAAAAAACCAAAGCCCTTTTTCTGACCTCGCTCATGCTTGCGGTCACTGCCTTTCCAACGGCTGCTCATGCCACCAGTTGCCAACCGCAGCGGCAGCTAGCTTCTTCTCATATTGCTCAACTCCATGTTGAGGTTGTGAATGCTGCCACTGGCCAGACTCTGTTTGCTAGAAATGAAACTGCAGCGGAGAGATCAGCTTCTGTGATGAAAGTGCTCACTGCGGCAGTGGCATTAGATGTTTTAGGTCCAAACCACCAGATCACAACCAGTGTCTTTAGTGACCCTAGCAATCCCGGCAGAATCTATTTAGTTGGTTCGGGCGATGTGACTCTTTCAAGGATGCCCGGCAACATCACTTCTTTTTATGCCAAGGCTCCTAAGCTCGATACCCTCACCAGACAAATCTCGGACTGGAGTCTACGAACCGGCAATGTAGTAACCGAGGTGTTTGTCGACAGCTCACTATTTGGTTCCAATGACGAGTGGCACCCGACCTGGAGTAAGCGCGGTCTCTCCGATGGATATATGGCTCCGGTTTCTGCGCTGCAAATCGATGCAGCTCGCCTAACATCCAGCAGAAACAATTTAGTTTGGCTAGCCAAGCGAACCGATAAACCCGTTACCCAAGCCGGCCAGCTCTTTATCGAATCTCTAAACAAGCGTGGCATAGCGGTTGGTCTAACAGCCAGTGAAGCAAAGCTACCCAGCGGTGCAATTGCAATTGCCTCGGTGCAATCAAGACCCATGAGCGAGTGGGTAGTGAACATGCTGAGAGTCTCAGATAACTCACTGGCTGAGGCTCTTGCCAGACTCTCTGCTTTGAAGCTTGGTCTTGATGGCTCTATGGAATCTGTCAATCCACTTTTCAAGCGAGTGCTGGGGGCAAGAGGACTAGATGTTTCAAGGCTGAGGATTGTCGACGCCTCTGGCCTTTCTAGAGACAACGCTGTTCCGGTGGCTTTGGTAAATGATCTGCTAGCGCTGGTAAACCAAGGTGTTGGTGATTATGAAATTTTGGAGGCAGGAATGCCGGTTTCGGGTGAGCGGGGGTCACTCCGCTCCCGGTTTGCCACTGGCAATCTCGCAGCGGCCAGGGGGTTGGTAGCAGCTAAGACTGGCTACATCTCAACCGGTTACTCACTAGCTGGCTTTTTGACTGCTCGTGATGGAACAAAACTAATCTTCACTGTTTATAACCTCAGCCCCAGGGCAACTATTAGACAGAGAAATGCCATGGACAATCTGGTCTATCGCTTCTATCAGTGCGGGGCGAGCTTAAGCGGTTAAAGCAAAACCGGGTGATTTCTCACCCGGTCTACTTTTGTAGTTAGTGCTTGCCGCAGTTACATGTGTCTTTTCCGCAGTTGCAGTCCATGAGCATTCCTCCTTAGAAGTCCCAGTCCTCGTCCTTGGTGGATTCGTGCTTACCAATAACGTAAGAGGATCCGCTGCCGGAGAAGAAGTCGTGGTTCTCATCGCTGGATGGGCTAAGAGCAGAAAGAATAGCTGGCGAAACATCGCAGTCATCTTTCGGGAACAGCGGGTCAAAGCCTAGGTTCATCAGTGCTTTGTTTCCGTTGTAGTGCAGGAACTGCTTGACGTCGTGAGTTAGACCGATCTCGTCATAGAGGTCGGCGGTGTATTTCACTTCGTTCTCATACAGCTCTAGTAGCAGGTCATAGGTGTAACCCTTGAGGTCTGCCTTGCGCTCGGTGGATGCTTCGTTGTATCCGAGCTGGAACTTGTATCCGATGTAGTAGCCGTGGATGGCCTCATCGCGAATGATTAGACGAATTAGGTCTGCGGTGTTGGTCAACTTCGCTCTGGAAGACCAGTACATCGGCAGATAAAAACCGCTGTAGAACAGGAAGGACTCCAGCAGCGTGGAGGCGACCTTTCGCTTCAGTGGGTCATCACCGTTGTAGTAGCTGAGGATGATCTCTGCTTTTTTCTGCAGGTATGGGTTGTCTTCTGACCAGCGGAACGCCTCGTCAATCTCATTGGTGGAGCAAAGGGTTGAGAAGACAGAGGAGTAGCTCTTGGCGTGGACAGACTCCATGAAGGCGATGTTGGTGATGACAGCCTCTTCGTGCTGAGTTCTAGCATCTGGCATCAGGCTCATCGCACCAACAGTTCCCTGGATGGTGTCGAGCATGGTGAGGCCGGTGAAGACGTGCATGGTGAGCTTCTGCTCGTGTGGACGCAGGGTTCCCCAGGACTGAACGTCGTTGGATAGTGGCACCTTCTCAGGCAGCCAGAAGTTCTGAGTAAGTCTGTTCCAAACGTCTAGATCAACTGCGTCTTCAATCTTGTTCCAGTTGATGGGACGGGTAATTAGCTTTGTCTTTTCCATGATTTCCTCTTTAGAGCATGCAGCTTACGCAGTTTTCGACCTCGGTGCCCTCAAGCGCCGCCTGTCGAATACGAATGTAATAAATGGTCTTGATGCCCTTGCGCCATGCATAAATCTGCGAGCGGTTGACATCACGGGTGGTGGCGGTGTCCTTGAAGAACAGGGTCAGTGATAGTCCCTGGTCGACGTGCTGGGTGGCTACAGCGTAGGTGTCGATGATCTTCTCTGGTCCTACCTCGTAAGCATCCTCGTAGTACTCCCAGGTCTCTTCGTTTAGGAATGGAGCTGGGTAGTAAACGCGGCCAAGCTTTCCTTCTTTTCTAACCTCAATGCGGGAGGCAATTGGGTGGATAGAAGAGGTGGAGTTGTTGATGTAGCTGATAGAACCGGTTGGTGGAACAGCCTGCAGGTTCTGGTTGTAGATACCGTGCTTCATCACAGACTCTTTGAGGCGCTTCCAGTCTTCCTGGGTTGGAATGTGGATGCCTGATTTGTCGAACAGCTCCTTCACCTTTGGTGTTGCTGGCACCCAGGTCTGGTTGACGTACTTGTCGAAGTACTCACCGCTGGCATACTTTGAGTTCTCAAAGTTGTCAAAGGTGCTCTTGCGCTCAATTGCAATCTTGTTAGAGGCAGCAATGGCGTGGTAGTTCACGGTGTAGAAGTAGATGTTGGTGAAATCCAATCCCTCTTCTGATCCGTAGTGTATTTTTTCGCGAGCTAGGTAGCCGTGCAGGTTCATCTGGCCCAGGCCAATGGCGTGTGACTTGTGGTTACCATCTGAAATGCTGCGAACGCTCTCGATGTCGGACTGGTCGCTCACTGCGGTTAGTGCACGAATCGAAGTTTCGATGGTCATTCCAAAGTCAGGTCCATCCATGGTGGCGGCAATGTTTAGCGAACCTAGGTTGCAGGAGATGTCCTTACCGATGTGGTTGTAGGAAAGATCTGCGTTGTAGGTGGTTGGTGTGTTCACCTGCAGAATCTCTGAGCAAAGGTTTGACATGTTGATGCGGCCCTGGATTGGGTTTTCGCGGTTTACGGTGTCCTCATACATTACGTACGGGTAGCCGGACTCAAACTGCAGTTCCGCAATCTTCTCAAACAGCTCACGAGCCTTGATCTTGCTCTTACGAATGCGTGGGTCATCTACCATCTCGTGGTACTTCTCGGTTACCGAGATGTCGCTGAATGGAATTCCGTAAACGCGCTCGACATCGTATGGCGAGAACAGATACATGTCCTCGTTGTCTTTGGCAAGGTGCATGGTGATGTCTGGCACAACCACACCAATTGACAGGGTCTTGATACGGATCTTCTCGTCAGCGTTTTCGCGCTTGGTGTCGAGGAATCTCATGATGTCTGGGTGGTGAGCGTTTAGGTAAACCGCACCCGCACCCTGACGAGCTCCCAGCTGGTTGGCATAGGAGAAGCTGTCTTCTAATAGCTTCATCACTGGGATGATGCCGGAGGACTGGCCCTCAATCTTCTTGATTGGAGCTCCGTATTCACGGATGTTGGTTAGAGATAGTGCAACACCACCACCGCGCTTAGACAGCTGCAGAGCGGAGTTGATGCCTCTGGCGATTGACTCCATGTTGTCTTCGATGCGAAGCAGGAAGCAGGAGACAAACTCACCGCGCTGCTTCTTACCGCAGTTTAGGAAGGTTGGAGTGGCAGGTTGGAAGCGACCGGAGATGATCTCTTCAACCAAGTGAATAGCGCGGTCTTCGTGGCCCTCGGCAAGGGTTAGGGCAACCATGACAACGCGGTCTTCAAAACGCTCTAGGTAACGAGCGCCATCAAAGGTCTTTAGGGCATAGCCGGTGTAGAACTTGTAGGCACCCATGAAAGCTTCGAAGCGGAACTTCTTGGAGTAAGCAAGGTCGTTTAGCTTGGTGATGAACTCGAAGGAGTACTGGTCCAGGATTTCCTTCTCGTAGTACTCGTTCTCAACCAGGTAGTCCAGTCTCTCTTGCAGGCTGTGGAAGAAGACGGTGTTCTGGTTTACGTGGTCAAGGAAGTACTTTCTTACTGCAAGTTTGTCTTTCTCAAGCTGTAGCTTCTGATCATTACCCCAAAGGTTAATCATCGCGTTGAGGTCTTGATAGCTCATAGCGGATTCCATTCCGCGAGCGCCGATGAGGTTTCCCTTATCGTCTGTTAGTTCTACAACTGAGTTTGCCACAGCCTTGCCAGCCTTTCCTTGACTTCATTTACATCTTCTGGTGTGCCAGTTATTTCAAAGCGATACAGCACTGGCACCCCGAGCTTTTCGGCGACGACGTCGCCAGCTCGGCAGAAGTGATCACCAAAATTGGTGTTCCCTCCGGCTATTACCGCTTTTATGTGTTTCCGGTTTTCCGGGTTGTTCAAAAACTTGATTACCTGTTTTGGAACTGTTCCGCCCTCGTTGCCGCCACCGTAGGTGGGGACTACAAGAACTGAATCCTTATCGTGGACAAACTCTGCTGCTTCTTCGGTCTTGAGCGGAATGCGAACCGTCTTGACACCTAGTTTGTCTACAAAGCGCTTGGTATTTTCAGAGACGCTCGAGAAGTAAACAACATCGAACATCTCATACCTGCGCTAAGCCGAGAGAGCTTGGATCTTGTCCATGCGGAAGCCCGACCAGTGCTCCTCGCCTGCAACCACTACTGGGGCTGCTGTGTAACCCATGGTTTTCACCATTTCTAGGGCTACCGGATCTTGGCTCATATCAACCTCTTGATAGTCGATCTGATTGCGCTGCAGCAGGCGCTTAGTGCTGTCGCACTGCACGCAAGCAGGCAATGTATATACGGTCACCGCCATTGGTGGTCCTCCCCAGTTCTGTTGGCCTAAAGTGGCCAAATTGAGCCAATTTTTAGAAAATTTCCCGTTAATTCGGATTTCTGACTATAGCAGCAAACCACTACATCTTGTGTCGAATCTTGAAAAATGTCTGTTATTTAGTTGTTTTCCCGAACATTAACCCACAACTTGAACTTTAGGTTGGAGGCTCTGCCCGCGTGTCGGATTAGTCTCCAGAAAAGTCCAAAATTGTTGTTTCCAGCTGGCTGGTGACCAATGTTGGGGTTCGAAAATTATGCTCCTACTCACCGACATTCAGCCTTAGGCGGTGGCGTGTTGAGCGCTTAGGTGGGGAAAGAATTTCTGAGCCAGCGACTATCCTCTTAGGGTGCCGCTAACCTCCTCTTTGCCTAAGCGTGGCACGGTCTTAGACTCCGGCGAACACCTCTCTAAACGGCTTCTGTTGGGCTATGTGGTGCTGTTAGCCCTCTCGATGTCTCTCATCCCCTTCACCATTGATCCCTACCTGCCAGCCTTCCCGGCCATTGGGCAGTTTTTTGGGGTGACCAATGGTGTGGTGCAGGCCTCCTTCACCGGAGTCACCCTGGGGCTGGCGATTGGCCAGTTAATTCTCGGCCCGCTGTCTGATGCGTTTGGTCGAAGACCACTAATGCTGCTTGCAATCGGTGGCTATGTGGTTGCAATTGCACTGGCATTCTTGGCGCCAAGCATTGAGCTCTTTATTGCTGCCAGATTCCTCATGGGATTTTTCTCAGCAGGAGCTGACGTGATTGGAAGAGCAATCATTCGAGATCTCTATCGAGGTCAAGCAATGCAGCGCATGCTTGCAAAGACTTATTTGATTCAATCAATTTCACCAATTGCCGGTCCGATTGTTGGTTCACAAATAAGTGAGGCATTTGGTTGGCAAGCAATCTTCTTGTTGTTTGGCATTGTCTCGCTGGTTTTATTGCTGCTGCTGAATTTCATTTTGTTTGAGACCCTGCCAGTTGCCAGAAGAAGATCCAGCACTCCAATTGGATTAGCACGCGGTTATCTAAACGTAATGCGCGATCGAGTCTTGATTGGATTAATCTTTTATTCCGCAATGCAGCTCAGCGCTCTGTTTTTGTATTTGAACTTCACCCCGTTTGTTTATCAGCAGTCATTCGGAATCTCCCAAACCGACTACGGTCTTTGGTTAGCACTCAATGGAGCCGCTTCTTATATCGGAGTGCAGGTGGGTGCCTATGTTGCAAGGTATTTGAAAGGCCAGTGGATGCTGGCAGGAACGGCAATCATTGGTGTTGGGGTTGGTTTAGGTCTGCTACTAAATGCCGGGGGAGAGTTCTGGATCACTCAGGCTCTGTTCTTTGTTCAGCTGTTTATCTTCGGCGCAGCCATCACCATCATCCCGACCATTGCTCTTTACAACCACGGCAGTGAGGCTGGTACTGCCACCTCGCTGATGGGGGTCTTTAGCTTCACCTTCACCACCATCCTGTCCTTCTTCTACTTCCTGATAAGCAGTGCCGACACTAGCGACCTAGGGGTTGCTATTGGAACTTTGTTCGGGCTCTCGCTAGTGTCTTTGATTGTGATTAGTCGTCCTTGGCTCATTCCGGACCTCAGGAAGCCAGATGTCGTTTAGGCCTTGGCAAGAAGCTGATGTCGCAGAAATAGTAAAGCTCTGCAATGCTCACGATTCCGCGATTGACTCTGAGTTTGAAGATTCCAGCGAAGAAGAAATTCGCGAAGAACTAACGGGGTTTTTTGATGAGGTTTTTGCTGAGGTTTACGAAGAAGATGGAGTCATCACTGACCTGGTGAGTGCCCAGGTTGATCACAAGCGCAAACGCGTCGAAATTGATGTCTTTGGTCTACCAAGCAAGCACGATTATGACCGCAGCATGCAGCATGCACTTACTTGGATAAAGAAGAATTACCCAGATTACGAGGTGCGGTCTCACTGCAACGACAAGGACCTAAAGCTCCGCAAGGCTATTACCGACGCTGGCCTGCACCTGGTTCGCAAATACTGGACCATGCGCAACTACCAACCAGATCGCAAGTATCCAAAGCTTCCGAAGAATGTAAATATTCGCAGAGCAGATTTTGAAAACGAAAAAGCTACCTGGCACTTTTTGCTCATGGACTCATTCTCCGATCACTACGGATTCCAAAAGAAGACCTTTCATGACTGGCTGAGCAAGCAAGAAGAAGCAGTTTTGCAAGATGAGAATGGAGTTTTCTTCCTAGAGGAGAACGGTCTGCCAGTTGGCTTTTTGGTCTGCACAAACCATCGCAGTGAAAATCAAGGCGGCTTCATCGACAAACTTGGTGTTCGCAAGAACTTCCGAGGTCGCGGATATGGTGAGCTGCTATTGAAGTGGGGCTGTGCTTATTCGGTGGAGCGAGGTTTCAAGGATGTTGCACTTGGAGTTGACACCGGCAATGAAACAGGCGCAGTTGCGCTCTATGAAAAATCGGGCTTCAAAGCAGCCAATGTCTGGCTAGCTTTTTCTGACTCGGAATAAAGGTTTAGCTTGCGTTAGGTAAGCACCAAGCAAAACTAAAATCCCACCAGCCGGTTCATACCAGTGCAAGGGTTCGCCAAGTAACGAGATTCCCCAGAAAGTTGCAATCACCGGATTGGTGTACGTAACAGTTGAAGAAACAGTGCTGCCAGCTTCTGCAACGATCTGGTGATAGAGCCAGTAAGCAACTCCACTTCCCAGCACACCCAGCAACACCAACGCTCCAACTGTTTCGAATCGTGGGGCTGCGACAAATAGCGGACCAGTGAGAAGGTAGAGCGGCAACAGAGTTACAGCACTGGTGAAGACCTGCACCATGGCAGTTGAAGTAGCAGGCAGCTCCATTGGGGTAATGAACTTGCGCAGGTAAGGGGTGCCAAGACCATAAGAAATACTTGCTAACAAAAGAGCAGCAATTGCCATCGGGTCGTTGTCACCAAAGCCCTGCCAAACTCCCAGCGTTATGCCAACTCCAACTAGGCCAATCAACAAACCAATGACGGCAATGCCAGTTTGCTTTTGTGCCTTGAAGATTGCGAGTATTGCAAGAAGAGTGAACAGCGGAGTAGTTGCATTGATGATTGCAGCCAAAATACTCGTGGTGCTTTGCTGAGCGTAGGCATAAAGAGAGAAGGGAAGAGCTGACATCAGAATCCCTGCAACCCAGAGGTGCAGCCACTGCTTGACTTGCTTTGGCAGTTTTACTTTCAGAAAAGCCATGATGATTGCCATTGCGGCAGCTCCCAAAGCAGTTCGCCAAAATGCCACACCCAACGCAGTGGTTAGCTCTAGGGAAAGCTCAATAAACAAAAAGCTGGAGCCCCAGATCAGGGCCATCGGGATGAACTTATAAACCCAGCTCGGCACGAACTAAAACCTAATCGGTTTGGACTTCAGAGCGGTCTTGCGACCAGCGGGTGTGGAAGGTGCCTGGCTGATCCACTCTCTTATACGTGTGAGCTCCGAAGAAGTCTCTTTGGCCCTGAACCAGTGCTGCCGGCAATCTCTCAGCCCTTAGGCCGTCGTAGTAGCTCAAGGAGGAGGCGAATGCAGGAGCTGGAATACCAGTCAAAGCAGCCATCGCCACCACCTCACGCCAGGCCGCTACTGAATCATCAATGGCCTTTAGGAAGTAGTCGTCAAAGAGCAAAGACAACAGGTTTGGTTTGCTTCGGTAGGCGTCTGTGATGCGGTTTAGGAATTGAGCGCGAATAATGCACCCGCCTCGCCAGATTTTTGCCACTTCTCCAAGATTGATTTCCCAACCAAACTCTTTGGCACCAGCTCTGATTGCATCAAAGCCCTGCGCATAAGCAATGATCTTTGAGGCGTAGAGCGCTTTGCGGACAGACTCAACGAAGAGCTCTTTATCGGTGATGTTCCAAGTTTGATTCTGGGCAGGTAGCTCTGGTTTTCCTTGACGCTGTTCGGTTTGTGAAGAAAGAGATCTGGCAAACACAGCTTCAGCAATTCCGGATACTGGAACTCCCAGGTTCAGTGAAGTCTGAACTGTCCAGACTCCGGTTCCTTTGCTACCAGCTGCATCCACCACGATGTCAACAAATGGTTTGCCTGTCTTAGCATCTGTTTGCTTGAGAACTTCTGCGGTGATTTCGATTAGATAGCTTTCGAGCTCACCCTTGTTCCACTCAGTGAAAATGTCTGCAATTTCTTTTGGTGAAAAGCCGCCGCTCTGTCTCAGCAGGTCATAGCTTTCTGCAATCAATTGCATATCGGCATACTCAATGCCGTTGTGGATCATCTTGACAAAGTGACCTGCTCCATCGGAGCCGATGTGGGTGACGCAGGGTTCGCCTGCCACTACAGCGGCAATACTCTCCAAGATTGGACCCAAGGTTTTGTAAGCCTCTTTGGTTCCACCGGGCATGATCGATGGACCTTTCAGTGCACCCTCTTCACCACCAGAGATACCAGCTCCAACAAAGTGGATTCCTTTAGCTGAAACTTCTTTTTCTCGGCGCATGGTGTCGGTGTAGAGGGCATTGCCACCATCAACGATGATGTCACCCGGTTCAAATCTCTCAGCTAGTTGCTCAATAACTGCATCGGTGCCGGCACCTGCCTGCACCATGATGATGGCGGTTCTGGGCTTAGTAAGGTTTGCTACAAAATCATCAATTGTTTCACTTGCTAGAAAGTTTGCTTCCGGGTGTTCTTTGGTCAGCAGCTGAGTCTTGTCGGCGGATCGGTTATAGATAGCAACTCGATTGCCTGCTCTGGAAGCTAGGTTGCGGGCAAGATTGGAGCCCATGACGGCCAGACCGACTACGCCAATATTTGCTTTTTCGGACATTTCAATCCTTGGTTGATAGCTGAAGATCGCTCGTCATCGGGCGGAATTAGCTCTAGGTTAGCCGAAAAAGAGGGCCTGAGCAGTAGCCGGAAACTGGCGGTACCCTTGAGGTATGGCCCGCAGCGTTTATGTCGCATCAGTAGAGGGCCACACCGCGAAATCAGTTCTAGCCCTAGGCATGGTGCAGGCACTTCGGGGCAACAATCTTCGCGTTGGCATATTTCGCTCTGTCACACCGGATGCTGAAAATGACCACGTTCTAAAGCTTTTGCTCAGTCAGCTGGGCGAAGAAATCTCCTACCAAGACTCAATTGGAGTGTCTTATAAAGAGGTGCATGAGTCTCCTGAGCGAGCACTAGCCAAGATCATCACAAGGTACCGAACACAAGCCAAGAAGTTTGATGCGATGGTGGTGATTGGTTCTGATTACAAAGATGTGGTTGGCACCACCGAGCTTTCCTTCAATGCCAAGGTGGCTGCCAACATGGCAGCGCCAGTAGTGATGGTGTTGTCCGGTCGGCAGGCTTACTCATCTTCTGAACACCTTGGCCAAGCCGCCGCTCGCAGCGTTAGCGACCTTTCACAAATGGCTGAGCTTTCTCTTTCGGAAATGAAAAACGAAAATGCCAAGCTGTTGGCAATTGCTGTAAATCGGGCAGAGCCTTCTGACACTCAGCAGATTCATGATTCACTCAAGTCGCTGGTTGCTCCAGAAACTCCAGTTTGGGTTTTGCCAGAAGACAAACTTTTGGTTGCCCCCAGGCTGAAGCAAATTCAAGAAGCCGTTGGTGGAAAACTTTTGTTTGGTGAACCAGCCAGATTAGAAACTGAGACGCTGGATGTGGTGGTTGCCGCAATGAGTGCGGAACACGTGTTAGAAAGACTCAAAGACCGGGCAGTGGTAGTTACTCCCGGCGATCGAACCGATGTAATCGTTCCGCTCATCATGGCCGACCAAGCAGAAACCTTCCCAACCCTCTCCGGCATCATATTGAATGGCGGATTCGAACTGCCGGATGAAATTCAGAAACTAATCAAGGGAATGAACGCATCAATCCCAATCATCAGTTGCGATCTGGGGTCTTTTGATACCACCATGCAGGTGGTGAAAACCAGAGCACTGCTGACAGCTGATGACAAAGTTAAGTTGGCTCGTGCCAACGGACTAATCACTAACAGTCTGGATCTACTGCAGGTTGCGAGAGTGATTGAAGACTGCGTGGTGGATGCTGTTACTCCACTGATGTTTGAGCAAGACCTGATTGAACGGGCTAGTCAGACTAAAAAGACAATAGTTTTGCCAGAAGGTGCCGATGACCGCATTTTGCAGGC
>WLDG01000002.1 GCA_009704945.1 Actinomycetota bacterium | reverse complement strand
CAGAGAAGCCGGTGCTGAGCTAGATGCCCGCTCTCGTCAACGTGTAGCTGAAATCAATGAACGGATTGCCGGCCTGCAAGCGGAATTCGACAAGAGATTGTTGGCGGATAGCAATGACTTAGCCGTTCATCTTTCCGATGAAAGTCGATTGGTTGGTTTGTCAGAGGAGGAAATCGAAAGCTGCCGGCAAGCAGCTGAAACAAGGAGCCAGGTCGGTTTCACAATTCCCTTACTAAATTACTCCGGCCATCCTCTGCTAGAAAAACTAGAGGATCGTGCTTTACGGCAAGAAATTCTGGAAAGAACGCTCTCTCGCGGCGGCAGGGGCAACGAAAATGACACATCAGATCTGATTCAGGAGATGCTCGCTCTCCGATCCGAAAAAGCAAAGCTTTTTGGATTCGCCAATTTCGCAGAGTATGTGACCAGCACACAGACGGCCAAAAACCCGTCACGAATTCATTCAATGCTAAGAACTATCGCACCAATTGCCCGCGCCAATGCAGAAAAGGAAGCGCAGGCACTTCAAGAGCTAATGAAGCGCGAGTCTGCTGAGATCTTGCAGGCATGGGATTGGTCACGCTATACAGAGCAGCTTCGAGCAGAGAAATACTCGGTTGATACGACTGTGCTCAAGCCCTACTTCGAATTGAGAAAAGTTCTTGAAGACGGAGTCTTCTTTGCAGCAAACAAGCTCTATGGAATTTCCTTCCAAGAGCGAAAAGACATCGTTGGCTACCATCCCGATAACTGGATCTATGAGGTCACCTACGAGGACGGATCTGCCTGCGGTCTCTACATCTTTGATCCATTTGCAAGACCTTCGAAAGTAGGTGGGGCATGGATGAATAACTTGGTTGATCAATCTCACCTCCTTGGAAAATTGCCGGTAGTGGTCAACAACATGAACATTCCAAAACCTGCTGCCGGTTCACCATCGCTTATGACGTTTGATGAGGTGAACACGCTGTTCCATGAATTTGGGCACACTCTCCACGGAATGTTGTCAAATGTCACGTATCCAAGATTTAGCGGAACCAATGTGGAGCGAGATTTCGTCGAGTTTCCCTCCCAAGTTAATGAGATGTGGATGTTGTGGCCTGAGGTCCTGGAGAACTACGCCGTGCACTACCAAACCAAGGAGAAACTAGATCCCGCCTGGATTCAAAAGATTCTGTCAACGGCAACATTTAATCAAGGATTTGAAACAACTCACTACCTACAGGCTGCGATCCTAGATTTGGCCTTCCACGAATCAGCTAATCCCCCAACTGATTTGGCTGCTTTCGAGAAAGCTGCGATTGCGGAATATGGTTTGGACTTCGAACCAGTTCCCACGCGCTACAAGACAAACTACTTTGCCCACATTTTTGCCGGCGGCTACGCGTCTGGTTACTACGGCTACATCTGGAGTGAGGTGTTGGATGCCGAGAGCGTGAATTGGTTCAAGGCAAATGGTGGTCTAACCCGCGAAAACGGCAGGAAGTTCGCAGAAGCCTTGATCTCAAAGGGAGGATCGAAAGATTCCATGACGATGGTCAAAGAATTCTTGGGCCATGAGCCAACAATTGAACCGCTGATGAAAAGAAGAGGTCTCGCTTAGGCAGACTTTTCTTTCAAACGTGTCTTTAGCGGTTGGATTTTAGGCATAGCTTTGGTCTGAACAATTTCAGCGGTAATCACTACTCGACCCTGGGTTGCTGATCCAGGCAGTTCAAACATAATTGGGTTTAGCAGCTCTTCAAGAATTGCTCTTAGACCTCGCGCACCGGTTTCCCGCTCGACCGCTTGATCTGCAATTAGTTCAACAGCGGCCGGTTCAAATTCAAGCTCAAAGCCATCCAGTTCAAACATTCTTTGATACTGCTTGATCAAGGCGTTTTTAGGCTCTGTCAAAATTGAAATAAGAGCTGCTTTATCTAACTGATCTACAGTTGCAATTACTGGCAATCGACCAATGAACTCTGGAATTAGTCCAAACTTACGAAGGTCTTCTGGTTGAACTTGACGGAAGACATTGGCATCGTCGGTCTTCTCCTTCAGTGGAGATCCGAAGCCGATCCCTTTCTTGCCCGTGCGTTCACCAACAATCGATTCGAGGCCAGCAAAAGCGCCAGCAACGATGAAGAGAACATTGGTGGTATCGATTTGGATGAATTCCTGTTGCGGGTGCTTCCTGCCGCCCTGCGGCGGAACGGAAGCCACGGTTCCTTCCAGAATCTTTAGAAGCGCTTGCTGGACACCCTCACCGGACACGTCACGCGTAATTGAAGGGTTTTCAGCTTTTCTTGAGATTTTGTCAATCTCGTCGATGTAAATAATTCCTGTTTCCGCTCGACGTGGATCGTAATCAGCGGCTTGCAAAAGCTTGAGCAAAATGTTCTCTACGTCTTCTCCCACATAGCCAGCTTCAGTGAGAGCGGTTGCATCAGCAACAGCAAATGGCACGTTAAGTCGCTTGGCTAGAATTTGAGCCAGGTAGGTCTTGCCGCAACCAGTAGGGCCAATCATGAGGATGTTGCTCTTTGCGAGCTCAATGTCGTCTTGTGACTTGCCAGCTGGGCTTAGGGTGCCAGTGGCACGAATTCTCTTGTAGTGGTTGTATACAGCAACGGAGAGTTGCTTTTTTGCGCCGTCTTGTCCAATTACGTACTCGTCCAAGAAAGATTTGATTTCTTTTGGAGTAGGAAGATCTAGTGACTCCGTTTGAGCCCGAGCTTGATTGCCAAGCTCCTCCTCGATGATTTCGTTGCACAGTTCAATGCACTCATCACAGATATAGACAGAAGGACCGGCAATTAGCTTGCGCACTTGCTTTTGGCTTTTGCCGCAGAAGGTGCACTTCAACAGGTCGCTTGTCTCACTAAGGGTCATGACTAAACCCTATATCTGAAGCCCCACATGGCTTCAGCCATTTGGTGGGTTTTAGCCCTTTCGGGTTGTTAGCACCTGGTCAATGAGGCCGTATTCGAGGGCCTCTTGCGCTGTGAAAATCTTGTCTCGGTCGATGTCTTTGTTGACCAAATCAATTGACCTGCCGGTGTGCTTGGCTAGGGTTTCCTCCAGCCAGACACGCATGCGCATGATTTCCTTGGCCTGAATCTCGATATCAGATGCTTGGCCCTGACCGCCACCGCCGGTGGCAGGCTGGTGAATCAGCACGCGAGCATTTGGCAAAGCCAGTCGCTTGCCCTTGGTGCCGGCTGCTAACAGAACGGCTGCAGCAGACGCAGCTTGTCCAAGACAGACAGTCTGAATCTGAGGCTTGATGTACTGCATGGTGTCGTAAATCGCCGTTAGAGCAGTGAAAGACCCTCCAGGCGAGTTTATGTACATCGTGATGTCGCGATCTGGATCCTGAGACTCTAGAACCAATAACTGAGCCATGATGTCATCTGCCGATGCGTCATCAACCTGCACGCCTAGGAAGACAATTCGATCTTCAAAGAGTTTGGTGTATGGGTTGTGACGCTTGAAGCCATAGGAGGTTCTTTCCTCGAACTCAGGAAGGATGTAGCGAGATTGCGGCATTTCAACTCTGCCAGCGGCTGACTCAAAGTAGCTCATCTTTATGCCTTTCCAACGCCAGTAGATCTGGTTGCAAACTGCTGGATGTGGTCAATGAATCCATATTCAAGAGCCTCTTGAGCGGTGAACCAGCGATCACGATCACCGTCCTGCATGATCTGCTCTACAGTCTTGCCAGTTTGCTCGGCAGTTAGTGTTGCAAGCTGGCGCTTCATGGCCATAATCAACTCTGCTTGAGTTTGGATGTCAGATGCAGTTCCACCAAAGCCACCTAGCGGCTGGTGAAGCAAAACTCTAGTGTTTGGCGTGGCATAACGCTTGCCTTTAGTGCCACTTGAAAGCAGGAACTGACCCATCGATGCAGCCATGCCTATTCCCACAGTCACGATGTCATTTGGTACGTACTGCATGGTGTCATAGATAGCCATGCCGGCAGTGATTGATCCACCAGGAGAGTTGATATAGAAGTAAATGTCCTTCTCGGAATCTTCGGCAGCCAAAAGCAAAATTTTGGCGCAAATCTCATTGGCATTTTCGTCTCGAACTTCGCTGCCCAGCCAGACGATTCTGTCCTTCAGCAGTCGTTCGAAAACATTGTTGCGCTCCATGGCAGGAACTGACATCGAAACTCCTTAGCTAACGGGAATAACCCTAGCTAGGGATTGTGCAAATACCGGGGCTTGTTCGCCTTAGGCGTTAGGCCTGGTATTCAACCTTTTTGCCGTTGGTGTCGCTGATTTCGGCATTGGCTACCAAGAAGTCCACCGCTTTGCGGCGGGCTAGCTCGGAAACATAAGCCGGAACCTGGCCTGAGTTGGAAATCTGCTTGATGAACTCATTTGGGTCCATGCCATAGCTGGCAGCCATCATGGCAAGGTAATCAATGAGCTCACGATCCTGAACCTTGATCTCCTCAGCCTTAACAACAGCATCCAAAATCAACCTAGTTTGGAAATTGCGCTCGGCCTCCTCGGTGACCTCTTTGCGGTGGGCGTCGTCTTGCAGGCGACCCTCACCTTCCAGATGGGCATTAACTTCTCGCTCGATCGCAACGTCAGAAGTTGGGATCTTGGCCTGGGCAATCAGTTCCTCAACGATTTTGTCGCGTGCCTGAAGCACCTGCTTACGCGCAAGCTGCTTCTCAATTCGCTTTTCTAAATCTGCTTTGAGTTCACTAAGAGTGTCAAACTCACTCGCCAACTGGGCAAACTCATCATTAAGTTCAGGTAATTCACGCTCTTTTACAGCCTTCAGTGTGACAGCAACCTCAGCTTCTTTACCAGCAAACTCTCCACCGACTAGTTTCGATCGGAAGGTTGTGGACTCCCCCGCAGATAGAGTGTCGAGAGCTTCATCAATGCCATCTAGAAGCTGGTTGGAACCAATTTCATAAGAAATGTCAGTTGCCGTGTCGATTGGCTTGCCGTCCATGCTTGCACTGAGATCGATGGTGGTGAAGTCGCCTTTCTTGGCGGCGCGCTCAACAGTCTTGAGAGTTCCAAATCTAGCTCTCAGTGCATCTAGTTCTGTTTCGATATCTAGCTGAGCAACTTTGACCGGCTCAACACTAACTGTCATGCCCTTATAGGTAGGCATCTTGAACTCAGGCTCGACTTCAACCTCTAGCTCAACAATTAGTTCTTTGTCGAGCTCGGTTGAACTAGGAGCCGACTTGATGTCAGCTTGAGGAGTGTCTAGTGGTCGAAGGTTGTTCTCGCGCAGTGCATCGCGGTAGAAGTTATCGAGACCGTCATTGATTGCTTGCGCAATGATGGCGTCTTTTCCTACTCGCTGGTCAAGCACCTGCGAGGGTACTTTTCCTTTGCGGAAGCCAGGTATGTTTACCTGCTGCGCTACTGCTTTATATGCGCGGTCTAGAGCGGGCTTGAAGCCTGACTGGTCTACCGTGATGGTGAGCTTTACGCGAGTTGGGTTGATTCGCTTTACATCAGTCTTCAATGATCCGCCTTACTTCGGTCCTACTGGTCGGGATGACAGGATTTGAACCTGCAACCCCCTGTACCCAAAACAGGTGCGCTACCAAGTTGCGCTACATCCCGGGGATTCTCGCGGACCAAGTGGTCTCGAGCCTGAACACTCTATCCCATAGAATGGGCTGGCGTCTAACGCACGCGAGTGTAGCTCAATGGTAGAGCCTCAGTCTTCCAAACTGATTACGCGGGTTCGATTCCCGTCACTCGCTCTGGTACCGCTAATAACTGCTGTTTTATGACCTGAAAAGCCCTAATCCCTTCAGGGGATGGAATAAGTGGATAAACATGCATTCCACCAGGTTGATAATCCAAATCAACCATTACTCCAGCTTGCTTCAAAAGTTCTGACAGTTTGATGACGTCAGGATAAAAAAGCTCGTAATCTCCCACAAATAAAGATGTCGGTGGTAAGCCATCCATTGAACCTCGCAAAGGACTTACTTCTTTTCTTTGCCAACTGCCGACCCCTGACCATACGGTTGCTATGTATCTCAGGGCGTTCGCACTCAGCCAAGGATCCCTTTTTTCATAAAGCTTGGTTTCTTCACTGAATTCCGAATCCAGCCAAGGGGAAATCAATATCAATCTCGAAACAAAATTCCAATCAAGTTGCGCAAGTGTCAAAGCAAGCCCACCCCCGGCAGAGTCCCCCATCAATACCACTGGTTGGCTGTTGCTAAGTTGCGCTTTGACTTTGTCGAGTAGTTGTAAAGCAGCATCAACGTTGTGTCGAGGTGAAAGACCGTAACATACAACTTCAAATCTTGAATTTGTCTCTCTGGAAAGTTTCGTTATGAAATCCCAATGCTGCTTGGCAATTGGTTGCACGTAGCCGCCGCCATGAAGGTAGACAACGGTCCTCTTTGGTGCTTCAGGAATAACGCTGTAGACCAAAAAACCATCAATGCTCTTTTGATTGAGAGTCAAATTTCGCAGATTTTTTGCTGTTGGCCTGGCCGGTGGTCTTGGAGGTTGACCAATCTTGGCTAGACCAAGTTTTCTTCGCAGTAAAAAGTAGAGCCAAACTAATCGCATTACCGGGCTCATTTTTGACACCTCTTACAGAAGTAGAGTTTTCGACTGGCCAATAACTCCATTGAGATTTTTCCACCGCACTCTCTGCATTTCTCGCCAGCTCGTTTATAGACGTAGTAGCGATCCTCCAACTGAGGTGCTCCCTTCAAGAATCCTTCTCTAGTAAGCATCATGCCTGTTTGAACGCCAATTGGCATCAGTTTTGTTGCATCCTCCCAGATAGCAGTAAGGACCTCTCCGGAAATTTTCTTGCCTGGCACAAAAGGATTTACCTTTGCTCGAAATAGCAGCTCAGCTCGGTAGACGTTGCCTATTCCAGCCACTACGGATTGATTCATCAGCAGCTCGGCAATAGTCCTGCTGCTTGCTTGCACCTTGCTAATAAATTTCTCAAAGCTCTGACCCGTCGTGTCTCCAGCTAAAGGATCTGGCCCTAACTTGCTAAGTAATTGATTCATTTCATCTTGATCGATAACTTCGCACACGGTTGGTCCGCGCAAATCCGCTAGGTGATTTGAAATCTGAAATCTTGCGCGCACTTCCCCAACTGGTGCCGGCGCTTCAGACTTGAAGTCCTGGAAAGACCACTTTCCATAGATTCCCAAGTGAATTCGAATAATTGGCTTACCGAATGGTAGAAAGAGCTGCTTGCCATGTGCTTTGGCTACTACAAGCCTTTTGCCGCTAACCAAAGAGGAATCCGTGAAGCGACCTTGTGGAGATGAAATCCGAACCTTTTGGCCGGCAAAGTTCTGATTGAAGCTGTTGGCAATTCTATGAACTGTGTGGCCCTCGGGCATTTTTAGTAAACAACCTCACCTGATTGCTCAAACTTTGCAATTTTGCCAATCCTTCTTACATGCCGCTCATCATTTGAAAATGGGCGATCAATAAAAATCTTCACAAGCTCAAGGACTTCAGCCTGGTCATGCTGTCTCGCACCGACGGCTGCAACATTGGCGTCATTGTGATCGCGCGCCAAGGCGGCAGTCTCTGGATTCCAGATAAGTGCTGCTCTGATTCCCTTCACTTTGTTGGCGGCAATTTGTTCTCCATTGCCACTACCGCCAAGAACAATTCCCAGTGCTTGGATTCCGTTCGACTGATCAGCCATTACCGCTTGAGCCGCGGCTATGCAGAACCCCGGGTAATCATCAAGCGGATCGTATGTCTTTGGTCCGTGGTCAACCAGCTCGTGGCCAAGGGCAGTGAGTTCCTTCACAAGGAAACCACTCAGCTCCATGCCAGCATGATCGGTAGCAATGTGGATTCTCATTTTGGGTCCTTTTTCACTAGCTATCTTCTAAGAATAGACCTCTTGCTACTGACCATTTCGCAGCAAGGCGGCTCGTCTAGGCTAGAGCGGCAAAAACAAACGGAGAACTAAATGCCAGGTGAAAACCTAACCAGAGTCGAAGCCCAGGACCGAGCATCTAATGTCAGCACCCAGAGCTACCTAGTTGAGCTAGACCTAACAGATGACGAGAGCACTTTCGGCTCGAAAACGACAGTTCATTTCACAGCCAAGGCCGGTACGAGCACCTTTATCGATGCAATCACAGATTCTGTTCAGTCCATTAGCCTCAACGGTCAACTGCTTGACCCGTCAATTCACTCCGACAACATAAGAATTTCCCTACCTAAACTCCAAGAACGAAATGTTTTGGTGGTTGAAGCAAGAGGCAAGTACTCCAATTCAGGCGAAGGGCTACACCGATTCGTCGATCCAGTTGATGGCGAGGTTTATCTATACACCCAATTCGAAGTGCCGGATTCAAGGAGAATGTTTGCGGTTTTCGAGCAGCCAGATCTAAAAGCAACTTTTGAATTCCAAATTACAGCCAAGTCAAGTTGGCAGGTTATTTCCAATTCAACGACCCCGAAGCCAACTGAGCTTGGAAATGGCAAAGCACTTTGGAAATTCGAACCGACTCCGCGAATTTCCAGTTACATCACGGCTCTGATTGCAGGACCCTACAAAGTCTGGACTGATGAACTCACGTCTTCAGATGGAAGAAAAATTCCATTAGGAGTCTTCTGTCGAGGTTCATTAGCTGAATATATGGATGCGGATTACATATTCGATAAAACCAAGGTTGGCTTTGAGTTCTTTGAGAAGCTTTTTGACTTTCCGTATCCGTTTACCAAGTATGACCAGCTGTGGGTTCCGGACTTTAACGCTGGCGCCATGGAAAATGCTGGAGCTGTCACCTTCACTGAAAACTACGTTTTCCGCTCTGCGGTGACCGACGCCACCAGAGAGCGCAGAGTCGTGACCATTTTGCACGAGCTTGCGCACATGTGGTTTGGTGATTTGGTAACAATGCGCTGGTGGAACGATCTTTGGCTAAACGAGTCATTTGCTGAATATGTGTCGACTCTGGCAACTGCTGAAACCAGCGAATGGAAAGAAGCTTGGACAACTTTCGCCGCACTTGAGAAGAACTGGGCTTATCGACAGGACCAACTTCCCTCCACTCATCCAATCGTCGCCACAATCAATGATCTGGAGGATGTTCAGGTCAACTTTGATGGAATTACCTACGCTAAGGGAGCATCAGTTCTGAAGCAGCTGGTGGCATGGGTGGGTCGTGAGGAGTTCTTCCGAGGAGTGGCCAGCTACTTCAAAAAGCACCAGTGGAAAAACACAGAGTTGAAAGATTTGCTTGTTGAGCTGGAGAGAGAAAGCGGGAGAGATCTAACCAGTTGGTCACAGCTGTGGCTGGAGACCGCCGGGGTTAACACGTTGAAGCCAAGGATTGAATCATCTGAGGGAGTGATTTCTTCATTTGTGATCGAGCAAACGCCTCAGGATGGTCACGACTACATCAGGCCACACCGGATGGGAATTGGTTTCTTCAATCTTCAAGACGGCAAGCTTCGTCGGGTCGACTCCATTGAGTTGGATGTTTCTGGGAAAGAAACAAAGGTCGAACAATTAGTCAGGAAGCAGTTGCCAGACTTAGTTCTTCTGAACGACGGTGACCTTGCCTACGCAAAGATTCGCCTAGACGAGAAGTCGAGAAAGATTGCACTGCAAAACCTTTCCGGCATCGAGGACTCACTAGCTAGGACGCTAGTTTGGACGGCAGCTTGGGACGCTACTCGTGATGGCGAAGCGCCAGCTCGGGAATTTGTTCAGCTTGTTCTGAATCACATTGCCAAAGAGACGGAATCCACAACTGTCACTACGTTGTTGAGGCAACTCGTAACAACTGGAATCCTTTACGTGAAAGAGGAAGACCGAGAGCAAACTCTGAGTCAAATAGCCGATGGGTTGATTCGCCTAACCGAACAGGCACTGCCTGCCAGCGACAACCAGTTGCAGTTTGCGAAGTTTGTGCCTCAATTTGCCAGAACTGACAGTCAACTTGATTGGCTGCAGCAGGTTCTCTCCGGTGAAAAGAAGATTTCTGGTCTAGCCGTTGACCAGGATCTGCGCTGGGAGCTTCTGACTGGTTTAGTTGTCGGCAGTCGTGCAGGGCTAAACGAGATTGAAGCTGAATTGAGGCAAGACAACACCGCCAATGGACAGAAGTTTGCTGCGGCCTGTAAGGCGGCATTGCCTAGTGCTGCTGACAAGCAAGCAGCTTGGCAATTGCTCACCGAAACCGAGGACTACAGCAATACTTTGGTCAACAGTGCCTCCCTGGCTTTTGGTCGCGTAAATGACCTATCCCTGCTTGAGCCATACGCAGATCTGTATCACGAAGTTGCATTGAAGATTTGGAACAGCCGCACATATCACATTGCGGATTACCTGCTCACAAACCTCTACCCTATTCAGCTCGCAAATGAAGAACTAGCAGTCAAGACCAGGGCGCTTATTGAGACCTCCGAGATAAAGGAAAAGCCAGCTCTGCGAAGAATTCTGGTTGAAAACCTTGCTGGGCTTGAACGAGGGCTAAAAGCCCAAAAGGCAGACATCTGATGCAGATCAGCCAAGTTCTAGAGCAATGGGCAATCCCCATCAACATTCTGATTGTTCTAATTGTTGCAGTGATTGCTAAGACCATCCTGTCTGCTGCAACACGCAAGCTGGTGAGAACTGTGATTGGTGGAGTCAACAAAGTTCAGCGTGCAGACGTGGATGCAGGTGTTGCCGAAAAGAGGTTGGCTGCTCGCACAAAGACAATTGCCAGTGTTTTGGACAACTTTGCAACCTGGGTCATCACGATCACTGCAATTGTTATGGTGCTGAGCGAGCTTGGGGTAAATGTAGGTGCACTAATTGCAGTATCGACTGTCGTTGGTGCTGCCATCGGCTTTGGTGCTCAGACTCTGGTGAAAGACTTGATCAGCGGGCTGTTTATTGTGTTTGAGGATCAATACGGTGTTGGTGATCGAGTGCAACTAGATGGCGTGACGGGCATTGTGGAGCGCGTCGGACTTCGCGTCACGGAAGTGCGGGATGAAAATCGTGTTTTGTGGTTCATTCGAAATGGTGAAATTCTAAAGGTGGGAAACTTTTCCCAAGAGAAAAAGTCAGCCAAGCGTAAAGCAAAGTAATTGCAAACTTTTTTTGAGCGAGTCGGTGGCGAGCAGGTTTTCCAAAAACTTGCTGCCGAGTTTTATCGCGGGGTAAGCACAGATGCTCTGCTGAAGCCTATGTACCCGGCCGAAGACATGGCAGGTGCTGAGCGTCGACTGCGGCTGTTCTTGGAACAGTACTGGGGTGGACCGGATACTTACCAACAAGAACGCGGACATCCACGATTGCGAATGCGACATGCTGAATTCCCAATCGGACCTAAAGCCAGAGACGCTTGGCTAGGTCACATGAGAACGGCTGTTGATTCATTGGGTTTATCTCAAGCAGATGAAGCAGAGCTCTGGGATTACTTGCAACGTGCTGCGCATGCGATGCTGAATACTTTTAAGAACTAAGCGACCTTAAAGCTTTGCTTGGCCATGACGTGCCCGTAGCTTGAAGTTAATCTCACCCAACCATTTGTGCGAAAGACTTTTATTTCCTCGTCCTTCTGCATAAAGCCAAGGCCAGCCATTGCAAAAGCAGATCCACCTGGCAGATTAAACTCAAGACTCACAGTCTTTCCCCAAATTCCTAACCTGACTCGAGCCGCAATTGCGCTACCGACAGATGTGGGAAGAGTTCTTGCCACTTCTTCAATTCCATCTTTAGCCCACTTAGAAATTTGCTCTTGCGATACTGTTCCAAACTCTTCCCAGCCCTGTCTGGGTGGAGTGATGCCAGTCCAAGCGGCACGAGCGGTTTCTTTTGGCAGCTTTAGCTCAGAAGTGCTCTCGGTTAGCCTTTCCAGAACTTCTTCGATGGCATAACAAGAGTCAAGCTCACTAGGACTGGCTAACTGGATGGTACGTAGCCCCAAAATGGTTGGGCCATCAGCTAACAAAGACCCCGAGTAAATCGGTGAGACGTAACAAGCCAAGATGTCGCCAAACGCGCGGAACTTGACCACCCCATCCTCATCAAGGCGCTTGGCTCTAGCGAGGAACGATCTGAGATCAGTGGTGTCGCGTGGGTCTGGAAAGCGAAGTGTTTGCATCGAAAACTAAACTAGTGGGAGAAGAGGGGGTCTCATGCTCGAACCCATTATCCCAGCAGATCCAATCGCAGATTTAGTGGATGTGCTAAGTCTCAAGCAGCTCCCAGATGGAAACTACCTCGGACGAACCCAGTGGATGCCCCATGGGCGCGTATTCGGCGGTCAGGTACTGGCACAGTCAATAGTCGCGGCTATGAAAACTGTCGATTCCGAGCGGCCCCTGCACTCCCTTCACAGCTATTTTCTGAGAGCTGGGGACATCAACAAGGAGATTGCCTTTGAGATTGAGAACCTGCGAGATGGGAAGAGTTTTAGTGCCCGCCGAGTAAAAGCGCTGCAAAACGGCGAGCCAATATTTTTACTAACTTGTTCTTTTCAAATTCCAGCGGATGGGGTTGAGCACCAAGTCGAAATGCCGAAAGACATTCCTGATCCCAACTCGCTTCCCTCTGCCAGTGATCTTCTTTCAAAGCTTGACCATCCAGCAACTAACTATTGGTCCAAGGCAAGACCATTTGATCTCCGACATGTCAGCGAACCGGTATATCTGCGACCAGCAAAAGAGCAAACTGCGCAGCAAATGATTTGGTTCAAAGCAATCAGCCCGCTACCTAAAGATCGAGTGACTCAAACCGCTGCTCTGGCTTATGCGTCCGATTACACCATTTTGGAGTCCATCCTGAAGCGCCACAGCCTGAGTTGGGCCCACCCCGGTTTGAATACAGCAAGCCTTGATCATGCTCTTTGGTTTCATGCCGAACCAGATGTGAATGACTGGATGCTTTATGTTCAGCACTCCCCCGCGGCGCAATCGGGTCGTGGTCTTGCTTTTGGATCTATATTTTCAAAGTCTGGTGTGCTGCTTGCATCAGTTGCTCAAGAAGGAATGGTTCGCGTTCCAGAGTTTCGCTAGTCGCGAGTTAATCGTCTGTAAGCGGAGCGGTGTGGCTTGGCGGCTTCTGGCCCTAGTCGCTCCACCTTGTTTTCTTCATAAGCCTGGAAGTTACCTTCAAACCAATACCAACGATCTGGGGTTTCGTCGTCGCCTTCGTAGGCGAGGATATGAGTTGCAACGCGGTCTAAGAACCAACGATCGTGGGTAATAACCACCGCACAACCTGGAAACTCCAACAATGCATTTTCCAGTGACGCTAGGGTTTCAACGTCTAAGTCGTTGGTTGGCTCATCAAGCAGCAAAAGATTTCCACCTTGCTTTAGTGTCAATGCCAAGTTCAAACGGTTTCTTTCCCCACCGGAGAGCACTCCAGCTTTCTTCTGTTGGTCCCCACCTTTAAATCCAAACGCTGCAACATAGGCTCTCGATGGCATCTCTACCTGACCGACTTGAATATGGTCTAGCCCATCTGAAACAACTTCCCACAGAGATTTCTGTGGATCGATACCGGCTCGGTTCTGGTCAACGTAGGAGATCTTGACTGTTTCGCCAACCTTCAGTTCACCAGCATCGATCTGTTCCAAACCTGTGATGCACTTAAACAGCGTCGACTTTCCAACACCGTTCGGTCCGATGATTCCAACAATTCCGTTTCTTGGCAGGCTGAATGAGAGATCAGTGAATATGGCTCTTCCGTCAAATCCCTTGCTGATCTTTTTGGCTTCAATCACCACATCACCAAGACGCGGTCCTGGCGGGATTTGAATTTCCTCAAAGTCCAACTTGCGCGTCTTGTCGGCTTCCGCTGCCATCTCTTCGTATCTGGCAAGACGAGCTTTTGATTTGGTCTGCTTTGCCTTTGGACTGGAGCGCACCCATTCCAATTCATCTTTCAAGCGCTTTTGCAGCTTTGCGTCTTTCTTGCCTTGAACTTCTAGACGCTCCGCCTTTTTCTCAAGGTAGGTCGAGTAGTTACCTTCGTATGGGTAGGCGCGGCCACGGTCAAGTTCCAAAATCCAACCTGCCACGTTATCTAGGAAGTAGCGATCGTGAGTAACTGCCAAAACAGCACCCGGATACTTAGCGAGGTGCTGCTCTAACCAAAGCACGCTCTCTGCATCAAGGTGGTTGGTTGGCTCATCCAATAGCAGAAGATCTGGTTTTTGCAGTAGTAGTTTGCAAAGAGCTACCCTCCTGCGCTCACCACCAGAAAGAACATTAACTGGGGTGTCAGATGGTGGACAGCGCAGAGCATCCATTGCCTGCTCTAGGAGGTTTTCCAAATTCCAACCGTCGGCGGCATCAATCTGCTCTTGCAGGGTTCCCATCTCAGCTAATAGTGAGTCGTAGTCCGCGGCAGGATCTGCGAGCGCCGCACTAATTTCATTGAATCGATCGATTTTGCCCTTGAGCTCACTTACCGCCTCTTCAACGTTTCCTAAAACAGTCTTGGTTTCATCAAGTGGTGGCTCCTGCAAGAGAATGCCCACGGTATAACCCTCAGCTAAGCGAGCTTCGCCATTTGAGGCAGTTTCAAGACCAGCCATGATCTTTAGAACGGTTGATTTACCAGCACCATTGGGGCCTACCACACCAATCTTGGCGCCTGGCAAAAATGCCAGAGTTACGTCATCAAGGATGACCTTGTCTCCGTGCGCTTTTCGCGCCTTAATCATTTGATAAATGAATTCAGCCACTAGTAATCATTTCCTGAGATATGGCAGAAGCTCTCTTCGCCAACTGCTGGAGGATAGTTTATCCCTTGCGATGTAATGGAGTTACTTATTGCAGCTGGCGAAGAGAGCCCACGGGATCATTGGTTAGGGGGCCGCTCGATCCCGACGGAGGCTAGGCGGGTTGAAGCTCTGCCTCCGATTCCTCTTCCGCTATAGCGGTTCTCTCAAAATTGCTGGTTCCGAAGCTGAGGTCATGTCCGATTGCATCCGCATCTATCTCGACACTGGTGCCACTTCTCTCTCCGTTATCCCAATCTCTGATTCTCAGCCGACCTTGGACGATTACTCGATCGCCCTTGGAGAGAGAAGAGCCTGCATTAACTGCTAGCTTCCTGAAGGCTGAGATTGTGAACCAATTGGTCTCTGAGGTGACCCAGGCCTTGGTCTCTTGGTCAAATTTTCTATAGCTACTAGCTAGGCGAAAACTGATCACGTTTAGGCCGTTTTCCGTCACAACCTGTCTTGGGGTGGTTGCAATCAGTCCTCGGACACTCACTTGCTCTGTCATAGATTCCCTTCCTGTCATTTGGCATAGTTTGCGACTATTCCAAATTCCGCAAAAGGGGGCTACTAAAAGCTGTGGATAACTATTTCAAAAGCTCTGCGAACTTAGCTCTGACCTTGGCAACTTTGGGAGCGACGACCGCTAAGCAATAACCCTGATTGGGGTTCTTAGCAAAAAAGTCCTGGTGATACTCTTCGGCTCGGTAGAGCTCCCCTAGCTCTGCAACTTCGGTGACTATTGAGTCTCCCCAAATCGCCTTGGCCCGCTCGATAGCAGCTTCAAACTGATTCTTCTGCTCGATTGATGAGTAAAACATTGATGATCGGTACTGGGTGCCAACATCGTGCCCCTGCCGATTCAACTGAGTTGGGTCGTGCAGTGTGAAGAAAATGTCCAGGATCTGCTCTGCGCTAATGATTGAAGGGTCGAATTCGACTGAGACCACCTCGGCATGCCCGGTGTTTCCCTCACACACTTGTTCATAGGTCGGATTTGGGTTCTTGCCCCCGGTATAGCCGCAACTGACATCGGAAATTCCAGCAAACTGAATGTAGGCGGAATCTAGGCACCAGAAACAGCCGCCGCCGAGTACAAATTTCTCCATGGCAATCTAAACTCGAGGGATGAGCGGATTGTTCCGCAAAACCGAAAGGTATGGCAGAGCCTAATTGACTCAAAAACACCCAACTCTGGGAGTAATTTTCGCCCTATCCGCTGCGATCCTGTTTGGCCTAAATGCTTCAACTACCAAAGTGATCATTAGCGCTGGAATTAGCGCTGAGCAAGTTGTTTTCATTCGATCCATGTTTACCGGAGTGATTGCAATCAGTTGGGTCCTATTCACTTCACCGAAGGCCCTGAGGGTTCCCGCTCGAATGATTCCTAGGCTGCTACTTCTAGGAGTAATAGGTGTTGGCCTGCTGCAATGGAGTTACTCCCAAGCTGTGTTTTACCTACCAATTGGAATCGCGCTACTGCTCGAATACACCGCCGTATTGTGGGTTCCCATCATTGCCCTGATCATCTTCAAAGAAAAAGTTAAGAAACAAATTTGGCTAGGTGCAGCTCTGGTGCTTGGTGGCTTAGCAGTGGTTGCACAAATCTGGGACAGCCAGCTCAATGCGCTTGGCGTGTTCTATGCATTTTTAGCCGCGGCAGCCCTAACGGTTCACCTCATCACCGGAGAGCGAATTCAGCGAACTCTGCCAACCAACGTGACGCTGGCATATGGAATGGGAATTGCCACTTTATTTTTCTTACCACTTGCAAACATTGGGGAACTAGACCTTTCGCTACTGAACTCCACAATCAATCTCTCCGGAAACTTCTCTGCAATTGATGTTCCGATGTGGTTGGCACTAACTTTTATGGGAATCTTTGGAAGTTTCCTGCCGATGGCTTTGACCTACCTGGCGCTTAGAAACCTCTCGGCAACTTTGGTTGGCGTGGTGGCTACGGCAGAGACCATCTTGGCCGCTTTCTTTGCGCTGCTGTGGTTGGGTGAAGTTATTACTCTCACCCAGTTCCTGGGCAGTATCGTGGTAATCGCAGGAATCTTGCTGGCACAAACGGCAAGAGAATCAAAGACAGTAAAGGTGGTTGACTAATTGGCAACTGTAGAACTAACGCTAGAAACTTTTGAAAGCACAATTGCCAAGCAAGGAATCACTCTGGTTGATTTTTGGGCTGAATGGTGTGGTCCATGTCGAATGTTCGGACCCATTTTCGAGCAGGCTTCAGAAGAGAACCCTGAGATTACATTTGGCAAAGTAGACACCGAAGCAGAGCAGCAGCTAGCAGGGATGGCAGGAATTAGTTCAATTCCTACTCTGATGATATTCCGAGACGGAATTCTTTTGTTCAATCAAGCTGGTGCTCTTCCTGGCCCGGCGTTAACGGAACTAATTGGCAAAGTTAAAGAGCTGGACATGGAGCAGGTCCGAGCTGAGATTGCCAAGGAGTCCGGCAACTAAATGCGCAACAACAGCCTGGCGATGATTGGAACAATCGCTGCGGTTGGAATCTTGGCTTGGTGGCTCGGTTTTTTTGATCCCTCCACCTGCATCCATGGGAACCAGCAAGCAGGTTGGACCTCTTGTGAGGCTATTGCCCAAGAGAGAGCAATTGCTCTTTGGGTTTTAGTGGGAGCTGTTGTGGTTTCTGTTGTGGTTTGGCTTCTTAGGCGCCGGAAATAACTTGGTTTATTTCTTTATAAGCGAGCTCCGGGAAAGCGTGCTGAACCGCAGGGTGAGTAACAAGTCCCTCGTGAGCATTTAGACCTAAAGCCAGTGCCGCGTCATCCTGCAATGCCTTCTTCCAGCCCTTGCTAGCAATAGCTAGGACGTAAGGCAAGGTGGCGTTTGTGAGTGCCACGGTTGCAGTTGCAGGAACTGCACCGGGCATGTTTGCAACGCAGTAATAAATACTCTGGTGAACAGGGAAAGTCGGATTGTCGTGGGTGGTTGGCTTTGATCCTTCAAAGCAACCGCCCTGATCAATGGCAATATCTACCAGCACTGAGCCTGGCTTCATGTTTCTGACCATCTGATCAGTTACAAGTTTCGGTGCTTTCTCTCCAGGAATCAATACAGACCCAATCACCAAGTCAGCATCTTTGAGTTGGTTGGAAATCTCATAAGAAGTTGAAACTCTGGTTTGTACCCCAGGAAGCATGTTTTCAATTTCTCTAAGTCTGGGTAGTGACAAGTCAATTACTACTACATCCGCTCCCATACCGTGAGAGACCCGAGCGGCTTCGGTGCCAGCAACTCCCCCACCAATCACAACAACTTTTGCTCTCGGAGTTCCAGGAACTCCCCCCATCAAGACTCCAGGTCCACCCATGGTCTTCATCAATTGATTCGCACCAATTTGAGAACTCAACCGACCGGCCACCTCGCTCATCGGTTGCAGCAGTGGTAGCGAGCGATTTGATAACTGAACTGTTTCATAGGCGATTGCGGTTGTGCCAGATTGCAAAATGGCATCAGTGCAATCTTTTGATGCTGCAAGGTGCAGGTAGGTGAAAAGGATTTGACCTTTGCGCATTCGAGAATATTCAGCCTTGATTGGCTCTTTAACTTTCACAATCATGTCTGCTTGGGACCAGACTGAATCGGCGTCCTTGAGAATTTCAGCACCGGCGGATTGGTAATCAGCATCGCTAAAGCCTGAACCGAGGCCTGCCGAGGTTTCGAGTAGGACTTTGTGACCTCGACTCACCAACTCCTGGACGCCTGCCGGTGTCATGGCAACGCGATTTTCATTGTTCTTGATCTCTTTTGGCACACCAACCAGCACAGGCTTCTCCTTGAATAAAACTTGCTCGATTCTGACGCTATCTGCGGAGAAAATCACTAATTGACGAAGATTATTCGAAGAATTAGCATGGCCTGAGCTATTTGTTCTATAGAACTAGGAATCTTGATGCCAACTACGAAGAAAATTCAGCCCGTTGAACTAGACCAGCAGGATCGTCAATTACTCAAAATCCTCTCTAACAACGGCCGTATTTCGAATGCAGACCTGGCTGCAGCCTTGGATCTAGCTCCTTCCACCACATTGGTGAGGCTGAGAAGACTGATGGAACAGGGAGTTATTCAATCTTTTAGTGCGGATATCTCCCCAAGTGCTATCGGTCTCGAGCTACAGGCACTAATTTCGGTAACCCTTCGTGCTGGAGCGCGTGCCAATCTGGCTAGCTTCATGAAGACGATGCAGGAACACCCCCAAGTTATCCAGGTCTTTTTCTTGGGAGGTCAAGAGGATTTCATGGTCCACGTAGCGGTCAAGGACTCGGATGAAGTCAGGGAGTTCGTGTTGGAGCAGCTAAGTAATAATCCATACGTTGCAAACACCAGAACCAACCTAGTCTTCGACCATTTCCATAAGGGCCCAATTAGCTAGAGTTGTCGCGGAGCAAAGGAGTCGCCCGTTGACCTCTGAGATGCATAACCCTCAGTCTGCAGACAGTTTGCGTAAAGCAATTTTTGATTACGCTTCTCAACGCTTTGATTACAACCCTCCTCCCTTAGATGGCCCTTTATCTCCGGCAGAACTAAAAGCCAAGGTCGGTCAAACCATCACTGAAGACGGACTAGGTGGTGAGAAGGCTCTCAACATATTTGCTGAGCAACTTGCCCCAGCCACAATCTCAACAGATCACCCGGGATTTCTTTCCTTCATTCCTGCCGCACCAACTGAAGCAGCAAGCTTGTTCGATCTCGTTGTGTCAGCGAGCTCTGTCTATGGCGGATCCTGGTTGGAGGGAGCTGGCGCCGTTTACGCGGAGAACCAAGTCCTTTCATTCTTGGCCGGCGAATATGGGCTACCAGAGACTTCGGGAGGAGTTTTTGTGCAGGGCGGAACTCTGGGAAATCTCTCTGCCCTTGCAGTCGCGCGAGAAGAAGCCGCAAAAAAACTAGGCAAAAAGAATTGGACAATTATCTGCAGCGAAGAAGCGCACTCTTCGATTCAAGCGGTGGCCATGGTGCTGGGTATTGAGACAACCAAGGCAGCTAGCGGTGATTCCGGCTCAATCGGTTACGATTCCGCCAAAGCCGCTGCACTAGAGGCAACCAGCGCTGGCCTAACTCCGATGGCAATTGTTGGAACTGCAGGAACAACCAATTTTGGAATCATTGACGATTTAGCGGGACTGGCCAAGCTCGCAAAAGAGCTCGGTATTTGGTACCACGTTGATGGAGCATACGGATTAGCAGGTGCTTTGATTCCAGAGCTCAGAGCAAAGTTCAACGGTATTGAGCAGGCTGACTCGTTCATAGTTGACCCACACAAATGGCTGTTTGCTCCATTTGATGCATGTGCCTTGGTTTATCGCAACCCTCAGCTGGCAAGAAAGACCTTCTCCCAACACGGTGAGTATTTGGAGCCAATAAACAAGTCCACCGAATGGAATCCTTCGGATTACGCTTTCAACCTCTCAAGACGAGCTCGCGGGCTGCCACTATGGTTTTCACTTGCCACCTACGGAGCTGCTAAATATCGATCCGCTCTAAAGCAAAACGTTGACTTAGCATTCCAAATCGCGGCTGAGATCGAAAAGCGCCCAAGCCTCAGGTTAGTTCGTCAGCCTCAGTTGTCTGTGGTGGTATTTGAGCGAATTGGCTGGGAAATGTCTGACTATGAAAAGTGGTCAGAAAAGTTGTTAGCAGACCAGATTGCCTTTGTATTGCCATCATCATTGCGTGGGAAACCACACACCAGATTTGCAATAGTGAATCCACAGACTAGTTTTGAACTGTTGGTTGAAATACTGGATTCGATGGAAAAATGAAAATAACTTACTCCCCCGCTCCAAAATCCTTATCACGCGTCCGTGAACCGCAAAGAGCAATCCTCACGGTGGCTGCATTGCAGTTTGCCTGGAAAGAGAATGCGGTTGAGCATGAGCAGCAAATTGAATTAGCTGTTCGAGAAGCAAAAGCCAAGGGTGCTCAAGTCATCTTTCTACCTGAGCTAACTCTCTCTCGCTATCCCGCAGACTTCTGTCCAACCGCGGTGCCAAATCAAACTGCCGAAAAACTCGCTGATGGGCCCACTGCAAGTTTGCTCAGAAGACTCGCTAAAGAATATGAGATCTTTGTCCACGGCTCACTCTTCGAGCACCAACCATTTGAAGATGGACGTGGCCTCAACACAGCTATCTTGATTGACCCGAGTGGCGAACTAGTTGGAAGAACACCCAAGCTGCACATTCCAGTGACAGAAGGCTATTTTGAGGATCAATATTTTCAGCCTGGGCCGAATCAAGATCCATACCCTGTCTACAAACTTGATTTGCCGGGTAATCCAGCCGTCGGTCTCCCCACTTGCTGGGATGAGTGGTTTCCGGAGGTAGCTAGAGCTTATGGCTTGGCTGGTGCAGACATTCTTTGCTACCCAACCGCTATTGGTTCTGAACCTGATCACCCAGACTTTGACACCGAGCCACTTTGGCGAGCCGTTATCGTCGCCCACGCCATTGCCAACGGTTTGTTTATCGTCGTTCCAAATCGATATGGGTTTGAGGGACTTCTGAACTTCTATGGCAGTTCGTTCATAGTCGACCCTTACGGGAGAATTTTGGCTCAAGCATCTAGAGATCAAGATGAGCTCTTAATCGCAGAACTTGATCTAGATCAGCGACGCGATTGGCTGGAGCTATTTCCATTTTTCGCGACTCGAAGACCCGACACCTATGGTTCACTCACTTCCAAAGTTGTGAATCCGAGAGCAGCTGGCGGCCAGGGAGAGCTCGGCGGCATTCCAGGTCTTCTGCCATGAGAATGCCGGCTGAATGGGAGAAGCACTCCAGGACTTGGGTGGCATTCCCCCACACTGGTTACACCATCGGTGAGACCGAACAAGAAATCGAAGCTGCTTATAAAACCTGGTCCAATGTCGCAAATCAGGCATCTGACTTTGAACCAGTTGGGGTTGTGGTTCATCCGGCGGACGTAGATGTTGCCAAGCGTTACCTGTCAAAAGCCATCGATCTGTTTGAAATAGAAATCGATGACGCTTGGATACGAGATTCTGGTCCAACTTTTGCTTTTGATGGAAACGAATTGGTAGCCATTGACTGGGTATTCAATGGCTGGGGTGCTCAAGGCTGGGCAAAATTCGATCAAGACGCAAAGTTGGCTGGTCGCCTTGCCGAGCAGCTAGGGGTTAGAAGAGTTGCTTCAGATCTAACTAATGAAGGTGGCGGAATACACGTCAACAATTCAGGGATTGTGCTGCTAACCGAAACCGTGCAGCTGGGTAAGGAACGTAACCCTAATTGGAGTAAGGATCAAGTCGAGCGTGAGATTCACGACAAGCTTGGAACCAACAAAGCGGTCTGGCTAAAGCGTGGCTTAACCCGCGACTATGAAGATTTCGGAACCAAGGGTCACGTTGATATTGTTGCCTGCTTCGCACCCGATGGCAGAGTTTTATTTCATGATCAAACAAATTCGTCTCACCCGGACTACGAAGTATCTCAAGAAGTAAAGAAGACTCTCACCGACCATCAGCTAGAAGTGATTGCAATTCCAGCTCCAGAGACTCTAAAGGATTCGGAAGGTTACGTTGATTACAGCTACATCAATCACTACGTGCTTAATGATGCAGTTCTTCTGTGCAGCTTTGACGATAAAAAAGACAAAGAAGTTCAAGCGATGTTGAAGGATATTTATCCAGGACGAGAAATCCGACTACTCGATGCAAGAGAGCTCTTTGCTCGTGGTGGAGGAATTCATTGCATAACGCAGCAGCAGCCAGCTATCTAGGAGAATCATGAGCAGAAAACCAACTCCAATCGATCAACTCTCAAATGATTGGGTAAGGCAAATTGCCAAAAAGTATCCAAGCTATTCCACCTATCTAGGCTTCCCCGGTGGTGAACGAGAGATGGATGATCACTCTCCTGCCGCTTTGAAGCAAGATCGAGATGATGCTGCCGAGCAAATCAGGAAGCTGGAGGCTTTATCTCCGCAGGACGAGGTGGACGAGGTTAGTAAAGACGCGCTTCTCCAAGAACTTCAAAAAGAAGTCAGAACCTACGACTCTGGCCTGTATTTCAGAAACCTGAACAACATTGCATCTCCCGCCCAAGGAGTGAGAGACATTTTTGACCTCTCGGCTACCGCAACTGAACAAGATTGGGACAACCTAGCTGCACGAATGAATAAGGTTGCACACTCACTACGTGGCTATGCGGAGACTCTTCGGATATCTATGAAGAATCAAGACGCTCCTGCCAAACGACAAGTAGAGGAAGTTATTGCACAGGTCGCTCAGATTACTAAGGCAGACGGATTTTTCAGAGAGTTTGCAAAAAGCGCGAAAGCCGATTCAGGGCAACTGCCAGAGAGCCTAAAGGAAGAGCTAGTCAAAGCCGCAGAAGCAGCAACTAGCGGCTACGCAGAATTTGGCGAATTCCTCAAAGATGAGCTTCTCCCCAACGCCTCTAGCAAAGACGCAATTGGTCGTGAACGCTATGCGCTTCTCAGCGAGAGATTCTTAGGAGCGGTAATTGATCCTGATGAAACCTACGAATGGGGTCGCGAAGAACTTAGTCGAATAATTGCTGAGCAGCAAGAAGTCGCAAACACAATCAAGCCCGGTGCAAGCATCGAAGAGGCTTTTGAGATTTTGGATAAGGACCCCAAGAGTAAGTTATACGGCACTGACGAGCTTCAGAAATGGATGCAGAAGCTTTCCGATCAGGCCATTGAGAAACTCAACGGCATTCATTTTGAAATTGCCGAACCAATCAAAAAACTTGAATGCATGATTGCGCCAACCAAGCATGGCGGAATCTACTACACCGGACCAACGGATGATTTCTCCAGACCGGGCAGAATGTGGTGGTCAGTGCCGGAGGGTGTAGAGGAATTTAATACTTGGCGTGAGACAACCACTGTTTATCACGAGGGTGTGCCAGGTCACCACCTACAGATTGCCCAATCGGTTTATGTGAAGGATGAACTAAACGATTGGCGCAGACTGGCAGCTGGCACTTCTGGACATGCCGAAGGTTGGGCCCTCTACGCAGAGAGGCTCATGCAGGATTTTGGCTTTTTAGATGATCCTGCTGATCGGATGGGAATGCTTGATGGTCAAAGAATGCGCGCTGCCAGAGTTGTGCTCGATATTGGTGTTCACACGGAGAAGCAGAAATTAGATGGAGCAGGTGTTTGGGACTTTGACTATGCACTCAACTTCATGACTAAAAATGTCAATCTCAGCCCCGAATTTGTAAGGTTCGAAGTCACGAGGTACTTCGGCTGGCCAGGGCAGGCTCCTAGCTACAAAGTTGGACAGCGGATCTGGGAGCAGATTCTGGCTGACTATAAATCACGCAAGGGCGAGAGCTTTAGCCTGAAGGAGTTCCACAAGGTGGCGCTAAACCTTGGCGGACTCGGGCTAGACAGCTTGCGCCGAGCAATGGCACGAGCCTAAAGAGGTTTTTTTCGTTACGCTTGGGCTCGTGTCCAAGGTTCTTTCCTCGCTGCCAGTCGGTGAAAAGGTAGGCATTGCCTTCTCCGGTGGCCTTGACACGTCCGTCGCAGTTGCATGGATGAAAGAAAAAGGCGCTATTCCTTACGCCTACACTGCAAATCTTGGTCAATACGATGAGCCGGACATTGACTCAGTGCCAGCCAGGGCCAAGGAATATGGAGCGCAGGGCGCAAGACTGATTGATTGCCGAGAGCAGCTTGCCGAAGAGGGATTAGTCGCTCTTGCTTGCGGAGCATTCCATATCAGGACAGCGGGCAAAGTTTATTTCAACACCACTCCACTGGGCAGAGCCGTGACTGGAACCCTTTTGGTTAGAGCAATGCAAGAAGACGGTGTTTCGATCTGGGGCGACGGCTCAACCTATAAAGGAAACGACATCGAGCGTTTCTATCGCTATGGCCTGCTAGCCAACCCCGAACTGAAGATTTACAAACCCTGGTTAGACCAAGACTTTGTGCAAGAACTTGGCGGAAGAGCTGAGATGAGTCAATGGCTGATTGCTAGGGGGCTCCCCTATCGTGCATCGACTGAGAAGGCATATTCAACTGACGCTAATTTGCTGGGGGCTACTCATGAAGCGAAAAGCCTGGAGCTGCTTTCCACTTCTTACGAAATCGTTGAGCCAATCATGGGCGTCAAGTTCTGGGATGAATCCGTCAAGATCACGCCAGAGCGCGTGACAGTTGTTTTCGAACAGGGAAGACCAGTTTCTATCAATGGAAACAAACTCAGCTCAGCACTTGCCGTAATGCAGGAGGCCAACGGAATTGGCGGTCGCCATGGTCTTGGCATGAGCGATCAAATTGAAAACAGAATCATTGAAGCTAAAAGTAGAGGAATCTACGAAGCACCTGGAATGGCCTTATTGCACATAGCCTACGAGAGGCTCATCAGCGCAATCCACAACGAAGACACCATTGCTAGCTATCACGAGCAAGGCAGAAAAATGGGCAGGTTGCTTTATGAAGGTCGCTGGCTGGACCCTCAAACACTGATGATCAGAGAATCTCTGATGCGTTGGGTCGCATCTGCCGTAAATGGAAGTGTGACAATTGAGCTGCGTCGTGGCGATGACTACACAATTGTTGACACAACAGGAGATATTTCTTATCACCCAGAAAGACTCTCCATGGAGAAGACAGCTGATGCAGCATTCGGCCCGACAGACCGAATTGGTCAGCTAACCATGCGCAATTTGGATATTGCTGACACCAGAAGCAAGCTTGACATGTATCGCAAGCAGGGCCAGATTGATGGCGGAAACTTGGAGCTGACCTAATTGAGCACACATATTGCCGCTAAGCCAGGTGAAATTGCCGACTCAATTCTTCTTCCCGGGGATCCCTTGCGAGCAAAGTGGATTGCAGAAAACTTTCTAACAGATGCAGTTCAGTACAACGCAGTGAGAAACATGTTTGGCTACACAGGGACAGTCAATGGAAAAAGAGTTTCAGTCCAGGGAACTGGCATGGGAGCTCCATCGATTGGCATTTATGCTTATGAGCTTTTCAATGACTATGGGGTTCAGAAGGCCATTCGCGTGGGAACTGCTGGCGGACTAGCCCCGACGCAGCTTAGGGATGTCGTAATCGCTATTTCCGCATCTACCGACTCAAGGATTAATCGACGAACCTATGGCGACCTAGACGTCGCACCAGCTGCTAGCTATGAACTGCTAGAGAAAGCAGTCGCTAAGGCGAGGGAAACAGGGATTGCCCACCACATCGGAATGGTCGCATCTGGAGATTTGTTCTACGACGAAACTGATTCTCTTGAACATTGGAAAAAACTAGGTGTTCTAGCCCTAGAGATGGAAACCAGCCAGCTCTACACACTGGCAGCTAAGTTCAGAAGACAAGCGCTAAGCATTGTGACGGTCTCTGACATGATGGACGGTTCGGGCCACACCTCGTCGGAAGAGCGTGAGTCAGGATTTAGAAACATGGTTGAGCTCGCACTAGCGGCTCTTTAGGAAAGAATCTAATTGCCTTCGACCTCTAACCTGCTTGGCTTTTTATTGCTGGCGATTGTCATAATTGTTGTCCCCGGTCCAAGCGTTCTTTTTGCAATTGGTCGAGCACTGGTATTGGGTACAAAATTGGCAGTGCTATCAGTGCTTGGAAACGCTTTTGGGGTAGGGCTCCAGATTATTGTGGTGGCTCTTGGGCTTGGTGTCCTCATACAGGAGCAACCTGGCGCGTTGTTCACAATCAAAATCGCAGGAGCCATAGTTATTGCATTCCTTGGCCTAAGAGCCTTTGTCGGCCGAGCAAATTTGGAGATTGCAGAAGACAAATCAAGTTCTTCAACAACTGTGATCAAGCAGTCAGTTGTTGTTGGAATCACAAATGCCAAAACTTTTGTGTTTTTTATTGCGGCTCTGCCTTCGTTCGTTTCACCAGCAGATGGAAGCCCAATAGTCCAGATGCTAATTCTTGGACTTATTTTTAGCATCATTGGAATCGCCAGTGACATGGTTTACGCGGTTGCCGCTGGAAAAGCTCGAGATTGGTTGTCCACGTCTAGTCAGCGACTTGCAGGTTTCAGAGGCGCTGGAGGAATCGCGCTTTTTCTACTCGGCGTTTATATGCTTTTAGAAGCTCTCGACTTCTTTTAACTATTCAGCTTTATTAGTCGAAGCTTTGGGTTGTTTAGCTGGCTTTTGAGTCAACAAACCAAAAATTGCTAATCCCGCTACCAAAGCTCCCGCGCCGATTCCGTAGGACAAGACATCTTGTGCTCGGTTGGAATCTACAAACACACCAACGAAAACAACGGCAATGATTGCTACCACCACTCCAATAAGTTTTGACTTTAAATCGTCCAAATCTTTTACCTGTAGCCAAGCTGGGACCTTGATGTCAGTATCAACAAACAACTCATACAGGCCATATCCGATTACCAGGAGCACAGTTCCAAGCAAGATGGCATCCACCGCAGTCAGGACTTCGACGATTGTGTCCTTCAGTGACACTTGATTTGATACTGAAACTATAAAGACTCTGATCATCTCAATCGACCCCTGTGCCATCAGAAGCAGTGCCCCGACGATTGAGGCCAAGGCGGGGACCACAACCGCAAATCTTGTGAGGCCGATTATTCTTCGCATGACGCCAATGTATTACTCAAATACTCTTGGCTTGACCGTGACTCGCAATGTCGGAAGATCGACTCTGGTAAGAAGTAGCACCATTTTTGGTCCAGCTAGCTGTTTATCAGCGATTCCCCAGCAAAACCAGTCAAACTTTTAGGCATGAAATGGGTGGGTAACAAGAATTTGGCTTTGGGTGAGTCTTTTTGACAGATCACGTCTTTACTGCTTTTCTAATCGCTTTTTTCATACTTTTGGGTGGAGTTTTCGCCGCATCTGAGCTTGCTCTAGTTTCCCTACGCGAGTCTCAGCTGGCCGCGCTTGAGCGTCGAGGACGCAGAGGCAGGCTTGTCGTCAAACTAGCTAGACAACCCAACACTTTTTTAGGTGCGGTTCAAATCGGAGTTACCGTTTCCGGCTTCACTTCTGCTGCCTTCGGTGCGACAGCGCTCGCGCCGCTGCTGACTCCGTTTCTGGTGGACCTTGGACTTGAATTGGTGACTGCGAGTTCAATTGCCATCGTCACTTTGACTTTAGGAATTGCCTACCTTTCCTTGGTTTTTGGTGAACTAGCGCCCAAGAGAATTGCATTGCAGCGAGCAGTTGGTTTCTCGCTACTTGTCGCACCTCTAATTGCAGGTATTGCAGTTATCTTCAAACCAATCATATGGTTGGTTGGGAAATCGAGCGATTTGGTAGTGATCTTGCTTGGTGGAGACCCAAAAAAGAGAGCTGAGGAGCTGTCTGCCGATGAGCTGATTTCCATCGTGGAGACTCATCAGGGATTGAGCTCTCACCACCGAGAAGTTTTGTCTGATGTTTTGGAATCTGCAGAGCATTCGCTAGACACGGTTATGAAACCGAGATCTGACGTGGTGACAATAAAGAGCACGCTCACAATCTCCGAAGCCAGAGAATATGCCAAAAGCCACCCCTATTCGCGCTACCCCATCATCACGCGCGACCTAGATGACTGCAATTCCTTTGTTCACGTAAGAGACTTGATGACTTCCGTCGAGGATGCTGAGCAGGTTTCAACACTCGCAAGACCAATTCCGATGTTGCCAAACATCATGGGTGTGTTGCCTGCAATTTCACAGCTTCGTTCGGCCGGTCGCCACATTGCTCTGGTAGTTGATGAACACGGCGGGACGGATGGCCTTGTGACGCTAGAAGACCTGATTGAGGAGCTGGTGGGCGAGGTTTATGACGAACATGACGCGCCTGCTCGACTTAAGCCCGGCCATGGAGAGGGAACTTGGAGAGTTCCTGGCCACACTCCGCTAAGAAAAGTAAATGAACTTATCGGAGCGGAAATAGAGAACTCTGCGGTTGTGACAATTGGTGGCTTGGTCATGACCCAGCTGGGCAGGCTAGCCAAGGTTGGAGATCAAACGCAAATCGGAGATTATCTAGCCGAAGTAAAGGAAATAAACGGTCGAAGAATCGTTTCGGTTGAAATATCGAGTTTGGAATCCCAACCGTCTCAAGGCGAGTGAGGGCCTGCCCATTTGTAGAAATGGCGCCCTCGGCAGGAATCGAACCTGCGACCAAGAGATTAGAAGGCTCTTGCTCTATCCACTGAGCTACGAGGGCAAGCAAAGAGAGTTTAGTGGAAGGTGATTAGCTAAGCACCCCATCGAGCGCTTCCAGCCGCTGCGGCGGCCCAGCCTCGCTTTACTTCCCTAAATGCGTAGGTCAGGCCTGCAACAAGAAGCAAGAACGTAATGATGTATGCCACCCAGGTTGAAATAATGCTCGCGCTCACCAAACTGGTTATGCTCCAAGCAATCAGCCCAACTGCTGTGGTGCCAATGAGAGTTCTAGATACTCCGAACCGAGCTGTTTCCCCGATCATCAATCCCACTACCAGCAGAGGCTCCAGGGCATATTGCTCGACAGCAGCGGCTCCAGGAATTCCAAGCAAGCTTGCCCAGTACAAACCAAACCATGCAGCGACTGCTCCTACTGCTAGCAGTGAGTAAAAAGCTTGCTTGGGTGAAAGTCCCATAAAGGTCGCGACTCGTTTATATATGAAGGCGCCCACCAGAGTGAAGGCAAGAACTACCAGCAAGGTCTCGGGGGCAGCGATTTGCAGAAGATAGGCCCCGCCGATTATTCCAGCCGTTCCAAGCCCGAAAGCGAGCCGCGCAACAATTGCAGCAGCCACAACTACAAAGGCCAGCAGTGGGTCATGAGTCACAAACGGTGGCAGCGCTTCGGTAGTAATTCCAAAATTCGATGTGAGTGAATACATTCCTAATGCCGCCAACGTCGTTAGGGCAGTCACCGCAGCAGCACTGACAAAAGTTCGCAGCAGCCCCTGACGGGCGGCGTCGTAAGCGGTCAAGCCGTTTGTCACATACAAACCAGCTGCAAAGAATGTTGAATAGGTTTCAAACGGTGGAATCTGTATCAAAAGAAGACCGGCAATGTGAATTGTCATTGGAATAAAGACGCCGGCAAAAAACAGCCAGATTCTTGGAAGTGGCCATCTGTTGCTTAACAAACGAATTGTGGCAAATCCAATGATAGAGAGTACCGCCCAACCAGCAATGTTTATCCAATCACCAGTGAGCACGAGTATTGCTAAAAATGGTGCTGTGACAACTCCCCCGCTGTTGACTCGGAAGAAATGGTAAGCCAGAGCGGATATAACTAGACCCACTACCAGAGTGCCGCGGACTAGCTCAACATCTAGATCAATCATTTGCCCAGCACCTCCGAATACTTCAGCTTTTGACCTCTCTCAAAATTGGATCGAAGTAAGTCTGCTTTGGTACCGTGCACGTTTTCCACAAGCACGAAAATAACCCGCTGCTGAATTAGGTCTGGGAATTTTTGTCTCAGCTTTTGGACTATGCGTTCGGGTCGTAGACAGTCGAGATAGGAAACTTGCACAAACTGTGCACCAAAAACCTTCACATTTTGATTGTCTTGAAAAAGTTTTCTGGTAGAGCGTCGGCCAATCCAACTAAACAGCGGTCCAGTCACCAAAGTGACAGGAAAATGATTGGCCATGGCTGCCGAGAAGACAACTGAGCGAAGGGGCCTCTCCCACCTATTCACTAGAACCGGAATGATTGCTTCGGTTCCCAGCTGCCAACTTTGCAAAGCTTCGGATGAGGAGGTTGGGTCGTTAGCTCCTCCGATGTCAATCATCAAGCACTCTGTGCCGGCTAGATCAAGTTTGAATATATCCAAGGCTCTAGGTTCCAGACCAGCCAACTGGATGCCTTTAGTAGCTTGAGCATTATCCATACCAGCGATAGCTAGCACCTCTTGAGCCACAGCAACATTCACTGGATGGTGACCGGGTACAAGTGGCGTTTCCTGTTCAGGTGAACAATGTATAAAGGTGACATCACGTTCATTGCACCAACTTGAGTAAGCCTCAACCAGTTCTGGTTGATCGACACCAGTAACTAAGTATTGGCACTTATCAATCGAATTTAGGATGTTCATCCCAATTTCAAATTCGGTCAGGCCCTCGTCTTCGAGATGATCAAGGCGAATGGTTGGAATTACCACGACCTGAGCCTGAACATATTTAGCCTGCACAATGTGAATCAGCTTTGGTGAAATGGCCATGCATTCAAAAACACCATGTGTGGCCCCGGCCTTCGCTCCACGCCGGACTGCCTGCGGCATCTCTGAAATTCCTGCAGTGCCCAGCCTCGAGGTGCTAACTTCGCTGGCATCTGGCAGCAACTCGACTGCGGTTGTCCCCGTAACTTTTCCAAATGCCCGAATCCCAGAATTAACTAGTCCGGAATGAATCAGGCGAACTGTTCCAGACTTGCCTCGAGTGCCGGTGACGAGTATTCGCAGATCGTAATTCTCTCTAGCCAACTTAGCTCTGATCGCAAGACTGATTAGAACGGTTCCATAAATCACAACCGCTGAGAGTGAAAACCAGCCGGGTATCCAAGTTGAAAAATCTACCGTCATGCGTCCCCCTGACTGCAGACTACTCTCGCTCCCGCAAATTTGGTAGTGCATCGATGATGCTGTTTGCGGCCATTTTGAGCGGTCTAATCACCGTAACTCTTGGATGCTCTTGCAATACAGCAGCAGTTGGCTCATCCATTGCGGTTAGGCAAATTTGACCGGTGTAGCCGTATCTATCCAAAGTTTCAAGAACAACCAGGTTGGTGCTTCTTTCCTGTGCCGTGCAAATGATGGCATCCGCTTCATTGAGAGGCAAGGAAGATGCAAACTCAGGATCACTTATATCCCCATACAATGTTCCATGCCCATCGTTCCCTAGGCGGTTCAAGGTGGTCGGATTGTGATCGACAATAAGCAAGTTTGCTCCCTTGCTTGCTAAACCTGCGATAACGCTGGAGCCCAACCGACCTGCTCCAATAACAATTGCGTCGTATCTTGCCTCAATCGCTTTTTCGTCCAAACCATCCTCGGCAGGGATGTCAAACTTTTTCAACCACGGAAACAGCAGGGCATAAATCTTGTCGGAATAAAGAATGAAGTAGGTGGACAAGGTAATAGTTATGACAGCAATCAGTGTCACCAGGCTGACAGCGGACTGGCTAACTTGTCCAAGTGAGAATCCAAGAGCCATCAAGATTAGTGAAAATTCACTTATCTGGGCTATCGCCATGGAAGTCTTGAAGGAGACTTGGTTGCGATAGCCAAGAGAGCGCATAATCAACATGACAATGATTGGCTTTGCTACTAGAACAAAAATTGAAATGACGATTGCTGGAATCAGCTGTTCGACGGCATCGGAGAAACTGAGTGATGACCCAAGTTGGATGAAGAAGAACAAAACCATAATGTCCCGCAGGCTTACCATTCGCCCGCTCAGGCTCTCTCGATAAGGAGTAGATGCCAGCGCAACACCTGCGATAAAGGCTCCGATTTCCATCGAGAGGCCTAGGGAGTAGCTGATTGCAGCCAGACTCAAAGCCCAGCTCACACCAAACAGCAAAGTCAATTCCTGGCTCTTGGACAACCAGGCAAGCAGCCTTGGTAGTAAGAACTTAGAAATAGCCACAGCGGCAGCAATGTAGGCGATGCTGCCAAAAATTAGCACCGGAATTGAACGATCAACCTCACCAGCACTGGAGCCTATGGCTGCAATAACAACCATGAAAATTATTACCAAAATGTCTTGAACAATTAAGAATCCAACTGCAATTTGTCCATGCAGTTGATCTATCTCGCGCCGATCAGAAAGGAGCTTCACGACAATGATTGTTGAAGAGAAAGTTATTGCAACTGCGATATAGGCGGCCTGGACAACGTCGAAACCAAAGCCGACCACAATGAAATAGCCAAGCAAGCCAGTAAAAATGACTTGTCCTAGTCCTGTGAAGACAGCTACTTTTCCAATGTTTTTGATGAGACTCAGATCCAGCTTCAGCCCGACCAGGAAAAGCAGCAAGGCAATGCCGAGTTCTGCAAACAGCTCGATTTCCTCTTCATACTGGACCAAATTCAGAAATGTTGGACCTAACAGAATCCCAACAAAGATGTATGCAACAACCAAGGGTTGTCTAGCGAATTTGGCCCCCATCCCGATAATCGCTGTCACCAGCAGAATCAGGGCCACCTGGCCAAACGCGCTTTCAATCACATGCTCACAATAACAACCCCTTGATTTTTGGAGCCCTGAGAGAAGATGCTCGCAGAGGCTCTACCCTAGAGGGGTGCCCGAGACATCGACTCTGAAGACCACTCAGATCCCCAGCCTTCCCTCTGCGGAGCTGGTTGAGGCGGTTATCGAACAGGTGCGCACCTGGGTTGCGCAATCAAAAAAGCTTCGTGTTAACAAACCATCTAAACGCTTGGCTGGACTGCTTCAAGATGAAAGAGGTTTGGAATTCGCGGTCGGGTTTATTGATGGTGTTATTCGGCCAGAAGATCTTCGGGTCGCTGCGAACAACCTATATCGGCTGAGAACTATCACTCCAAGATTTCTTCCATTTCATCTGCGCATATTGATTTCGCTTGGTGCAAACTTTGGAGTTTTGATGCCATGGCCTGTGATTCCAATTGCCAGGTCATTTCTCAGACAGCTCGTTTCTCACTTAGTGTTAGACGCAACTCGTTCCAAGTTGATCAAATCAACCAAAAAGCTTGGACTAAAAGACGCGACCCTCAACATAAATCTGTTAGGTGAGGCTGTTCTTGGCAAGAATGAAGCAAACAAGCGACTGAGCTCAGTGCAGGAAATACTTAGCCGAAAAGAAACCGAATACATCTCAGTCAAAGTTTCAGCTATCGTTTCCCCCAATTCACCATGGGCATTCGATCAGGCTGTCGAGGAAGTTGTTGAGAGACTTACTCCTCTGTATGAAATTGCAAACTCAGCAACCCCAAACAAGTTCATAAACCTTGACATGGAAGAATATCGAGACCTAGATCTCACAATTGCTGTATTCAAGTCAATTCTTCAAAAGCCTCAATTCAAGAAACTGACAGCTGGCATTGTTTTGCAGGCTTACCTGCCGGATGCACTGAGAGCGATGATCAACCTTCAGCAGTGGGCAGAGCTACGTGTTCTGCAAGGTGGCGCCCCAATTAAGGTGAGAGTGGTCAAGGGAGCTAATCTCCCCATGGAAAGAGTTGATTCCGAACTTCACGGTTGGCCGATGGCTACTGTTTCTTCAAAGGCAGAAGCAGACGCCAACTACAAGCGAGTTCTGAACTATGCGCTCACCGAAAACAGAGTGAAGAATGTAAAAATAGGTGTAGCAGGTCACAACTTGTTTGATCTGGCTTGGTCTTGGCTGCTGGCTTCTCAGCGCGGAGCGCAAGAGGGTCTCGATTTTGAAATGCTGCTGGGGATGGCTCCTAACCAAGCCAAAGTGATTAGTGACACAGTCGGCAAACTGGTTTTATATACGCCAATCGTGTATCCCAAAGAATTCGACGTTGCCATTGCCTATCTGATTCGAAGACTCGAAGAGGGTGCAACTAAAGACAACTTCCTATCCAGCGCATTCCAACTCGACTCTGAAGAGTATTTCGAGCTAGAAGTTCAAAGGTTCAAAAGCTCGATAGCGCTACTTGATACAGATGTGCCAATTCCTAACCGACTTCAAAATCGCCAGTTGCAGGCTGCAGAAATCCTTGAAGGGCCCTTTACTAACGCACCAGATACGGATCCAGCCATTCCTGAGAATCGCGAATGGGCCAAGACAATCTTTAGGCGACTGGCTGACTCCGCTATTGGCGAAGATCTTGTAACAGACAACACTATTGATGACGCGGTGACGCTAGACCAGGTCATTGACATTGCTCTAATTGCCCAGCAGGCATGGAGCAAGCTCAGCCTGATAGAGCGCTCTGAGTTATTGCTGCGAGTTGCTGTAGTCCTCGAAAAAAACCGCGAGTACTTGATTGAAGTTGCCATGTCGGAAGCTGGCAAGACTATCGACCAGATAGACACTGAAGTTTCCGAGGCAATCGATTTCGCAAACTACTACGCGCAACAAACTCTCCGCCTTGGCGCGCTACCTGGCGCTATAGCTGTACCTAGAAAACTAACTGTGGTTACGCCACCTTGGAATTTTCCAATTGCAATTCCAGCCGGTGGAATCTTGGCAGCCCTGGCGACCGGCTCAGCGGTTGTTTTTAAACCCGCTGGTCCGGCAAGCAGATGTGGTGCTGTTCTGGCGGCCCTGATGTTGGAAGTCTTGCCCTCTGGCGTCCTAACTCCTATTCACATTGGGGAGAAAGTACTGGGCAAGCAGCTGATCTCTCACCCCAAAGTTGATCAAGTCATTCTCACCGGCGGCTATGAAACAGCTCAGCTGTTCAAACAGTTCAACCCTTCGCTCAGGATTTTGGCGGAAACGAGCGGTAAAAATGCGATTATCGTTACCCCTCACGCTGACTTAGATCTGGCGGCAAAAGACATTGCCTACTCTGCTTTTGGTCATGCAGGACAGAAATGCTCGGCTAGTTCCGTTGCCATCTTGGTTGGTTCCGTTGCTAAGTCAAAGCGCTTCCGTAGTCAATTGAGGGACGCCGTTGAATCACTAACGGTGGATTTTCCGAACAATCCGGCCGCTCAAATGGGGCCAATTATCGACGCGCCTAATGAAAAACTCCTGCATGGTCTCACCCGCTTGGATAAAGGTGAAAAGTGGTTCATCAAACCCCAGCAGCTAAGTGAGGATGGAAAACTTTGGTCGCCAGGAGTTCGTGACCGAGTTCGATTTGCTTCAACCTCACACAAGACAGAGTATTTTGGTCCAGTTTTAGCCATCATGACTGCCAAAAATTTAAAGCAGGCAATCAAAATTCAGAATGCAGTTGATTATGGATTGACAGCTGGAATTCATTCTCTATCCCCTGAAGAAATCAATTTATGGCTGAGCGAAGTTGAAGCTGGAAATGTTTATGTCAATCGAGGGATAACCGGTGCGATTGTCAGACGACAGGCATTTGGTGGTTGGAAGAAGTCTGCCGTGGGTCCAACTGCCAAGGCTGGTGGACCTAATTATTTGTTCTGCCTAACTGACTGGGCTTCTACTTCTAATTTTGCCAAAGAGCCAATTGGCTCTAAGGCTATTGAGGAATTGCTCGTAATAGCAACAGCCTCCACTCTGACTGATCTTGAAGTTGAATCACTGGTTCGTTCTGCCCAGAGTGATGTCGCAGCAGCAAAGCAATACTTCTCGAAAGTTCAAGATGAATCGGCACTCAGCGTTGAAAAGAATCTTCTCCGTTACTTCCGTTCAGACTGCTCATTGCGAATTCAACCAGATGCGACGGAGTACCAAGTTTGGCGCTCTCTCATCACGGCAATTGCAATTGGGAAAGTGGAGCTTAGTGTTGCTGAAATCTCTCCGAAGATCTTGAAGGTGATTCAACGAGCTGGAGTAGGCGTAAAAGTTGAGAATTCAAATAGCTGGCTTGCGTCATTGCAGAATCGCCCCAGAAGGGTCCGCGTTATTGGTTCGGTGGATCTGAGCAGTCCTGAGCTGGCAAATCCTGATGTTTCTGTTTACACCTCTAGCCAAACTGAATCTGGGATTGTGGAACTTTTACCCTTCTATAAGGAGCAATCCGTGAGCATCACGGCCCACCGCTTCGGCAATCCAGCTCGCCACCTGTCGCTTCTGCGTCTCTGAGCGGTATTTCCCAGCCCTAGCCCAGGACAATGGGAGTATTCTGGCTCCTTGGCTGGTTGAACCAGCTAGAAATCAATAAGAGGTTATTTTGTACAGTCTTGCCAAGCTTTCTTTGAAGAACCGTTCCGTCGTTGCCCTAGTCACCTTGATAGTCGCCGCCTTTGGCTTCATCTCGGTTGGCGCTCTCAAACAGGAACTGATTCCATCGATTGAGATCCCTTCCGCAGCAGTTGTTACCTCTTATCCCGGAGCTTCTCCTGAAGTGGTTGACAGCCAAGTTTCCTCCCCCATCGAGCAAGCAGTGATCGGGCTCGAGGGAGTCGAATCAACTACTGTCACTTCTACCACTGGCCTTTCGGTTCTTAGAGTTTCCTTCGCATTTGGCACTACTTCAGAAGAGGCCACTGAAAAACTCAATGGTGTCCTCACCGACCTAGACGGCCTTTTGCCTGATGATGTCGAACCAAGGATTATCTCTGGAAGCTTTGACTCGGTCCCGATCATTGTCTTAGCGGTTAGCGATAACAATGGAGACAACGAGCGAATCGGAAAGAGGCTTGAAGAGATTGCTCCTACTCTGTTCCAAAAAGTCAACGGCATTAGAGAAGTAGCTGTATCCGGAGCTAAAGAGAAGAGAATTAATCTCACCCTAAATCAGGCAGCCCTGGCCTTAAATGGCTTAACCCAGCGAGACATAGTCACCGCCATCAATTCCAATGGGCTAGTTCTTCCAGTCGGTTCAATCACGGACTCCGAGGGATCCCTGTCGGTACAGGTCGGTAACGCAGTTGACACTGTTGAACTTTTTGAGAATCTACCCTTGGTCCCTACTCAGCCAAATCCGACAGCACCTGTTCTAACCATTGGGGATGTTGCGGAAGTAACCTACGAACAAGCCCCAGTCACAACTATTGCCCGAACTAATGGCAACGAATCCCTAGCCGTATCTATCGTCAAGACCCCAGAAGGTAACTCTGTTGCGGTTTCGAATGGGGTTCAGGATCTAATTCCTGAGCTTGAAGAAGCTCTTGGTGGAAATGTCACAGTCGTAACAATATTTGACCAGGCTCCATTCATTGAAAAATCAATCAAAGACCTAACGACCGAGGGCTTACTGGGTCTTGGCATGGCAGTACTGGTGATCCTGGTGTTCTTGTTGAGCTTCAAGTCCACAATCATCACCGCTATCTCGATCCCGACTTCTGTATTAATCACCTTTATTGGTTTGTCAGTCGCTGATTACTCGCTAAACCTGCTGACCCTGGGTGCTTTGACAATCTCAATTGGTCGAGTGGTTGATGACTCGATTGTTGTTATTGAAAACATCAATCGACACCTCAGTTATGGTGAAAAGCGTCGAAAAGCAATCATGACCGCAGTTAAGGAAGTCGCTGGAGCTATTACAGCTTCGACAATTACCACGGTTGCTGTGTTCTTGCCGATTGCACTAGTTGATGGACTGGTTGGAGAACTATTCCGACCATTTGCTTTCACAGTCGCAATTGCCCTTCTGGCATCGCTGCTGGTCAGCTTGACCATTGTTCCGGTCTTCGCCTACTGGTTCCTGCGCATGCCAAAGCGACTAAATGCCCTAAAAGAACAAGATCCCAAGAACTTTGAAAAGAAGCAGAGAGTTGCCGAGGAAGAGCGGGAAAAGAAGAGTCTTCTGCAGCGCTCCTACCTGCCCATCCTGAAAGGTTCAACACGCCACCCTTGGTTGACTCTAGTAGCGGCCGTTTTGATTCTCGGCTACACATTTTCACTGGTTCCACTTCTAAAGACTAACTTTATTGATGGTGGCGGTTCGAACCAGTTCACTGCTCGACTGACCATGCCCACTGGCACCACTTTTGAAGAGCAGGATGCAGCTGCCCAGCAAATGGAAGAGCAAATGCTAACAATTGAGGGAATTGATGTGGTGCAAACCACAGTTGGTTCAGCAGCCGATGGACGTGTGGCCTTTGGAGCCGCGGCCCGCGGCATAGCATTCAGCATTATTGCCGATGAAGGCGCTGACCTTGAAGACTTGCAGGCTCAGGTGCTAAACCTCGACACCCCGGCAGACAGCGAGATGTCTACCAGTCAGGGTGGTGGGTTTGGCTCTTCTGAAACCATCGATATTGAAGTTTCAGCGACTGATAAAGAACTGCTACAGCAAAGCGTTGATCAAATAGCTGATGCTATGAGAGGCCTAGAGAACATCACTGCGATTAGCACAACACTTGAAGCCGATGAGCGAGTGCTAGAGATTGTTGTCGATCGTGAAGCTGCCGCCAGGTTCTTGCTAACTGAAACAGCAGTTACAGGCATCGTTGCTTCCCAGCTCAGACCAAGCCCGCTTGGCACTGTTCGTATTGAAGAGCAAGACACCCAGGTATTTATCTCTGGCGCAGAGCCACCCTCTTCTGTTGAAGAGGTTAGAGACATCAGAATTCCAACCTTTGCAGGATTGGTGCGTCTTTCAGAGATTGCTGATGTAAATGAGGTTCTAAAGCCCACTTCAATTACTTCTCAGCGAGGAAACCGAACCGCTGAAGTACAACTCACTCCAGAGGGTGATGATCTAGGTGCCATTTCAGCGGCAATCAATGAGCGACTAGCTGAAATTGAATTGCCAATTGGTGTTGAGGCAACCGTAGGCGGTGCTGCGGCTGACCAAGCAGAGAGCTTTGCGCAACTTGGACTTGCCCTGCTTGCAGCGGTGGCGATTGTTTACATCGTTATGGTTGCAACATTCTCCTCCTTGATTCAGCCACTACTACTTCTGATTTCGATTCCTTTTGCTGCCACCGGTGCGTTAGGTCTGTTACTTCTGACTGACACCGCGCTGGGGGTGCCGGCCCTTATTGGAATGCTTATGTTGATTGGAATTGTTGTGACAAACGCAATTGTTCTGATTGACCTCGTTAACCAATATCGTAAGCAGGGTAAGAGCGTCATTGATTCACTATTTGATGGAGCCAGACAGCGTCTGCGCCCAATTCTGATGACCGCGCTTGCCACAATTTTGGCTCTTACGCCAATGGCCTTTGGTTTGACCGGAAACTCAGGCTTTATCTCTAAGCCACTAGCAATTGTGGTGATTGGTGGTCTGCTTTCTTCCACGCTGCTAACTCTGATTTTGGTTCCTACCCTTTACTGGTTAGTTGAAGGTCGCAAGGACAGAAAAGAATTGAGAGTTCAGAGAAAGGCTGCGAAGAAAGCCAAGAAACTCGACACCGCTGCTCCGAAGCAGGCGTCTGTATCTTCTGAAGCCGTAGCAGCTCCTGCCAGCAAAGTGACAGTTATTGAAGAGACTGTGATCACTGAGAACTCAACGTTGCAGTGGACTGAGGTTTCGGTTGAGACTGAGATGCCGCTAGACGACGAGAGTCAGATGCGCTGGGCAGAACAGCCGGTTGACTCCCAACCAGCCAGTGCCAGAGCAGGTGGTTCGGTGCCTGAATTCTTGACCAGTGAATTGCCGATCATTCAGCAGAATGAGAAACCTTCGCGTAAAGAGCTCAGAGAGCAAAAGCGCCGAGCCAAGCTTGAGGCAAAGCAACAGCGCAAGGCACAAAAGAATGCTCGTCACTCTAACGACTAGGAAGCAATGACGGATTACATCGTTTGGGCTGACTGCGAGATGACAGGGCTGGATCTTGACAAAGACGAAATTTGCGAAATTGCAGTTATCGTGACGGACGATCAGCTCAAGCCAGTGGATGATGGTATTCAAATAGTGATTAAGCCCAGCGCAGCTGCACTAGCAAATATGGGTGACTTTGTAAGACAAATGCATACCGACAGTGGTTTACTGAACCAATTAGAGTCTGGCGTCAGCTTAGAAAGCGCCCAAGAGCAGGTTCTGCAGTATCTGTCCAACTACATCACCGAACCTAAGACCGCTCCCTTGGCTGGGAACTCAATCGGCACGGATCGAATGTTCATTATTCGGCAGATGCCCAAATTGGACGCTTTTCTCCACTACAGAAACATAGATGTCAGCTCCCTGAAGGAATTGGTGCGCCGGTGGTATCCGAGGGTTTACTTCCAGCTGCCTAAAAAGAATGGCTCTCATCGGGCTCTGGCTGACATTAGAGAATCCATCCAGGAATTGGCTTACTACCGCTTAGCTGTGCTGGTGGCTGAGCCCGGTCCTGATAGCGATAAGGCAAAGCAAATAGCCAAGAAAGTCGCTGATACAATCTAGGAGTTCTGGCTAGTCCAGACATGGTGGGTATAGCTCAGTCGGTAGAGCACCTGGTTGTGGTCCAGGGGGCCGCGGGTTCAAGTCCCGTTACTCACCCCAAGTTACTTAGCTCGTTCTAAAACCAATTCTCGGACTCTGGCTGCATCGGCCTGACCACCCATGGCCTTCATGACTGCACCAATCACAGCTCCCGCTGCCTGCAGTTTTCCTTCACGAATCTTTTCAAGAACATCAGGTTGGGCTGCAAGTGCCAGGTCGATAGCAGCGATCAGGGCACCTTCGTCACTAACTACCTTCAAGCCGCGCTGTTCAATAACTGCTCTCGGCTCACCTTCACCTGCTAGTACACCAGCTACAACATCACGAGCCATGCGATCAGTTAGTTCACCTGAATCAATCAAAGTCTGAATCTCTGCCACTTGAGCAGGGGTAATTGCTAACTCTTCAACTGACTTGTTTTCGGCATTAGCAATTCTCGCAAGTTCTCCGCTCCACCACTTACGTGCAGCCTGCGGCTTTGCGCCTGCCTCAACCGTTGCATAAATTACATCGAGCAGATCAGCGTTTACTACATCGCGGAATTCAAGCTCACTAAAGCCCCACTCCGCCGAAAGACGCTTTCTGCGTTTTTCTGGATTCTCTGGCAGCGCAGCGCGAATGCTCTCGACCCAGTCCGCCGATGGTTCCACTGGAACCAGATCAGGCTCTGGGAAGTAGCGGTAATCTTCTGCATCTGACTTTACGCGGCCACTCGAGGTGTAGCCGCGATCTTCATGCCAGTGACGAGTTTCCTGAATAATCGTTCCACCATTTGCGAGGATGTGTGCTTGGCGCTGAATCTCGTATCGGACCGCACTTTCAACACTTCTAATGGAGTTGACGTTTTTGGTCTCGGTTCTAGTGCCCAGTTTTTCCTGGCCCTTAGGGCGAAGAGAAACGTTGGCGTCGCATCTGACGTTTCCGCGCTCCATGCGAGCATCAGAGACATTCATCGTTTTCACGATTTCACGGATCGCCCTGACATAAGCAGCTGCGAGTTCAGGAGCCTTGTCCCCCCCACCAAAGATTGGTTTGGTAACAATTTCAACTAGCGGCACGCCAGCTCGGTTGTAGTCAACTAGCGAGAAATCTGCACCATGGATACGACCCGTTGACCCACCTACGTGTGTGAGCTTGCCGGCATCTTCCTCCATGTGAGCCCTTTCAATTTCTACATTGAAGGACTGGCCGTCTGCCAATTCAATTGATAACTTTCCACCGAAGGCGATTGGCTCATCGTATTGAGAGGTCTGGAAATTCTTTGCTAGATCTGGATAGAAATAGTTTTTCCTTGCAAAACGGCAGGTCTTGGCAATATCGCAACCCAAGGCAAGGCCGATTGCAATTGATGACTCAACCGCCTTTTTGTTCACCGAGGGCAAGGCCCCGGGTAATCCAATGCAAATTGGGCAGACATTTGTGTTTGGCTCAGAACCAAATTCATTCTTGCAACCGCAGAACATCTTGCTCTTGGTGTTTAGTTCAACATGGACTTCTAAACCGATTACAACTTCAAACTGTTCGATGGCCTTTTCGTAAGGCATTAGCTGCTCTTTAGACATTTAGTGCCTCCAGATCAGGAGCCTGGCTTATCAGGTAATCGCCCCACTCAGCTTTGTAGAGGTTCTCAATCAGGGCCGCAACGCGATAAGCCTGTGCATCCTGCATTGCTGGAGCGAGAATTTGGACTCCCGATGGTAGGCCGTCTTCTTTAGCCAATCCATTTGGCACGGAGATGCCCGGAATACCTGCCAGATTGGCTGGGATAGTGGCGATGTCATTCAAATACATTGCCAGTGGGTCATTGACTTTCTCGCCAATCTTGAAGGCTGTGGTTGGTGCAGTTGGTGTGAGCAAAACATCAACCTTTGCGAAAGCCTTCGCCAAATCCTGTTGAATCAGCGTTCTTACTTTCTGAGCCGATCCGTAGTATGCATCGTAGTAACCAGAGGAAAGAGCATAGGTGCCAAGAATAATTCTTCGCTTAACTTCGGGTCCGAATCCAGCCTCGCGCGTGGCAGCCATTACGCGTTCAATGGTTGGATTTCCCTCAGGAAGAATTCGCATTCCAAATCTGACCGAGTCGTACTTGGCAAGATTTGAGCTGGCTTCGGCCGGCAGAATTAGGTAGTAGGCAGCTACTGAATACTCAAAACTGGGGCAATCAACTTCTACGATTTCGACACCATTAGCCGTTAACTTGCTGATGGTGTCCTGGAATCGTTCGCTCACGCCAGCTTGGAAACCATCGGAGCTCAATTGCTTGACAACTCCGACCCTGAGTCCCTTGAAGTCTGCATTGCGAACTGCCTCAGCCATTGAACCAAGAGAGTTTGGTAATGAGGTCGAATCTTTCGCATCATGACCACTAATTACATCCTGCAAGAGTGCGGCATCAAGCACAGTATTTGTAACAGGACCAATCTGGTCAAGCGAGGAAGCGAGAGCAATCACGCCGTAACGAGAAACTGCGCCGTAGGTTGGTTTGGTACCGACCGATCCAGTTACTGCAGCTGGATAACGAATCGAACCACCGGTGTCACTACCAATTGCCAAGGGCGCAAGCCTGCCAGCCACAGCGGACGATGAGCCTCCGCCAGAGCCGCCAGGGATTCGTTGCAGGTCCCAAGGGTTTCTAGATGGGCCGTATGCCGAATACTCGGTCGAAGATCCCATGGCAAACTCGTCCATATTTGTTTTGCCAAGAATAGGTAACCCAGCTTCACGCAGCTTCACGACAACCGTCGCGTCATACTGCGGCATCCACCCCTCAAGGATTTTTGAACCAGCAGTAGTTGGTGCGTCTTTTGTCACTAGAACGTCTTTCACTGCAATTGGCACTCCATGTAATGGGGAGTGGACCTTGCCAGCAGCTAGGGCTTGGTCAGCCAGCTTTGCTGCAGCCAGAGCATTTTCGCGATTTAGATGTAGGTAGGAGAAAGTCTTGTGATTTAGCTTTTCGCTTCGATCGAAGAAGGCGCTCGTTACCTCAACTGAGGAGACCTGCTTTGAATTGATTAGCTGGGCTAGCTCAGCAGCGCTCTTATGGATTAGGTCGCTCACGCTTACTCCTCATCCAAAATGGCCGGAACCTTGAAACGACCTTCTGCGCTATCAGGCGCTGCGCTGAGGGCTTCAGCCTGAGTGAGAGATGGCAAAACGATGTCTTCCCGAAAAACGTTGCTCATTGGAATTGGGTGACTGGTCGCAGCAACATCACCAGAGACAGCCTTGTTGACGGATGCAACAGAGTCGACGATCACGCTAAGTTCTCCGGTTAGCTTCTGGACTTCCTCTTCGGTGACCAAAATTCTGGCCAGAGAGGCCAGGTGTCGCACCAGGTCAGGGGTTACTTCAGACATGTGGATCTTTCGGGTTGGTCGAAAAGACCAGTCTAGTTTGACCTGGGTAGCCTTGAAAGAAAGGTCTGCTCATCGATGACCTCAACCCCTAGTTCCTCGGCTTTAGCCAGCTTGGAGCCCGCTCCTGGGCCTGCCACCACAAAGGAAGTCTTCTTGGACACCGACGAGGCGGCTTTGCCTCCCTCCGCAATAATCTTTGCTTCTGCGTCATCGCGGCTCATGGTGGTCAGGCTGCCTGTCACAACGATCGTCATGCCAGAAAAGACGCCTTCACGCACCATCGAGCCTGGTCCTGAATGATTAGGGATTGCCAGCTGTACGCCCGCTTTTTGCCAACGGCTAACAATATCTTGATGCCAGTCTTCCGCCCACCAGTCGATAATGGATTTCGCAAGGGTTGGCCCAACTCCCTCAACCTGAGCGAGTTCTGTTTCGCTAGCGTTGAAAATGGCACTTAGGGAGCCGAAGTAATCGCACAACGCTCTCGCAGCAACTGGTCCGACGTGCCGGATAGAAAGAGCCACCAGTATTCTCCACAGCTCTTTTGTTTTTGCTTCATTCAAGTTCGCCAATAGCTTGAGCGCAACTTCGGCTGGACTTCCATCCTTCTTCCGGAAAAAGTCAACTACCTTGTTTTTACCCTCGGAATCGTGCTTAGGAAGTCCAGTGTCTGGATCTAAGACTTCCGAGCGAATGGGTAAAAGCTTTTCCAGCGTGAGGTCAAACAAATCAGCTTCAGATTGCACTGGAGCCTGGGCGGGCTCTAAAGGCTGGGTAAGGGCTGTCGCAGAAACATAACCGAGTGCCTCAATATCTAAAACAGCCCGTGAGCCTATGAAGGCAATCCGCTCACGTAGCTGAGCGGGACAGCTTTTGGCGTTAGGGCAGCGCAAATCCACGTCACCTTCTGCAGCTGGGGCTAGCTTGCTTGCACACTCTGGACACTTGGTCGGCATCTTGAATTTCTTTTCACTGCCATCTCGCAGCGCCACTACTGGTCCCAAAATCTCAGGAATCACATCGCCCGCTTTTCGCAGAACAACTGTGTCTCCAATCATTATGCCTTTGGCATCAACTTGGTCAGCATTGTGCAAAGTCGCAAACTCAACTTCACTGCCAGCTACCTGCACGGGAGCTAATACGGCAAATGGGGTGGCCCTACCGGTTCTTCCAATCGAAACTCGCACATCTAGCAGCTTTGTGTTTACTTGCTCAGGCGGATACTTGAAAGCAATTGCCCACCGCGGTGCTCTAGAAGTTGTTCCCAATTCACGCTGTCTGGCTAACTGATCGATTTTGATTACTACACCATCGATCTCGTGTTCGATAGTGTGGCGCTCTTTTTCTAACTTGGTTATGAATTCAAAGGCAGCGCTCGCGTCATTTACCACTTGATATCGTTTGGTGGTTGGTAGTCCCCAGGAATTGAGCAACGTGTAAACCTCGGATTGGCTTGCAAGTTCTCCCTGCCAAGCCCCAAAACCGTGAACAAGCATTTGGAGCGGTCGGCTTGCAGTAATCTTTGGATCTTTTTGGCGCAGTGATCCAGAGGCTGAGTTCCTAGGGTTTGCAAATGGCTTGCCCCCGCTTTTCACTATTGATGCGTTCAGCCGCTCGAAATCAGCCAGCGCGAAGAAAACTTCACCCCTGACTTCGATTAGTGCTGGGTGGTTTTTGCCAGTCAGCTGATGCGGAATGCCCTTAATGGTTAGAACATTCGCTGTCACATCCTCACCAACTTCGCCATCCCCGCGCGTTGCAGCGGAAATCAATTTGCCTTTTTCGTAGGTGAGTGAAACGGCTAAACCATCTATTTTCGGCTCGCATAGAAAAGGGCCACCCACCACTCGCTCGGCCCAAGCATTGAATTCAGCTTCGGAAAATGCATTGTCGAGACTCAGCATTCGCTCTTTGTGTGGATGCGGGGCAAAAAGCTCGCTGGCGCTAGCACCAACCTTGGCGGCTGGTGAGTCTGCTGCATATTCAGGGTGGGCGAGCTCTAATTCCTTCAGCTCTCGTTCTAGCTGGTCATACTCCTGATCAGAGATAAGGGATTGGTCTTTTTGATAGTAGGCCTGACGGTAACGAGCGATTTGCGTGCGAAGCTCTTCGATTCTCTCGGCACTAGACATTCAAAGCTGCTTCAGTTGCTGTTCGATCGATAGTGGTTTGGCCCAGCACGCGAGTTCCTTGATAGAGCACAGCAGTTTGACCCGGTGCAACACCAAATAAGGGCTGATCCACTCGAATTACTAACTCCTGGTTCACAACAGCAGCCTTCGCGGGAACTGATTCCGCGTGAGCACGCACCTGCACTTCACAATCAAAAAAGTCCATTTGATTTTCTGGCTCTTTACCGCACCATGAGAATCTCGAACCGGCAAGTTCGCTGATTGCCAGAGCATCCTCGGGTCCAACTACTACCTCTTTGGTTTTTGGTCTTATTTCAAGAACGTATCTTGGCTTGCCGTCTTTAGCAGGTCTGCCCAGTCGCAGGCCTTTTCTTTGACCAATGGTGAAGCCAACGTGCCCGTCATGCTCTCCAACAACTTCACCAGATTGATCGATTATTTTGCCTGGCTCACTCTGAACGAATTCCCTAAGCCATTCTCTGGTGTCCCCCTCTGGAATAAAGCAGATGTCATAGCTGTCGGGCTTATTTGCAACTGTCAGTCCGCGCTGTGCGGCTTCGGCTCTTACTAAGTCTTTTGAGGCAGTTGCCCCGAGAGGGAAATAGGAGTGCTTCAACTGATCCTGGGTGAGAACACCGAGAACGTAGCTCTGATCTTTCGCCATTGCTAGTGAGCGATGCAGTTCGTAATTTCCCTCGGAATCTTGGCTAACAGTTGCATAGTGACCAGTGCACAAAGCATCAAAATCTAGAGCCAACGCTCGCTCTAATAGTGCCGCGAATTTGATTCTCTCATTGCACCTCATGCATGGGTTCGGTGTTCGACCAGCCTGATATTCAGCAAGAAAATCATCCACAACATCCTGCTTGAATCGCTCAGAGAAATCCCAGACATAAAAGGGGATGCCCAGTTTCTTAGCGGCGCGCTGAGCGTCCATGGAATCTTCAATGGTGCAACAACCACGTGAACCGGTTCTGAGTGTTCCTGGCATGCGGGATAGCGCTAAGTGAACACCCACAACTTCGTGACCTGCCTCAACAGCGCGAGCAGCCGCAACGGCGGAATCTACTCCACCACTCATAGCTGCCAGTACACGCATCTGAATAGTCTAAATTGCCTGCTACGGCATTGGGGATGCGGCTAATGCCTTGGGATATGCCTCGATCAGGCCATTCACGAAGACATCGACATCTGCTTCGGTTGTGTTGTATCCCAGACTTACCCGAATACAGCTCGCGGCGTCCGCTTCTGAGTAGCCCATCCCAATTAAGACATGTGAAGGTCCAAGCACCCCAGCCTGGCAGGCACTGCCGGCTGAAACGCTGATACCCTGCTGGTCAAGAAGGAAAAGCAAAGAATCATTGTTGACACCCGGAAAAATGAAGTGAGCATTGTGCTCTACTCTTATTGAATTCTTGGCTGTCAGAACTGCGGAGGGTATTGCTGCGGTGATGGCAGTTTCAATTTTGTCTCGTAAAACCCTAAGCCTTGATTGAGTCTCACTCATCTGTCTCACCGCAAGCTCAGCCGCGGCTCCAAAAGCACTAGCCAGTGAATAATTCATCGTGCCAGAACGAAGTCCACGCTCTTGCCCACCACCGTGAATAAGATTCACTGGCTTCGCGTCTCTTCTCACTACTAAAGCTCCAATGCCAATCGGGGCTCCAACTTTGTGCCCAGAGATGCTCATGGCATAGAGACCGGATTTAGCAAAATCAATTGGAATGCGGCCAAGTGCAGCAATTGCATCTGAATGAACCGGAATCCCATACGGTTTGGCAATCTCTGTCACAGCCTCAATATCAGTGATAACGCCAGTTTCGTTATTCACCCACATCAAACTAATCAGCACGATCTCTTGGGAGCGCTCTCTAAGAATTTCCTCAAGCGCGGCTAAAGAAACATGTCCATTGCTAATCGGTAGCTCCACTAACTCGGCGCCTTCGTGTTCTACCAGCCACTGAATGGGATCAAGAAGCGCTTTGTGCTCAAGGGGTGACGATATTATTAGCTTGCGCTCGCTACTACTCCTGCTCCACCAGATTCCCTTAACAGCCTGATTGTTTGCTTCGGTGCCACCTGAACTAAAAACCACTTCAGAGCGATTGCAGCCCACACTGTTCGCGATTTGGTCACGAGCCTGTTCCAAAATCTCTCTGGTGGCTTGACCGTGAGAGTGAATTGACGAAGGGTTTCCCAGTTGCAACAGTGCCTGATTCAGCGCCGAAAGCGCCTCAGGCCGAAGCGGAGAAGTAGCCGCGTGATCGAGAAAAACTGCCATTGTGTCAAGCCTAGTTAGAACAGCAAGGCAGTCAATTGCTTGCGTGCCGAAATGACCGGCTCATCACCCTCAGGAAACAGTGAGAACAGTTGTAAGAGTCGCTCGCGAATAGCGTCTCTATCGGAAACTCGATCTCTAAATAGGTCAAGCAGAACGCTAAAGGCTTGTGCTGGGTCTCTCGATACCAGTAACTGATCAGCCGAAAGCATAAGTTGATCGAGTGGGGTGAGTTCTTTACTGGTCAACCTAATCATTAGCTCCACCTGGGCTAACCCTGCTTTTGCATCAAAATCGTTTGGGTATTCCTTGAGCAATTTTTCAAACAGTGACTTTGCTGCTGGCAGATCTCCAGCTTCGACCGCCGCAATGGCTGCTTCGTGTTCTTTGCTCAACTGCTTTTGAGTAGGAGTTGCTCCAATCTGTACACGACCAGAAATTGAATTCTGTGCTGCAAGTTGGAGAACTTGAGACAAAACTTGCATTAGCTGGGATTGTTCAATTTCCCCCTGGAACAGCGGTGCAGGCTGCCCAGCTAAAAGTGCCAACATGGCAGGTGCCGCTGAGACGCCGACTGCCTGGGCGAGCTGTGGGGATGTGGTGAGGCTGACTTCCAGCCCAGCGAATCTTCCTTCGCTCGCAGAAATAATCTTAAGTAGTAGCTGCCGCAAACGATTGGATGATTCTGAATCGTCGCTAATGAACAAAAGAACTGGAACCTGCTCGCTCAACTTGAGGTAGCTACGCAAGGTCTGCTGATCGGCGAGGATAAGCCAATCTGCAATCGTGAGCTTTTCTCCCCCGCCACTTAGAGAAGAGAGATCCATAGCGCCGCCAAAATTATTCAATCGTCCACCGCCTCAACGGTCATGAGTTGCTGAGTGGCTGCCAGCAGACTGATGCGTTCATCACTCCCGGCGGCTGGAACGTAGAACAAAAGCATCGCACCATATCTAGTCTCAATTCCACTGGCCGAACCACCAGACCCAAGCAAGATTGCCTCATCACCTGAGATAGCGACAGCATCGCCTCGGGAGCGAGGAATAATGCGGTAGGTATCAACCATGTAAATTCCCACTAGTGCTCCACCATCAACGGTCGAGAGTAGAACTGGAACCTGGTCAGATAAAGCGTGGTCGAATGTCAAGTTCGCATTTGTCAGAGTCTCCACAAGCCCCTGCTGAACGCTGGATACGTCGCGAATGTAGTCGTTATTTGGATCAAGCACCAACGACCAGCTGGATTCTGCTCCAAGGTTTAGCAGGTCTCCAACTGCAACTGCTAGAACGTCTGGCGAAACTTTCAAGAACTTGTTGTCCGGCTTCAGCTGGCTCGCGCCAATCAATTCCGAGGCAACTTCGGGGAAGTCTGCGCCAGGGAGCAAGTTGGCATAGAAGTAGAGCGTGTAATTGTCCCTTGGGCCTAGTTGTTGCAAGATGTAGACCTGCAGGTTCTCTTCACCAGTAACAAACAACATATTGCGAGGCCAGGTGTCAGTGGCAGGTGGCAGGAACAACTGAATGGGCTCTGCTAATAACGGCATTGGATCTCGGTCGGTTTCAGTGAAGCGACGAACCAAGTTGTATTCAAATCTTCTTGCCTCTAAGGCTGGTCCAGATGCGCGTGTCTCAAGAACCTCTCGGTTCAAAGTTTGATCTGCATCCTGCAAGAGGGTAATCACTTCGTTCAAGATTCGCTGCCCCTGCTCAGCGGTAACAGCTGGCGTAAGGGTTTGCGGAGCTGGCAAAGGTGATGGTGAAACAATTGGGCTCTGATAGTCCGGCACGCAACCGCTCAAGATGCTAACCGCCAACACAGTTGCACTCACCATCGCAAGCTTTGCTCGGCGTCCACTCTTACGAGTTTGCCCAGCCTGACTTACAGCTCTTCTTGGAGCTCGACGTTTGGGTGGTTTTGGACCAGTAACTTTTCTGCGTCGTTTTGTCCAGTAATCTTTAGCATCCCAAAGCGCCATGATGGATCCCGCGATTAAAAGAGCAATTGCTAGAAAAGTAATTGGAGCAATGGGTCCTGGTTCATCGGGTAAATCCCAAACAACAGAAACGGCCCTAGGGGCCTCTTCGATTCCATTTGAGGCAAGTAGCATTCCCGATTCACCATCAAGTGGAGCAGAGAGCTTGGCGCTTGATTCCCCTACAACCTCGCTCCTCCAAAGATCTGCCCCTCTCGGGTCAGCAAGCGCCCCAGTACCTTCTCGAACAAGTTCAACCAGTTCGGCGCGTTTGGCCTCTTCGTCGATTCGAAGTCCTAACTCCACATATGGACTATCACCAATCCAGGCCTGAATATCGGAATCTCTACCGGTTGCAAGAAAAACTAGTGGACCTAGCGATTCAACCGAAACAGGCGCTGGGTAAGAACTGAGGACTTTGCTTGGGATAAAGACGTAGGTCGTTGGCTCAAGCAGCGTGCTGGAGGCAATGATGCGATCCAAGGGCTGATTTTCTAGCTGGTTAACCACCCCAATGCTGCCCGTGACAAGGCCGCCCACAAACAGCACGAGGGCAATCCAAATGCGCATAAGTAGGGCTCCGAGTAGACTTTGCTAGCTTGGAAAGTTTACTCGCAGAGGTAGGGGCACTTGGCCGCAGATTCACGCTTCGAGATAGTTCGACGCGGCTATGACCCCCAGGCAGTAGACCGCGAAATCAAGGTTTTAAGCGCCGAAATAGTGCGTTTACAGGAAACCAGCTCAGAATTAGCTGAGCAACTGAGGCTCCTTAGTCAAAAACTCACAGATGCCGAGCAGGAAATCAGCCTGCGTGCCCAACCAAGCTATACGGCCCTTGGCAGCAAGGCTTCCAACCTTATTTCAAATGCCGAAGAGATAGCCCTCAAGCTCAAACAGGACTCGCAAGCCCAAGCTGATGAGCTCATCGCTCGTACTGAAGCTGATCTGGCTGAACGCATCAAAGATTTGGAGCAGCGTTACGAGGAACAGCTGGCGTCGGCGGAACGCAGAAGCAGTCGAAGAATTTCAGCTGCAAATCTTGAGGCGGAACAGCTTCTCAAGCAGTCTCAGGAGAAGGCCAGCGAACTGGTCAAAGAAGCCGAAGCGGAAGCTGCACGAATTCGTGGGCAGGTGGCAACAGAAATTGCTTCGCTTAGAACTACTGCTCGCAGAGAGCTTGAGCAAAGAAAAGCCGAACTAGAGGCTCAGTTTGCCAGCAAGAAATTTCTGCTGGCCACAGAAATACCCGTTGACCAAAGAGCGAAAGAAGCAGCTCTTGCCGAATTAGAGGCTCAGCTAATCAACCGCCGCAGAGACGCCGAGAATGAATATCTAGAAAAACACCAGGAAGCCGTAAGGCAGACGCAGCTCTATTTGGAATCTGCCCAAACCGACATATCTGAGCTAAAGGGTGTGGCTGCAAAACTCCGACTCGAGGTTCAGACGCTGGAAATGGAAACTTCTCGGTCACAAGCCAAGATGCTGCAAGAGGCTAGGTCTCGTGCAGAGGCACTAATCCACTCAGCTGAATTAGAAGCAGTAGCAATTAGCTCAGCAGCCCAAGAAGAAGCCGGCAAGTTGCTCCGCAATGCCAAGGCAGAACTTGCTAGCGTAGAAAACGCAGTTGCAGCCGCTAAGGCTTACTTGAAGAATCTGAGCACAGTGGTAGCTGAACTCAAAAACTTGGAGGACTAATGGAAAGAGCCAGAATCATCAACGCCTTCCAGATTGGTTTTCTTGGCGGGCTAGGAGTTCTGGCTGCCATTTTCTTTGGAGCGGCAATAGGGCAACTCGCTACCATCCTCACCTACGTGGGCCTAGCACTGTTTATTGCCCTCGGGATGGATCCCCTTGTAAGAATGATGATCAAGGCAAAGCTGCCGAGGCCACTGGCTGTAATCATCGTGATTTTAGGATTCTTATCAGTAGTAGCACTGCTACTTTGGGCAATCCTGCCAACCGCTGTCTCTGAAGCAGGAAAGCTAATCGGGCGATTTCCAACCATTATTGAGAACATTGTCGACAATCGACTAATCGCCAGTTATGACGCTCAGCTCGGTGGAGCAATATCAACCGCTGCAGAAACCGCGATTAACTTCGTTAGCAACTCGAGCAATTGGCCAACCCTGCTCGGTGGTGTTTTTCAGATTGGTGTTGGCGTCCTAAGTGGTGTCGTAGGATTCGTGATTGTTGTGATTCTAAGTATTTACTTTATGGTTTCGCTGGAATCACTCAAAGACTACCTGGGCTTATTGGTTGCTAAGACTAAGCGTGAGAGCTTCCGCAAGCTAACTGACCAAATTTCAATTTCCGTTGGAAGATGGGTGATGGGTCAAACTTCGGTTGCCCTGCTTCATTCATTACTTCTTTTTAGCTTGCTAACAATTGTCGGCTCACCATTTGCCCTTCTACTGAGCTTGGCAGCATTTTTGTTAGCCCTAATTCCGCTGATCGGTCCTGCCAGCGCTGGAATCCTGGTTGTTGGCGTTACTTACCTTTCTGGCGCAGCTTTCGTGCCAATTGTTCTGATCTACTACTTGGTCTATCTACAAATTGAGGCTTATCTGATTAGCCCACGCGTAATGCAAAAGGCTGTTGCCATCCCAGCTGCGGTGGTTGTAATTGCCGCACTCGTTGGTGGCACACTTTTAGGTGTACTTGGGGCACTAGTAGCAATTCCAGTCGCGGCTGCAATTCTTTTGCTTGTGAGAGAAGTTTGGATGCCGCGCCAACAAGAGCGCTAATAGAAGGTTGGCAACGGTGCTGACCCCGGCACCACAGCCTCTGCAATCGCATCGAAGACTCGGCGAGTAGCCTGCTCACCAACCCATAAGTGCTTTTCGCCATCGAAAGCCTGCAGCTTTATCTTTGGAACTACCGCAAACCGCAGCGCGGCCTCCGCTGGGTTTAGAAACTCATCCAGCTCAGGCACCAAGGCGATCAACTGGGCTGGGCATTGGTTCCAGCGTTCAAGGTCTTCGCTAGTTGCTCGATGTAATGGTGGCGAGAGCAAAATAGCGCCTTCAATCGCATGGTCTGGGCCATATTTGATGGCAAGTTCCGTGCCAAATGACCACCCAACTAGCCAAAGTCTCGGCAATCCTCTGTCTTGGCAAAACTTCACAGCAGCAGCCACATCAAACTTCTCTGAAACTCCGCCATCAAACTGACCAGTGGACTGCCCTCGCGGTGATTGAGTTCCTCTGGTGTTGAATCTAAACACGGCAACCGAAAGTTGATGTGGCAGACGGTTTGCCATTTTTCTAAACAGGTGTGAATCCATAAATCCACCATGGGTTGGCAACGGATGCAAGGTAATCAGAGTGGCGACAGGAGCACTTCCTACCGGAGTGGATAGCTCACCGACCAGAATCTGACCGTCCTCAGTATGAAGCTCGATTTCTTCTCTGACACTCGGGAGTTCGGTATTGGATCTAATTTCATTCATGGCAATAAGCCGTCAAAAATTTTCCAGCAGTGATTGTGAAAGTGGCGTCTTGATTGCACTCCCCGATGAGTGTCCCAGGCAACCGTGTGGACAACCCCCGGGGTGATTAGAACTACGCAGACTGGGCAAACCCAACTTTTTCCCTCTTCTGCATTGCTTCCCGCTGTCTGAGATACCTCAAACTCAATTCCACGCTTGATTTCAACATGAGGAATACTTGTTCTTAGGCGCGTTATGTCAAGCTCTTCGTACTCCCGCTTAGGAGCGTTTCGACGGCGCTTCCCTCTTGCCATCAGTACCAGTTATGAACATCGGAGTGAACAAGTGCGGCGCAGGGAGAACCATAGCGCCCATCGATGTAGCCCAGGCCCCAAAGAATCTGTGTTTCTGGATTAGTGCGCCAATCAGCCCCCGCAGAAGCCATCTTGCTTGCCGGAAGAGACTGCGGAATTCCATAGGCTCCAGAAGAACGATTTGTTGCATTCCAGCGCCAATTGCTTTCACGTTCCCAAAGTTTAACTAAACAGGAAAATTGGTTGTAATCCCAATTACGGGAAGTTACTTCTTGCAGCGCAAATGCTTTCGGGGTTCCTGGTTCAGGATATGGCGCGATACGAACCGTTACACCTCTGGCACGCTGGCCAGAAACCACTTCAAAGTCCGCTCTGGCAAAATCTCCATCAGCTACGGGCTTGATGGTGAGGGTCTGATATTCCCCGGGCGCGTCAAATGTATTGACCGCATCCGCACTCGCCATGGTTCCAGAGTAAGGATCCACAATTGTGACCATGACCAGTGAGGATGCAAAAAAGTAGCCCAATGCGAATAGGTGTCGCCTTGGGCGTGTTCTTTGAAGCGCGTGTCTTCCCACATTCCTCCTGGGAGAAGCCTTAAGCCTATTGGCTAAAGCGATTTTTTGGCAATCATCCCAATAAACGCTGGGTATGCAAGGCTGTAACCGCCATAGCTAAAAACTCATTAACCTCTGATTTATTTGGTCCACCCTTGGCGCTGCCGAGTTCGCTGGTTCTGAGTACCATCGGCTCGGGTCCGAGAAGTTGCCCTTCAAGGATTCTTAGCTGCGAAATGAGTTTCTCAACTTCTTTGGCTTTGTACCCATTTTTTGAGGGTGAAAATCTTTCCTTAGATGGCTGTGCCAAAACTTCAGATACCTGTCCGATTAACTTACGAACATCTTTCTTTATTTCGGTCTTGCCGAATCTGGTGATTCGCTCAGTAATTTCTCTAATTTCAAAATCATCAGCGATTTTCGCAATTGCGGCATCGACTTCATCAAATCTATAACCACCTGGAACTAGCTCAAACTTCGCGACTGCAAGCATTCCTGGTGTCACAATTCTGCTATTCGGATTTTCATACTGGCGCCGAACTCGATCCAGCAGCCCATCTACCTGCTCGGGGTCATAGCCGAGCAATCTGGATGAAACTCGTTGAATGGTCATCTAGAAAATAACTAGCGAGAGTAAATATGCAACGAAGCTGGATGGCAGCATTGAATCCAAGCGATCCATAAACCCTCCATGCCCTGGTAGGACATCCCCCATGTCCTTGACGTTCAAATCACGTTTGATCAGTGATTCTGAAAGATCTCCCAAAACCGAACTGACTAGTAGTGATATTCCAAAGAGTAAACCAAACCAGACCGAACTGCCTAATAAATACCCTGCAAGGAATCCCCCGGCAAGTGCTCCTGCCACAGAAGCCAGGAATCCCTCCCAAGTCTTTTTGGGCGAAATGGCGGGGATCAGCTTGGTTCTGCCAAAGAACCGACCGACCAGGTAGCCAAAGGAGTCGATCATAACGACCGTGATTACGAGCAGAAATACCCATAACACTCCATTTGGTTTGTTAATCAAAAGAACTGCAAAGCTAATTAGCAACGGGACATAAACCAATTGAAAAGCAATTGCCCCAAATTCTCTCAGGGCCTGCTTCACGGAGAGAAAATTCTTGCCGGCTAAAAGCTCGACCCCTCGAATAGTCACAAGCACGCCTACGCAAATCAATAATGACAGCCACTGTCCTGCTGTGCCGTAAAGATAAGTTGAATAAAGAATTGCAACAGCTGCCAGGGGTGTAATTTTTGGAACAAGCCAACCGGCCGCTCTAAGAACTGCGGTAAGTTCCCTCAAAGCCATGAAAGCCGCAAATGCTGCCCAAGTAGTGAAAGCCAGTGGGTGAAGAAGGGAAAGCAGAAAAATTCCACCCAGGCTAAACCCGACAATGAGTCGAGGACCTAGGGTGCGAGTTTTCGAGCTGTCCACTTAGACCTCGAGCAGTTCGGCCTCTTTGTTTTTCAGCGCTTCGTCAATCTTGTCAACGTGCGCCTTGGTAATTGCTTCTAATTCTTTTTCAGCTCGCTCAATGTCGTCCTCACCAGCTCCGCCATCCTTCTTGACGGCTTCGAGGTCCTCTTTTGCCTTGCGGCGAATGTTGCGAACCGAGACGCGTCCCTGCTCAGCCTTATCGCGCGTTAGCTTGACGTACTCCTTGCGTCTTTCCTCAGTTAGCTCAGGCAAATTGATTCGGATGACATTGCCATCGCTGTTTGGTTGAGCACCCAGATTGGGAGTAGCAAGGAGGGCTTTTTCGATTGCAGACAGCGCAGATTTGTCATATGGCGAAATCATGATGGAACGAGCTTCGGGATTTTGAATTCCAGCCAACTGACCCAGCGGGGTTGGTGTGCCGTAGTAGTCAATCATTATTTTTTGAAACATTGCAGGGTTGGCTCTGCCGGTTCTCACAGAAGCAAAGTCTTCTTTGGTGGCGTCTAGCGCCTTATCCATCTTCTCTTTGGCCTCGGCCATAATCTGCTGAATCATCTGTTTCCTTACCGCTATGGCTTGACTTTGGTTCCAACTTGTTTGCCGAGCAAAGCTGCTGACACATCTTCCATACCAAACACGCGCATTGGCATCTTGTTATCCATACAAAGTGAGAAGGCGGTTGCATCGACAACCTTGAGGCCTTGAACTAGTGCTTCTTGGTAACTAATTTCAGTGAGCTTCTTGGCTGCCGGATCGCGTTTTGGATCGGCTGAATAGACGCCATCAACACCGTTCTTCGCTACCAACACCTCATCGGCGTGAATCTCGAGTGCTCGCTGGGCAGCAACAGTGTCAGTGGAGAAATAAGGCAAGCCAGCACCGGCTCCAAAAATTACGACGCGGCCTTTTTCTAGGTGGCGAATGGCTCTCAGTGGCAGGTAAGGCTCGGCAACCTGAGCCATAGTGATAGCAGTTTGAACTCGGACCGAAGCGCCAGCTTGTTCAATGAAGTCTTGCAGGGCTAGAGCATTCATAACGGTTCCCAGCATGCCCATGTAATCGGCTCGGCCACGATCCATGCCTCTGTTGGATAGTTCTGCTCCTCGGAAGAAGTTTCCTCCACCTACCACGATGGCTATTTCAACATCTTTGGCGGCCGCAGCAATTGATTTGGCAATTTCTGACACAACATCTGGGTTGACACCCAAAGAACCCGCACCGAAAGCTTCGCCGGAGAGTTTGAGTATTACACGACGCTTCTTTGCCATCTTCAACCTCCAGCCAATTCCTCAGACCATCCTAGGGGGAAAGACAAAGGGGCTCGGCCTAAGCCGAACCCCTTTTGTTTGATCTCTTTAGTTAGGCTCCGACACGGAATCTAACAAAGCCAGTTAGCTTCAGGCCAGCCTGCTCGGCCACCTTGGCAACGCTCAACTTGTTGTCCTTCGCGAAGTCCTGGTCCAGAAGGCAGGTCTCTTTGAAGAAACCGTTTACACGGCCTTCAACAATCTTTTCCAGGGCAGCTTCTGGCTTGCCTTCGTTGCGAGCTGTTTCAGTCGCAATCTCACGCTCTTTCGCAACAACGTCCGCTGGGACCTCATCGCGGTTCAAGTACTGGGGGCTGAAAGCTGCGATGTGAACTGCGATGTCATGAGCGACATCAGCGTTAGAACCCTCGTAACCGAGCAATACGCCTACCTGGGGCGGTAAGTCACGGCTTGTACGGTGCAAGTAAGCATCAACAGCTGGTGCCTCGATAACTTTCACACGTCGAAGCTCAACCTTCTCGCCCAAAATTGCTGCCTGGTCTGTGATGGCATCTGCCACGCTCTTTCCACCCGCACTAGCGGCGAGCGCCGCATCAGCATCCTTGGCACCTGCGGCAAATGCAGCGTCAGCGGCCTGTTCAGCCAGCGCAACAAAGTTTTCAGCCTTAGCTACGAAGTCGGTTTCGCAAGCTAGTTCCAAAAGCATTGCTCTGCCACCGTCAACACGAGCCACCACTAGGCCATTGGAAGTTGAACGACCCTCACGCTTTGATACGCCTTTGAGGCCCTTCAAGCGAAGGACTTCAAAAGCCTTCTCAATATCTCCGTTTGCTTCGTCTAATGCGGACTTGCAGTCCATCATTCCTGCACCGCTCTTCTCGCGCAGTGCCTTTACATCGCTTGCTGTGTAGTTAGCCATTTACTCTGCCGCCTTCTCTTCAACTGCCGGCTTCTTCTCGCCCTCAAGTAGTTCGCGCTCCCACTCAGCCAATGGCTCAGCTTCGGCACCACCCTTGTTGTGGCGAGCGATCATTCCGTCCGCTGCTGCGTCTGCAATGAGCTTGGTGAGTAGTTCAATGGAACGAATTGCGTCATCGTTTCCTGGAATTCCAATAGTGACCGAATCTGGGTCACAGTTGGTGTCAAGGATTGCAATTACTGGAATTCCTAGCTTGTTAGCTTCGGTGACAGCTAGGTGCTCTTTGTTGGTGTCAACAACCCAGATTGCACTTGGAGTCTTGTTGACGTTACGAATACCACCTAGAGACTTCTCTAGCTTGTCTTTTTCACGCTTCAAAAGGAGTAGCTCTTTTTTGGTCAGACCCGATTTGGTTGGGTCTTCAAAGTCATATGTCTCAAGGTCCTTCAGGCGCTGAATGCGCTTAGCAACTGTTGAGAAGTTAGTTAGTAGTCCACCCAACCAGCGCTGGTTGATGTATGGCTGGCCAACTCGAAGTGCCTCTGTGGCAATCGGCCCCTGAGCCTGCTTTTTGGTTCCAACGAACATGATGGAGCCGCCGTTAGCAACTAGATCGCGAACAAAGTTATAGGCCTTGTCGATGTAGTCAACGGACTGTTGAAGGTCAATGATGTAGATACCGGAGCGATCAGTAAGAATGTGTCGCTTCATTTTTGGATTCCATCTACGGGTCTGGTGTCCGAAGTGGACTCCAGCATCCAGTAGCTGGCGCATGGTTACGCTGGCCATAAGGCACTCCTTTGGACACAAAAGTGTCCACTCAGTTTGTGGCGATAGCGGTTGCTAACACCCCTGGCAAGACCATCCGCTAGCACCCCGAGGGGACTGAGCTAACAGATTTATTGGCCTTACGCGAATTCGTCCCGACTGGCGGGACGTGGTTGTAAGCATAACAGCCAAACCAGCCTTTATCCACCGGTCCTTTTTCCCGGCTACTTCGCGGGTGCATTATGCCGCAGGGTTTCCCCATGCTCAAACTATTGACTTCTTTCCTGCTTCTAATTCAGACCATGACCGAGCCACTAAAACCACCCGAGATTTGGGCAACGCCTATTCCTGACTTTGATTCTCGACACAGCTGGGACTATCACTTGCCGGCGACCGAATATGGAGCAGGACATCGAGGAATTGATCTCCTTGTGAGTCCAGGACAGCAGCTGAGAGCTCCGTTTGATGCTGTCGTGAGCTTTTCCGGAAAAGTTGTCGATCGCAATCTCATCACTTTGCTTTCACTTACCGGTTATAAAGCGAGCTTCGAGGTGGTTTGCACGGACCTTACGGAAGGTGATTGGGTTAGCGAAGGACAAGTATTTGGCCAAGCTTGCAAAGGGGATCCGGGTTACCATGAGCACTGCCAAAACTGCGTTCACTTCTCAGTTCGAAGTCCCTACGGATATCTCAATCCCCTGCTGTTTGTTGGCAAACTCAAACCCAGTCAACTAGTTAGCTAGGCGCGAGGGTGAGCCTGTTCGAATGCATCACGGAGCCTCTCAACCGAAACATGGGTGTAAATCTGAGTAGTCGCTAAAGAAGCATGTCCGAGGATTTCCTGCACCGCACGCAGGTCAGCACCGTGGTCAAGCAAGTGAGTTGCCGCCGAGTGGCGAAGAGTGTGCGGACCAGCCGAACCGGTGGCCGTCTGAGCTAGCTGATTTGCCACCAGTGAATAAAGCTGCCTGACCCCTACACGCTTCCCTCTTGAAGTTAGTAAAAGAGCATCTGGCGAAGTTTCAATTGCGAGTTTGGGTCTAGCCAATCGAATGTAGTCGTTGAGGGCTTTTTCAGCAGTTACGCCGTATGGCAACATTCGTTGTTTGTTTCCTTTACCCGTGACTCGCAAAAGTCTCCTGGAGTAGTCAACATCAGACTGATCTAAGCCTGCTAGTTCACTGACTCTCATACCAGTGGCATAGAGAAGTTCAAAAGCGCAAAGGTCTCTAAGAGCCGATGGATTGTCTGGGGTGGCTTGCTCAATGAGCTTGCTAAATACTTCAGCTAGCGATTTCTCACTGGCAACTTTTGGCAGTGTGCGCTCAAGTTTTGGGGCCCGCAACCGAAGACCTGGGTCTTCAGATATCTCTCCACGCTCATACAAATACTCTGTGAACGCTTTCGCGCTCGAAGTTTTTCTCGCAAGTGTGCTCTTGCTTGCCCCTGCTTCAGATTGACGCCACATCCAATCTCGCAGGGCGTCCAGGGAAAGGTTTTGTTTAGTGTCAACCAGAAACTGCAGCAGATCTGCTAGGTCTGATCGATAAGCCTTCAGGGTGTTCTCGCTTATGCCGCGCGCCTTTAGCGAAGCCAAGAAAGTTTCCAGAAGGTGATCCACTCATCCAGATTAGGCCTTGCCGGGCATAAAACGCTGTACTTGTTTGATGCTCAAGCCAGATTCCCGAGCAACATCAATACTGTTCTTTGCACCGTTCAGTAGCGCATCCTCAACTCGCTTTCTGTGGAGGTTTAGATTGGATGGAATGGAGCCCGTGAGGTAAACCGGGTCAGCAAATCCAGAATTAATCAGTTGATTGCAGCCAGCGGCAGGCGCAAAATCCTTAGGGCCAGCTAGTGCATATATGTTTCTTCCCAGGGTTCTGGCATGTCCTGCCGTGTTTTTCGAGCCAGATCGAAAGCCTGCTTCGACAACAAATGTGCTGGTGGCACTCGCAGCGATTAGACGATTGCGTTGCAGAAATCTAAAGCGAGTAGGTGCCACCGTGCAGGCCATTTCGCTAATCATCGCTCCCCCAGCCTGCACAATCTGGTGAAACAAATCCCAATTCGTCTGCGGATATGCTCTATCTAAACCGCCGGCCATAAAAGCTGCGGTGGGAAGCCCAAGCTCCAATGCAGTTTTGTGAGCTTCAGCATCAATTCCTTTTGCGCCGCCTGAAACAACGGGCAGTTGGATTTTGCGGACCAGCTTTCTGGTGTTTTCTAGCCCCGTATCGGAGGGATTTCTAGTTCCAACTACTGCAACACAATCTTGTTCTAAAAAATCAATGTTCCCCGCTACCCATAGCAAGTAGGGATGATGCGGGGAGAGATCCTTGAGCCTTGCAAAAAACTTGGGCGCTTCTGCTTCAAACACAGGTCGCGCATTCCAACGGATTGCTCTCTCGATCACTTCTATCTCGTGACTTACAGGAAGCCTTAGGCCAATTCGTTCAATGAGGTCTGGAATATTTTCGATTTGCTCTGATGGAACAAGCTGAGGCCAGAGCTTTTCAGCCATGCCAGTCTTAAAATCTTGAATGGCAGCTATGCCTCTGGCATCAAAAACAGCTCTCGCTACTGAGTCACCAGGTTCGTGTAAAAGAGACCAAAGAATTAGCTGTTCTTGTTCGAATGTGGTTTGCATCATCTCTCCTCGGAGAGAATGTTGCTAAAAGAGGCTCTAAAAAATTGTTGACGAAAGTAATCTGTGGATAACTACGGCTTATCGCCGACTGCTAATTCCTCAGGGATTTCAATGTCCCGTTTACCTATTTCCTCAAGGTTGACATCCTTGAAGGTCATTACCTTGACCTGCTTCACAAAGCGGTCGGTTCTATAGATGTCCCAAACCCAGACATCCTGCATGTTGATCTCAAAGTAAAAGTCGGTGGCTGTGTCAATGCGCTTTAGCTCAACTTCATTGCAGAGGTAAAAACGTCTCTCTGTTTCTACGACGTAGCGAAACATTTTGACGACATCGCGGTATTCGCGATAAAGCGAGACCTCGGCATCTCGGTCGTAGTCTTCAAATTCACTTTCGTCCATCATTGTCAGTCTAGGCCCTGGCGCTTGCGCTACTAGGGCCCGTAAACAGCTGTTCACAATCGGCTAAACGGATTTAGACTGGGAGAAATTCTGCCCTAGGCTAGAGCCTTGCGAGAAAGGGATGAAGGTTTGTCTGAGAGTCCAAAGGTCGTAATCCGAGTTGGCGAAACCGAGTCAGAGCTGCCTGTTGTGCAGGCCACTGACGGCCACAGTGGAATCGACATATCTGGACTTATGGCTAAAACTGGCCTCGCAACCTATGACCAGGGCTTTGTAAACACAGCCTCCACCAAGAGTGCAATCACCTATATAGATGGTGACAAAGGAATTCTCCGTTATCGGGGATACCCAATCGAGCAACTAGCTGCCAAAAAGTCTTTCCTCGATGTTGCATATCTCCTTGTTTATGGCGAACTACCTAGCAAGTCCGAGCTAGAGGAATTTGATGGCAAAATGCGCCGGCACACGCTTTTGCACGAAGACCTTAAAGATTTCTTCCGCGCTTTCCCGACCTCTGCTCACCCGATGGCGATAATTTCTGCATCAATTTCGGCCCTTTCTACTTTTTATCCAGACTCGCTAGACCCCAAGGATCCAGAGCAGGTTGAGCTTTCCACTATTCGACTATTGGCCAAAATGCCTGTGGTGGCTGCCTACGCTCACAAAACATCGCTCGGCCAGGCCCTGATGTACCCAGACAATTCACTTGGAATGGTTGAGAACTTCTTACGAATGACTTTTGGAACCTATGCCGAGGCCTACACACAGAATCCAATCGTTACCAAGGCACTGGACACTCTGCTGCTTTTGCACGCGGATCACGAGCAGAACTGTTCAACCTCTACGGTTCGACTAGTTGGCTCCTCACAGGCAAATCTCTTTGCATCAGTGTCTGCCGGCGTTAACGCTCTGTTTGGTCCGCTCCATGGAGGTGCCAATGAGGCAGTGCTTGAGATGCTGAAGGAAATCAAGGACTCCGGTGATGGAGTTAAGAAATACGTGGAGCGAGTGAAAAACAAGGAAGACGGAGTTCGCCTCATGGGCTTCGGTCACCGAGTCTACAAATCCTTTGACCCGCGAGCCACAATCGTGAAAGCAACGGCTGATCAAGTGTTAGCTAAGCTGGGAGTTAAAGATCCACTATTAGACATTGCCAAAGAACTAGAAGCAGCAGCCCTTGCAGATGACTATTTTGCTGAGCGCAAGCTTTACCCAAATGTAGATTTCTACACCGGAGTTATTTACAAGGCAATGGGTTTCCCAGCCAAAATGTTTACCCCGCTGTTTGCAATCGGCCGCCTGCCAGGATGGATAGCCCATTGGCGAGAAATGATGGAAGACTCAACAGCGAGAATCGGAAGACCGCAACAGGTCTACACCGGTGCTACTGAGCGCTCACTCTAAAGAAAAAGACAGCAGTATCGCCGTAGTTTTTGCTGTTGTGCAGAGCCAAGCCAGGAACCTGGAATACCTCATCTCTGCTCGATCGCTCAACCACAACTAAAGCATCGGTACTCAAGAGTGGAACAAGGTTAGTCAAGATATCAACCAATTTTTCAGTTGAGAATTCATATGGTGGATCTACAAAAACCAAATCAAACTCTTGTTGTGCAGATCTAATGTAGCTTTCCACCTCTTGCCCCTTTAGGGTCAAATCTGCCCTGATGGATTGCTTTTCCAGTGCCGAACGTGCGAGCTCAAAGTTTTTCTTACAAACAACTTGTGCTCCCCTAGCTTTTTCAACCGATACCAAGCTGGCAGCGCCACGGGAAACAGCTTCTAGGCCCAGCGCACCAGTTCCAGCAAACAGATCCAGTACTCGACGACCTTGCAACGCATCGAGTGACTCTAAAGATGAGAAAAGGCTTTCCTTCACACGATCTGCTGTCGGACGTGTATTAGAGGAAGCGCTAGCAAGCCGCAATGAGCCAATTTGGCCAGCAATTATCCTGCTCATAAGGTGAGCCTAGTCAAAACAGTCAGCACCTGCCTCCAAGATGGTTAGGTGCTAGAAAAAGGCGAAAAGCTCTCAATGCTTGGCGAAAAGACTGCCAAGTCTTTTGCGCGTCAACTAGGCATCACGACCACAGGCGAACTGCTTCAGCACTATCCCCGGAGATATCTCAAACGAGGTGAACTAACCAGGATTGCTGATCTACCGGTGGGTGAAATTGCCACAGTCGTTGGCGAGATTGTCTCGGTGTCAGCCCGATTTATAAAAGGTAGAGGCGGCCACATTCTTGAGGCAACCATCTCCGATGGCTCATCACTTCTAAGCCTCGCATTTTTCGGGCAAGCCTGGCGAAAAGAGGAGCTCACCAAAGGACGCAGAGGCTTCTTTAGCGGAAAAGTTGGATCTTTTTCAGGCAAGCTACAGCTAGCCCACCCGGACTACGAGCTGTTTGATGAGATAACGCCCGAAGAAGCAAAGGCCTGGGCAGAGCTTCCTATCCCCGTCTACCCAGCAACTTCAACCCTGCCGAGCTGGAGAATTGAAACATCTATTCGGCAAGTTTTGGGGCAATCCGTTATCAAGGAAGTAATCCCCAACGAAATTCTCTCCAAAAGGAATCTCATCGGCTTGAGTGCGGCAATTCACAGAATTCACCAACCACAAAAAGACTCAGATTACGAACAAGCGATTGCTAGTTTGAAATTCCATGAAGCACTATTGTTGCAACTTTCTTTAATAGAACGCAGAAACTCTTTTGCTGAAGAGAGAGCGGCCATTCTGAATGATGCCGGCATGGCTATGGAATTTGAGAAACATCTCGACTTCGAATTCACTGATTCCCAACAAAGAGTTAACCAGGAAATTGAACAAGATTTAGCCAGTGGTAAGCCCATGCACAGGTTGCTACAAGGCGAGGTCGGATCAGGAAAGACAGTTGTTGCGCTAAGGGCGATCATGCTGGCGGCTGCAAAGAATCTCCAATCGGTGCTTTTAGCACCAACTGAAGTCTTGGCAGAACAACACTTCGAATCAATCAGGACAGCTCTTGGCGAAGATCTCACTCGACAATTGGGGTTACGTCTTCTGACCGGGAGTCTTGGCGCTCTCGACCGAAAGAAGACTGAGCTAGACCTAGCTAGTGGAAAGTGTCTGCTTGCCGTTGGAACACATGCTCTGTTTTCTGAGCGAATTCAGTTTGCGGATCTGGCCCTAGTAGTAATCGACGAACAGCATCGATTCGGAGTGATGCAACGTGAGGCGATTAAGCAAAAAGGTAAGGCAGCCCCGCATGTCCTCACAATGACTGCTACTCCAATCCCCCGAACTATTGCAATTACTGCTTTTGGTGATTTGGAGATTTCCACCTTGCGAGAGTTGCCTAGAGGTCGTCAACCTATTGAGACCCACGTGGTAAAGATAACCAGCCCAGCATTAGTTTCTAGGGTCTGGCAGCGCGTGGCTGAAGAAGTGGCTAAGGGCAGACAAGCCTTCGTCGTCTGTCCAAGGATCAGCGGGAAAGAATATGAGGAAGGTTCCACCGGCGCCTCTGAAGTTGCACCTGCCGCAGCAGAGGAAGTGTTTGATTCTTTGAAGAAGAATCCTGCTTTGGCTGGACTCAGAGTTGGTCTCATGCACGGGCGACTTGACTACGAACAAAAACAAGCTGTGATGGCTAGTTTCGCAGCGGGTGAGATTGACGTGCTGGTATCAACCACCGTAATTGAGGTCGGAGTAAACATCCCGAATGCCACAGCCATGATTGTCCTAGATGCTGATCGATTTGGAATTTCTCAACTTCATCAGCTGAGGGGTCGAATTGGTAGAGGACAACACAGTGGTATTTGCCTTTTACTCTCTGCCAGTGAGGAAGATAGCCTGGCGGCGCAGCGATTGACCGCTCTAGCCAACAGCACCGATGGTTTCGAACTCAGTGAGTTAGATCTAGAGCTGCGCGGAGAGGGTGATGTACTGGGTGAGAATCAGGCAGGCACTAAATCTCAGCTGAGACTTCTCAAGGTCACTCGTGATGGAGAACTGATTGAACAGGCCCGAGAGTTAGCAAAGGAACTTCTCAGCCAAGAGTTACCCGAGTCCCTAAAGCATGGCATGAAGTTGATGCTACTCGGCGAACTTGCAAGCGCTTAGAAAAGCTCTTCGCTCAATATTTTGCTGAGCCAGGTCTTTCGGTGAATGGCACTTGGGCCATGTTCTTTGAGCGCTGAGATGTGGCTCGCTGAGCTGTAGCCCTTGTTGGAAGCCAGGTCATATTGAGGATATTCCTGATGCAGCTCGATCATTAGTGAGTCTCTGCTGAACTTCGCAATCACGGATGCTGCGGATACTGACGCGCAATCCCGGTCAGCTTTAACTCTGGTGATGACATTTTTATGACCTAGCCAATTCTGATTTCCATCCAATAAGACAACTGCTTCTGGAATTGCCAACTGTTCAATGCAAGAATTTCCGGCTATCTGGAGAGCTTTCAGAATACCTTTGCTGTCAATTTCATCCGGGCCAACAAAACCGACAAAACTCTCGCCCCATGCTTTTGCTCGTTCTGCCATTTCTTGGCGTCGCGACTCTTTGATGAGCTTGGAATCTTGTAAACCCTCTGGCTGGTTTTCTAGTTGCTGTTTTGTGAGAACAAACGCTCCGACCGCCACGGGCCCTGCTAGAGAGCCACGTCCGACTTCGTCGATAGCGATGATTGCAGGATACTTCTCAAGCAGTTCAATCTCGAAGTCAAGGGTTGGGTATGACACTGAAGGTTTCCGGATAGTTCGACAGCCAGGTCCAATTATCAAAAGGCCAGCTGATTACAAATGCGTTGCCAACGACAGCTGAGATGGGCACAAAACCGCCAGTCGGCAAATCCTGATGATAGCGAGAGTCAGTTGAGTTTGGTCTATTGTCACCCAGCACCCAATAATGTCCGGCTGGAACCGTTACTGAAAATTCAATTTCCGATGGAGCATTGGCACCAATGTACGGCTCAGTGATTGCTTGCCCATTGATAGTGATTTTGCCATCCACGTCGCAGCAAATCACGGTATCCCCTGGTAAGCCAATAACTCTCTTAACCAAATGTTCGGCAGAGTCAGGAGCAGTTATGCCAAAAGTCCCAAGTATAAAATCTGTGACCTCTTGAAGTGGTTCTTTGGTAGTTTCAGGAATTGCACCAAGCCAACCTCCCGGATCACGAAAAACCACGACGTCTCCGCGATTTATTGGCAAAAGTTCAGGTGCCATCACATTCACAATTATTCGGTCATTGATCTGCAGCGTCTCGAGCATGGATCCCGAAGGGATGTAAAAGCTGCGAATTAAAAATGCCTTGATTGCAACGGAAAGAACTAAAGCGGTGCCAACTATTACAACAAAATCAATAAGGAATGACAGGAACCAGTTTTTTCGAGCCCGATTCATACAGCGTCGCATAGACGCGAAAAGGGACTGATTGCGGGGTCGCTCCCCGTGGACCGTCATTCCAATAGTCTAAATTAAGCGTCTGTGTTATCGCGCTTTTCGCGAATCTTGGCAGCTTTTCCAGCGAGATTGCGCAAGAAGTAAAGCTTTGCACGCTTGACATCACCCTTAGAAACAACTTCAATCTTGTCGATTGATGGGCTGTGGATAGGGAATGTACGCTCTACTCCGACCTGGAAAGAAACCTTGCGGACAGTAAATGTCTCACGAACGCCAGCACCAGAGCGGCGAATAACGATGCCCTGGAAGACCTGAACACGGCTTCGGTTACCTTCAACGATGTTCACGTGAACCTTTACGTTGTAACCAGCACGAAACTCTGGGACATCGGTTTTTAAGGTCTTGGCATCTAGCGAATCAAGAATGTGCATTTCAAGCTCTTTCCTTTAGCACGCAGGACTAAACGGTCTAGTTTGGATTCTGTGCTCTTTGCTCCCCTGCGGCAGAGACCATGGGCACAGCGCTAAATTCTGCCACAGCGAGGGCTAGGAAGCAACCTAAAGCAGATCTGGGCGGTTTTGCTGGGTTCTAAGCATCGACTGCTGCTTACGCCAGGCAGCAATCTCGGCATGGTGTCCGGAGAGTAAAACCTCGGGAACTTCTAACCCTCTCCAAGATTGGGGCTTCGTGAAGCTTGGGTATTCCAAAAGACCATCATTATGAGACTCATCGGCCAGGGAGTCACTGTTGCCGATTACTCCTGGAATTAGTCGACAGACAGCCTCAATCATCGCAATCGCTGCTACCTCACCGCCATTGAGAACGTAGTCTCCAATTGAAAGCTCTAGAACCTCGGCTTTGGTCCTTGCGTAATCAACCACTCGCTGGTCAATTCCCTCATAACGGCCGCAAGCAAAAACTAGATGTTGTTTTTTAGACAGTTCCTGAGCTATTTCTTGATTGAACTTTTTACCGGCAGGTGTGGTGAAAATGACTGTGGGGTTTCCAGTCAGCAATTGGTCGAATGCCTCGCCCCATGGTTCGGGTTTCATTACCATCCCAGCACCACCACCATAAGGTGAATCATCGACAGTTTTGTGGCGATCGTGAGTGTAGGAACGCAAATCGTGAGCCTTGAATTCGATGAGTCCAGCTTCTCTGGCTTTACCGAGCAGTGAGATGTCTAAGACAGAGAAGAAATCTGGAAAAATGGAAATTGCATCAATTCGCATTCTTTTCCTCTTCCAGTTCCTCAAACAAGCCCCCGGGTGGTGTGATGTCAATTCGAGAACGTGCAACGTCCACTTGTGGCACAAATGCTTTCACAAAAGGAAGTAGTACTTCCTTTTCCGAGGTTTGGATGGCTAACAAATCTTGAGCTGGCAAATGATCGACTCGTGTTACAGAGCCAACCTCTACTCCGTCCCGGAAAACCCTAAGTCCAACTAGTTGGTGGTCATACCAGGCGTCTTGCTCTGGCGGGAGTTGATCAACCTCTTGCTCCACAATCAAGATGGCTTTGATTAGGGTCTCGGCTGCAGAGCGATCATCCACGCCTTCAAGAATCACTACGGGAAGGTTGTTGTACCAGCGCAGTTCCTTAACCGTCACGCTTTTGCCATACCAAGGAGATGTTTCCGGCACTTGCAACTTCAAGACGTTGCCAGCGGCAAATCTTTCGTTTGGCGAGTCCGTGTATAACTCCAGCTTGATAGCGCCTTTAAGGCCGTGTGCTTTGAGCAGGCGGCCTACCCGAAGCGACGTGGTGTTAGTAATCGGTATCCACCACGTCTACACGAATTCTCTTACCGTCGGCAAGAGCATTAACGATTGTTCTCAGAGCAGTCGCAGTTTTTCCACCCTTGCCGATGACTCTTCCGAGATCGTCTGGGTGAACGCGAATCTCAAGCAGGTCACTTTTTCCAATCGAGCGCAGCTCAACCGCAACATCTTCAGGGTTATCTACTATCGCTCGCACTAAGTGCTTGAGAGTCGCTGCCAACATCGCTTATTCGCTCTTTGGCTCTTCGGCGGCTTCCTCAGCTACAGCTTCGGCAACTGGCTCAGCTGCTGGCTCAGCGACAGCTTCGGTTACTTCAGCCGCTGCTTCAACAGCAACTTCCTCAACCACCACTGGTTCACTGGCTTCTGCAGCTGGTTCTGCCTTTACCTCTTCGACAGCCTTGGCCTTCTTCTCTTCTTTAGGAAGAAGAACTGACTTCTTGGCGTTGTCTGGGGAGAAAGCTTGCTTTGCAACCTGAGGCTTCAATGTGTTCTTCTTCTCGCCCTTCTCGTTTGCAAGGTCACCGGTAATACGGAGAATTGCAACTACTGGCTCGGTTGGTTGAGCACCAACGGAAAGCCAATACTGGGCACGAGTCGAATCAACTTCAATGATGGATGGATCGGTAGTTGGCACATAACGGCCAATTTCCTCAATTACTCGACCATCTCTGTGAGTTTTTGAATCTGCTACCACAATGCGGTAGTGAGGGGTGCGCGTTTTTCCAATGCGCTTTAGGCGGATCTTTGCAGCCACTTTTCTCCTGTTTGAGTTAGGGGGCGAGTTTCCACCGTGAGCGTGGGGGCACACTCGGTAGTTTGCTCAGGTTGGTTGCTGTCTGGATAGAGGGTCGAGACAACCGTGAAATTCTGCCAGAAAAACCGGTTTGGCGCTAGTTTCAGAGCCCGAAGCTGCTGCCAGACTGTTTTGGTTGGTAGCTAATCCCCTGATTCTCGGCAGCTCGTTTAGCGGGATTGCCACTCTTGGAGCCCTTCTTTTTCTCAACCTTTGCAGCCTTCTTGGGTGCCACAGGGAAAGGCGATCCAGGCATCGGTCCACCTTTTGCCATGGACTTCATGACCTTGGCTGATTGCTCAAACCGCTGCATCAATTGGTTTACCTCGGTCACAGTAGTTCCCGATCCTTTGGCAATTCGAACGCGACGGGACCCGTTTAGGACCTTTGGTTGATTGCGCTCGAGTGGGGTCATGGACTGGATGATGGCCTGAGTGCGGTCTATTTGTTTCTCATCAAATTGATCCAGATCTTGCTTGATCTTTCCCATGCCAGGCATCATTCCCATAATGCCTTTTAGACTTCCCATCTTTTTCACCTGCTGCAGCTGCTCGAGAAAATCCTGCAGGGTGAATTGATCACTCGCAATTTTCTCGGCAATCTTTTTGCTCTCTTCTTGGTCAAAAGTCTTCTGGGCTTGTTCGATAAGCGTAAGGACATCGCCCATGTCCAAAATTCGACTTGCCATGCGATCAGGATGAAAAACCTCAATCGCATCTAATGATTCACCTGTGGAGCTGTAGATAATCGGGGCGCCCGTAATTGTTGCAACCGAAAGAGCCGCACCTCCTCGAGCATCACCATCTAGCTTGGTTAGCGCGACTGCACTAATCCCAACGCCATCCTGAAAAGCTTTTGCAACGCCAACCGCATCTTGACCAAGCATTGAATCGATTACAAATATCAGCTCATCCGGAGCTACGGCATTTCTTATGTCGATTGCCTGCTGCATCATTTCCTGGTCTACTCCAGTTCGACCAGCAGTGTCAACAATCACAACAGAATGCTGCTCGCGCTTTGCCTTTTCGATAGCCTGCTTCGCAACTTCAACAGGATTGCCAACACCATTGCCCTCCGCCGGAGCAAATACGGGAACAGATATCTTTTGTCCCAGCACTTTCAACTGGTCGACAGCATTTGGTCTTTGCAAATCACAAGCGACAAGCAAAGGAGTTTGACTGTCTTGCTTTAGAAGATTGGCTAGCTTGGCTGCAAACGTTGTTTTACCTGATCCTTGTAGGCCGGCAAGCATAATTACAGTCGGCGGCGTCTTCGCTAACTGCAGGCGCCTAGTTTCCCCACCAAGAATCTTTACTAGCTCTGAGTTGACAATTTGGACAACTTGCTGGGCAGGATTTAAGGCTTTCGAGACTTCGTCACCCAAGGCACGTTCTCGCACATTGGCTATAAAAATCTTTACAACATCCAGAGCCACATCCGCATCGAGCAAGGACCTACGGATGTCTCGAAGGGTTTCATCGATATCTGCCGCTGTTAGGCGACCTTTACCACGCAGTGACTTGAAGGTCTCAGACAAACGATTTGAAAGAGAGTCAAACATAATGCCCCTAGTTTGCTACAAGCCCGGTTGCAAAGTCTTTTGGTGAAAAGAAGGCGAAGTCATCTTGGCCCTCACCAACTCCAACGAGCTTAATCGGAATGTTGAGTTGCTGCTGAATTGCATAGGCGATGCCACCCTTGGCACTGCCGTCCAATTTGGTGAGAACTATCCCAGTAACATCAGCTGCCTCTGCAAAGGCCCTGGCTTGGCTGAGGGCGTTCTGCCCCATAGTGGCATCCAGAACCAACAAAACTTCACTGACCAACCCCTGCTTCTGAATGGAGCGAGTGATCTTGTTCAGTTCATCCATCAAGTCTTTTTTGTTTTGCAGTCGTCCTGCCGTGTCGATAATGACTATGTCGGCTCTTTCGGTGACAGCCTGCTCGACAGCCTGATAGGCCACGGAGGCTGGATCCTGACCGTGCGTTTGGGGCTTCACTAGTTTTGCTCCCGCTCGCTTAGCCCATGTCTCTAGCTGATCCACTGCTGCAGCTCGAAAAGTGTCTGCTGCTCCAATCACGACATGCCAGCCTCCATCGGAGAGCCATTTAGCTAATTTTCCAATTGTGGTTGTTTTGCCAACTCCGTTCACCCCAACCACGAGGAAAACGTATGGGAAACTCTCACCCTTTAGATTTAGCGCAGAATCTTCTCTGGTTAGTTTTTCCGTCAGCAAATCTCGTAGCAATACTCGAAGTGCTGAGTCTTCGGTAGGGCCTAGGTGTTTGGCTAGCTGCTTCAGTTCTCCAGTGATTTGCTCAGAAGCTTGAGCTCCAAAGTCTGCGCGAATAAGAATTTCCTCTAGGTCATCAAGTTCAATTTTCTTTGGGAAAAGTGAGCGAATCGCGGAGGTAATGCTTCGCGTGGGTAGTTCAACCTGCTCCACTTGCTCGCTCTTGCGATTCCTTCTAAGGAAAGGGAACACTAGCTCGCCTTGTCGAGCTTCTGCCCAACTACCTGGGTGATTCCATCCTGACGCATGCTGACGCCATAGAGCGCGTCCGCAATTTCCATCGTCCGCTTTTGGTGTGTGACGATGATTAGCTGCGAACTCTCGCGCAGGGTTTCAATCACAGAAAGTAGCCTGCCAAGGTTGGCATCATCCAGAGCGGCCTCAACCTCGTCAAGCACATAGAAGGGACTTGGTCTGGCTTTAAAGATTGCAACTAGTAGTGCAACTGCGGCAAGCGATCTCTCTCCACCAGAGAGCAATGACATCCGCTCAATACGCTTACCGACCGGCTTAACTGCGACTTCAATACCTGTTTCACCTGACGGGTCATCAATTAATGAAAGAGATCCGGTGCCGCCTGGGAAGAGGATTGGGAAAACTTCCTCAAAGGCCTTCTTAGTATCGGCAAATGCCTCCTGGAAAGTAATCTCCATTTTTTCATCAAGATCAGAAATGATGCCTCGAAGATCGGCCCTAGCTGAGTTCAGGTCTTCTAGTTGCTCACTTAGATACTTATGGCGCTCTTCCAGTGCAGAGAACTCCTCTAGGGCAAGAGGGTTGAATGCCCCAAGCTGGTTCAGTTTTCGCTCTGCCTGTCGAAGGGAAGTCTCTAATTCAGACTGAGTCTCAACAATCTCTTGATATTCGTTGAGGAGATCGGCAGCACTAAAGCTGAGCTCTTCCTGGCTTCGATCGCTCAGGCTTTGCAACTGAAGTCGAAGTTCGTAAGAGCGCATTTCAATTTCCTGAACGCCCTGGGTCATCGAACTCAATTGGCTTTCCAGTTGCTGAGCCTGTTGACGCAGTTGCTGAAGTCGCTGCATCTTCTGACCACGTTCGGCATCAAGTTCTCGCACCTTAGTTCTAGCGGTGAGAATCAATTGCTCAATCTTCGCCAGCAATTTTGGCGAGAATTCCAGGATGCTCTCGGCATTTAGAACTTCTTGCTTTCGCTGGTTCAGCAGCTCAGCGCGAGCCTGGTCGGCGGCTAACGCCTCGGCCAGACGCTGTGAGATCAAAACTTGCTCTCTGCCAACACCACTCTTACGCTCTTGCAAAGCACTGAGACTTACCCTGACATCAAGTTCTTTCGCGCGAGCGCTATCGAGGGCAGCTAGTGCAGTTTCCCTAGCTGTCAGATCAACTTCCGTTACATCAGCGAATTGAGTCAGTTGCTGTTCGTAGGAAGCTTTCTTACTAGCTAACTCCGAATTAGCTGATTCAACTTCAGCTAATTCGGACTGGAGTCGAAGAATCTCAGCATTGGTCGAATCGAGCTGTGCTATTACGCGTCCTAGACTTTCGGCCTTCTTTGCTAGTTCTGAGTCATGCTTTTGCAGGTCCCCTAGCGATTGCTCACTTAGGCGGGTGGCGGCTGTCAGTTGCAGCTTCGCGTCTTCCAGCTTGGAGGTCAGTTGGTCAATAATGCGCGCATAGTCCTGGAGTTCGCTGGAAGCTCGATCTCGTTCAGCTGCTAATTCAAGTTTGGAGGGTTGCTTGTTGCTGCCGCCTCGAATCAAAGAACGAGAGATGTAGTCTCCGTCCTTGGTGATCACAGGTCGATCGGAAGACCGTATGGACTCTGCTTGCTCAAGTGAATCAGCAACCAGGAAGCCGTCAAGAATATCGAGGACACCCTCCGGAGCCTCAACAAGCTCTGAGGCTCTTGGTAATTCTCCTGTTGAAACTCTTCTTCTTGATTTAGCTCCATCGAAAATCACAAATTCCGCGCGACCGAGGTTTTCTCGCTTTAGATAACGAAGGGCTGCCAGGGCCTGCTCTTTACTCTCAACTAAAACTGAATCGGCAATGGTTCCTAGAGCAACTGCAATGGCTGTTTCATAGCCTGAATCTATTGTTATGGCATCAGCAAGCAGCTCCCCAACTCCATTGAGGTTGGCTTTACGGACGTTCTTTGCTCCATCCTCTTGCTCTAGAAGCAGACCCAACGCGGCATGACGTGCAGCTAATGAATCACGTTCTCTTTCCGCTCGGTGCAATTCTTCGCGAGCAGCGTCTAGCCTTCTTCTGGCCTCTCGCTCCCCGCTTTGAGCATTCTCATAAGCGCGACGAAGAGCATCGTCTGAAACAGCCTGGCCTGTTGGGTCAAGAATATTTCGCTCTTGTTCCAAGGCAGAAAGCTTTAATCTAGTCTCGCTAATGCTGCCTCTGAGGGTGTTCTCTGCCGTCAGATTCTCCTGTCGGCGGGTAACGATGTTTTCGATTTGCGCAGCGATCTGGCTCTTTTCGGTGCGCTTGTTTTCGGCTTTTTCTCTCGCGCGATCCAATTCAGCTTCGTGACGCGCCAACTCCAGAGCCATTCTTTCGCGGTGCTGTTCGGCCTGTGCGAGATCAGCAGCAACTGCCTGAAGCTGTGTGTCGAGTTGTAGTAGTTCCTGCTGCAAACTGGTCTGCTGCTGGTTGAGCTCATCTACTTCATTTTTTGAGCTGGTAGTGGTGTCACCGACCAACAATGTTCTTTTCTGGCTTGCCAGATTTGTGAGATTCCTAATCCTGGTTTCTAGCGCCTCAATGGCATACAGATTGCTACGAGCGGAATCCAGTTCTCCTGAGTCAAAAGAATTTTCAATTTCTCTAATTCCAGTTCTGGCGCTCTCGAGCTGCTGCTGCGCATAAGAAGTTTGAGCTTTGCGATCGCCCTCGTCTTTACTGACAGAATCTAATTGTTGGCGAAGTGACCGCAGTTGCGTAGCAATTAGTTTTCCCTTTAGTTCCCTCGCACTAGCAGCGATTTCTTTAGCCTGCTTAGCAACTTCTGCCTGGCGACCTAGTGGCTTGAGATTTCTCCTCACTTCCGACACTAAGTCTTGCAACCTCGTGAGGTTTGCCTGCATGGCATCTAGCTTGCGCTCAGTTTTTTCTTTTCTTCTGCGGTATTTGAGGATTCCTGCTGCTTCTTCAATGAATGCTCTGCGCTCACTGGGCGTTGCTCGTAGAACTGTGTCGAGCTGCCCCTGTCCAACGATTACGTGCATTTCGCGACCCAAACCGGTGTCGCTCAGTAATTCTTGAATGTCTAGTAGCCGGCAAATCTCGCCATTAATTGCATACTCACTAGCTCCGTTTCTGAACAAAACGCGAGAGATTTTGACTTCTGTGTATTCAATCGGGAGATGGCCATCGGAATTATCAATTACAAGTTCGACTTCTGCCCTGCCAAGGGGAGCTTTATTGGCGCTACCGGCAAAGATGACGTCTTCCATCTTTCCACCGCGCAGGGTCTTTGGTCCCTGCTCACCCATGACCCAGGCCAATCCGTCAACCACATTGGACTTGCCTGACCCATTCGGACCCACAACGCAGGTAATGCCTGGTTCCAACTGCAAGGTAGTGGGTTGGGCGAAGGACTTGAAGCCCTTAAGGGTGATGCTCTTTAGATACAACGCCCACTCACCCCGCTTTCTCGTCTCCAAAGCCTACCCAAGGCTACCTCCCCTCTTTGCGCATTCGGTGTTGCCAATCAGGCTTGCCATAAACCGCACTCTCAAGGGTAGATTGAACCTTTAATGGGATTTTTTATTGGTTTAGCACTGGCGCTGGTGGCTGGAATCTTTGGCACTGTTTTTCATCAGACTAATTTGGCATCGGTTCCCATTGGCTTAGTTCTCTCGCTGACAGGTGTGACGCTGTTAGCAATTGAAGCAAGAGCTGGCTGGCCCAAGCGCCTTGGATTTCTTTGTGTGTTTCTAGTGGTGATTATTTTCTCGGCGCAGGACATCACTGGTGACACTCTGATCCCGGCAAACCAGGTAGGAACAATTTGGTCTTATGGTTCAGCTTCATTGGCCCTATTGATTACGCTGTGGCCGAAGCTGAAGCGCTAAATCTTCAACTTTTGACAGCGCGGGCAGAAATGGCTTCCTCGATTGGACCAGGCTTCTCTTCTTATGGGTGTGCCACAACGCGGACAAGGCTCGTCAGTCTGTCCGTAAGCATTCAGGGACACTGCGAAATAGCCGCTTTCTCCATTGACATTCTTATATTGCTCATCAAAAGAGGTTCCGCCCTGAGCAACTGCTTTTCGTAGCACATCAGTCGCAAGCTCTATTAGCTCAAGAGCCTTCTTTTTGCTCAAGAGTTCAGCTGGTGTGTTGTAGTGAAGTTTGGCAAGCCAGAGAGATTCATCTGCATAAATATTGCCAATTCCACTCATTAGGTTTTGATCCAACAAAACATTCTTTATGCCAGTTTTACGAGTCAACATCTTTTCTACCACCGCATCTGGGTCGAAGTGGGGATCCAAAAGATCGCGTGCTATGTGAGAAGCAGAACTAGGAATGAGCGGCTCGACTCTACCTTCGGGACCAAATCCAGCAGGTTTTCCGTCGCTGGTGAGAACTAGGTCGTCAAAATACAGGCCACCAAATAGCCGCTGGTCAATAAACCTGACTTGTTTGCTGCTTCTACCTCGGCTGAGTTCAAGAATGACTCTTGTGCACTTGTCTTCAACATCTGCTGGCTTCCTTACCAGTATTTGACCACTCATTCCAAGATGGCCAACCAAGGCACGTTCTTTGGAAATAGGGAACCAGAAGAACTTCCCTCTTCTGATTACTTGCTGAAACTTGGCTCCCAAGATTTCTTTTTTGAACCCCTTTGGTCCACCGGCATTTCTCTTCAACGAGCGAGCGTCCAGAATTTCAACCGCTTGGACGCTGTAGCCGAGAATTGAATTTGCTAGTCCCGCTCGAACAGTCTCGACTTCAGGTAATTCGGGCATTATCGATTTGCGATGGTTCTCAGCGCAGCCAAAGCCGCTGACGTTTCAGCTGATCGAATTGTGGTTCCCTCGCCCTGACCGAGGAGTTCACCGGCTAGATAGCACTTGGCAAAGTACATTCGATTGTGTTCTGGTCCTTCGAAGCTAACTTCATATTCAGGTTTGGCCTTTTCGTCTTTAAGTTTTTCAAGCAGGGTCGTTTTTGGGTCAGCAAGTTCTCGGAGCGAGACTGGATCATCTAATAGAGGAATGATTGAGTGTTCGATTAGCTTTGCTGCACTTTCAATCCCACCGGTGAGGTAAACAGCGCCAATAATTGCCTCCATGGCATCGGCGAGGATGTTGAGTCGTTGCCTTCCACCGGTGGCGAGCTCACCTTTGCCAAGCAATAGGTGCTTTCCAAGGTCTAGATGATTTGCTGCCACGGCTAGGGCATTTGCGGAAACGATTGAATTCTTGAGTCTGGTTAAATCTCCCTCTGAAAGATCAGAGTGCTTTTGGTAGACGTAACTCGCAACTACATAGCCAAGAACGGAGTCACCTAGAAATTCCAGGCGCTCGTTGCTCTGAGTTTGATTTTCGTAAGCGAAAGATGAGTGCGTAAGCGCAAGCTCAACTAGCTCGGGCTTTATTTCAACTCCGAGCCGCTCTAGCAGCTCGTTTGAAACCATACTGGTTAGACGTCCGCTACCTTGCGGCCCTTGTATTCCATGTAAAGCTCAGTACCAACAGAGTCGGTGACTACCTTTGCACGGTGAGGCAACGAGTAAACGGTTCTTCCGCCCTCAATGCTCTTGACCAACGCAACTGGCTCAGCTTTCCACTGTGAACGGCGTGCGTGAATGTTGGCACGCGATTTACGTCGCTTAGGTACTGGCATGATGAATCCTTAGTTGTTTTGTTGGGTTTTGGCTTGTTGCCTGGGACCGAGAAGCAAGAATAGAGCAATCTAGTCCAAATTGCCAGTGGCCTAGCTAGCCTGCGGGGGCACTGCAGTAACAATGGGGTGATCGCCAGGGATTGGGCCAATCTTGGCTGCCCCGCCCGGAGAGCCAATTTCATTGAAGAAATCGACATTTACCGAGTAATACTCGCTCCACTGCTCTGGCAGGTCATCCTCGTAGTAGATGGCCTCAACCGGGCAAACTGGCTCACAGGCTCCGCAGTCAACGCATTCATCCGGGTGGATGTAGAGCATACGGTCACCCTCGTAAATACAGTCCACTGGGCACTCGTCAATGCAAGCTTTATCTTTGACATCGACGCATGGCAGGGCAATTACGTAAGTCACTTCTCTAACCAACCTTTGTCAAAAGCATTTTCCACAATTCTAACGGTTCAGAGCTTGGATTTGGCTCTCGCCTCACGGCGCTGGCGCTGCTCTTGTGGATCTGGAACAGGAACAGCTGAAATTAATTTCCTCGTGTATTCGTTCTGAGGATTGTTCAAGATCTGGTCTCTGTCGCCAATTTCCACCAGCTCGCCGTGCTGCATTACCGCAATTCTGTGTGCCAAGGTGTCCACAACGGCCAAGTCGTGGCTAATAAACAGGCAAGCGAATTTGAGCTTGTCCTGCAGATCAAGCAGCAGATCCAGGAAGCGAGCCTGTACCGAAACGTCTAAGGCGCTGGTTGGCTCATCAGCAATCAGCAGGTCTGGGTTTAGTGAAATAGCCCGGGCGATTCCAACTCGCTGTCGCTGACCTCCGGAAAGCTCGTGCGGGTAACGGTTTCTGTAGTTTCTAGGTAGCTCCACTGAATCAAGTAAATCTTCGACAATCTGATTGAGTTTCTCGCCTTCGGCCTTCTTAGCTAGAAGCAGCGGTTCTCCGATGCTCTCGCCAATCGGAAGACGTGGGTTGAGAGAACTACCAGGATCCTGGAACACAACACCTGTTCGTTGACGCAAGCCACGCAGCTGTTTTTGAGTTGCGCCAGCGATCTCCTCGCCAATCAGCTTGATGCTTCCCTCGGAAACAGGCAGCAGACCGATTGCGGCACGGCCAACGGTTGTCTTTCCGGAGCCAGACTCACCAACTAAACCGAGAATTTCACCTTGATAAATTTCGAAACTTACATTCTTAGCAGCGGTGAATGCTGCCACTTTTCCTCGTTTTGGATAGACGATTGAGACATTTTCCATGGATAGAACAGGCTTGGCATCCTTGGGGATTTCAAAGAATCTACGAGCACTTCGGCCCAGTTTTGGAACAGAAGCCAGAAGAGTTTGAGTGTATGGGTGTTGAGGTCTATTAAAAATTTGGTCCGCTGTTCCCTGTTCAACTGAGTGGCCATCCTTCATAACCAGAATTCGATCAGCAAGATCAGCAACGACTCCCATGTCGTGAGTAATCAGGATTACCCCAGACTGGAGTTTTTGATTTAAATTGCGAAGCAAATCAAGAATTTCGGCCTGCACTGTCACATCCAGAGCCGTTGTCGGCTCATCTGCGATGAGCAGTTTTGGATCACAGCTGAGGCTTTGGGCTATCATCGCTCGCTGCCTCTGCCCACCAGAAAGCTGGTGAGGGTAGGAGTTGAATGCTTTTTCTGGATCTGGAAGTTCAACCATTGCAAGCAGCGACAGTGCTCGCTCTTTTGCCTCCGCTTTGGTCATCTTCGGGTAATGCACTTTGAGAGCTTCCGAAATCTGGAATCCAATTGTGTAAACAGGATTGAGAGCGGTCATCGGCTCTTGGAAGATCACGGCGATTTCTTCACCGCGAATTTGACGCAGTCTCTTTTTCTCTGCACCAATCAGCTCCTCGCCCGCTAACTTCACGGAACCAGATGCTCGGCCATTCACCGGGAGTAGCCCTAATAAAGACATCGCGCTTGTGCTCTTTCCAGAGCCAGACTCTCCCACCACAGCCAGCACTTCGCCTGGCGAGACTGAGAAATTGATGTCGGTTGCCGCCATCACCCATTGACCGTCAACCCAGAACTCAACGCCAAGGTTTTTCGTTTCAATTATTGGAGCATTCATCTATTTGCCCCCTAAAGTCTTAGTTGTATGAAATTTCAATCCCGCTTCGGCAAGTACTTGACCATCACCTTCGGCGCTATTCTGGCGCTGGCCATCATCTTGAGTGGTCTCGAATTCGGAATTGCTGAATCCCTCGAAAGTCTGCTGGTTGCCTTCTGGCTTTGGTACAGCTGTTTCTTGCTGCTTTGGAGACCCAGTGTGGTTATCACTGAAACCGGTGTAATTTTGAACAATTTGATTCACCGGATTGAAATCCCTCTGGGCAACATTCAGCGCATCGACACCAAGTGGGCTTTGGAAATCACCACTGAGCAAGGAAGATACGTTTCTTTCTCCGCTGTCGCTCCTGGCAGACATTCCACTTTCACCGCTTCCCGTGATGACGGAAGCTATCTGCCCGAAACCAGTTACGTTGCTGGAACTGTTCGACCCGGGGATTTGATTACTTCCGATTCCGGCGCTGCTGCTTACGAAATTCGACGACGACTCGAACAGCCCCAACTGGTCACTGGACAAATCAGAAAAACGCTGAACAGTAAAAGCCTCATCCTGTGGTTTCTGCTGACAGCTGCAGTCTTTGTATTGCTCTTTTGAACGAATGAGAATCATTTCTGACCTCGCTCCGCAATTAGTTTCTTGAGGTCCTGCCAGGCTCCACCCTGTCTGGGCAAACGTCTTTGTCTTGGATCAAAAGCATCACGTAAACCATCACCAACAAAGTTGATGGCAAGGGCGATAAGAACAATAAAGAGACCTGGATACCAGAACAGCCAAGGTCTGGTCTTGAATGCCTCGTTGTATTCAGAGATGATTTGGCCCAGAGAAATGTCTGGAGCAACAATTCCAAACCCTAGGTAACTCAATGAAGTCTCAATCAAAATGGCGGCGGACATCAGAAGAGTTGCATTCACCACAATCACACCAATTGCATTTGGCAAAATATGCCTGAAGATAATTCTCGCGTTACTTGCGCCCGCTACTCGAGCCGCGTCAACAAATTCACGCTCACGCAGTGATAAGAATTCAGCTCTGACCAATCGCGCAAGGCCTGTCCATGCGATAAGACCTAACAGAATCCCCAGCGAAACAGCATTGCCACCGAAGGTTCTTCCCAGAACAGCGCCTAGAACCAAGGTTGGGATGATGATGATGACGTCTGTGAATCGCATTAGCAGGCTGTCTAGGCGACCGCGGAAGAAACCAGAGACCGAGCCAACAATGACACCGATAAGCGTTGCAATCGTTCCTACCAAAGCAATTACCAATAGAGACTGCTGAATGCCGCGCATAACGCGAGCAAAAATGTCTTTACCTAAGGTGTCTTGCCCAAATGGGTGCTCTCCGATTTGGAAAGGCCAGAGCGAAAGTGTTGGAGTACCTCCGGAATTTAGAACTGGGTAGTTCTCATACCAGTTGTATTTCCACCAACCCTCAATTCGCAAACCGTCAACAATTAGACGGCCAGTCTCTTGATTCACTACCAGCTTGCCGGATCCGCCAATGACCACTCCCACAGATGTGAAAGCAAGTAGGGCAATCAGGAACAAAACAATCAGCGAGGCAACCGCAGCTTTGTGTCGGAAGAATCGACGACGAACGATAGTGCCAAGTGAAAGACCCTCAGTCTCACGCTGCTCAATAGAAATCTCGCGGTTTGACTGCGTCTCATCACTAACAGGTTTCTTTGCCATTAGTTCACCCGGATTCTTGGATCGAGTGCTGAGTAAAGAACATCAGCAACTATGTTGAAAATTACAGCGATGGCCCCTGTGACAATAAAGAACCCCATCACAAGGTTGACATCCACCGCCTGTAGTCCCTTATTAAACAGCGCACCCATGCCCTGCCAGGCAAAGACTCGTTCGGTGATGATTGCACCACCGATCAAACCTGCAATGTCAAAAGTAATGATTGTGGCAATTGGGATCATCGCATTTCTAAATGCGTGACGCATGATTACTGTTCGCTCTGGCAAGCCTTTTGCTCTGGCAGTGCGAATGTAGTCCTGGTTCAACACTTCCAACAAAGAAGCTCGGGAGTAGCGGGTGTAACCGGCCACGGAAACAATCATTAGCGCGATGGTTGGAAGAATAAGGTGGCCAAAGCTATCCAGCATTCTTAGCCACATGTCATCACTTCTAGCTAGTGCAGGCGTAACCGCCCCAATAGTTGAAATGAATCCAGCCTTGAGGCTAATCGCGGCCTTATATTCTTCGAACCTCATAAGCATTTGATCAAGAACCAAGACCAAGACTGACGCTGCACCAATAATCGCGCCAAGCCTCGAAATTTCCTTCTTGTCATCGCCACCAAAGAAGGTTCCAACCACAAAACCAACTACACCCAGAATGACTACGGCAGCCAAGATACCGAGCGGGTTATTGACGAAGAAGAACAAGAACTGCATCGGATACCAAAGAGCAGCCACCGCTGCCACCATGCCAACAGCAGTCCAAACTGCCTTCCTGTCATCTAGTCCTCGATTGAGAATAGTGATTAGGAAAGCAAGTCCGGACGTGAGAAGAATCACACCAATAATTCCAAGCGAAGGACTCTTCAACCACTGAGTCAAGGAAGATAAAGTCAAAATAGCCAGGCTCAATAGCAAGCTAATCCCAAAGACGCGGACTCTGGTCTTTAGGCCTCCACCCACTATTCCTGCAACGACGAGCCCCAGGCCTAATGAAATCAATATGGTTGCGAGCGGCGATAGAACTGGATCATCCAGGAATTGATTGAACCGAATTGCTCCAAATTCCTTTAGTAGAACAGCAACCCAGAAAATTGGAAGCGAGTAGAAAACAAAAGCAAAAAATGTCACCGTGTAGTCGTATCCGGAGTACTGACGAAGAGCAGTAGTCATTCCGATGGTAATACCGACAATGATTGAAAGAATAGTTGCGAGAGTTACGAGCTGCAGGGTCGAGCCCATGGCTGCGCCAAGCGCATCAATGACTGGTTGTTCACCCTGTGCAATGGAAATTCCCAGATCGCAACGACCAATCAGACAGCCTGCTGCTCCCCCAAGCCATAGGAAATATCTCAGAACTGGTGGAACATCAAGATTTAGTCGCTCTTCGAGCGATGCAAGCTGAACAAGCGCCTGTCTAGTGCCGGCAGATCGCAAATCTGCTAAGGGGTCGCCCGACATAGCTGTTAAGACGTAAACAAGAAACGATGCAACTAAGAGCACCACCAGGGTCGCAGCAAGGCGACGAACAACGAATCCAAGCATCTTTGCCTCTCAGTTATGCATAGGGGCCCCCGCCCAAAGGACGGAGACCCCTCTGCACTACCTGTCTAGGTTATCCTGCGACAGGTCTCCAATCCCAGAAGTTCCAGAAGAAGTAAGGAACCAGTGGGTTCATGCTTACGCCCTCTGTGCCCTTGTCCCACCAAGTGAGACCAGGGAACTGGAAGATGGTAATTGAGTATGCGTCGTTCCAGATTTCCTTCTCAGCAGCGAGCTGTAGCTCGAACTGTCTCTCTGGGTCAAGCGCAGTGTTCAGGTCCTTTAGGGCCTGGTCAACATTTGCGTTTGAGTAACCAGAGAAGTTAGAAGGCTGGCCGGTACCGAGGTACTGGTCAGATCCGGTCACTGCTAGTGATGTTGATGCCCACGCGAAGATAACTGCGTCGTGTGGGTTGATGTCAGCACCAGTGAATAGCCAGTCAGGCTCAGACTCGTCAACCACATTGAATCCGGCTAGCGCTGCGTTAGCGGCGATTAGCTCGTACTCCTGGCCACGACGAACGTTGCCTAGTGGGTACCAGAAGCCAACCTCAACTGGAGTGGAAACTCCAGCCTCAGCTAGCAATGCCTTGGCCTGCTCGATACGAGCAGCTGCATCACCAGAGGTATAAACGCTGGAACCGTTTTCTGCAACCATTCGGTCGTAGTTAGGTGATCCAGGAATCAACAGGTGAGAGTTACGTAGCTCAGCATTTGGGTTCAAAGGCTTGATTAGGTTCTCAAGAATTTGCTCGCGAGGAATCGAGAGCAAGAATGCCTGACGGACCAAGCGTGCCTTCTCAGCATCGCCACCGTAAGACGCAGGGTCGAATGGACCGCCGTTGTCGAAGGTTAGGTCGATGTGCTCGTAAGCAGCTTCGTTACCAGTTGCATAGTTTGCATTGGTTAGAGCTGAAACAAGAGCTAGCACGTCAGCAGTTGGCTGACCTGAAGCAATCTGAACCTCACCGTTCTCAACAGCCTGAACAGCAGCAGTTGAGTCAGCGATCTCGCGAATGGTTACGCGCTCGTACTTAGGTGATGGACCCCATGCGAATAGTGGGTTGGATACGAAGGTTACGTACTGGTCTGCAACTGCTTCCTCAACGATGTATGGACCGGAGGATAGAGACTGTAGAGCATCTGGGGTACCAGTGGTCTGGTAACCAGTGTTCCACTTCTCAGCAACTGGCTTCAGCCACTCGAGGTCACCGTTGGTGACTGCATCGATGAACTGTGCCTTTGCATCAGCAGCAGATAGGTCTGGGTATGCCATCTGGACGGTACCGTGTGCCGAAACACCTAGACCGAACTGAAGCTCCCAGTCCACATACTGAATGTCGTATTCAAAAGTCAGCTTGCGACCATCGATTGTTGGAAGCTTGCTTGCAAGGTCAGCGCGAGGGTTAGCGTGCTGGAAAACAAAAGCATCGCCTTCCTTGAAGTAACCAAAGCCAGCTACCCATGAAAGAAGTAGGTCGGCTGCGTCGATTGCAACACCATCTGACCAAACAACACCATCGTTAATGGTGTATTCGACAGTCAGTGGCTCGTCGCTGATCTTTGCGTAGGTACCGAATGCCTCGTTCTTAACAAGTGCTGGGTCACCGTTGTAATAAGTGAAACCAGAACCGGTTAGGTAGGCAGTCAGACCATTCTTTACATTGTTACCGGTGACAGAAGCCGAGTTGTACTCGTCTGAAATGTCATTCCAGGCAACAGTGATAGAGGTTCCCTCGATGATCTCGGACTGGTATGGCAAAGCACAGCCAGATAGTCCGACAGCAACGGCCGCAGTTGCGGCGACGAGGGAGATAGAGCGGAATTTCTTCATTATTCTCCTTGTATATAGCCAGCCTTCAACTCGTGGCTGAGTGCTGATGCTATAAGCCTATTTCGCTAGGACCCCTGTCAGCCAATCCCCACTACCAATTGGGTAACGTTTTAGGACCAAAACCCCAAACCTTCCGCCTAGGTAGCGATATCCTGCAGGAATGAAATCAGGACTGGCGGCTCTTGCTGCAGTGGTCCTATGGTCATCCCTTGCCGCTCTGGCGACGTTACTGCCTGATATTCCGGCATTCCTAAAGACCGGTATTGGCCTTCTCATCGGCTCGCTGATCGCACTCCCATTGGCCAAATTTGATTTGAGAAACCTAAAGGTAAGTTGGGGAACACTGTTGCTCGGCGTGTATGGACTATTCGGTTACCACGCAGCGCTTTTCATTGCATTGCAGACGGCACCAAGTGTTCAAGCTAACCTCGTGAATTATCTGTGGCCTCTATTAATTGTTTTGCTCGCGCCAATCTTCATCAAGTCAAGCAAACTCACTCTTCGCATTGTTTTAGCTTCCGCAATTGGATTCATTGGAGCGGCAGTTGCCGTGCTTTCAGGAGGAACAACCGATGGAGGATTCGCAATTGGTTATCTTTTTGCTCTAGTCGCGGCAGTTGTCTGGGCAACTTACTCACTAGGAACAAAAGTTGTTACCCCGTTTCCAACTGCGGTCGTTGGGCTCTTTGCCCTGGCAGCTGGACTACTGGCACTAGCTTCGCACTGGCTATTTGAAAAACCCACCTCCATTCCGATGGAGTCTTGGCCGCTACTAATCGCACTTGGAGTTGGACCACTGGGGGCTGCATTTTATTTCTGGGATTATGCACTGAAGAACGGCAACCCCCAGCAAGTTGGATTGCTTTCTTTTCTCACCCCGCTACTTTCAACCGCACTACTAGTTGTTGTTAGTGGTTCGACTGTCTCTTACTGGTTACT
>WLDG01000019.1 GCA_009704945.1 Actinomycetota bacterium | reverse complement strand
AGATCTGATACATCCTGACCAACATCACGCTGACAGTTAAGCTCGTGAAACCCATTACGACCGTGGCCCAACGGCTTGGTTCTGCCAAAGCCCAAACAAAGCTAGCCGGTGGAAGAAGCAGAGCAACCAGAAGATAGCCAAAGAACTCTAAGGTGCTGACTACCGCCTGTTGGCCTGCAAAAACTACTCCGACACTGGCAGCCAATTGAACGAGTAACCCAATCTCGACCGATACCAAGCCTAGGACCAACCAACCTTTGGGCTTTATCCCAAATAATCCAAGGACAACTGTTACTCCCCCGACAAGAATGGTTTGGCCCATTAAAAATACATAGAGCCACTCAAACATGAAATGCCTCCGGAAAGACCGTCGTGGATCGGTAACTATTTCCGATTGGCTCAAGAATTGCTAGCAGATTCCCTTGGTAGGTGGCTGCAACAGTCTCTTCCGCCACCAGAGCAATTCTCTTTCCGTGAATGATGTCCTGGGCCTGCCCTTGGGTAAGTTCGACCGATTGAAAAACTTTCTTGGCTGCTTCAGGCAGTGACCTGAGACTGTCAACTTCATGGACGGCCACTGCATCTTCCAAAGAAAATTCACCAATTCGAGTTCGACGAAGCGCTGTCAGATGACCTCCCACACCAAGAGCAGTGCCCAGATCCCGAGCTAAGGCTCTGATGTAGGTCCCGGAACTGCAATCAACAATGACATCCAATTCTATAAACTTGTCAATTTGGCGGAGGTTTGAGGTTGGCTGAAAGTGATAGACCTTGACTTCTCGGGAAGGAATTGAAAATTCTTTTCCATCTCTCGCTAGGTCATAGGCACGTTTACCTTCGATTCGAATAGCGCTGAATGTGGATGGCGTCTGGCTGATGCTTCCCGTTAGGTTTCTGATTTCTTGGTTAATTAGATCAAGTGACAGCCCTTTTGCGGAGGATTCAGAAATGACCTCACCCTCAAGGTCGTCGGTAGATGTGCTTTGGCCCAGTCTAATAGTGGCTTGATATTGCTTATCAAGTCCAAACAGGTGGTGCAGAAGCTTAGTTCCAGAACCAACACCCATGATTAGCAATCCGGTAGCAAAGGGATCCAGCGTTCCAGCATGACCGATTTTCTTTTCGGAAAGCTGCTTCCTCAACTTCGCCACAACATCATGGGAGGTCATGCCTGGTGATTTATCAACGAGCACAATGCCGCTCAGCATTTATTCGCCCTGAGATTTGGGTTTTTGATAGGGATCAGCGTCTCCGGCTGGCTTTGCCTTCTTCGCAATTTCCTCTAGTTCGGCATCTCTGCGCTTAGCCTCGGCAAGAAGTTCAGCAAGGGCTCCTGCAGTTGCTGGAATTTCATCCTTGATTAGTTCAACTGTTGGAGTGATTCGAATGCCCAATCGGTGACCGATCTCCCCGCGCAGCCTCCCTCGGTTCCTCTCAAGCGCTTCAATGGTCTTTTCTTGCTCTTCCTCTGAGCCATAGACAGTGAAATAAATCCTGGCGTGTGAAAGATCAGGGCTGACCTTGGCATCAGTGAAGGTGACGAAGCCGATGTCCGGATCCTTAATGCCACGCTCCAGTGCCTCTGCAGCGAGTACTTTGATTCTCTCCGCTAACCTGCGAGCTCTGTCGTGATCAACCACTAGACCCTCGGCTTCTCCACCATTTCATATGTTTCAATCTCGTCGCCAACTTGCAAGTCGTTGAAATCGCCCAGTCCAATACCACACTCATAGTCGGTCTTGACTTCGCTCACATCGTCCTTGAATCTTCGAAGCGAGTCGACCTTCAAACCTTCTCGAACGACTGCTCCGTCTCGAATCACTCGAGCAAGCGCGTTTCGCTTGATTACGCCGCTTCGAACATAGGAACCTGAGATTGTTCCAAACTTAGAGGAGCGGAAGATTTCGCGAATCTCAGCGCTACCCATTTGCTTCTCTTCGAACTCAGGCTTGAGCATTCCCTTGAGTGATTTCTCAATGTCCTCAAGAACGTTGTAAATAACGCTGTAGTAGCGAATATCAACGCCTTCACGATCGGCACGCTCTTTTGCCTTGTTGTCGGGTCGAACGTTGAATCCGATGATGACAGCCGCGTCAACCGTGGCCAAGTTAACATCTGACTCGGTAATAGCGCCAACGCCTCGGTGAATAATTCGTAGCTGAACGGATGCATCAACATCAATCTTTAGAAGAGAGTCTTCCAGTGCTTCAACAGCACCGGACACATCACCCTTGATAATGAGGTTTAGGGATTCAACCTTGCCGTCTTCAAGAGCCTTGGTGAAGTCCTCAAGAGACATCTTCTTGCGAGTTCTGGCTAGAAGAGCATTTCGATCGGCTGCTTCACGCTTCTCCGCAATTTGTCTTGCCTGACGCTCATCTTCGGCAACAACAAACTTGTCACCAGCTCTAGGAACAGATTGCAGACCTAGCACCTGCACTGGTCTAGATGGACCCGCTTCAGAAACGGCGTCACCGTTTTCGTCAAACATCGCTCTCACGCGACCATGCGACGAACCGGCAACAATGGCATCTCCCACTCTCAGGGTTCCAGACTGGATTAGAACTGTTGCAACCGCACCGCGACCTTTGTCTAGGTTGGCTTCAATTGCTACTCCGCGAGCGGCGCGGTCTGGGTTAGCTCTCAGGTCTAGGGCGGCGTCTGCAGTCAATAGAACTGCGTCAACCAGCTTGTCCAGACCCATGCCCTTTAGAGCAGAGACATCAACAAACATGACATCGCCACCGTATTCTTCCGCGACTAATCCAAACTCGGTTAGCTGCTGACGAATCTTGGCTGGGTTAGCGCCTTCTTTATCAACCTTGTTCACTGCCACAACAATTGGGACCTGAGCCGCTTGGGCATGGTTGAGAGCCTCGATGGTCTGTGGCATTACTCCGTCATCAGCCGCGACCACCAGGATTGCAATGTCGGTGACCTGAGTACCACGTGCACGCATAGCAGTGAACGCCTCGTGACCTGGTGTATCGATGAAAGTTACCGCTCGGTCCACTCCCTCATGCTGGGCATGAACCTGGTAAGCACCGATGTGCTGAGTAATACCGCCGGCTTCGCCTGCAACAACGTTGGAGTTACGAATCGAATCCAGCAGTTTGGTCTTACCGTGATCAACGTGACCCATCACGGTAACCACTGGCGGTCTTGCCTGCAGCAGTTCTTCATCTTCATCTTCAAGCTCTGTGGAAATGTTGAGTCCAAAACCTTCGAACAGCTCGCGCTCTTCGTCTTCTGGCGAAACGATTTCTACTTTGTAACCTAGCTCCACACCAAGAATCTGGAAGGTGTCTTCATCTAGTGAAGCGGTGGCAGTTGCCATCTGTCCAAGGTGAAAAAGAACGGTGATCAGCTGACCGGAATTTGCGCCAATTTTGTCGGCAAAGTCCTGAATTGAAGCACCGCGTCTCAAGCGAACTACTGTGTTGCCATCACCGCGTGGAACAACTGCACCACCAAGTGAAGGAGCGGCTCTTAACTCAAACTCTTCCTTCTTTACACGCTTTGATTTGCGGGACTTGCTCTTTGAGCCGCCCTTACCAAATGCTCCGGCTGTACCAGCTCCGCGACCACCGCGACCACCTGGACCAGGTCTAGAAGGTGGGAAAGCTCCCTTGCCCGCTGGTGGAAATGCAGAAGGTGCTCCGGCACCAGGACGCTGCGGTGGACGTGGCCCACGCGGCGCTGCACCTTGCGGTCTACCCCCAGCGCGATCTGGTTTTTGACCTTGCGGTCTGCCGCGTGACATTCCTTGCGCAGATGAAAATGGATTGTTGCCAGGTCTTGCCATAGGGCGCGGAATTCCCATGCCCTGAGCCGAAGCAAACGGATTGTTGCCAGGTCTTGGAATTCCCGTGAGCGGAGACTGAGTGGCTGGAGCGGCAGGCGCCTTGTCTTGCTTGGGCTCTACCTTTGCTTCATCGGCTGGCTTTTCTTGAGCAGCTGGCTGATCTTCTGAAACTTCTGCTTTAGCTTTCGCCTTGGTTGACTTCGCAGCAGGTTTTTTAGGGGCTGGTTTCTCAGCGTTGGGGAAAGCTGCTCGCAACTTAGCTGCAACAGGAGGTGCGATGGTGGAAGATCCACCCTTCACATATTCACCAAGCTCTTCCAACTTGGCTAGCGCGACTTTAGTGTCGATACCAAGTTCTTTGGCTATGTCATATACGCGTGGAAGCGCCAATTACTTTCTCCTGTCCGGGGCCAAACCCCAAACAGGGCAGGCCTTATTGCTGAGCGGGGCTCATTTCGAGCTACTCATTTGTTGTGACTCATGGTTTCTGCCTGCTTTAAGTTATCCGCTATGCGGTGAAAGGTAATTCTAGGACCTTGCGGGCCAAAAGGCTATTCCTCTAATGAGCTATCTGGCTGAATGTCGATTTTCGCCCCAGTCAGCTTCGCAGCAAGACGTGCGTTCTGCCCCTCTTTGCCTATGGCTAGGGAAAGTTGGAAGTCTGGGACCAAGACGCGGACCGCTCGCTGAGCCTGATCGATAATGAAAGAGGAGGAGACCTTGGCCGGCGAAAGCGCATGCGCTACGTATTCAGCCAGGTTTTCGGAGTAGTCAACCACGTCTATTTTTTCTTCGTTGAGTTCGGCACTCACGGCGCGAACTCGCTGACCTAGCTCGCCAATGCAGGCACCTTTGGCATTAATGGAAGGATCTTTGGTGCGAACAGATATCTTGGTGCGATGTCCAGCTTCGCGAGCCACGGCTGCAATTTCAACTAGTCCCGATGCCACCTCTGGCACTTCCAAAGCAAAGAGTTTCCTAATCAAATTCGGGTGAGTTCTAGAAACCGTAATCATTGGTCCGCGCAAACCCCTCTGAACTTGCGTCACGTAAACGCGAAGCCTTCTTCCATGGGAGTAGTCCTCCCCTGGCACCTGCTCTTCGGGAGGCATGAGCGCTTCAATCGAACCAAGATTCACGTACACCATGTAGGGCTTGGTGCCTTGTTGAATTTGACCAGAGACAATGTCTCCTTCTTTACCCTTGAACTCGCCTAGCAGGCCTTCATCTGAGAGTTCACGCATGCGTTGCGCAATAACTTGTTTTGCTGCGTAGGCAGCTACTCGCCCAAACCCTTCTGGCGTGACTTCCTTCTCACCAATCTTCTCGCCCGCTTCATCTAAAACTGGTGCGAAAATACTGACGTGACCGGTCTTGCGATCCAGCTCTGCCCGCGGACCTTTGGTGTTATCTGAGACGTGCTTGTAATAGGCGGCGAGAATTGCTTGCTCAATAATTGAAACTAGCTCTTCAAAGGGAATCTCTTTTTCGCGCTCCAGCAGTCGAAGGACATTGAGATCGATATCCATGACTGCCTCTATTTCATTTTCTACGCGTAATTTCCGCTAAGGCAGATTCTAGCTTCAGATTCCGGCGCTCGCCGCTGGCTCTTTGCCAAAGCTCAACCTCGCCCTGCTCGATGCCTCTTCCGCAGACGATAACCCAAGGCATGCCAAGCAACTCGGCATCGGCAAACTTCACTCCCGGCGAGACCTTTCGGTCGTCAAGTAAGACGGTCAGACCAAGCTCCTCGGCCTCTAAGGCAAGCTGCTCGGCAGCGGCAAACACGGAGTCCTCTTTTCCAGCGGCAACGATGTGAAGCTGGGCTGGCGCTACGGACTCAGGCCAAATCAAACCTTTATCGTCGTGAGACTGCTCTGCAATTACCGCCACCAGTCGAGTGACGCCAATGCCATAACTACCCATCGTTACGGTTACAAGTTTGCCGTTCTCATCCAGCACCTTCAGATCGAGTGCTTCGGCATACTTTCGGCCCAACTGGAAAACATGGCCGATTTCAATGCCTCGAGCCAGTTCCAATGGACCAGATCCATCTGGTGATGGATCGCCCGCTCTAACTTCAGCGATGTCTGCAATGCCATCTGCTTCAAAGTCTCTGCCATAGGTCAAATTCCAAACATGATGCTGATCTTGATTGGCACCAGTTATCCAGGCAGAACCTTTAGCAACACGAGGGTCTACAAAGTAAGGAAGTTTGCTCTCTGCCTTTTCACCCAAAAACTGTTTACCGTTCTTGGTAGGGCCAATGTATCCCTTGACTAAATCAGGATATTTGGCGAAGTCTGATTCTGTGGCCTGTTCAACATCTTCAGGTGCAAACCATGCCTCTGCTCGCTTGGTATCAACATCTCGATCTCCCGGGATTCCAACTACAACCAATCGACGCTTTCCTTCGGGCGATGTCAAAGCCAAAACAACATTCTTTAGAGTGTCTGACGCGCCCCAAGCATTTTCGCTGCGTGGGTGGTTGGCGTTGGAAAAATCAACCAGGGTTTGAATAGTTGGCGTATTTGGAGACGAGTGAACTTGGGCCGGAGGATTCTTTGAGCCATCGACTTCAGGGGCTGCTGCAAACTTGACTGCCTCGACGTTGGCAGCGAAGCCGCCGGCTGAGCGAACAAATGTGTCTTCCCCAATTTCAGCTGGGCAGAGGAACTCCTCTGACTTAGAGCCCCCCATTGCCCCAGCGTCAGCCTTCACAATTACGTATTCAAGCCCTAGTCGAGTGAAGATCCGCTCATAAGCATCTCTCTGAGCCTGATAGCTGTTGGCAAGACCGGCATCATCTACGTCAAAGCTGTAGGCGTCCTTCATCACAAATTCACGACCTCGCAATAGGCCTGCTCGTGGCCGAGCTTCATCGCGGTATTTGATTTGAATTTGATAAATAGAAAGTGGCAAGTCTTTGTATGAGTTGTAGAGGTCCCTGACTAAAAGTGTGAATACTTCTTCGTGAGTGGGAGCCAACAGAAAGTCAGCGTCTTTGCGATCTTTCAAGCGGAAGATGTTGTCGCCGTATTCTTCCCATCTGCCAGTTGCTTCGTATGGTTCTTTTGGAAGCAGGGCAGGAAAGTGAACTTCTTGCGAACCAGCCGCTGCCATCTCTTCACGAACTATTTGCTCAATCTTGTTCTTAACCATGAGCCCCAACGGCAACCACGCAAAAATTCCTGGTCCATTGCGGCGAATGTAACCAGCTCGAACGAGTAGCTTGTGGCTGTCTACCTCTGCATCGGCAGGGTCCTCGCGCAGGGTCCTAAGGAAAAGTGTGCTCAGGCGTATAGGCATGGGCACAATGTTAGCTAGTTACCGACGGTAACCTGTGCTGTGCCGACCTCTGAAGGAGGCATTTCAGCGGCAATTCGGTTAGCTTCCTCAATCAAAGTCTTCACAATTTCGCTCTCGGGGACCGTCTTGATGACTTCACCCTTCACAAAGATCTGACCCTTGCCGTTACCTGAAGCTACACCTAGGTCTGCCTCACGCGCCTCTCCTGGCCCATTCACAACACAACCCATGACTGCCACACGAATAGGAACAGTCAGATGCTGAAGACCTTCGGTCACCTGATTGGCAAGAGTGTAGACGTCTACCTGGGCTCGACCGCAGCTCGGGCAAGAAACAATCTCAAGCTTGCGGGGGCGAAGGTTAAGGCTTTCAAGGATTTGGGAACCAACTTTTACCTCTTCAACCGGAGGCGCGGATAGGGAAACGCGAATCGTGTCACCAATTCCCTTGCTGAGAAGTGCTCCGAAGGCAACAGAAGATTTAATCGTTCCTTGGAATGCCGGCCCTGCTTCCGTCACGCCTAGGTGCAGTGGCCAGTCTCCTTTTTCTGAGAGCATTTCGTAAGCGCGAACCATTACTACAGGGTCATTGTGCTTTACAGAGATCTTGAAGTCGTGAAAATCGTGCTCTTCAAACAAGGAAGCTTCCCAAACCGCCGATTCGACAAGTGCTTCTGGAGTTGCCTTTCCATACTTCTCTAACAGTCTCGGATCCAGTGAACCAGCGTTAACTCCTATGCGAAGAGATATACCGGCATCTTTAGCAGCCTTGGCGATGTCCTTTACCTGGTCATCAAACTTCTTGATGTTGCCAGGGTTCACTCTCACCGCCCCGCAACCAGCCTCAATCGCCTGGAAAACGTATCTAGGTTGAAAATGAATGTCAGCAACCACTGGAATCTGGCTGCGCTTAGCAATTATTCGAAGGACATCAGCATCATCTTGGGAAGGAACCGCAACGCGAACGATATCGCAACCACTGGCGGTTAGTTCAGCAATCTGTTGAAGGGTTGCATTTATATCAGTGGTCGGTGTGGTTGTCATCGACTGCACGGATATAGGTGCATCTCCACCAACGGCAACTTTTCCAACCATTATTTGTCTGGTTTTGCGTCGCGGAGAAAGAGTTGGGGGTGGAGACTTAGGCAAGCCAAGGTTTACTGCCGGCACGGATTTCCCTTCATTACTGCTACTGATTTAACCACTTGAATGCTTGAAAACTTCCTACCCGAGGGTGATTGGGTTTACTAAATCAGCCAAAATCAGAAGAAGTCCCGTAACGATAAGCACAACCCAGACAAAATAGGCCAACGGCAGTGCCTTGGCTGTATCAATTGGACCCGGATCGGTCCCCCGAACGGCTTTCACGATCTTTCGTTTTGCACCTTCATAAACTGCGCCAACTACGTGTCCCCCATCAAGTGGCAATAAAGGAACCAAGTTAAAAACAAACAAAACTAAATTCAAAGAACCAAGCAATAAAAGCAGTGAAGCCAGCTTTGCGTCGATTCCGATGTCGGCGGATGTTAGCTCACCGGCCAGTTGACCGACACCAACAATTGAAACAGCTCCGAAGGGATCTCGCTCCGCAAAACCTAATGTGCTTGCAACTACCTGATATACCTGTGCCGGTAACTCAACAATGAAGCTGGCCATCGCAATCATCGAAGTGCCGGCAAATAGGAGTGCTTGATCCAGAGCAACTGGAGTGGTAACACCTTGCAAACGAATACCAAGCACCGGTGTAAGACGAGTTAGAGGATTTCCTTGATCATCTAACTCCAAGTTTCCAAAGGCATCGTAGACAGCGCGCTCCATAAAAATGGGTTCAATCGTTAGCGTCTGCTCCACGCCATCTCTCAGAACCGTAAGCTGACTGCTTGCTTTGTCTTCCAGGCGACTCGTTACTTGAGCCCAGCTGGTTACAAGTTCACCATTAACAGCAACAACTTCATCGCCTGGTTGCAGCCCAGCCAAAGCGGCTGGTGTTAGAGGATCTCCCTCCTCGCACAAGCCAGCGGAATCAACTTCTAAACACTGATATACCTGATCGACTTTGAGCGAGTTTTGAAGAGTGCCAATTCCGGAAAGCGAGACAACAATCAGAACAACACCCAACAGAAGATTCATGACTGGACCACCAAGCATGATGGTGATTTTCTTTGGCGCGCTTAGTTGATAAAACTTTCTTGATTCCTCAGTGTCTTCCTGAGCTGCAATCTCCGCACGGGCTTCGTTGATCCAGTTGGCAAACAATCCTCGATGAGGTTTGGTCGCTGGCGGATACATGCCTGACATGAGGATGTAGCCACCAAGCGGAAGTGCCTTGATTCCAAACTCGGTTTCTCCGCGCATTTTTGAAAATAGAGTGGGCCCAAAGCCAACCATGAATTGACGAACTTCAACTCCGAACTTCTTGGCGGGTAAGTAGTGACCCACTTCATGCAAACCGACCGAAACGGCAATTCCAACCAGGAAAATCAAAATCCCGAGAATGTATAAAAACGTGTCCAGCACTGGTCTAGGCTACCTGCCCTGACCTGCAAGCTTGCTAGGAGTCGGGCCTGCCTGTTTCTTTACCTCCGTGGGGAATCTAGACTGTTTATATGAGCCTTGAACAAAAACGTCAAATAGTAACCGCTATTCCCGGACCGAAGTCCCTTGCCCTTCAACAGCGCCGCTCTGAGGTCATCTCCTCGGGAGTCGGAACAATGCTCGCTGCCTTCATTGAAGAGGCGCACGGGGCAATTCTGAAAGATGTGGATGGTAACCAATTCATCGACTTTGGTTCCGGCATCGGAGTTGTGACAATCGGTCACACCAATCCTGGAGTAGTTGAGGCCGTCTCCAACCAGGTGGCTAAGTTAACTCACACACTATTTACAGTTACCCCTTACGAACCTTACGTTCGGGCTGGCGAGCTACTCACCTCTCACGCACCTGGAAACTTTAAGAAGAAAGCAGCTTTCTTCAATTCCGGTGCAGAGGCTGTTGAGAACGCCGTCAAGATTGCTCGCAAGGCAACTGGACGAACTGAAATCGCAGTTTTTGATCATTCATATCACGGGCGCACCAACCTAACAATGTCGATGAATTTCAAAGTTCATCCATACGGCACAGGTTTTGGCCCATTGGCTGGAAGCGTTCACCACGCTCCAATGAGTTACCCCTATAGAGACCCAGCCGAGATGACTGGTCCAGAAGCTGCAACCAGGGCAATCACCTATCTGGAAAAGAGAGTCGGTGCTGCTCAGATCGCTGCATTGTTTATAGAACCCATTCAAGGAGAGGGCGGCTTCATTGTTCCAGCGCCTGGCTATTTGAAGACCTTGCAGGACTGGACGCGTGCCAATGGCATTGTCTTTGTTGCTGATGAAGTTCAGTCTGGTATGGCCCGCACCGGTAAGTGGTTTGCTAGCGAATGGGAAGAAGGCTTAGAGCCTGACCTAATCACAGTTGCTAAAGGTATTGCTGGAGGTATGCCACTTTCTGGTGTGGTTGGACGAGCAGAAATAATGGATGCCGCTCATGCCGGTGGACTCGGAGGAACTTTTGGTGGTTCACCGACTGCAGTTGCCGCTGGTGTTGCCGTAATGGAACAGTATGAATCTGGCAACTGGTTCAATCGTGCATTGGAAATTGGTGAAATTATTTCTGGTCGTCTGAATGCCATGAAGAACAGCTATCCAGTCATTGGAGATGTTAGAGGTCGCGGCGCTATGCAAGCAATCGAGCTGGTAGAACCTGGAACAAAGAATCCAAACCCTGCAGCTACCGAAGCGCTACTCAAGCACTGTCACCAAAACGGAGTATTGGTTCTAAACGCTGGTACCTATAACAACGTGCTTAGATTCCTGCCTCCTCTTGCCATTTCTGATGAATTAGTGCATGACGCGCTAGATGTCTTGGCTGCCGGTTTGGCAAAGCTCTAAAAATCACTTAGGGTGGGGAGGAGCCCGAAAAACGGGCTCTTGTTGGTTTATTAGGGATCAAAGGTGATTCATGTCTTCCGCGTATACCGATCGCGAAAAGTTGAAAGACTTAATGCGCTCGGAAAACAATCGATTTATTTCTACTCACCCACGCTCACGCGAAGCCTATGAGAGGGCCAAATCCGGGTTAGTGGGCGGCGTACCCATGATCTGGATGGCTAAGTGGCCGGGGCCTTTCCCGCTATACGTCAACAAGGCCAAGGGCTCCAGGTTTACCGACGTTGATGGCTTGGAGTATTCCGACTTCTGTCTAGGTGACACCGGGTCAATGTGTGGCCACGCTCCTGATGCCACTGTCCGAGCCGTGCAGAAGCAATCGGCTCGAGGCTTCACCTTCATGCTGCCAACCGAGGATGCACGCATCAATGGGGAAATTCTTGCCGAGCGATTTGGGCTACCCAAGTGGCAATTCACGCTAAGTGCAACTGATGCCAATCGTCATCTTCTGCGCTACGCCAGGCACGTGACCGGACGACCCAAAATAGCAGTGCATGACTACTGCTACCACGGCACCGTTGATGAAACATTCGCTGTTATGGACGATGACGGAAAAACCGTGCCCAGAAGAGACAACGTCGGGATGCCCATCGACCTCGATAAAACCACAGTCGTTATTCCATTCAATGACCTAAAAGCGGCGGAGAAAGCATTCGCATCTGGACAAGTAGCTGCAATGCTCATGGAGCCAGCGTTGACAAATATTGGAATTGTGCTGCCCAAACCCGGCTATCTGAAGGGAATGCAGGAGCTCTGTCAAAAATACGGCGTTATTTGGATTCTTGATGAAACTCACACCATCTCTGCTGGACCTGGCGGAATGACTTCGATCGAGGGACTGAGCCCAGACGCAATTGTTCTGGGAAAAACTATTGGTGGTGGTGTTGCCGTTGGTGCCTACGGGCTAACGGAGGAACTGGCATTGAGAATTTCCTCATCGATGCGACTTGAAAGTATTGACGTTGGCGGAGTTGGTGGAACTCTGGCAGGTAATGCTCTTTCGATGGCGGCTGTGAGAGCCACTCTCACCAAGGTTATGAAGCCCAAGGCGTTCGATCACATGATTGATTTGGCAAAAAAGTGGGAACGAAACGTCCAGTCCGTGATTGACGAATACAAATTGCCCTGGCAAGTATCTCGCATCGGTGCTCGAGGCGAATACAGCTTCCGCTCGACTCCTCCCCTGACAGGAAGAGAAGCATCGGACGATGATGATTTCGAGCTTCAGCAGTATCTGCAACTTCACGCGATAAATCGTGGCGTGCTAATGACGCCATTTCACAACATGGCACTGATGAGCCCTGAGACTTCTGAGCGCGACCTAAAGCGTCACGACAAGCATTTCCGAGAAGCGGTGCAGTTACTTTTTGGCTAGCTTGCGCTGTTTGATAGATGAGCGCACTTGCACAGTTACAACTATGGCGATTGCAACAATGAAGACCATTGATCCAATCACGTTGGCCTCTGGCGGAATACCTCGAGCAGCCGCTGTGTAAACAAACTTCGGGAAGGTGTCAATCGATCCTGAGTTGAACTGGGTAATGATGAAGTCATCAAAACTCAGCGCAAATGCCAACATTGCGGCAGCCAAGATGCCTGGCAGTAGCAACGGAAAGGTGATCTTCATAAACACCTGAGCCGGATTGGCGTAGAGGTCTCGACCTGCTTCTTCCAATGCTGGGTCTAGAGTAGCCACTCTGGCTTTGACCGTTACCACAACAAAACTCAAGGTGAACATTGTGTGAGCAATGATGACAGTCAGCATGCCCTTAGGCCATCCGAAATCAAGGAATTGTGCCGCTAAACCGGCACCCATCACCACTTCGGGAGTTGCAAGTGGCAAGAACAAAAGCAGGTTCGTAGCGGAGCGGAACTTGAATTTGTAGCGGACCAGAGCAATCGCAATCATGGTTCCAAGGACAGTTGCTATCAGGGTCGCTGAAACTGCAATTATCAAAGAGTTTGCAAAAGCATCACAAACGTCTTGCTGGTTGCAAACGTTGAGCCAATTGTCGAACGTAAAACCACGCCAGATGATGTTTGACTTAATTGAGTCATTGAATGAAAAGACGAAGGTATAGGCGATTGGAATGCCCAGGAACAAAAAGGTGAGAAAAACGTAGGTTGGCAGTAGGTATTTACCCAGTGAGAATTTCATAGCAGGTCATCCGTTCCACTACGTCGCACATAAGCTGACACCAAAATCACAATTGCGGCCATTAGCAACACGGACAGCGCTGATGCAGTTGGGTAATCCTGAATCCTTAGGAAGTTAGCCTCCACCACGTTTCCAATCATGGCTGTATCGGGTCCTCCTAAGAAGTCTCGACTGGCAACGACGTAATCTCCACTAATTGGAATGAAAGTAAGCAGTGTTCCTGAGATTACGCCTGGAAGAGATAGCGGGAATGTGATTTTTCTGAAGGTCGTTATGGGGTTTGCGTACAAGTCGCCGCTTGCCTCCAAAAGTCGAAGATCGAGACGATCTAGATTTGAAAAAATTGGCAAAGTCATAAATGGAATGAAGTTATAGACCAGACCAAAGATCACAGCAAAGTCCGTGCCGATGATGTAGCTGTCTGTTCCAAAAATCCCAAAAGATTTGAGAGTATTCACAATCCAGGAATCATTTGAAAAAATCTGCTTCCAAGCAAAGGTCCTGAGAAGCATCGAAATGAAAAATGGGGCGATGACTAGGGTCAGTAACAAACCCTTTAGTAGCGGCTTGTTTCTAGCCTTGACCGCAATGAAGTATGCAAGAGGGTAGCTAATGGCCAATGCGACGACTGTGGCTATCAAAGCAAACATGAATGAGCGCAGGATTTGCGGCATGTACTGCTCAACCGCGAAAAGGTAGTTCCCAAACTCCACCGCATAGTCATATCTACCAATGTCCCCAGATGCACTCGGGGTCTTTAGTGAGGTGAGAATTAGTGAGAACAGCGGTGTTAGAAAGAACAGACCAAGATAGGCGATACCGGGCAGCAGTAACAGGAGTGCTACGCGGCCAGCCTTCTTTGGCGCTTGCTTCTTAGCAGCAGTCGATCCACCAAGTGCAACGAAGGCCATTAGGCGTCTTCTTTGCCGGTTGGCAGATCAGCTAGACCGAAGCTGTGTTCGACCTGCCAACTGACCCAAACTTGCGCTCCGAGTTCAACGACTGGTGATTTCCCTACGTTTTGAGCAAACACGATGATTTCGCCAATTTCAGGGATGTCAATTAGGTACTGATTGGAAACACCGGTAAATCGAATGTCGGTGATTTCGCCTGGCCCTAAAACGTTGTTTGTGGATGTCGCTTCAGGTTTTGTTGCGTGGAACTGGGTTTTCTCAGGCCTCACACCAATTGCAATCTTGCCTGTGGTCTTTTCAGACCGAGCCACTGGGGCGGTGATTTTGTTGCCCTTGAAGTTGATCGAAACAGCCTCGGAGTTTGTTTCTGAAACTTCACCAACAAAGATATTCGACTGTCCGAGGAACTTAGCAACGAAGGCGGTCTTGGGTCTGTCATAGAGCTTTTCTGGGGCACCCATTTGCTCAATCTGGCCCTTGTTCATAACAGCCACGATGTCAGCCATATCCATGGCTTCTTCTTGATCGTGAGTTACGTGCAAGAAAGTGAGCCCGACTTCCATCTGAATGTACTTCAGTTCAATCTGCATCTGACGACGCAGCTTTAGGTCCAATGCACCCAGCGGCTCATCGAGTAGCAAGAGGGCAGGGCGATTAACGAGAGCACGAGCGAGAGCAACTCTCTGCTGCTGACCGCCCGATAGCTGAGCGGGACGTCGCTCGGCCATGTGGCCAAGTTCAACCATGTCAAGAGCCGCTTGGGCCTTAACCATAGGGTCGTCGACTTTTCTTTGGCGCAGACCGAAGGCAACATTTTCAATCACGCTCATGTGAGGGAAAAGTGCGTAGTTCTGAAAGACAGTGTTGACTGGTCTTTCGTGCGGCTTTAGATCAATTACGTCTTTGCCACCGATGAGAATCTTGCCACTGGTTGGATTCTCAAGCCCAGCAATCATTCTCAGAGTTGTGGTTTTTCCGCAACCGGAAGGCCCCAGCAGAGCGAAAAACTGACCAGCTGGAACTTTTAAATCTAGGTTTTCAACCGCAACGAAACCGGGGAATTCTTTCCTCAGGCCAACAAGCTCGAGGTCTTTTCCCCCGGCTCCGAAGTCGATCGACACTAGGCGCCTAGCAGCAGGTTCTGCCAAGCAGAAGAAAAGCGCTGCTCCTCTTGTCCAGTTAGGGCACGGAATGCCTTGCTCTTTGCAAGAGTGTCAGCGTTCGGGAAAATCAATTGGTTTTCCGCAAGAGCTGGGTCAATTGACGCCGCAACGTCCTGAGCACCAACCACCGGAGTGATGTAGTTGACCCAGAGCGCAAGCTCAGCAGCGTTGACAGGGTCGTAGTAGTAGTTGATCAGCTTCTCTACGTTCTTCTTGTGGGTGGCACCCATTGGCGTAATGAACCAGTCGGCCCACAGGGTCACGCCTGAGTCTGGGAACACAAAGCCATAAGGCTCTGGGTTATCTTCGGTTCCCTCGTTGGCATTGATTACTGTGATGTCACCGCTCCATGCAGTAGCAGCAATGATGTTGCCGGTGGCTAGGTCATCTAGGTAGCTGTTACCTCGAACGTTGAAAATTTGTCCACCATCGATTTGTTGCTTGATGGCCTCGATTGCAACCATGAATGCATCCTCTGTCAAGCTCTCAGCAGAAGTGATGTCAATTCCTTGGCTCATTAGAACTAAACCAACGCTGTCGCGCATTTCCGAAAGAAGACCGACGCGTCCCTTCAGCTCAGCTGCCCAAAGGTCAGCGATCGAACCAGGGGCATCTTTACCGGTTGCGTCTCTGTAAGCCTGCTTGTTGTAACCAATTCCAGCAAATCCAGCTTGCCAAGGAATGACATAGGTACGGTCTGGATCTTCTGGGGCGCCTAGGTAGGACGGTGCAAGGTTGGCAACCTTGTTTGGCATGTTTGCATCGTCATACTGCTGCAAGTAACCGAGATTTAGAATGCGTTGCGCCATCCAACCAGTTGGGCAGGCAACGTCTGCACCGATGTCTTGACCTAGCTCTAGCTGGTCTTTAACTTTCGCGTACCAGGTGTCGTTGTCATCGATTTCAATTTTGTAGTCAACGGTGATTCCAGACTGCTGCTCAAATCTTTCTAGGGTTGGGTAGTTGCCTTCGTCATCTTCATCCATGTAGGCGGTCCAGTTGTGCCAAACCAATACCGGTTCAGTGTCAGAAACATCCACTGCAGGAGTAAGCGCGGTTTCTGCTGGTGCACATGACGCCAAGGTCAATGCAGCTGCAGTTCCTCCCACACCAGCGAGCGCCGCACGACGCGAAATCTGGGTTTTTCGAGCTAAGTCAATTAGCTCTCTGAGCATTGGGTCGTTTGGTAGCTCTCGCTTCTCCATGTTTTCTCCTATTTTTTAAGGCAACGAAGTAAGGAAAAGTTTCGCACACTTTCCCGCCCCGAAGCTGGCTTGAAACCGAATTTTTACCTTTAGTCTCCGATGTAGTGCATGACGTGCTTGATGCGGGTGTAGTCCTCAAAACCATAGGCAGAAAGGTCTTTGCCATATCCAGAGTGCTTGAAGCCTCCGTGGGGCATCTCAGCGGCTAGTGGGATGTGGGTGTTGATCCAGACCGCACCAAAGTCAAGGTGCTTGGCAAAGCGCATGGCCCTGGTGTGGTTATTGGTCCAGACAGAGGAAGCTAATCCGTACTTCACATCGTTCGCCCAGGTAAGAGCCTGCTCATCTCCAGTGAAGCGCTGAACCGTTAGCACCGGACCAAAGATCTCATCCTGGATGTGCTCATCAGTCTGCCTGAGTCCTGAGATAACAGTTGGCTCGAGGAAGTATCCCTTGCCCGAAAGTTGGTTTCCACCAGTTTCAATCTTTGCGTGAGCAGGGACTCGGTCAATGAATCCCTTTACTCGCGATAGCTGGCTTGCGTTGTTGACAGGACCAAACAAAATGTCTGCATCCGATGGCTTACCAACCTTTGCCGAAGCCTTAACCTCAGCTAAAAGAGCTGCCATGAATCTGTCATAACCTGCGTCTTCTACCAACAGACGAGTGGCTGCAGTGCAATCCTGACCAGCATTGAAAAAGCCGGCAGCAACAATTCCAGCAGCTGCTCGTTCCATGTCTGCATCAGCAAAAACGATTACTGGGGCCTTACCACCAAGCTCAAGGTGAACCTTCTTTAGATCTAGAGCAGCGGTCTTAGCCACCTCCATACCTGCCCGAACCGAGCCTGTAATGGAAACCATTTGAGGAATCTTGTTTTCAACCATCATGCGACCGGTGTCTCGGTCACCAGTGATGACATTGAAAACTCCAGGCGGTAGGAACTTATTCGCTATTTCAGCGAGCAACAGAGTTGAAACTGGTGTGGTGTCTGAAGGCTTTAGGACAATAGTGTTTCCAGCGGCAATGGCTGGTGCAAACTTCCAAACTGCCATGTTGAGTGGATAGTTCCATGGAGTTACCTGACCAATAACACCAATTGGCTCGCGGCGAATAGAAGAGGTGTGGTCTTTGGTGTATTCAGCTGTTGCGCGTCCCTCTAAGTTTCTCGCGGCGCCTGCAAAGAATCGAATTTGATCAACTGATGGCACCATTTCAAAATCAACCAGTGTTGCTCGAGGTTTACCAGTGTTTTCGCTCTCGACATCAGCTGCTTCGCCGGCGCGCTTTTCTAACTCATCAGCAATACGGAAGAGTGCGAGTTGTCGCTCACTTGGCGTTGTCTGACTCCACTCTTTGAATGCTTCATGCGCTACCTGAAAAGCGTTTTGCACATCTTCCGCACCAGAAATCGGTGCGTTGGCATAGACCTCTTCAGTTGAAGGATTTATTACATCGCTATATTTGCCGGACGCTGGATCTGTGTACTTACCACCAACGAAATTCTGTAGCTTCTTGGCCACTATTACTCCTCATCGAGTTGTTCTAGAAGATGCTAAACCTCTAGGGGCTTCTCGGCAAAATTAAGCCAAAAACCTGCTGATTTCGTAACTTATTGATAAACAAACTTCGGATTTAAGGGCAAAAGGCGCCCTTGACTGTGATACTCGAAACATGACTCGCATGGCCCGTGCCCGCCAATCCCACCTGGATGAAGTCTCAAAGCTCATAATCGAGCAGCTTCAAAAGGACGGTAGGAAGTCCTACGCCGAAATCGGCAAGGTGGTTGGCCTGAGCGAAGCGGCAGTTCGGCAAAGGGTTCAAAAACTCACTGAATCTGGAGTTCTCCAGATTGTCGCAGTAACTGACCCCCTAAAACTGGGCTTTTCTCGCCAGGCAATGATCGGAATTCGCTGCGTGGGAGATTCTATGCAGGTGGCTGATGCAATCGCCAAGATTCCGGCTGTGGACTATGTAGTTATAACAGCTGGTAGTTTTGACGTAATGGCGGAAGTCGTCTGCGAGGACGATGACCAACTGATTGAGCTACTGAACGATAAAATTAGGTCGTTACCAGGAGTAGTTAGCTCCGAGACCTTTGTCTATCTTCGTTTGCACAAGCAGTTCTACAACTGGGGAACCAGATAGAAAGTTACAAGTGATAATCAATGGCGATTTCAGAGAGCAAGAAGACCAACCCTCTAGCTAACCTGCTCAAACCACTTCTCAAGCGAACAAGCTCAGAGCCGGAGCTTGCGCTGCTAGACGCGATGCAAGCTGGTAAAGAGGTCGGCGACAAAGAGTGGCAAAAATCTGGCAAGGAGCACAGCTGGCTCCACTTCACTCGACACTCCCCCTTTAGCAAGGGAGACATGAACATCATTGTTCGAGGCGAGGGGCACTTCATCTACGACTCGAAGGGCAACAAGCTCATCGACGGCCTCTCCGGTCTTTTCACTTGCAACGCAGGTCACGCCAGGCCCGAACTAGCGGCAGCTGCTCAAAAGCAAATGATGGAACTGGATTTCATGCCACTTTGGTCATATGGCCACCCGCGAGCTATTGAGCTGGCAGAAAAGCTTTTGTCAATTGGCCCCGAGGGAATGAATCGCATTTTCTTCACTACCGGAGGAACCGAAGGTGTCGAATCCGCTTGGAAAATTGCCAAGCAGTACTTCAAGATGACTGGGAAGCCCCAAAAGCACAAAGTAATTTCGCGCATGACTGCCTACCACGGAACCAGCCATGGAGCTCTTTCCATCACAGGCATTCCAGCTTTCAAGCAAATGTTTGAGCCTCTTGTTCCATCAGCCTTTAGAGTTCCCAACACCAACTACTACCGTGCTCCGCACGAGTTCGCGAACGAAGATGAGTTTGGTATTTGGGCAGCAAATCGCCTGGAAGAAGCAATTTTGTTTGAGGGTCCTGACACAGTTGCAGCATTCTTTGTTGAACCTATTCAAAACGCAGGCGGTTGTTTCACTGCTCCTAAGTCTTACTTCAAGCGGATCCGCGAAATTTGCACGAAGTATGACGTGATTTTGGTTGCCGACGAAACAATCACGGGATATGGAAGAACTGGTGAATGGTTTGGATCGATTCGTTATGACATCCAGCCAGACATGATGATCACCGCTAAGGCAATTACCTCTGGAGCGCAACCGCTGGGAGCGCTATTCCTGAAGGAAAAATTCTTTGAGCCTTTCAAAGACGGAGTTTCAACGCTTGCCCACGGCTATACCTTTGGTGGCCACCCCGTTGCTTGTGCCGTTGCTTTGGCCAACCTTGAAATCTTTGAGCGCGAAAATCTAATCGAGAGAGCTAGAACAAATTCTCCGATCTTCCGAAAGACCCTTGAAAAACTCTATGATCTTCCAATTGTCGGAGACGTTCGCGGTGATGGCTACTTCTTTGCTGTTGAAATTGTCAAGGACAAGAAGACCAAGGAGACACTATCCAGAGCAGAGTCAGAGAAGTTATTGCGTGGCTTTCTCAACAATGCGCTGTTGGAGGCAGGAATTTATTGCCGCGCGGATGACCGAGGAGACCCGGTGATTCAGCTAGCTCCTCCGCTAACCTGCGGCCCGAAGGAGTTCGACGAAATCGAAGCGATTTTGCGCAAGGTGCTGACTGAAGCCTGGAAGAGACTCAACGGCTAGTTTTGTCCAACTATCGCTCACTGAGTTTTTGGCACGACTCACTTACTGAGTCGCTAGAACCTCGCCCTACTCCAAGCGGCCGGGACTTCGATGTTCTCATTCTGGGTGCCGGCTTCACTGGCTTATGGACTGGGATCTATTTGCTAAGAAGTCAACCTCAGCTGAGGGTTGCGATTTTGGAAAAAGAGATAGCGGGATTCGGTGCATCGGGTCGCAACGGCGGTTGGTGCTCCGCTCTATTTCCCTGGTCAACCACCCTTCTTGCCAAAGAGTTTGGCATCGAAAAAGCTAAGGCTCTTCGAATGGCCATGATTGAGTCGGTGGATCAGATTGGCAAGCTAACCAAAGAGTTAGGAATCGACTGCGACTATCAAAAAGCTGGCACCTACACCTTGATTCGCTCTGCTGCCCAGAACCAAAAAGCCATCGCTGCAATCGAAGAAGCAAGGCAGTTTGGGGTCGATGGACTTACGCTCCTGGACGCGAAGAATTCTCCACTGGCAACCATTAGTCAAGGCGCAGTTTTTGATCCCGCGTGCGCAAGCATCCATCCTGCAAAGCTAGTGAGAGGTTTGGCGGTAGCTTTTGAAAAGTTGGGTGGCACATTGTTTGAAACCACCCAGGTCTTCGACTTCAAGCCGGGCTCAGTTCGAACCAGTCAAGGTGACTTCACAGGTGAATTTATTGTGGACGCACTGGAGGGTTATCGATCCACCCTTCCTGGCAAGAAAAGAGAATCGCTGCCACTGTATTCGCTGATGATTGTCACCGAACCCATTCCGTCTGAAGTGCTCGATGGTCTGGGTATTAAACCTGGCGCTACATTTGCTGACTTTAGAAATTTGATCATCTACGGTCAGCGAACAAAGGACAATCGAATCGCTTTTGGCGGAAGAGGCGCCCCCTATCACTTTGGTTCCAGAGTGAGAAATAGTTATGACAGAGTCCCGGCCATCCACGCTCACCTCGAGCGAGAGCTTAAGGACCTCTTTCCAGAATTGGCCAGATACCGAATCACTGATCGTTGGGGTGGTGCACTAGGAGTTTCCCGAGACTGGATGGCTTCTGTGAAGTTAGATCCCGTGACCAAGATCGCGCAGGCGGGCGGTTATGTCGGTGACGGGGTTGGCACTTCCCATTTGGCCGGAAAGATTTTGGCCGACCTGATTTTGAGTCGGGATACTCCGGAGACTTCTCTTTGCCTCGTCAATCACTCGTCTCCTAAGTGGGAAGTTGAACCGCTTCGATTCATTGCGGCGCGTGGAGCCATGGTGGCGGCTCGCTTGGCTGACAAGCTCGAGTCTTTCACTGGTAGAAAGTCTTTCATCTCGAGGATCATCGGCTGGCTCACTGGTAAGTGACCCATCAATCACCGTCAGTTCAACTTGCCTGTCAGCAATCCTCCCTTCAGCTATGAGAGCACTGTGCTCAGCTCGAACTTTCAAGTGGCCGCTGGCCGACTCAAGTCGAGTGCCAATGACTACAAATCGCAGAGTTTGCTGTCGTTCTGCAACTAAGACATCTAGAAAGTCACCTGCAGATTCTCCATCGACCAAGACTGTGAATGGATAGGAAACTTTCGCCCTACTGTGCAGGGACTTAGTAAAGAGGTCTCTTTCTTCAAAGATTGAGGGGTCAACTGCCTGAAAAGATTTGATGGCATCTTTGTGGGTGCTTACCCACCACAGCTCCTCATTGGCAGAAGCAAACAGGAAAGCCAGCAATCGAGTGCAGTGATCAAGCTTTCCCTCCAATAAAAAGTCTCCTGTCTGCGAAACTGCTGGCAAAACATAGACCTGATTTTCCTGGTCATAGACAACACCAGGTTCTTTTTGAAAGCCCTGGTCCAGCGCCACTGGTTTATCCGTCAAAAAACCAAGACGGGGAAGCAAAAGAAGGAGGCAGCTAAGGATTGAAACAGCCAACAAAAGTGGGTCTCCTTGAATAAACAAGTGAGCCCCGTAGAGAAGGCTTGGCAATAGGGCTAAAAAGAGCACCTGATAATGATGTAACAGGTCTGATCTCCTGGGGTGATCAGGCTGAGGCTGTGGATAAGTGAATTCATTCCAAATTCTTCGCTAGCTTTTACATATGTCGGAAATAGCCGCTCGAAAGGTAATGCAAACCTCACTCGGGAAGGTGTCCATCACATCTTCCGAGGTGGCCCTAACTTCTCTAGAGTTCCTGCCGGGTAGAAGCTCTCTAAAAGATTTCTCTGGCAGTCCCCATGCCAAGGCATTGGTCGAGGATGCTGCAAGGCAACTCGATGAGTATTTTCGAGGAGAGCGAAGACGGTTTGATCTGAAGCTGGCTCCAACAGGCACTAAGTTTCAACAGCAAGTTTGGCAACAGATTCAAAAGATTCCCTTTGGACAAACCATCAGTTACGGAGCGATTGCTAAGGCAATCAAGAAGCCATCAGCTGCAAGGGCGGTAGGCGGAGCTGTCGGCGCCAACCCCCTGGCAATTTTTATACCGTGTCATCGGGTGATGGGCTCCACTGGAAAACTCACTGGGTATTCAGGCGGAAATGGAATCCCAACAAAAAAGAAGCTACTGGCATTAGAAGGTATTGAACATCGATGAGTAAAACCAGGAAGCATGCAGATGGAAGGGTCCGCTGTAGTTGGGTCACCGATGACAAGATTTACATTGATTACCACGACAGCGAGTGGGGAACCGCCACCCTAGATCGGCGAGAGCTATTTGAAGGAATTTGCCTTGAGGGCTTTCAAGCCGGGCTTAGCTGGCTAACTATTCTCAAAAGAAGAGAGGGCTTTCGGGATGCCTTTGACAACTTT
>WLDG01000018.1 GCA_009704945.1 Actinomycetota bacterium | reverse complement strand
ATATGAGATTGAAAATGCGTGGCAGGTTTTGGTTGGCGATTATGTGACTGCCGATGAAGGAACTGGAATCGTCCATCAGGCTCCCGCTTATGGTGAAGACGACCAGTTGCTTTGCAGTGCGCAGGGAATCCCAACCTACGTTTCAGTTAATGAACGCGGGCAATTCAATTCAGTGGTGGCACCTTATGAAGGACAGCATGTCTTCGATGCCAATAAACCAATCACTCAGGATCTGAAGAGTGCCGGAAGGCTATTTAGACAGGCTTCTTACGAGCACTCTTACCCTCACTGCTATCGCTGCAAGAACCCGCTAATTTACAAAGCGGTTTCGTCCTGGTTTGTGGAAACTACAAAGCTTCGTGATCGCATGCTTGAACTAAATCAACAAATCAATTGGGTGCCTGAGCACACCAAAAACGGCAGCTTCGGCAAGTGGTTAGAGAATGTCAGGGATTGGGCCATTTCTCGAAATCGTTTCTGGGGTGCACCGATTCCAGTGTGGAAATCGGACGATCCAAAGTATCCACGAATTGACGTCTACGGCTCTCTTGCAGAGCTCGAGAAGGATTTTGGAATTAGCCCGAGTGATTTCCATAGACCAGTCATCGATGAACTAGTGAGACCGAACCCTGATGACCCTACGGGCAAGTCCATGATGCGCAGGGTGCCTGAAGTGTTGGATTGCTGGTTTGAGTCTGGCTCTATGCCTTTCGCACAGGTTCATTACCCATTTGAAAACCAGGAGTGGTTCGACACTCATTTTCCAGGTGATTTCATCGTTGAATATGTAGGACAGACCAGAGGCTGGTTCTACACCTTGCACGTTCTTTCAACCGCACTGTTTGACAGACCTGCTTTCAAAAACGCCATCAGCCACGGCATTGTTCTTGGCAATGACGGACAAAAAATGTCTAAGTCACTTCGTAACTACCCGGACGTGAACGAAGTTTTCGATCGTGATAGCTCCGACGCCATGCGGTGGTTCCTGATGTCGTCCACCATTTTGCGCGGCGGAAACCTTGCTGTAACTGAACAGGGAATTCGTGAGGGCGTTAGGCAGGCGCTGCTACCACTTTGGAATAGCTACTATTTCTTTTCGCTCTATGCAAACGCGTCTAGCTATCAAGCAAGCCCAAGTTACGGATCCCAAGATCTTCTCGATAGATATATCTTGTCCAAGACTCATCAACTGATTGTTTCTGTTCAGGCCGACCTGGATCAATTTGACAGCTATCAGGCTTCGGCGAAAGTCCGAGAATTCGCTGAAGTGCTGACTAATTGGTACATCAGACGTTCTCGAGATCGCTTTTGGGCGGGTGACAAAGATGCATTTGACACTCTTTACACAGTTCTTGAAGCCACTCTTCGCGTAGTTGCGCCGCTGCTCCCAATCGTTGGTGAGGAAATGTGGCGAGGACTCACTGGTGGTAGATCTGTGCATCTCGAGTTTTGGCCGGAAGCCGAAGAGTTTCCTATAGATTCCGATCTGGTGAGAGACATGGACGCCATCCGAGAAGCCGCATCCGTAGCGCTCTCTCTTAGGAAGGCCGCAGGTTTGCGAGTGCGCTTACCGCTCAGTGAATTGACAATTGCCGTTGATGCAGCTGATTCACTTGCTCGCTATTCCGATCTAATTGCTGATGAGCTGAATGTTAAGAAGATTTCTGTCGTTAGGGCTACCGATGAGGTTGCTAAACAGTTCGGTCTTACGAAAACTCTCACCGTAAACGCCAGGGCTTTGGGGCCAAGACTAGGCAAAGCTGTCCAAGACGTGATTCAACAGGCAAAAGCTGGTAAATGGGAATTGTCAGGTCAGGGAGTAATGGTCGGAACCACTGAACTGTTTAAAGGCGAATATGAAGTAGCACTACAAGCAAATTCATCCGATGGAACCGCAGCCGGAGTTACCTCTAACGGTTTTGTACTTCTCAATCTGGTAGTCACCGAAGAGCTTGAGCAAGAGGGTATTGCACGTGATTCAATTCGACACGTTCAACAGGCAAGAAAAGACGCCGGACTTGATGTTTCAGATCGAATTAGTTTGACGATTTCCTCGGACCCTGCAACCCTCTTAGCGCTTACTAAACACAGTGACCTTATTGGGCAAGAAACGCTTGCCACGCAACTACAGCTCATCGAAGGTGTCGGTTCCTTGCCGGTTGGGGAGAGCGCTCAAATCATGATTGAGTTATCTAAACAGTGACTCAATCTTCAATGCAGCTAGCTCTGGATGAGCTGTATTCAAGAAAACCAGAGCATCAGATGCGGCCGCGTTTGGAACCAACACGGATTGCTTCTGAGATGCTTGGGAATCCGCAGGCAAACTACCCAATCATTCACATCACTGGCACAAATGGAAAAACCTCAACTGCCAGAATCATTGAACGCATTCTGCGTGAGTTAGGGCTCAGGACTGGAAGACTGACTTCACCTCACTTGGTTCGATTTAACGAACGCATTTCACTTGACGGTGAGCCAATTGAAGATGAGCGTTTCCTGCTCACCTACAACGAAACCAAGCCGCTGCTGGAATTGGTGGACCAAAGACTGCTTGAGTCTGGCGAGCAACCTCTGACATTTTTCGAGGCCATGACTGCTATCGCTTTCCAAGTCTTTTCTGATGCACCGGTAGATGTCTTGGTCTTGGAAGTCGGAATCGGTGGGGAATGGGACTCGACTAACGTTGCGGATGCTGATGTGGCTGTCTTTACGTCAATTTCGCTGGATCACATGAAACAGTTGGGCAACACAGTTGAAGAAATAGCAACCACTAAAGCCGGAATCATCAAAGACAAGTCAGTTGTTGTATCTAGCACTCAACCAGCCAGTGTTGCTGATGTGCTGATGGCCAGAGCTAAACAAAATTTCTTGATAGCTGGAACCGATTTTGAGTTAGTGGATGCGAGTAGCGAAGGATACGGAACTAGATTTTCAGTTTCAGGTAGTGCTGGCAACTATCCAAGCCTGTGGATGCCAATCATAGGTGCCCATCAGGCCGAGAACGCGGCTACCGCGATAGCTGCTGTCGAACAGTTTCTTGGAGGTCGAAGCATTGCGGATGAGTACCTCAGATCGGCAATTGCCGACGCGGTAAGTCCTGGGAGACTGCAAGTAGTGAATAAAAACCCCTTGATTGTTTTAGACGGTGCACACAATCCTGCTGGCATTGCGAGCCTAGAGCGCTCCATCACACAGCACTTCGGGGACCCAAATCGAATTGGTTTGGTAGCAATGGTCGCTGACAAAGACATTGACACAGCTGCTCAGCAATTTGCCCAGTTGTTCCCCCGGATAGTGGTAACTGAGCTAGCAGGTGAACGAGTTTTGCCAGCGAATGACTTCGCTAAGAGAATTCAAGAACACGGCGGCAACGTAGTTGAAACCCAGCCAAATCTCAGAGAAGCCCTCAAATTCGCCAAAGAATTGGCAGAAGCAGAGGATTTGGCTTTGTTTATTACAGGTTCGCTCTATCTAATTGGTGGAGTTCTGGGAGAATTGCAGCTAGATGACGATGAAGAATAAATCTACTAAGCGCTTACTGGCCTCAATTGTCTTGAGCTTCCAGTCAATTGTCATATTTTTTGCAACCCTGACTGCTTTTGGTCTAAAAATGGCGGATCAAGCTTCAACTCTTCCACCAATTGAGTTGATTTGGGGAATTGGCTTGAGCCTTGCCTTGCTGGCTATCATCACTCCTGCCCTGTTGAGAAAACCAGTTGGCTATTGGATTGGGTGGATTATTCAGGCCGCGCTGCTAGTAAGTGGCTTTTGGCTATGGGGAATGTTTGTCATTGGCTCGATTCTGGTCGGACTTTGGATTTGGGGGTTAGTCGCAGGAGCGACAATCGATAAAGCAAGAGAGAATTACAACAAGTTGATGGGAGAGCAAAGTGAACGCGACCCTAGTTCTTATTAAGCCTGACGGAGTCAGGCGCAATTTGGTCGGCGAAATAATCGCGCGTTGCGAGGCCAAGGGCTACAAGGTTGCTGACCTTAGATTGGTCCAACCAAATCGCGAACTGCTGGAACAGCACTACGCAGAACACAAAGGGAAGCCTTTTTATGAGCCCCTACTCGAATTCATGCTTTCCGGCCCAACTGTCGCTCTAAGGCTCGAAGGAGAGAGAGTGATTGAGGGATTCAGAAATCTTGCTGGGGCAACCGATCCAACTCTTGCTGCTCCAGGAACTATTCGTGGAGATTTGTCCAGAGATTGGGGCACCAAGGTGATTCAGAATCTTGTTCACGGCTCTGACTCAGAAGAAAGCGCTAAGCGCGAGCTCGCTATTTGGTTCTAAAACAGTGTGGGCCAGAAGTCCCAGAACTGAATGATGATAAAACCAATCAAAGTGGCGTAGGTAAGTATTGTTGCGACCCATGCCCATTCATATATGACCTCACCAAAACTGACAAGTTTTTTACCAAGGTGTCCCTCTTTGCCTGTGTAACCGAGGATCGACCAAAAGAGTGGAATGGTTGCAGTCCATGCCACCATGCAATAAAGACATAGTGCACCGATGTCATAGACACTTTGGCTGAATAGCCAAATGACAAAGACCATCGCCAAAACGTGCCCAGCAAGAAATAGTTGCCAAAACCAACTTGCAAACTTTGCTCCAGCCAAGATGGCGAAACCAATGACAACGGGAGCGAAGAATGCCGCCAAGCCAATTAGAGGATTTGGGAAACCAAATAGGGCAGCTTGCTCAGAGAGCATCACTGATTTACAGCTAATAAAAGGGGAGATGTCGCAGGCAGTGGCTGCACCTGGATCCCCAGCAACCTTGATGCGTTCCAGGGTCAGCCCAAAGCTGGCTGTCCAGCCGATGGCGCCAAAAATAATGAGGAATACAGGGAACACAGACGAATTATCCCATTTTCCGCCTTGCCGTGGCATACTTCTAGGTAGATGCGATCACACTCGCATCGCAGGTTTCGTCAAGAACAACGGGTTTTTGACGCATTAGGTTTCGATTTAGGTTGCGGCCTAAATCACTCGAACCGGGCTACCGGGGTGTGAACCAGGGCCCAGCATAGGCACTCGTGGCAAAGAAAAAAGAAGAACCAGCCAAACCGGCGGTTACCCAGCTAATCTTCCAAGCACCCTCGCTTCCAACACCAAAAATTGAGCGCGCTCCAAAGAAAAAGGCAGAACCAAAGCCTGAACGCAAGGAACGAGTAAAGAAGGAATCTCCCAAGGAAAAGACCAAACCCCAAAAAGCCCCTGCTAAAGAGGAGGACGGCTCGACCAGGGTAGAGGCGAAGCGAATCCGCAGACGAGATTCAAGAGACACCGGACGTCGTCGTTCAACGGTGACTCAAAGCGAATTCCTAGCACGCAGAGAGTCGGTCGACCGAAAACTAATCGTCCGCGAGGATGAGGGGCGATTCCAGATTGGCGTATTAGAAGACGGGCTACTAGTTGAGCACTATGTGACTCAGTCTCAGAGTGTGTCGATTATTGGCAACGTTTATTTGGGAAAAGTTCAAAATGTCTTGCCTTCCATGGAAGCGGCATTCGTTGACATTGGTCGCGGTCGAAATGCAGTTCTTTATTCGGGTGAAGTGGACTGGGAAGCGGCGGAAACCGGCAACCAACCGCGTCGAATCGAATTGGCTCTAAAGAGCGGCGATCAAGTTTTAGTTCAGGTGACCAAAGACCCAGTCGGACAAAAAGGCGCTCGTCTAACCTCTCAAATTTCACTCCCGGGAAGATTCCTGGTTTATGTTCCAGCCGGCAACATGTCTGGAATATCTAGAAAACTGCCAGAAGGTGAGCGAGCCAGGCTCAAGCAAATTCTCAAGGGAGCCCTTCCTGAAGAAGCAGGCGTAATTGTTCGAACTGCGGCTGAAGGCGCAACTGAAGAGCAGTTGAAACTTGATATTGAGCGCCTGCAAATGCAGTGGGAAGAAATCACTCGTCAGGCCGAAAAGGGCAAGGCTCCAATTCAGCTTCATTCGGAGCCCGAGCTTTTAGTGAAAATCATCCGCGATGTTTTCAATGAAGACTTCCAACAGCTGATTGTGAGCGGAAAAAATGCCAATGAAATCATTCGCAATTATCTAACAAACGTTGCCCCAGACTTGATGGAGCGACTAGTGGAGCACACCAGCAAAGAAGATATTTTTGATCACTTCCGAATTGGCGACCAAATTGTCAAGGCACTCGACAGAAAGGTTTATTTGCCCTCTGGCGGATCGCTGGTAATTGATCGCACAGAAGCTATGACTGTGGTGGACGTGAATACTGGAAAGTTCATCGGTTCTGGTGGCAACCTGGAGGAGACCGTAACGAAGAACAACCTGGAAGCAGCTGAGGAGATTGTTCGTCAACTTCGTCTGAGGGATATTGGCGGAATCATCGTGATTGACTTTATTGACATGATTCAAAGTTCAAACCAAGAGGCGGTCAGACGTCGCTTACTCGAGTGCTTGAGCAGAGACCGCACCAAGAATCAAGTCAGTGAGATTACTTCTCTGGGACTAGTCCAAATGACCCGCAAAAAGATCGGGGTAGGCCTCCTCGAGACCTATTCTGAAACTTGTGAGTGCTGCGGAGGCAGGGGACTAGTCATTCATGACGAACCCCGTTTCAAGGCAGCGGAGCAGCCCGAAGCCAAGAAGGGCAAGAAGAAAGAAGACAAGCAAGCCGTCAAAAAGGTCGTGACCGGAGAACAGGCCGATGCCCTGAAGTCGGTTGTGAACAAGATTGCCTCCGCGGCCAGCTCTGAGCCCTCCAAGGAGCCAGAAGGCAAAACCGAGATGCTGAACGCCGTTCTAGAGTCCCTTCCAGAGCCGGCAGACAAGCCTGCTCGTAAGCCTCGAAGAGCCAGCAGCATTATCCAGAAGGTCAAAGGCAAGAAGTAGGGGCTTTGGTTGACCCACCCTGGAATCTTGGCTAGAATTTCAGGCTGTTGCCCGCTCCTGAGGAGTGGAAGTCCCAGAAAGTTAGGTTAGAAGTGGTTTACGCAGTTGTTCGTGCCGGCGGCCGCCAAGAAAAGGTCGAAGTTGGCACCATCGTCACCATGAACCGGATTGAGCAATCATCCGGCACCGTTGAGCTACCTGCACTTCTAGTTGTGGACGGCGACAAAGTCACCTCTGACCCACAGGCTCTAGCCAAGGTCAAAGTTGTTGCCGAAGTTATCGACCAAACTCGTGGTCCAAAGATTGTTATCCAGAAGTACAAGAACAAGACTGGCTACAAGAAGCGTCAGGGTCACCGTCAGGATTTGACTCGCGTAAAAGTTACCGAGATTAAGTAGGTAGAGAAAAATGGCATCCAAAAAGGGAGTTAGCTCCACTCGTAACGGTCGCGATTCCAATGCTCAGCGACTAGGCGTAAAGCGCCACGACGGTCAAGCTGTAAACGCAGGAGAAATTTTGGTTCGTCAGCGTGGAACCCACTTCCACCCGGGTAAGAACGTTGGCATTGGAAAAGACGACACACTGTTTGCACTGGCCGCCGGTGCAGTTCAGTTCGGCTCCAAAGCTGGACGTCAAGTGGTGAACGTAGTCACCCAGTAAAGGTTTTCAAAACCGAGGCGGACCCGTTGGGTCCGCCTCTTTTTAGTTGAGGAGAGAAATGGTCAGTTTCGTAGATCATGTGACTCTTCATTTGCGCGCGGGCGATGGTGGCGATGGCTGCACGTCTATCAGAAGAGAGAAATTTAAACCCCTCGCTGGCCCGGATGGTGGCAATGGTGGCGATGGCGGATCTATAACTTTGGTTAGTGATCACAACGTAACCACGCTATTGGAATTCCATCACCGACCTCATCGAGTCGCCAAATCTGGTGGCAGCGGTAAAGGCGACTACAACAACGGCGAACGCGGTGAAGATCTGGTTTTGCAGGTACCCGTGGGAACAGTCGTTAAGGATTCCGAAGGCAACCTAATTGCCGACCTAGAGTATTCGGGCATGGAGTTGCTGGTAGCCAGAGGCGGAGCTGGTGGTCTAGGTAACGCAGCATTAGCCAGCAGAAGACGTATTGCACCAGGATTTCATCTCCTAGGAGTTCCAGGTTGGAAAGGTGACATTCAGCTTGAGCTGAAAACAGTTGCCGACATTGCACTGGTTGGATTCCCATCTGCTGGGAAGTCATCATTGGTTGCAGCACTCAGCTCAGCACGTCCAAAAATTGCGGAGTATCCATTCACAACCCTCCATCCCAATCTGGGAGTAGTTGCGGCAGGCGAATCTCGATACACCATTGCGGATGTCCCGGGGCTGATTGAGGGAGCATCCGAAGGTAAAGGCCTTGGTTTGGATTTCCTTCGTCACGTTGAGCGTTGTAGCGCTCTTTGTCACGTAATCGATTGCGCAACTTTGGAGCCTAATCGAGATCCGATGAATGACTATCAAGTGATCAAACAAGAGCTCGAGAAATATGAAGTTCCTGAGGGTCAGTTGCCACTGCTGGAAAGACCGCAGGTGATAGCCCTAAACAAGATTGATGTGCCTGAGGCTAGGGAACTGGCTGAGTTTGTCAAAGCAGACTTCGAGGCACTCGGCTTCCAGGTGTTTTTGATTTCAACCGCTAGTCGTGAAGGGCTAACTCAATTGAGCTTTGCGCTGGCGGCCCTTGCAAACGCTCACCGTCCCAAGGTTGAGACAACTAGAAGATTCTCGCTACTAGAAGATAAAGAGGATTCAAGATTTCAGGTCGTGCCTGAGGAGATTGAGGGCGAGACTGTCTACAGGATCACTGGCCAGAAACCCGAACGCTGGGTTGCCCAGACAAACTTTGGCAATTCTGAAGCAATCGGTTACCTATCCGAGCGGCTCAACAAGCTTGGCATTGAAGACGCTCTCACAAAGGCAGGAGCCAAGGCGGGCTCGACTGTGATTATCGGCCGCGAGAACGGAGTGGTCTTTGACTGGGATCCGTTTATCTCATCCGTTGTCGAAACGATTGAGTCCCCAAGAGGAACAGACGCGCGACTCGATGGAACAGACCGAAGAACAACAAAGGAAAGACGTGCTGAGTATTACGCCATGATGGATCAGCGAGCCAAGGGTAGGGCAGAGCGCCAAGCTATTCGAGAGCAGAGCCTAAAGTCGGAGGAAGATTGAGCAATCAACAACTTCTAGATAAAGCCAAGCGCGTAGTAATCAAAGTTGGTTCCAGTTCTATCACAGGCTCAAACGAGTCCAATTTGGATCAAATAGTTGACTTTGCTGTTCGCCTTCGTTCTGCAGGTAAGCAGGTGGTGATTGTTAGTTCGGGTGCTATTGCTACGGCCGCACCGTTAATTGGGCTAACTGTGAAAAGCGAAGACCTCGCAACTTCGCAAGCATTAGCAAGCATTGGCCAGGCCAAGCTCATGAGTAGATATGAGAGATCTCTTGCTAGACACAACCTCATGCCTGGCCAGATTCTGCTCACGGTTGACAATCTTGATGAAGAAGTAACTCGAGCAAATGCACTGCGAGCACTCGAGAGACTCATTGAAATTGGCGTGATACCTGTAATCAACGAAAATGACTCGGTGGCCACGAATGAAATTCGCTTTGGTGACAATGATCAGCTAGCTGCCAGAGTCTCTTTGCTAGCCCAGGCTGATCTGCTTGTTTTACTCAGCGACATTGATGCTCTTTACACTCGCCCTCCTAGCGAACCGGGTGCTGTGCCAATCGCGATAGTCGAAAGCGATGACGAGCTGGTATCAATCGAGATTTCTGGAACATCCACTGGATATGGCACGGGAGGTGCGCTAACTAAGCTGGCGGCTGCCCGGCTCGCGACCAGCGGCGGCGTCACAGTTTTGTTGACTTCCGCAGCCAACGTTCCAAAACTAGACTCAGCTGATTGCACTCACACCTGGTTTAAACCAGTCTCTTCTCGAGATTAGGCTCTTGTAATGACTGTTCAAGCTCTTCTTACGGCATCTAAAGCGGCTGCACCGTTGCTGGCCAGAGCATCCAATGAACTAAAGAACCAAGCCTTGTCAGCCATCGCAGATGAATTGGAAGCGCGAGTTGCCGAAGTGCTAGCCGCCAATCAAATCGACATGCGGGAGAGCCAGACCAAGCTTTCAAGCAGTTTGTTGGATCGTTTGCAACTGACGGAACAAAGAATCAAGTCACTCGCCAAGGCGGTGCGAGAAGTGATTGATTTGCCAGATCCGACCGGCAAAATTCTCGAAGAGAAAAAATTACCAAATGGCCTGCACCTGCAAAAGGTTTCCGTGCCGCTGGGTGTAATTGGTGTTATTTATGAGGCAAGACCTAACGTCACCATCGACATCGCGGCTATTGCACTAAAGAGCGGAAACGCTGTTGCCCTACGAGGCGGGAGTGCAGCTGAGAACACAAATCGTGTCTTGATTGACATCGTGCAGGTTGGCTTATCCAGCGTTGGACTTCCCAAGGAATTGGTGCAAACAGTTGACGAATTTGGCAGAGAAGGAGCGCAACAAATGATGCAGGCGCGGGGGCTTGTTGATGTCCTAATTCCCCGAGGCTCTGCAAATTTGATTCAAACTGTTGTTAATGAGTCAAAGGTGCCAGTTATTGAAACGGGCGATGGTGTAGTTCACATCTACGTTGATTCAGAGGTAGATGACAGCATTGTCACGCCAATCATTGTGAATGCAAAGGCCCAGAGACCATCAGTTTGTAATGCTCTGGAAACTCTCCTTATTCACGAAGCTGTGGCACAACATCTGTTACCTCAGATTTCGAAAGCGTTAGTTGATGCAGGCGTTACCATTCACGGCTGCGAGAGAACTCAGGCAATCATTTCCTGCGTACCTGCGGCTGATGACGAATGGGAGCGGGAGTATTTGAGCCTTGACCTCTCGGTGAAAGTGGTGAGTAGTCTTGATGAGGCACTTTCCCACATTGCAAAGTATTCAACCCATCACACAGAATCCATCTTGACCTCTAACCCAGTGACCGCCGAGCGATTCTTGAATGAGAATGATTCAGCCGTGGTGATGGTAAATGCCTCGACACGTTTCACTGATGGGGGAGAGTTCGGTTTTGGGGCTGAGGTAGGGATATCGACTCAAAAGCTGCATGCTCGGGGCCCAATGGGCTTGCGAGAGCTGACCAGCTCAAAGTGGCTGGTCCGTGGCTCTGGGCAGGTCCGAAGCTAGACTGGTACCGACCAAGGAGTAAAAAGTGATTCCAATTCTTATTGCCGAGGGCGCTATCGTCCACCACACTGAGCTTCCCATGCCAGCAATCTTGTATGGGGTTATCGCAATGATTTTGTTTTTAGCACTTGGTGCAGTGACATGGTCTTACAGAGATGTTTCAAACCGCAATCCAAAGCGAACTCAGCGGGCAGGCCACTAAAAGCTAATGACTGCCAGGCGTCTACGAATTGGCGTGATGGGTGGCACCTTCGACCCTATTCACCATGGCCACCTGGTGGCAGCCAGTGAGGCTGCCGTCGCGCTTGAGCTAGACGAAGTTGTTTTTGTTCCAACTGGCAATCCAGGCAACAAAAAAGTAATTAGCAGCTCTGAACACCGCTACTTAATGACTGTAATTGCAACTGCCGCTAATCCTAGATTTACTGTGAGCCGGGTGGATATCGATAGACCGGGAGTCACTTACACCATCGATACCCTGACTGAGTTATCAAAATTGAGGCCTGACTCTGACCTCTTCTTTATTTCTGGCGCTGATGCTATTGCGCAGATTCTGGCTTGGAAGGAAGTTGATCGAATTTGGCCACTGGCTCATTTTGTTGCCGTGACTCGACCAGGTCATCAACTTCAACTGCCTCAAGTCAAAGAGGCGAGAATCTCTCAACTCGAAGTGCCTGCTCTTGCAATTTCTTCAACTGACGTGAGGAATCGTGCAGCTGTTGGAAAGCCAATTTGGTATTTGGTTCCTGATGGCGTTGTTCAGTACATAGCAAAACACAAGCTTTACAGGGGTCACGGTGACTCAGTACACAACTAGACGTGAGCTGCGAGAAGCTGAACGAAGAGGTGTGGTAATCACCGAATCTCCAGTTGAAGTTGCACCGGCACCCCCAGCATCACCATCTATGGATCTGAAGAATTTGACTCGTCGGCAGCTTAAGGAGATGGGTTTCTTTGATAACCCTGAAAAACTAGCGGCCTACCAATCAACGGTGGTTTCCGCCCCAACAGTTGTAGAGCCCCAGAGAGAAGTCAGGGCAGAGATTCAGGCCCCAAGTGCTCCGGTTGCTCTGCAAGTTCCTGACATTGATTTTCCTAAAACAGACTTCAACGAGCAAAACTATCTATCGGAACCAACGACAGCTTCGATTGTCCTCGAGAGAGCCCCAGAGGCGATAGTTTTGCCAATTGACACTGGTGAAATAAACATCACAAATTCGATTTCCGTTGTAACGGATCCAATTACCTCGCCGAATACAGGAAATTTTGACGGATCTGAGCTTGATCAAATAATCGTCTCAGACGATGCGGTCACTGGAATCATCTCGGTGGTTGAGCCAATCAGTGCTCTGGATCTTATCGATCAACGTGCAGCCAGTGGCGTGGTACCTGCATCGGTTCTCAGTCGTGGCTGGTGGAGACCTTGGGCTATTGGTATTGGGGCGATACTGATGACTGTAGCGGCCGTAGTTTCTATCATCTTTATGCTGAACGCCGTGGGGTCTAACTAGTGACAGTAAGCAAAGAGACTCAGAATATGCTTTCAGTGGCTGCGTCAGCTGCCAGTGACAAACTAGGAGAGAACCTAGTTGCCTTGGACGTCTCAGAGCCATTTGCCTTGGCCGAGGTATTCCTCATTGTTTCTGCTAAAAATGACCGTCAGGTTTTAGCGATTTCGGATTCAATCGAGGATGCTCTGCAAAAGACTGGAGTCAAACCACGCTTTACCGAAGGCCGTGAGGCAGCCAGATGGATCCTGCTTGACTTCGGTGATCTGGTGGTCCACGTAATGCACGAGACGGAACGAGAGTTTTATTCACTGGAGCGACTGTGGCGAGACTGCCCGGTGGTGCCAGTTAGCTAGATTCTGTGTAGACTAAAGCAGTTTTGGGCCTGTGGCGCAGCTGGTAGCGCACCTGCATGGCATGCAGGGGGTCAGGGGTTCAAGTCCCCTCAGGTCCACCAAAGCCTCTTTTTTACAGTTTCCCCTGGCTTGTGGCAGCTAGTTTGCAGGATTTTTGCAGTCTGTTCCCTTACACTCAACTCACAAACGTAAATGGAGGAAAGTTGTCACACAACCCGATTTTTAATCAGGCTGTTCGAACTGGTATTGCTGCATCCGAGATGACCCCGGTAGAAGTTGACCAGGAGTTCGGACGCATTACCGGCAAGAAGATGACCATGGAGGGAACCACCTCTAAGGTGATTGGAATGCTGCTCGCCGTATTGGTTGGAGCAGGAGTCACTTGGTTCTTTGAGCTTTATGCCTTTGTTCTGCCAGCGATGCTGGTTGGTTTAGGTCTTGGTCTTTGGGCTTCCTTCTCAAAGACAATTCGACCAGGCGTAATGATGGCTTACGCATTGGTGCAGGGTGTATTCATCGGAGGCCTTAGCGGCATTCTCGAGAGCATGTACCCAGGAATTGTGCAGACTGCTGTAATTGGAACCTTCGCTACTGCTGGAGCCATGTTTATGGCCTACCGATTTGGCTGGGTAAAGGTTGACGCTAGATTTACTCGCTTCATGATGTTTGCCTTGATTGGCTACTTTGCATTTGCAATGATCAATCTTGGATTTGCCCTCTTTGCTGGAGCAAGCGTTTACTCCTCACCTTTTGGATGGCTGATTGCTTTGGTTGGTGTTGGACTTGCCGCCTTCACATTGAATCTTGACTTTGAGACAATCCGTTCAGGAATTCAACAGGGCTGGGCAGAGGACATGGAGTGGCGGGCTGCATTTGGTCTAACCGCGTCTCTGCTTTGGCTCTATGTTGAAATCATCAGATTGCTCTCGATTTTCAACCAAGAGTAAGAACCGTTTTCCCAATCGTGCCAGAGTTGCCTGAGATCCCAGGCATTCTCGGCCAGGATCGAGACCCCTCGCACACCAGTGCGGCGGGTCTTTCCTGATATTAGGAGCAGTCGGTTTTGAAATAGCAAGCTGGCACAGCGCCGCTGTGCTTCATCAAAGAATGTCGCATCGGCACAACCGGTCCCATCATCCAAGCTGATAAAAACCACTCTTTTGCCACTGCGCATTGGAGGGGTTTGGGTTGCTACTCTCACTCCCGCCACCAAGACTTCCGTGTTGCTCCTGAGGTTCACCAGCTCATTGGCTCTAACTACGCCCATCTCGTCTAGCATCTGTTGAAATTTTTCAATCTCATGCTCAGAGATATCCATGCCAGTTATTTCAAGTTCATTCTCTAGTTCTTCTTCTTTCGTGAGCCCCAAGTTCCCGGTTGGCAGGTTCTGCAAGGCTCCAAGTTCAAAGCTCAGCTGGTTAGCATCAATCGGCTTTGGCCGCTTTGCACAAAGCTGGCGAACATAGACCAATAGGTCTGCCCGATTACTTTCAGAATCAATTCCGGCTATTCCAGCAAGGGTGTCGAGTGCCCCAATTAGAGTCAACCGCTCCATGGTTCGCTTAGAGGGGCGAGCTCGCTGATAAAAATCCGCAATATCTACAAACGGTTGTTCGCAGATAATTCTCTCGATTTCTGGAGTCGACATGCCCGCTATATCACTTAGCGCCATACGAACGGCATTACCTGCATTTGTTTTTTCTACTAGGTATTCATTAGTTGAGTAGTTGACATCAATCGGGAGAATCTTTACTCCAAGCCTTCTTGCCTCTCCCAGTAGTAGTCGCTTTGGGTACATCCCAGGATCATGAGTTAGCAGTCCTGCTATGAATTCGGTTGGGTAGTGGGTCTTTAGCCACGCGGATTGGTAGGTGGGGAGTGCAAATGCTGCACCGTGAGCTTTGCAGAACCCAAAGCTGCCAAAACCTTCAATAATTGACCAAACTCTCTCGATAACAGATTGGCTATATCCCCTGGCAAGAGCAGAGTCTCGAAAATACTTCTCAATGGTTGAAACCCTAGAATCTTTCCCCAGCATTCTTCGCATTTCATCTGCTCTGGCTAGTGTGCAGCCGGTCATCTTCTGCATTATTTTCATTAGTTGCTCATGGAACACCACGACTCCATAGCTTTCTTCCAGAATTGGTCTTAGATCAGGGTGAATGTAATCAGGTTGAGCAATTCCATGTCGACCATCTAGGTAGGGCTTAATCATGTTGCCCTTCATCGGACCTGGTCTAAACAATGAAATCTGAAGTGTTAAATCATTGAACTGAGTGGGTTGGTGTTTACCAGTTAGCTCTCTCTGACCAGGTGATTCAATCTGAAAGATTCCGAGAGTATTGGTTGTCCTAATTTGCTTGTAAACAAGAGGATCATCCTTTGCAATTGAATCAAGCTCAATCACATCTTGGTTTACTCGCTTAGCTTCTCTGACCGCATAAGCCATCGCACTTTGCATTCGAACCCCTAAGACGTCTAGCTTCAAAAACCCCATGGGATCCATATCGTCTTTATCAAATTGGCTCATTGGAAGACCCATGCCGCTTGGTTCAGTAGGTGTTAGATCCAACAGTGAAGAATTACCTAGAATCACTCCACATGGATGAACCGAGATATGCCGGGGGAGCCTGTCTAGTCGTTCTGTGATGTCAACCAACAGATTTAGTTGACGATTTTCCTTGCTGTCACTGGCAAACCGAGCCAGCTCAGGCTTTTCATTCATTGCCTTACGGAAGTTTCTGGCGGAAAATCTCCACATATTCTTAGCGATGTCATCAATTTCTTCATCTTCTAAACCAAGCGCTAGCCCCCCATCGCGAACCGCACCACGACCTCGATAAGTGGATTGCATTGAAAGCAGGGTCACTCGAGATCCGCCATAACGGCGAAAAATGGCTCTATAAATCTCATGTCTTCTTGCTGATTCAACATCGATATCAATATCTGGCAGGGTGCTGCGCTCGGTTGATAAAAATCTTTCAAACAGCAAGCCCTCCGCAATCGGATCAACCCCACTTATGCCCAGCAGATAGTTCACCAGTGAGCCAGCCCCAGAGCCTCTAGCGGCAATTCGGATCTTCATGTCCCGAATCATTTGAGCTACATCAGCGACCGTTAGAAAGTAGGTTGCAAAACCAAGTTGGTTGATAGCGATTAGTTCTTTTGAGAGACGATGCTGGATGTGTGCAAGTTCTGCAGCTTTGACGGCCGGATAGCGCCAAGAGATTGCCGAGTGGGATCTTTGCCAAAGTACCTCAAACGGGTTCTCATCAATTCCGAGAGCTTGCTGCTCAGGAGTCTTCGGAACTCCCCAGCTGCAATCTGAAACTGGGTCTAATCGACACTTATCGGCAAGGAAAGCAGTGGAGGTGAGAAGCTTTCTAGCTCTTTGGGTATCCTCACTAACTTCAAGTGCGATTCGGGCCATCTCCTCAACTGGTTTTAGCCAAGCTTGAGCATTTGGCTGCAGAGTAAATAAACCAAGCGGTTCTAGGTGCCGAGCTGAGTCTAAAACGTCAGCAGTCAGGGCATCATCTGGCTGTAGATAGCGAACAGCATTAGTAAGCACTGCTGGCAAGTTATTTTGATCTGCTAATTCAAGCATTGCGCGAGCATGCTTCTCAGAATAAAGAGTTCCAGGTTCGGTCAGCAGATTAGTTACCTCAATTACTAAGCTTCCCGGTTTTAGGAGTGCGTTTTTCCAAATGGAAAGTTCATTCGCAGTCAACCGAGAATCTTCAAGTACTGATTTACCAACTATCGATTCACCACCGAGCAAAATAGAGCAAGCTGGATTCTCTCCTAAAATTTCAACCAAGGCAGACATTCCAATAATTGGTTTTTTATTTTTACTTTGGTGAGCTTTTGAAATAATTCTGCAAAGCTGAGACCAACCCCTGCCTTTATTGTGGCCATGCGCCAGAATAATTACTCTGCTTTCACCACCGGCTGTTTCAACGCTCAAACTCACACCAACAATTGGCGATACCTTGTTGGCTATGCAGGCACCAATGTGCTTAACCGCACCATACAAACCATCTCGATCAGTTATCGCAAGAGCATCAAACTTCTCAGAAGCAGCTACAACCAGGTGCTCGGGACGATTTACTCCGTAGTGGGCGGAATAAGCACTAGCAACATTTAGATGAACAAAGCTCATCAGCTGTCGATTCTGTAAATCTCCCAGACACCGTCTGGCTGCTGGTGTCTTAGCTCTAAAAAGATGCGATCAAATTCGCTAGTTGCCCACAACCGCCACATCTCAACCTCAACGAGAGCACTACCTACTCCTTTAGGGGCGGACTGAGCCTGCTGCCACCAAATCTTTCTGCTGTACCAGCGGACAGGTCGAGAGGAGACCAGATAGTGGCGGTTTTCGAAAGTGAAGGAGATAGGGGCGCCGTCTGGGTCTAGGACAACACCAGTAACTACTTGCTGCATGACGGCACCCCTATCGAACATTTGTTCGAATAGTTAGTCTATGGGGAAGCTCGACATTTTCAAAAACGGCTCTAAATCGGCCTAATTAGCTCCGGGGAGTTGGAAGATACCTGCCCCACCTGCTTGGAAACAGGGTGAAATTCCAGCTCTTGAGCCACTAAATCCGACTCATTAGCCAGTGCCTGTAACAGCTCTGGGGTGGTCTGGTAGTCCGGGGCGAGCCAGGCCGAGAGGTTTTCTTCAGACAGGAATACGGGATTTCGATCATGAATCGAAGAGAGCGCGGGGGCCGAGTCTTTCGTGAGGAAAGAACAGGTAAGCAGCCAGCGACTCGGGTCATCGGCAGCCTTAGCCGGGTCTCGCCACCACCAGTAGATTCCAGCAAAAGCAAGCATCCCATCAGCTGGGTGAATGTAATAAGGGGTCTTTCCCTCTTCGGTGGTTTGCCATTCGTAATATCCAGATGCCGGAATAGCACAGCGCTTTTGCAGGGTCGCCTCTTTGAAGCTTGGTTTTTCTAAAGCCGTTTCGATTCTTGCGTTATTTAGTGGCGTGGTGGAAATCTCTTTCGCCCAAGAAGGAACCAGTCCCCAGCGAGACAGATGCAATTCTCGGGAGGGAATCGAATCTATTTCACGCTCAACAATGATCGGTATTTTTTGGGTAGGGGCAATGTTGTAACTGATTGGATCAAACTCGACAGGAACCTCATCAATTTCAAACAACTCTGTGATCCCAGAAAGCTCCTTGGCGATTACAAATCTGCCACACACTAGTTATCAGCAAGCATTCTTTGAGGGCCTCTTCTTCAGCACTATCTACCTTGAATTGTATGGAAAAATTCCACGAGCATCCTCATCCTCACCGCGCACTAGAGGCTAGCGAAATGCTCAATAACCTCTTCGGGAGTTGGGAGCGGGGTAGCCAAAAGCCCAAGGCGTTTTCTGAAGGGGCTCAGCATGTGACTGTCTGCCAGACGAATCTCACCCCAGCTGGAAACTGCCCTTACGCCTTGTAAGGCGCTCAAGCTCCAAACTTCGCAGTCAGCTAATTCCTCAGGCCTTGCTCTTCTCTGATGTGTTTGATAGCCCGCCTGCTCGGCCAGTTCGAAGACCAATTCTCTGGTGATTGAGGGCAGCCAGGGAGTCGAGTCATCTGGCCCAACTAGTGTCTGGTCCTCCCACCAGAGAATGGAACTTAGAGCCCCGTCTGATATCGCACCATCTGCCGCCAAGATCACAGCCTCGTCAGCGCCATGGAGATTGGCAGCCCTTCTTAGTTGCTGACAAGTGGCCAGATCTGGCCCTTTAACTAAAGGATTAGCTCTTGGGTCTGGCTCATCAATCGACCAAAGCCGACAGGTTTCTGTTCGCTCGGGCGCTGTTCTCATTCGAAGAAACAACCGCTGGCCCTCCGGCTGAGAAAGCCTGAATTCAATTCGAGGGAACCAATCACCCTCCGGGGGAAGTAGCGCAACGGCGCTCGCTAAAAACCCAGGCACTTGCCTAAGAGTCCGCTCATCTTGGATGGAACCTGCAAAGCGAGTGAAATGTCGCATGATGGCTCGAGCGCTGCCATTTTGCAAAAGGAAACTATCGGCGACTGTCAATGAGTCATCCAGGGCAGCATCCAACGGAAGCAAGTCACCGTCAATGAACTGGAAGAAATCGCCGCTCACACTCACGGTAACTAGACTACGAGACTGGAAGGGTGTCTGATGCCACTGTATTGGGAAAAGCTAAATGGCTGGACAGCCATCACTGACACCTTTATTACTCTCTACGCAAATCAACCTGGGGCGTTTTGGCTGGATCGAGAACACCATCCAACCAATCGCCACTCAATTATTGGTATCGGTGTTCCAACCACTGAGCTGCCTAATCTTGAAGAACAAGCCGCTGACTTGCCATTTAATTTTCGACCTGGAGTTATCGGAGCTTTTCACTACAGCCAGGAACCAGGAGACATTTCAGTTCGATCTCTTCTAAAAGTTGATCGAGCGTTGGTCTATGACCACGACAGCAAGGTAATTTACTTCGTGGCTCAAGTGCCATCGCGCCAAGAATTTGACGAGTGGCACCGCGCCGCACTACTTCGAATTGCTCTAACCGGCGGCGGCATGGCCGCCCATGAGCTCTCTTTTCCAGCTGCAACAGTGGCTGAACTGGTAGCTGATGATGAAAAAAATCTTTACATCGAGAAAATTAAGTTAGCGCAGCAAAGTATCGCCAAAGGAGATGCATATCAGCTTTGTCTGACCACTCGCCTGCGCGGTGAGTACACAGGTGACCCCCTTAGCTTCTTCCTGCGACTAAGAAAACAGCACCCTGCCCCCTATAGCAGCTTCTTAAGAGTTGGCGAAAAAACCATCGTTTCAATTTCTCCAGAGCTGTTCATCTCAGTCCACGGTGATCGAGTTTTATCGTCGCCAATCAAGGGCACTCGGAAGCGATCGTCTGATGCCAAACAAGATATCGAGCTGATGAATCAACTTGGCCAAGATCCAAAAGAGCGAGCAGAGAATCTAATGATTGTTGACTTGATTCGCAACGATCTTTCTGTTGTTTGTCAGGCAGGTTCCGTCACTGTTGATTCACTACTGGCAGTTCGCAGTTATTCAACGGTTCATCAGTTGGTGAGCGATGTTTCAGGCAAACTTCGAGAAGATCAGACCTCACTAGATGCATTCAAAGCCTTGTTTCCTGGCGGTTCAATGACCGGCGCCCCAAAGGCTTCAGCCATGAAGATTCTGGCTGAACTGGAAAGCAGCCCGAGAGACATTTATTCTGGAGCTCTTGGCTATGTTTGCGCGAATGGCGATATGGAACTGGCAATGGTCATCAGGACTGCCGTGTTTGAGAATCAGCAGGTAACTATCGGTATTGGCGGGGGCATTACAGCTGATAGTCAGCCCGCCTCTGAGCACGAGGAGATCCAACTCAAGGCCCTAGCCCTGGCGGATGTCCTGGGGGCACGGGTGCGTTGGTAACCTTTAGAGGTTGTTTTCATAGAGGACCAATTGTCAGAAGAATTTAGCCTGTCAGCGCTGCAAGATAAGTGGCTGCCCGTTTGGGATTCACTCAAGCCATTTGACTCTGCCAAGCCCGGCGATGAGCGTCCTAAAAAATATGTTTTGGATATGTTTCCTTATCCCTCAGGCGATCTGCATATGGGACACGCAGAGGCGTATGCACTAGGTGATGTGATTGCCCGCTACTGGATGCAAAAAGGATTCAATGTTATGCATCCCATTGGTTGGGATGCCTTTGGCCTGCCTGCAGAGAATGCAGCTATCAAACGTGGTCTAGATCCAAGGAAATGGACATACGAGAACATTGAGCAGCAGAAATCTTCCATGCGTCGATATGCCTGCAGTTTTGACTGGGATCGAGTTTTACAAACCTGCGATCCGATTTACTATCGCTGGAACCAGTGGTTGTTTTTAGAGTTCTACAAACGTGGACTTGCCTACAGGAAAAACAGCAATGTTAACTGGTGCCCCAGTTGCCAGACAGTGTTAGCGAATGAGCAGGTGGTGCAGGGGCTGTGTGAGCGATGTGACACTCAGGTAACAAAGAAAGCTCTTACCCAGTGGTATTTCAAGGTGACCGATTACGCAGACCGCTTGCTGGATGATCTAGATACCTTGGAAGGTAAGTGGCCAACCAAGGTTTTAACCATGCAGAGGAATTGGATAGGACGTTCCTATGGCGCAAATGTCCAATTTGAGATTGTTAATCGAAAAGAACCGGTGACTGTTTTTACGACTCGCCCCGACACTCTTTACGGAGCAACTTTTATGGTTGTGGCCGCGGATTCAGATCTTGCAAGCGAGTTGGCCAGTGAATCTGATGCAAGTGTTCGCATGGAGTTCTTCTCATACCTTGAAAAGACCAAGCAAGTTTCAGATATAGATCGTCTAGCAACTGATCGCGAGAAAACCGGAGTATTTCTCGGCAGATATGCGGTTAATCCGCTCTCGGGGGAGCAAATTCCAATCTGGGCCTCAGATTATGTTTTAGCCGACTACGGCACTGGCGCAATTATGGCGGTTCCCGCTCATGATGAGCGTGACATGGCTTTTGCCAACGCAATGCAATTGCCTGTTCTGACTGTTGTCGACACCGGCGAGGAAGATCCTTCAGTTAGCCGTATTGCAACAGCGGGTGATGGAGTAGTAGTTAACTCAGGACCGCTTACTGGACTGAAAAAAGATAAAGCCATTGAAAAAGCGATTGAGCTTCTTGAGGAGAAGAAGTTAGGACTTCGGGCAAAGAATTATCGACTACGCGACTGGCTGATTTCACGTCAGCGCTACTGGGGCTCACCAATTCCAATTATTCATTGTGAAAAGTGCGGGGAAGTGCCCGTGCCAGAATCCGAACTTCCAGTCTTGTTGCCAGATAGCGCTGGACTCGACTTGCAACCCAAGGGCACCTCACCGCTGGGTGCTGCCAGCGATTGGCTCAATGTTGCCTGTCCAACCTGTGGGGGAGCAGCAAAGCGCGATTCAGACACTATGGATACTTTCGTTGACTCGTCTTGGTATTTCCTTCGCTTCCTCAGCCCAAATAGTGAAAAGCATGCCTTTGATCCTGCTGAAGCGAAGAAGTGGGCACCAGTAGACCAGTATGTGGGTGGAGTAACCCACGCAATCCTGCATTTGCTTTACTCACGCTTTTTCACCAAAGTGCTTTATGACATGAAGCTGGTTGACTTCGAGGAGCCATTCTCACGGCTACTGAATCAAGGCATGGTTTTGATGAATGGTTCAGCCATGAGTAAATCACGTGGGAATTTAGTTCGTCTGAGTGAACAGCTAGACGAGCACGGAGTCGATGCTATTCGTCTCACCATGGCATTTGCCGGACCACCGGAGGATGACATTGATTGGGCAGATGTATCTCCTGCTGCTTCGGGGAAATTTCTTGCAAGAGCTTGGCGAATCGCTAAAGATGTCTCGAGCGATCCCGGTAGTGATGTACAGACTGGTTCTCTTGAGGTAAGGAAAGCCACCCACTCTTTCCTAGCTGCGTTTACGGAAGCCATTGAAGGGTTTAAGTTCAACGTTGGTGTTGCCAAGTGCATGGAGTTAACCAATGCCCTGCGTAAAGCTATTGACTCAGGAGTCGGCGGAGGAGATCCCGCTGTTCGAGAAGGGGCGGAAGAACTAGCCAAAGCAATCAGTTTGTTTGCTCCATATACCGCGGAGGACATGTGGGAGCTTTTGGGTCACAAGCCGGGCGTTGCTCTGGCAACTTTCCGCAGCGTAGAGGCAGATCTACTAGTTCAAGAAACGATTACCGCTATTGTCCAGGTTGACGGGAAGCTGCGAGATAAATTCGAAGTCTCAGCGTCAATTTCTGAAGCGGAACTGCGATCCTTGGCTCTAGCTTCGCCTGCTATCACAAGATTGCTAGAGGGCAAACAGCCCGTAAATGTGATTGTGCGTGCACCGAAACTTGTCAACATTGCAACCAAATAGCAGGTTTTCCACCGAAGTACTTATTTCCTTCTTTGGTCTTAATCAAGCATCCAGACTTCCCAGATGGAGCAGTTATTTGATTGGTTTCGCCAGCAATCCCTAGCAAAACGCTGGCAGGTACTTTTGGCGGGCTTGTTGGCGGTCGGGGTAATTGGCTATTCACTATCTAGTAGTGCAACCCCTACACCAACGGACCAGTCCGGTGTTTTTGAACCCTTGAGGTTTGAGTCAACTATCTATGTTCATGTAGTTGGTGAAGTGACAATCCCTGGACTCTACGAGCTTCCGGTTGGAGCCAAAGCTCAGCAGGCTATCGAAGCAGCTGGCGGTATGACCTCAGATGCCCAAGCTGCCAGTGTGAATTTGGCCCGCACTTTGTCCGATGGTGAACAGCTGGTGGTCCTATCGAAGACTATGTCAGCCAGCTCGTCCGGCAAGATTTCTCTGAATCAAGCCTCCGCAGCCGATCT
>WLDG01000017.1 GCA_009704945.1 Actinomycetota bacterium | reverse complement strand
CCCAGCCAGCCGCTGGAGTTTGATCTTCGAAAATTGGTCGGTCGTCTTCGCAGGTCTTTGCTCGCCGGAGATCAATCAGCGGCTGGATCGTTAGCTGCTTTGGCTGTTTTGGGAGTGCCAGGAGCGCATCCCGGTAGTTGGCAGGGACTTTTACCAATCAGTAGCGAAGAGCCGCTCAGCAGCGCAACGGATTCAATCGCAGCTTCGCGTATTGAAGCATTTGAGAAATGTCCGCTGCACTGGTTTGTCTCATCTTTCGGCATGGATTCGGTTGGTTTTCAGGCAGCGTTAGGAACTCTGCTGCATGCTGCACTCGAAAACTCAAGCAGCATTACCCCGACTGAGTATGTCGATCAACACTGGCAAGAAATTGAGTTTGATTCTGCTCTGACAGAGCGCAAGGTAAGAAAAGAAGCCGTGAAGATGGCGGGTTTGATTGAGCAATATCTGCAAACTGAACCCGAACTAATTGCCGCCGAACAAGGATTTGCAATTGAGGTTGCTGGACTGAGGATTGTTGGAAAGATTGACCGAATCGAAAACACTCCAGCCGGGCCGCTGGCTGTCGACCTAAAAACTGGCAAGAAGATACCGACTAAAAAAGAGGCGGCCGCTAATCGCCAACTATCGATTTACCAACTGGCCATCGAGCAAACACAAAAGGTTCAAACTGTCGGTGGCAAGTTGGTAAACATCGGTGATGGCAAGCTCAAGCAGCTAGAGCAACCAGCGCTGAGAGAGCAGGATCGAACCGAACTTACTGAACTTGCCAAACGAATTACCCAGCAACTGGACGAAAGTTATCTGACAAGTTTCGATGAGCACTGCAGCCAAGACGGCAATTGTCAGTTGCTGCTGAAGCGGGTGATCACAGGTGGCTAGAGCATCCGCACAGCAGATTTATTCTCTAATTTCCAATCACTCACTGACTGAGGAACAAGCCAGCATTGTCGAGTCAGCCTCCCTAACAAATCCGTCCCTGGTTGTCGCAGGAGCCGGATCGGGTAAGACCGAACTAATGATGGTTCGAGTAATGTTTTTGGTGGCAAATGGTTTTGCAAAACCTGATGAGATTCTGGGACTAACTTTTACTCGCAAGGCAGCCAGTGAACTTAGAGCGAGAGTATTGCAAGGACTCATCAGGCTGCGCGAGAGCGAATACTGGAACAAGGACCTTGGTGATGATTTCGCACCACCCAAGATCACCACTTATAACTCTTTCGGAAACGACATCTTCAGACTCCATGCGCTGGAGATTGGATTTGAGTCAGATTCAAAACTACTCACTGAATCGCTGGCGATAACCAGCGTGAAAGAGCTTATTGAGCTTTCAGATAACCCTTTGCTGGAGGAGTACGAAGGAAGTCTCAACTCATTGGCAGAGAAGGTTCTGCGGGCCCAATCGCAATTGACTGATCATCTGGTTTCGTCAGAGCAAGTAGTGGAATACCTAGCTGACTTTGCAAGCACCTTAGGTTCGCTACCTAAGAATGAAAAAGGAGAAGACGGGCTCTACTCGTACACAGTAGAGACACTTCAGAAAGCACAGACTGCACGCCTGATCTTCGAGCTAGCCGGAGAGTTTCAAAGCTATAAGCAGGAGCGCAACCTGTTTGACTACTCCGACCAGGTAGCGCTCTCTTTGCGGGTCAGTGAATTTGATCGAGAGATAATTCCCTTTAAGTTTGTCATGCTGGATGAGTATCAAGACACTTCGGAAATTCAGACCAAACTGCTAAGTCGCTTGTTTGCCAACCAGCCGGTTATGGCCGTTGGTGATCCAAATCAGTCGATTTATGGCTGGCGAGGTGCAAGTAGTTCAAATTTGTCTGACTTTTTTGCCGATTTTGGTGATGGGGAAAGTTTCACGCTCTCAGTTTCATGGCGCTCAGGCGAGCCAATTCTTAGGGCGGCTAATCAGATTGCCAGTCGAATTGATAACGAAAACATTCAGCCCATCCAGCTCAAAGCGGGTAAGGACGTTGTCTCAAGAGTTGAGGCAGAAGTATTTGCCAGCGATTCTCAAGAGTGCGAGGCGGTAATTGATTGGATAGCCAAGGCTCACACTGAAGAGAGTAAGCAGGCAATTCTGTTTAGGACCAAAGACGGAATGCGTCGTTATTCCATCCGGTTGTCAGAGCTCGGAATACCACATGAGATTTCGGGACTGTCGTCTCTGCTGGAGCAACCCGAAGTGGCCGACCTAATCTCTATTCTTCGGCTCCTGGCTAGGCCAGAGTCATCGGTTGATTTTCTGCGCATCATCACCGGACCACGCTTTCGCCTAGGCAGTGCAGACCTAGTTCTACTTAGTCAGGCAAGGCAGGCAATATCGCGCATCCGCAAGCTGCCGAGAAATCGATCACTCACCCTGTTAGAGCTGGTGGACCAATTAGATCTTTCATCCGTTAGAAAACAGCTAATGGTGAGTGAAGCAGCGCTAGAGCGTTTGCAAGAGTTTTCCCAATTGATTCGAAGTCTTCGCCGCGCCAGCTCGCTATCTCTGACGGAGCTGGCTTGGCGGGTTGTCGAAGAGTTTGAGATTGACATTGAACTGTATGCGCATTCTGAGCAGGCAAACCCGTTAGCAAACTTGCACAGCTTCATTGGACGAATCAGTGAATTTGAGAGCACCACCGATAGATCGAATCTTGCGAGCCTGATTGCCTGGCTGGACTATGCATTGGTGAATGAGAGTTTTGAGCTGCCAAAGACAGGCGCAAAGCGCGGAGTTGTTCAGCTGATGAGTGTTCACGCAGCAAAAGGTTTGGAATGGGATCGGGTAGCCCTGCCGCAGTTGAGCATCAAGAATTTCCCAACCGATGCCAAAGATCTGGCGGGTTGGCTGGCTGGCGGAATCTTGCCTCAACAGTTCAGGCTCGACCATGAGTCAATTCCCATTCTTCGTTGGCAGGGCATTAGTTCGCAGCGAGAATTTGCAAAACGACTTGAGGACTACGGCACTGAGCTGAAACAGCATCATCAAATGCAAGAGCGCAGATTGGCCTATGTCGCTATCACCAGGGCAGCCTCGGATCTTTTGATGACTGCTAGTCACTTTCAGGAAAAACGCAAAGAGCCGCTATCTCTATCGCCGTTTCTTGAGGAGTTAATGCCCGATCTTGTCAGTGTTCGTTCAATAGCCGATCAACCGGCGACTAAACCTGAAGCGAAGAAAACGATCACGACCTGGCCCTCGGATCCGCTTGGCACGAAGCGAGTTGCTTGGCAGCAAGCAGCTAGCACTGCGCTTGCTGCGCAACCAGAGGAACTGTCTGAAGAGATTGCCCTGCTCTTGCGCGAGCGCCAACTTAGAAAACAGTTGCAGCTTCCAGCTCTGCCCCTGCGTTTGTCAGCTTCTGCAGTGGTCAAGTTGCTAACTAATCCAGAAGAGTTTGCCCAGCTACTCAAACGACCCACCCCAAATTTGTTCTCGCAGCAGGCTCATCTCGGAACAGATTTTCATGCCAACTTGGAAAAGGCTTTTCTTGCAGGCAGTGAGCTTGACTTTTCTCACTGGTCAGAAGATGAGAAAGAATTGGGCATTTCATTCGAACAAAGTCGTTTCGCAAAACTGACTCCTTTGTTAGTAGAGCAGGCAATCGAATTCTCCTTTGCTGGTTCGGTGATTGTCTGCAAGTTAGATGCCGTCTATCAATTTGGAGAAGAGTTTCAAGTCGTCGATTGGAAGAGCGGCAAAATTCCTCAAGGCGACGAGATCAAAGACAAAGCAATTCAATTGGCTCTTTATCGAATAGCACTCTCGCGCCATCTAGGCGTTGGTGTTGAAAGAATCTCCGCGAGCTTCTTTTATGCCGCGTCGGGGGAGGAGCTAAAGCCTTCACTTCCAAGCGAAGCCGAGTTAGTGGAAAAACTAAGAAGCTTTAGAACAGCTCATCTGTCTCGGTCGGCAACAGAGCTGGCTCAGTAATTTGAGATACCGGCGATGTGGCCGCAGCGGCTCCGAGTCCGACAAATCCTGCTGCACGCAAAGGCCTTAGCAGACCACCTTCGAGTTGATCTGCCAAGTCCTGCAGCATAGATTCCGCTTCAGCAATCAGGTTTTCGTCCCGCAGCTGAACGCAGTGAGTGAGCCAAGCTGCCAATTCGATTTCAGAGTAGAGAACGGCTCTCTGCATTATGTTTTCATCCGCTGCTGGCCTGCTCGCCCGGTAGTGCAAAAGCGCATCTTCGAATGTAGATGGCAGGGATCCACCCGCAAGATAGCGAAGATCCTCAGCTGGATCAGCAATGGCTAGGCCTGACCAGTTTCCAATTCCAGTAACAATTGATGATTGAACAAAGACACTTTCTTGAGAAATGCCGCCATGAATGACGGTTGCATGAAATCTGAATAACCCGACATCTTCCAGCGCTTCTTCCCAACGGCTAAGCAGTTGCGGAGGAACTTTTCCAGTTGACGCTGCCGCGTCAATCTCGGCCACTTTGTTTTGAAGTATTGAAGTCGAATCGTATTCAGGCAGGCCAGAGTCTCGCACGACAGCCGGGTCTAGCTGATGAATCGCAGCCAGGGCCTCACCGAAAGACTTGGAAAAAGCTCCTGGAGAATATTTAGAAAGGTCCAGCTGCTCCCCGGGCAGCATAGTTAGCAAGATAACCGGCAACTCTCCGTCCGTGGTTTTGCCAACCATCTGGCTCACTTCAAAAGGAAGCAGGGGAGCGGCCTTGCCAATCGCTTGCAAACCAGCCATCAACTGAGCTTGTTCAGCGATACCGGCAGTGCTGGCTGGAACTATCAGCTCAAAACCATCGCCGGCATCATCAAACAGCTGCAGAACATCAAGGTCGGGATTGGCCGCAGCTCGCCTGAAATGGCGGAAGTTTTTCCCACTGGCAGCGTCGGCTGCTAGCGCGGCTAAAATCAAGGCTGGTCTACCCACGGATTTAGGTTAGACAACTAAGTAACACAGCAACCGCAACGCCACGCGTTGCAGATGGATTAGCGGTGAGCAACGAAAGCGCAAAATCAATCTTGGATTCGCTCGACGAGGACCAAGCCGCCGCCGCTTCTGCTCTTCGTGGACCAGTTTGCATTATCGCTGGTCCGGGCAGTGGAAAAACTCGAACTATTACTCACCGGATTGCCTATGGAATTGCAACTGGAGTATTCAATCCTGATCGCGTCTTAGCACTCACCTATACCAACCGTGCTGCAGCCGAGATTCGCTCACGGTTGCGCCAATTAGGTTCGCAATCAGTTGCGGTTCGAACTTTTCACTCCGCTGCCCTAAGTCAGTTGCAGTATTTTTGGCCGCAACTCACGGGCTCTGCTTCCCCAAAGCTTTTGACCTCAAAACGCAGTCTAATTTCTGAGGTAGCTCAGCTGATTGGCTTGCGGCCTAGTGAAGGTCAAGTTTCCGAAATCGTTTCCGAAATCGAATTCCTGAAGTACTCGCTCACAGACCTGCCCAAATACTTTGAGCTTGGGAGATTGCCAAGTTTTCTATCTCAGGAGCAATTTACCGAGATTGCAAATCGTTACCAAGAACAAAAACTGCAAAGAAGATTGATGGATTGGGAAGATACTCTGCTACTCGCCACGGGTTTGCTAAGAAATGAACCCAGACTGCTCTCGCACTTTCAACAGCAGTATCGCTTTTTTACTGTGGATGAATATCAGGACATTTCGCCTTTGCAAGAAGGGTTACTCCGAACCTGGCTAGGGGAGCGCCAAGAGATTTGCGTGGTGGGTGATCCTCGTCAAACAATTTATAGCTTTGCCGGAGCAAGCAGCGAATTTTTGCTTGACTTTCCAAATCAGTACTCGGACGCTGCAGTTTTTGAGTTGAATCGCAACTATCGTTCTGGAGCAGACATAGTTTTATCAGCAAATCGAATCTTGCCTGAGAACCCATTGCACTCAATGCGGGAATTTCCAGGTGTTGTTAAGCGAGCCTCATTTGGTTCCTCCGCTAAGGAGGCGCAAGCGGTTGCTGGTCAGATCTCTGAAAGTCTTGCAAAACGCAAAGCTAGTGAAATTGCTGTGTTAGCAAGAACCAACCAGCAACTCCTGGCTTTCGAATCAGAGCTTTCAAAGCTTGGAATCAAATCCCAGGTTCGCGGTCAAGGACGCTTCTTTAGGCAACCGGCTGTGGCCCAGGCTATGAATGCCATTAGAGCTCTTTCGGTGACACCATCAACTGAACCGCTTTTCGTGGAGCTGTCCCAAATTCTCACCGCACTCGGCTGGACTTCACAACCTAAATCAGATGAAACATGGGATTCACTTAATTGGTTTTTCCAGGTGCTGGACGAAATGGAAGATCCCTCTCTGGCGGAATTTATTAGGGAGGTAGACGAGCGTGAAAGGAGTGGTCACGAACCGACCAAAGATGCCATCACACTAGCGACAGTGCATGGCACTAAAGGCTTGGAGTGGCGAGACGTTTATCTAGTTGGTATCAACCAGGGAGTTTTTCCCATTAGCCATTCAACCGGTGAGCTGGAAAAGGCCGAAGAAAGGCGACTTTTTTATGTCGCGGTCACCCGTGCTCAAGATTTCTTGCAGCTCAGTAGCTGGTCGGATCCTTCTGAATTCTTATCTGCTATCGACAGCCGCAGCTAGTTGCCTTTGGGACAAAGCTTCCTAGCTGTCCTGACCTATCTAGTCGAAGACTAAGTGGTTCATGCTTTTCTAGGTCAAGAAAATTCAATGCTTGGTTTAGAGCAACCCCGCTTGCAAACAGAAGCATCGCACTGTCAGCTAGGGATCGGTCTAGTGCAAGCAGCTGCGGTGCAATAACTGGCCAGTTCTCGACATTCTCAAGCCGATGCTTTTCAAAACACGCTAAGCAGTTTGTTCGACCAGGAATCACCAGAGGCGACACTTCAACTCCTTCTTCATCAAAAAGAATAGAAACGTGAGGTACATCTCGCGCTAGCCAGGTTTGGTAGCTAGCCGGATTCACGATGTCAGTTGATATCAAAATCGCAAGCGAGACCTCGTCGAAACTACTCGACAGCCGACTGTGCATTTGCATGTCACAACCCACCAGATCCTGTGCTGCCCGAACCCTTGCAAGCCCTAATTGAGCGGGTAGGTAGCCAAGTTCTGAAACATCGGCTGATGATACGCGCCTTTGATCGAGACTAATCAGCTTGCCAATACCTGCTAAGGCCAAGGCTTTGGCAACGGTGAGACCGGTCGGATCTAGGCGCTCGATAAAGACCGACTTTGTTTTCCGGGACTTCTTTAGCTCTGCTGGATCTGATCCCTGCAACAGCATTCTGGCGATTTCAGCAAATCTCTTTTCAACCTCGGTCGACTCGATGCCTGTGCGAGAGTGCCAAAGAACCCGATTTATCCTCTTTTCTAGATCAGTCGTAAGTTCAGAATCTGTTTTGGCCAATCCGGGGAGGGATTTGTGCTGTGCGGAGGTAATGCCAAGTTCAAAGAAATCCAATAGGCGTTGTTGAGGTTCGGTCAAGTCTGTTACCTGTAAGGCTTGACGGTAGCCATATTGCCTTGCGTTGTCGGCTATCCATAAGCGCGCTAGCGCAGGATTGATTTGAGTTGCCATCTGTCTAAGTTGGCATATGTATGAATCTGCAGCTTCAGGTTTTCCACAAGCTACTCACCAAGAAGCTTGCGCAGATCAGCGTCAAAATCATCAGTGGGCTTTTCAAGCCTGCTAATCAACAGTGATGGATCTTGAATCTCATCTTTCGATGGGAGCTGATCTGGGTGAGACCAGAGCGAGTCTCGGATGCTCAGTCCCAAATCACCAACTCTTTCCCACATAAGTTTGGCTTCTCTTCTCAGGCTAGGTTTGAGCTCAAGGCCGAGAAGAATTAAGAAAGTCTTTTCAGCAGGTCCGTCAGTTGCGCGCTTCCTGCTAATTAGCTCAATCAAACTGGCGATGTTTGGCAATCGCTTTGCTGCTTCTGCACTGATTGCATCCACGAATCCATCAATCAGGGCCAGTAATGTCTCAATTCTTACCAATGCCATCTCTTGCTCTGGAGTTCTTGAATTGAAGCTCGCGCTAGCTTCCATGATTTGGTTAATCGAATCCGGGTTATTTGGATCTAATTGCTCAACCATTTCTTGCAATCCAGTGAGCTCTACTTTTAACCCTGCGGCGAATTCCACAACTTGAGTTGTGATTTGATCAAGCAACCAGCGATTCGATTGATAAAGAGAGCTGATTGCCAATTCACGTACTGCCAGGTAAATCAAGACTTCAGATTTTGGTGTCTCTAGTTCATTGAGAAAGTTCTCGACGTTTTGAATGACAAGGCCGGGGCGTTCAATAAGTGGAATTCCAATCTCGCCACCTGAGAGCGTCTTACTGGAAAGTTGTCCAACTGCCATCCCCAGTTGACTTGCAAAAATTGTTGCCCCAGCATTCTGAATAAAGTTTGTTGCTGGAATCAAAATGCCTTGCATTTCTTCCGGCAATAGGCCGCTTAGATTTTCGCCTAGGGCTTTTGACATTTTGGTCGCTAGTGGATTGCCTAGTTTTTCAAAAAGTGGCAATGCATCCTGAACCCAGATTTCCCTTGAGAAATACTTTGCGGGAGCTGTGTTTGAAAAAGTTGTTACCTCTGCGAGCCAAAGCTGAGCGATCTCAAATGCCTTCTTTGCTTCTGCTTCCAGGTTTGAATTGATTGGCTTTTGCTCTTTTCGGGCAATGCTCAGAGCCTGCTCTTTTGCCAAGGTCCAATTAACCGAGTCACCAGGCTCCATCATGGAACGGGCTTGACTGAAAAGATTTTGCATCAAGGCAGGATTGGCGGCAAAGCCAGCCAACTTGGCCATCGAGTCAGGATCAATCTGACCACCAGCCAACATTTTTCGGATTAGCTCTTCGAGCTCTTCTCGATTTTCCTCGCTCAAGGCTCTCCTTTTCCAGTTATTCGAGGTTACCTCTGCTTAGTAGGAATTGACTGGGAAAACTCGGCGGATTGGTGTTCGCCAAGGGCGTGAGCCACGGGCATAAAAGATGTCTGCTTCCTACCTAGCATTAGTGCAATGACTTTCTTCACCGAACGACCTAAACGCAAGGGAAATGCCCGCTACGTGGTTTTGGGCCTAAGCCTTATCACCTTTAGCTCGCTGGCTCTGTTACCAACTGGCTTTGTAATTGAGCGACCCGGGCAGGTATTCAATGTGATGGGAACCGTTTCAGGTGAGCCAGTGATTAGCTCCAGTGACTTGCCAACGTTTGAATCCGATTCTCGCTTTGATGTGACAACCGTTTCTTTGGTTGGCTCTCGACAGGCTACGCCGAGTTGGCTGCAGGTCCTGATTGCTTGGGCGGATAGCGAACAGCGTGTCCTGCCGATCGATGAGGTTTATCCGCCCGACAGGACAACCGAAGAGATTCGAGCAGAGTCCACGGCCCTGATGGAGATTTCGCAGCAAGATGCAATTGCGGCAGCACTTAATCAGTTGGGTTATGACGTTCCCAGAAATCTCTATGTTGCTTCTGTTTTAGAAGGAGCTCCTTCATCCAAGATTTTGATTGCAGGCGACATCGTCACGAGTGTTGGCGGTGTAAAAGTAAAGACATTCGAAGAGCTTCGTGGACAGATTCAACAAACTGAAGGAGCAGCAATCGAAATTGCTGTCACTCGAGACGGCGAGCCAAAGTCGTTTCTGATAACTCCAGAACTCAGGGATGATCTTTGGGTGATTGGGGCAATGATTAGTTACACCTATACCTTCCCCGTTGAAATTGAATTGCAATTAGGTGATGTTGGTGGCCCCAGTGGTGGCCTGATGTTTACTCTGGGAATTCTTGACACCCTCACTGAAGGCAGTCTTGCTGGCAATAACCATGTCTCTGGTACGGGCACCATTTCTGCAAGTGGCGAGGTGGGGCCTATTGGCGGGGTAGAGCTGAAGATGATTGCTGCTAGAAAGTCAGGAGCAAATCTGTTCCTCCTGCCCTCAGGAAACTGTCAGGAGGCAACTGGGCAGGTTCCGGAAGGTTTATCTGTTGTATCAGTGAGAGACTTAGCGGAGGCTTTGGCTGCCATTGAACTTCTGAAAAGCGGTTCGCCAATCCCCGCCCTGAGTTGTAAATAGGAGAATAACCAGTGACATCTTCAGCCCCAATACGTCAGAGACGCGTATCGCCAGTTTCAGTAGCAGTCGGAATTCTTGCTGCCATTCTTTTTGCGCTATTGAGTGCAGCGGGAGTTTATACGGATTGGCTTTGGTTTGATCAGCTTGGCTATGCCACTGTTTTTACCAATCAAATTCTCGGTCAGGTGATTGCTTTCACAATTGGCTTCGCGATTATGGCTGTAATCGTTGCCATTGGCCTGATGCTCGCCTGGAAAACTAGGCCAATTTATCTTCGCATGCCTGAAGAGTCACCGTTCCAGGCTTACCAACAGCTACTGGAAGGGCTTCGCAAGGTAGTGATGTTTGGTGTCCCCGCCCTAATTGGTTTGGGTGGTGGTCTGATTGCCGCCCGGCAATGGCAAACCGCCGCACTTTGGCTAAACGGCGAGGACTTCGGTACTACCGATGCCCACTTTGGTCTGGATGTTGGCTTCTATGTTTTTGATTTGCCTTTCTTAACCTTCTCCGTTGGATTTGTTTCTGGTGCAGTTTTCTTGGCGGCGCTAATAAATCTTGGCGTTCACGTTGTTTACGGCGGGATTCGATTCAACGGTCGAGACATATCTATCTCAAAGCCAGCTCGCATTCAGCTTTCCTTGCTGGTCGCCGTTTACCTTTTGCTTCAGGGTGTCAGCTTGTGGCTTGATCAGTACAGCACTGTTGTTACTACGGGGACCTTATTTACCGGAGTGAATTACACTGACGCTAACGCCGTAATTCCTGGTCTTCAGATACTGGCTTTAATTTCGGCTGCCGTGGCAGTCACCTTCTTGATTACTGCGTTTATTGCGCGTTGGAGAATAGCCATTATCTCCACTGCGCTTATGGTTGCCAGCTCACTAGTTTTGGGTGGGCTATACCCCTGGATAGTTCAAACTTTTATGGTCGTACCAAACGAGCGAACTCTAGAGGCTCCTTATTTGCAACATAACATCGAGGCAACCAGGGTTGCCTTTGGTTTGGACAACGTAAATGTCGTTGATTACGACGCCAAGGTAGTGGCAGAGCCAGGAGCCTTGCGAAATGACGCGAAGACCACAGCATCAATTCGAATCATCGACCCTGCGCTGGTCAGTGATGCATTCCGCCAGTTAGAGCAGTACCGCCAGTACTACAGCTTCCCGAACCGTTTGCACGTAGGTCGCTACGAAATAGATGGGCAGGTTCAGGACACCGTTGTGGCAGTTCGTGAGCTAAACCAGGCTGGTCTGGGAGAAAGCCAATCCTGGTACAACTCGACAATTGTCTACACGCACGGGTTTGGCTTTGTGGCCGCTTACGGAAACAAGCGTGATACCGATGGTAAGCCTTTGTTCTTGCAGTCTGGAATTCCACCGCAGGGTGCATTGGGAGACTTTGAACCAAGAATTTACTTTGGACTTAATTCACCAACTTATTCAATTGTTGGTGCACCAGCGGGCGCTCAGCCATTGGAGTTCGATTTTCCAGCAGGTGATGATGGTCAGCGCGAGACCTACACAACCTTTAACGAAGATGGTGGGCCAAGCATTGGCAACATGATTAATCGACTGGCCTACGCTCTTCGTTTCCAGTCCGAGCAGATCTTGCTATCCGATGCAATTAATTCTGAGTCGCAGATTCTTTACAATCGCAATCCGCTCGAGCGCGTTCAGCAAGTGGCTCCATACCTGACCTTGGACACCGAAACTTACCCCGCCATTGTTGATGGCCGAATCAAGTGGATTGTTGATGGTTACACCACCACCAGCAATTACCCCTACTCAAATGCTGAGCCTTTCAACATCGCAATCCTCGACACTGCTTCGGAAACTTTCAACCGAGGCATGGGAGACGTGAATTACATCAGGAATTCCGTCAAGGCTACGGTTGACGCTTATGACGGCAAGGTGGAGCTATTTGCTTGGGATGAGCAAGACCCACTGCTGAAGGCATGGACCAAAGTGTTCCCCAGCACAGTAAAGCCCTTGAGTGAGATGAGTGGAGAACTGCTATCCCACGTGCGCTACCCGGCCGATCTATTCAAGATGCAGCGCTGGGTGCTTGGTCGCTATCACGTTACTGATGCGGGATCCTTCTATTCACAGCAGGATGCTTGGATGACTCCGAATGATCCGGTGGAGGGGACAGGCCTAGGTGCTCTGCAGCCGCCGTATTACCTCACCATGCAGACCCCTGGGGAATCGGACAGTACGTTCTCGATCTACTCAACTTTCATTCCGCAATCGACCGGTGAAACTACCCGAAACGTTTTAACTGGATACCTAATTGCGAATGCGGATGCAGGTCGAACTGGTGGAACCATAGCTGAGCGGTACGGTCAACTAACGCTGCTAAATCTTCCGCGAGGAACGATTGTTCCTGGACCTGGTCAGGTTCAGAACAACTTCAACGCCGATAGCGAAGTATCGTCACTGCTTAATATTCTTCGTCAAGGTTCGACCAGAGTATTGAACGGAAACCTGCTGACTCTTCCAGTCGGAGGCGGTTTACTTTACGTCCAACCGGTCTACATTGAGTCCACTGGTGAAACCAGCTACCCATTGCTTCAAAAGATATTGGTAGCGTTTGGTGATCAAATCGCATTCGAGGACACTCTCGAGCTTGCGCTAGATGATCTATTTGGTGGCGATTCTGGTGCAGATTCTGCGGATGGTGGAACTGGCTTGACACCGCCTGGAACTCCTGGCGGCTCTGATTCAGGTGCGCCGTCGGATAACCCAGCACTCGATGCTGCGCTAAACAGAGCAAAGCAAGCACTGGAGGATAAAGAAGAGGCGTTGCGAAATGCCGACTGGACCGCCTTTGGTGAAGCTGATGAAAGATTGCAGCAAGCAATTGAAGAGGCACTGCGGGCACTAGAGAACTAGCGATAGTTCTGCTAGCCTTACTACTTCGCCGCGGGGTGGAGCAGTTCGGTAGCTCGCCGGGCTCATAACCCGGAGGTCGTAGGTTCAAATCCTGCCCCCGCAACTAAATTCCCTCGAGAGATTTCTCTCGAGGGTTTTTTCTTGTGGATAACCGTCTTCAGCCTTGAGCGGTTGTTTATAGTCTCTGGCCATGCGTTGGCTTATTCTCATTCCTCTCTTGGTTGGATGCACTGGCTCTGAGCTTCAACAGATCCAGAACAGTTTGACCAACTATGCGAAACTTTCGGCCAGATTGGCTCCGTTGGATTCTGTTCTGGGTGGAGCCGCTCTGGCAAGCGCTCAGCAGAGCTATCAATTAATCGAGTCTCTTCAACTGACCCAGCAGGGATTGGCTTCGTTTGAGGTTGAGACTGCCGAACAGGGTCGCGCTAGGGGTTGCCTAGATGTTGGCGAGGTCAAGTTTCGCAATCAAAAAGGGGAACTGATTGCACCTGATCGACCTGCTAGATCGATTTTCTCCGCTACCTACGACTCCAGCTTCTTAATTACTGAGCTGCGGGTTAGCGAGGAACCGTGTTGAGCCTGCAAGTCTTCATGGCTAGTTGCGACCTGATTGCGGCAAGTCTTGGAGCATGTGGTTGTGCAATCAGCGTCAACTCAGAGGTTGAGTACAGAATTTGCGCGGAACAGAAGCTTTCCGTTGAACAAGTTGCGCCAAAGGACAAGCCGCGTAAGTGGTGCAAGTATTACTCCAACGGAACCATCGACGTTCCAACACCCTTATTTATAGAAGCCTATGTTTACGTCGGTTCTCGGCTTTGTATTGGCGATAAGCCTGCGAACAACACCAGTAGGTCTATCGACGATGAACTAAGGGACCAACTGGCGGCAAGATCAGGTTTTGCGATCGCAAGCTGGTTACCCGGCGGTGAATTGGAAATTGATGAAACAGCGCAGTTTGAAGTTGTGTTCGCAAACAAAGTCGTCGCCGCTGAATTACTCGGTCGGGAGGCAACTATTCGTTTCACAGCCACCAGATTTCGGTGGGTGTTTTCAGATGGTGAGAGGGCCTTCTCAGCTTTCCACCAAAAAGCATTTGAAAATGCAGAAAACCAGACAGCCCAAGCCTTCGTTGGAATTCGGGTTGACTATCGATTCTCAGGCCAACCTTGGGTGGTTGGCGTGCTGGAGGCCGAGATTCCGAGCAATCTTTTGCTGCTAAACGTGGTTGAAAAGCCCAGAAGGACGCTCTTGGTCGGATAGGTTCAGAAAACTTTCAGCCGGGATTCAATCAATCCCCACTTTTGTTGACAATAATCAATGGCAGCAAGAAAGGGTTGAAATGTCGCAGTTCAATAGATCTGGGGAATCGCAATTCGTTTTCTCTTCGCCGTATACACCACCGGTGGTTGAGAGCAAGAAGCCAAAGCGTAAGGGAATGCTTGGGATTGTGGCTCTGGCTATGTCTAGCGCCTTGGTCGGAGGAATTATCGGATCCTCAGCATTCACGGTGACCTATTTCGGAGCTTCTCAACCTGCACCCGTTGTTGTCAACAATGTTGAACAGGTCAACTGGGTAACCGGTGCCGCGTCGGCAGCTGGACCATCAGTGGTCACTCTTTTTGTTCAATCCGAATTATCTAGCGGATCCGGTTCCGGTGTCATCTTGACTCAAGATGGATTTATCGTCACCAACGCTCACGTCGTGACACTAAGTGGGGCAACCAACAATCCTGAAATTTCAGTCAAGTTGTGGGACGGAGCTGTGCTTCCCGCGGAGCTGGTTGGATATGACACGGTGTATGACCTGGCGGTCATAAAAGTTGATGCCGCAGGACTTAAGCCAATTAAATTTGCTGACTCTTCGACACTTAACGTCGGACAAAACGTAGTCGCAATTGGAGCTCCGCTTGGACTTTCTTCTACCGTGACAGAGGGAATTGTTTCGGCTCTCAACAGAACGATTCAGGTTGCCTCTGCTGAGGTCAATGACGAGCCAGGACTGAGATTCTGGACAGGAACCGGTGAGTCAATTTCCATCAAAGTTATTCAAACCGATGCCGCGATAAACCCTGGAAATTCGGGTGGAGCCTTAGTAAATGAAGTTGGAGAGCTGGTCGGAATTAACGTTGCCATTGCGACTGCTGGTAGGGGAGAGGCTGGATCAATCGGCGTTGGTTTCGCGATACCTTCCAATACGGCAGATCGAATTGCGAAAGAGATTATGCAAACCGGAAAAGCAAGTCATGGACTTCTTGGAGCCATGGTTAGGGATAACTCTGGTGGAGGTGGCGGATTTTCGACCGGTGCGTTGGTTGACCAAGTAACTGACGGAGGAGCAGCTCAACGTGCAGGCATTCAAAGTGGTGACGTTGTAGTTGAATTCGCAAATCAACCGGTCAACACAGCTGCTGACCTAACAGCAATGGTTCGGGCTCAACCTGCAGGAGCTGAGGTTGAAGTGGTTGTTGTGCGCAATGGTGAGCGAAAAATCTTTGCAGTGACGCTCGGAGACGCCGAAGACCTAAACTAGAGGTCAATGAGCGAACCAACCAAAGAGCAAGTTGATCAGGTCGAAGCCGGAGATCATGAACGCTACTCACACTTTGTAAAGAAAGACAAAATTGTGGAGTCCGCAGTCATGGGAAATGCTGTCGTAGCTCTCTGCGGCAAAGTCTGGGTCCCATCTAGAGATCCTGAACGCTTCCCAGTTTGCCCGATGTGCTTAAAGATTTACGAAAAGCTAAAGCGCTAGCTGTAAATCGTTGGAATAGCTGGCTCACCTTTTGAAAGCCGAAGCGCATTTGGCAACAACTCTGATCGAGCTTTTTGGTGGTGGGCTCGCGCAAGTCTGACCCCAGCCTTGCCAAGATACTGCTGCTCTGGCGCCCCATCAAACAGAACCTGCTGTAACTTTCTGCCAGATTTTTTCCCGATTAGTTCCGCAGTTGCAAAGCCATCCTCGAGCTGACGATAGGCAATCTTTTTTCCGCCCTTTGACGTCTTGCCTTTGGATTTCTTAGCTACATCCACCCAGGTGTGACCTTTTTGGTGGGCGACGAGTTTGTAAACGAACCCGGCAGTTGGATGGCCTGAGCCTGTGACCAAAGAAGTCCCAACTCCAAATCGATCGACTGGGGATGAGGCAAGAGCAGCAATCGTGTATTCGTCCAAATCACTAGTGAGCACAATTTTGGTGTCGGTTGCACCTAGACGGTCCAATTGTTTGCGAACCTCCTCGGCTGTGGCCGCAAGATCCCCGGAATCAATTCGAACAGCTGCAACTTTCCCTTTGGTAATTTTCACCGCTAAGTCGACGGCCTTCTTTATGTCATAAGTGTCAACAAGCAATGTGGTGTCAACGCCAAGAGCTGCAACCTGCGCCTTGAATGCCTCTTCTTCGCTGTCGTGCAGCAAAGTGAAGGAATGGGCTGATGTTCCCATTGTTGGAATTCCCCATTGTTTTCCAGCCTGAAGATTGCTGGTTGCATCAAAGCCGGCGATGTAGGCAGCTCGGGCTGCCGCTACGGCACTTCTTTCTTGGGTTCTTCTTGATCCCATTTCCACCAGTGACCGACCTTGGGCAACCGAGTCCATTCGAGCTGCTGCAGAAGCGATCGCGGAGTCGTGATTCAATATCGAGAGAATTAGGGTTTCAAGAATCACAGCTTCTGCGAAGGAGGCAGTGACGGTCAACACCGGGGAGCCCTCAAAGAACAACTCACCCTCTTGGTAGCCTTCAATTTGTCCCCGGAATTTGTAATCAATCAGATAATTCAAGGTCTCGACATCAACAATGGACTGCTCTTGCAAATAAGCAATGTCATCGGCTGAGAATTTAAAGTCCCGAATAGCTTCCAGTAGTCGACCGGTTCCGGCAACAACTCCATACCTTCGGCCAGCTGGAAGAGAACGAGTAAAAACCTCAAAAACGCAATCGCGCTTGGCTTTGCCGGACTGGAGGGCGGCCTGAACCATAGTTAGTTCGTAGCGGTCTGTCAGAAGTGCGTAGGACACAGCACCAGCCTACTGAGCTAAGCATTAGCACCCTAGACTTGAGATGTGGATGCGAGGCCGATAGGCATATTTGATTCAGGGGTCGGCGGCTTAACCGTTGCGAGGGCGATCATCGATCAGCTCCCCAATGAGTCCATTGTTTATGTTGGCGACACTCTCAATTCTCCTTACGGCCCTAAGTCACTGGCCGATGTGCGTCAGTTGGCACTAGGAGTGATGGATGATTTAGTAGCTTCTGGCGTGAAACTGTTGGTAATCGCATGCAACTCCGCGTCGGCTGCAGTTTTGCGCGATGCTCGCGAGCGCTACTGGGAGGGAGCTGGAGTCCCAGTCGTGGAAGTCATTCAACCTGCCGTCAGGACAGCAGTTGCCACCAGTCGAAACAAGAAAGTGGGGGTTATCGGCACTTCGGCGACCATTTCATCAGGTGCCTACGATGATGCCTTTGCGGCTGCTCTAGATTTCGACATCACTTCTGCTGCCTGTCCTGCATTTGTCGAGTATGTCGAAAGAGGAGTCACATCAGGTCCAGATCTTCTGGCGCTAGCCCAAGAATATCTAGCTCCTATTAAGGCGGCTAAAGTCGATACTTTAGTTTTGGGCTGCACGCACTATCCACTTCTTCAGGCGGCTATTGCTTATGTAATGGGAGACGAAGTTAGATTGGTTTCATCGGCAGATGAAACAGCTAAAGATGTTTTCAAGGTTTTAACCGAACACAACTTACTTGCACCCAGTAACCAAAAACCCACTTACTCATTTTTTGCCACTGGCGACACAAACAGTTTTGAAGTTTTAGCAAGGAGATTCCTTGGCCCAGAGGTTTCTGGAGTGAAAAGCATGAATAGGAAAAAATAAGGTGCGCAAAGACGGACGCCAAGCCAGCCAGTTGAGAAAAGTAACAATTGAACGTAACTACACAATCCACGCGGAGGGCTCGGTATTAGTTTGCTTCGGTAATACAAAAGTACTGTGTAACGCATCTTTCACTCCCGGGGTACCCAGATTCAAGAAAGATTCCGGCGAAGGTTGGGTAACGGCGGAGTATGCCATGCTCCCAAGAGCCACCAATGAGCGAACAGATCGTGAGAGCGTTAAGGGAAAGCTTGGTGGAAGGACGCATGAAATTTCGCGTCTAATTGGACGCGCACTTAGATCAGTCGTCAATTTCAAGGCTCTTGGAGAAAACACAATAGTCATTGACTGTGATGTGTTGCAGGCAGATGGCGGGACAAGGACGGCAGCTATAACTGGCGCATTTGTGGCACTTATGGACTCGATCACATGGGCCAAAAAGAAAGGGCTGATTTCGGCTTCTGCCAAACCAATTATTGACACCGTCGCAGCTGTGTCGGTAGGAGTGGTCGGCGGTGAAGTTCTATGTGATCTGGCATACGAGGAGGATGTCCGAGCTGAAACCGACATGAATGTAATCACTACTGGCCGAGGACTTTTTGTTGAAGTTCAAGGCACCGCGGAAGCCGCACCATTCAGTCGAGAGGAATTGGATTCACTGCTGGAGACGGCGTTGGCTGCAACAGCCGAGCTAACTGCAATCCAAAGGCAGGTACTCGCAGACTCCTTGGAGTTGGCCTAGTGGAGCTTGTTTTTGCCACCGGTAACCAGCACAAATTAGCGGAAGCCAAAAGCATCTTTCAATTGCGGAATCCCAAAATTGAATTGTCTTCCTATGGTGGCCCCTCGCCAATCGAGAGCGGAATCACTTTTGTCGAGAATGCTCGGATAAAGGCGCTAGCCGCCCATCAAGCAACAGGTAAAACTGCGTTTGCAGATGACTCAGGCATTTGCGTAGATGTGATGGGTGGTGCACCTGGCATATTCTCCGCTGGCTGGTCTGGCTCCCGTTCCGATGAGAAAAATCGATTGCTTTTGCTATCGCAACTGTCGGAAATTCCTCAGGAGCATCGGGCCGCTAGTTTCGTGTGTTCGGTTTCATTAATCGGTGTGGGTTTGGACGTGAGTTTCACAGGTGTCTGGCTTGGATCGGTTGCTTTTGCGGAAAGAGGAACTGCTGGATTTGGCTATGACTCGATTTTTATCCCAGAAGGGTTCGACCTAACAGCGGCTGAATTGGATCCAGAGCTGAAAAATTCACTCTCACATCGGTTTTTAGCAATGTCGCAACTGGCAGACTATTTATCGAGTTAGCGCCCCCAGCAGGATTCGAACCTGCGCACCCGCCTCCGGAGAGCGGTGCTCTATCCCCTGAGCTATGGGGGCGGCAATTTGAAGCCTAGCATTTAAGCGGATTTTGAATTTGGAGGAAAAGTGGCACTGCGTTTAGCTGATCGTTGGATTTGGGATAGCTGGTATGTCTGGGACGGCGACACGTGCCACGCTTTCTACTTGTGTGCTTCGCGTGGCCTGGTCGATCCAAATCGTCGCCATCGCTACACGAATGTCGGCCACGCGGTCTCAAAAGACCTAACTAATTGGACAGTGCTACCAGATGCACTTTCTCCGAGCGACTCACCGGCATTTGATTCCTGGACAACTTGGACAGGCAGCACAGTCAAAGGAGACGACGGCAAGTGGTACATGTATTACACGGGAACATCAAGAGAAGATGGGGGTGACGTTCAATCCATCGGGCTAGCAATTTCTGACGACCTAGTAACTTGGCAAAAGACTTCTAAAGAGGCGCTTGTAAGAGCGGACTCGACTTGGTACGAAAAACTTGGTCAAACAAACTGGCCTGATGAAGCTTGGAGAGATCCTTGGGTTTACAAATCTGCTCAGGACAACCTCTGGCACATGCTGGTGACAGCTAGAGCAAAGGGCGAAGGCAGAATCAAAGGGGTTGTTGGACATGCAACCTCTAAAGACATGCTCAATTGGAATGTGGTCGAGCCTCTTTCCCAGCCAGACCAAGGATTCGCTCAGTTGGAGGTCTTTCAGTACGCCGAGGTAGATGGGGTACCACTTCTTATTTTCTGCTGTGGCTGGCGCGAATTAGACACTTCGATGTTGAGTGCAGTAGGGGAGACAGACGCTACCTACTCACTTGTTTGCAATAAAGATTTAACTGATCTCGATTTTCGAAAAGCTAAGCCATTTTTGAGTAATCCGGTCTACGCAGGAAGACTCGTGCAAAACACAAAGGGAGAATGGTTCCTGCTGGGATTCATCAACCTGGTTGATGGTGAGTTCGTCGGCGAAATTTCAGACCCAATCCCTGTCACCGCAACGCCGCAAGATGGCCTTATACCGAGAGTTTGACCTTTTGGCCTTGGGCTATTCGAAGATAGGATTGAGACTCGCCGCCGATCCCTCAGAGTTAATTCAGGAATTCTCTTGACCCCCGAACAGATAAGTAAGGCCATTCTTCAGGCACTCCGTGACCTGGAAGCTGAAGGCCGACTTCCTGCGGGCTCAACTCCGTCAGAAATTGTTGTCGAGAGACCGAAAAATCGTGAGCACGGAGACTGGGCTACCAATGTGGCAATGCAGCACGCTGCTAAGTCAAACCTCAAGCCTCGCGAATTTGCAGAACTGCTAGCGGCAAAACTTGAAAAATCAGATGGGATTGAATCGGTGGCTATAGCAGGCCCAGGATTCATCAACTTGTTTGTATCTGACTCTGCTGCGGGATCCTTAGCAAAAGAAATTGTCGAGCTTGGCAAGAAATTTGGTTTGGGCAACTCCATGAGCGGACAAAAGCTCAATCTAGAGTTTGTAAGCGCAAATCCAACGGGACCTATCCATCTCGGAGGAACTCGGTGGGCTGCAGTAGGGGACTCTCTTGCAAGGATTCTTCAGGCACAAGGCGCCGAAGTAGTGAAAGAGTATTACTTCAACGATCATGGAGCTCAAATTGATCGTTTCGCGATTTCGCTCTTGGCTGCAGCAAAGGGTGAACCGACTCCTGAGGACGGCTATGCCGGTGCCTACATTCAGGAAATTGCCACAGCGATTGTGAAAGAAAATCCAGCTGTTTTAAATCTTCCAAGCGATCAGTCTCAAGAGCAATTTCGCCAGCTTGGCGTAGAAATGATGTTTGAGCAAATCAAACAGTCACTTCATGACTTTGGTGTTGACTTTGATGTTTTCTTCCACGAAAACTCCCTTTACGAATCTGGAGCAGTCGAAAAAGCGGTTGAAAAACTTCGTTCTTTAGGACACATGTTTGAGCACGAGGGAGCACTTTGGCTCAAGTCTTCAAGCTTTGGAGACGATCGTGACCGTGTAGTAATAAAGAGTGATGGAAATGCCTCTTACATAGCGGGTGACATTGCCTATTACCTGGATAAACGGTCCAGAGGATTTGATAGAGCAATCTACATGCTGGGTGCTGATCACCACGGTTACATCGGAAGAATGCAAGCGGTTTGTGCGGCATTTGGTGATAAGCCGGGTGAAAACATGGAAATTCTTATCGGCCAGCTAGTTAGTTTGGTGCGAGGTGGTGAGCCGGTTCGCATGTCCAAGCGAGCGGGAACCGTTGTGACAATTGAAGATCTTGTTGAAGCAGTCGGCGTCGACGCTGCAAGATATGCACTTGTTCGCTCGTCAATCAACTCAACTTTAGACGTAGACCTAGAAGTACTTGCTAGGAAGACCAATGACAACCCTGTCTTCTATGTTCAATATGCTCATGCGAGAACCAAGCAGGTTGATCGCAACGCTGAAGGTCTTGGAGTCACTCGCAGGGGCTTTTCGCCTGAGCTTCTCTCTACTGAAAGTGAAAGTGAGCTATTAGCCAAGCTTTCTCTTTTCCCTGGCGTGATTAGTCAGGCTGCTGAATTTAGGGAGCCTCACAGGGTTGCTAGGTATTTGGAAGATCTAGCGGGCAGCTATCACCGCTTCTATGACAATTGCAGAATTTTGCCCCTACCTTCGCAGCCTGCCGAGCTAATTCATGAAACAAGATTGTGGCTTAACGATGCAGCCGGCGTTGCGTTGGCCAATGGCCTAAATCTTCTCGGCGTATCTGCACCGGAGAGGATGTAGCAATGTCCAATCCGCTAGTCCCAAATTGGCTCACTCAATTAAGTGAGTTTGATGATAACGCGTGGCCCGCTAGTGCCAAACGTAATGAATTTGGTGAGCTTGAAATTGGTGAGATTAGCAGCACCGAGTTGGTGCGCAAATATGGATCACCTCTATATGTGGTTGATCAGCACGAGTTTGAAAATCGCTTGCAAAGGGTCAAGAAAGCGTTTGAGGCCTCTGCTGCAAGCGTCGGAACCACAGTGAAGCTTTACTACGCCTCCAAAGCTCTGTTGACAGCAGACATCGCCCGTTGGGCTGCAGCTGAGGGCTATGCAATTGATGTTTCAACCGGGGGAGAATTAGCAGTTGTCTTGGCTGCTGGGATTCCAGGGCAGCAAATTGGCTTGCATGGAAACAACAAGTCGCTGGTTGAAATTGGGAGAGCGGTTTCAAACGATGTATCAGCAATTGTAATTGACTCGGAAATTGAAATTGAGCGTATTGCATCGGCTGCAGGTGCTCAGGATAAGGTCCAGCCTGTTAGGTTGCGAGTCAACACAGGTGTGCACGCTCACACTCATGAGTATTTAGCAACTGCGAGGGAAGATCAAAAATTTGGAATTGCAATAGCAGATGTCCCTGCCCTAGTTGAAAAAATTAGATCTCACTCACACCTGCATTTCCTCGGATTGCATTGCCATATTGGCTCGCAGATTTTTTCTGTTGACGGTTTTGTGGAGTCGGCGGAGCGCATGTTGAATCTTCACCACACGCTTTTGGCAGGCGGCCCAATTCCAGAACTAAACCTTGGTGGAGGATTTGGAATTGCCTATGTCCAATCTGATCAACCAATGGAGATAGAAGATATGGTAGAGAAGATCATCAATGCCGTAGCTTCGAAGTGCAACCAACTTGGAATCGAAATTCCTAAACTGGCTTTCGAGCCTGGCCGGGTTATTGCAGGTCCAGCTGGAATTACCCTTTACACAGTTGGAACAACTAAGGAAGTTGTCGTTTCCGATGAAGGCCCTGGGGCTATCAGACGATATGTGAGCGTGGACGGGGGCATGAGCGACAACGCTAGGCCAGCCCTATACGAGGCTGAATACTCGGCCGCCCTGGCTTCCAGGCCAGTTTCCGCTCCCGCCGTTCTTAGTCGCGTCGTAGGCAAGCACTGCGAATCCGGTGACATTGTTGTCAAAAACACACTTCTCCCACTAGACGTCGAAGTAAACGACTTGCTGGCAGTTGCAGCAACCGGGGCCTACTGCTATTCGCTATCTTCTAACTACAACTATCTGCCCCGACCAGCAATGGTTTCGGTCAAGGCCGGCCGAGCAAATGTATTGGTTAGAGCGGAAACCGAAGCAGACTTATTGTCTAAAGACATGGGATTGGGAGGCCAAGGCTGATGCAGAGCGAATACCGTCCTATCCGTGTTGCCCTGCTTGGGGCAGGTTCTGTTGGTGCCCAGGTAGCTAGATTGCTGATTGAAAATCGAGAAGAATTAGCCAAGAGGGTTGGTGCCGAACTTCAACTTGTCGGCATCGCTGTTCGAGACACAAAAGCTAAGCGTGGAGCTGAGATACCAAAAGACCTGATCACCAGCGATGCTGAATCTATTCTTACTGGTGCAGATATCGTCATTGAGCTGATGGGCGGAATTGATCCTGCATATGACCTAATCAAAAAGGCACTTAACTCAGGTGCAGATGTCAT
>WLDG01000016.1 GCA_009704945.1 Actinomycetota bacterium | reverse complement strand
AGTCCCTGCCAACTACCGGGATGCGCTCCTGGCACTCCCAAAACAGCCAAAGCAGCTAACGATCCAGCCGCTGATTGATCTCCGGCGAGCAAAGACCTGCGAAGACGACCGACCAATTTTCGAAGATCAAACTCCAGCGGCTGGCTGGGAATCAGATCCAGTTTTCCAAGCTGAAAAAACTGTGAGGGCTGCTCGGACTCATCCTGCATGGCGCTGAGCAAAACGGTATTGCTGGACGATCCAACTGAGCGATAGAAAAGACGCAGTTCGTCTGCCAATTCACTCTTGGTTGGCATTAGTGGCGAGGCGATTCTGCCAAGCCAATACGCCTGTAGTGAGCTCGCACCGAGCAGAGTATTTCGAGGATTCAAGTTAGGCCAAATACCCTCTTGCAGTCTTGGGATTGCCACTACTTTGTATTCGCCACTGAGCTGGGCTGGTGTTGCCAACGTCACGGCTGGCACCCGACTAATTGGTGCCAGTGAATCCTCCGGAATTCTTGATTGCAATTGAATCAATGCAAACTCCAGCGCTGATCCTTCGGCTCTGTCATCAAACCGTTGCGCGGCAGCGAATAGCTCGAGGGCTGCGTCTAAGTCTGAATCAACGAGCGCATCGACTCTCTGCTTGGATAGTACTTTCCAGCCGATTGAGACCGCTTGGTGGCAAAGAGGATCTGACAGAGCTCGAAGTTCTGCTAGGGCACTCGTTAGATGATTTAGAAACTTTGGAGAGTCAGATTCACCTAATAACTCAACAAGAGCAACTTGAGCGCTCTTGCCTGATTGTCTGGCAGGAATAATCAATCTTCGAATCTCGCGCAGCTGAATGGAATCCAGGCCCACTAGCGGGGAAAGCAGCAGCTGTTCAATTTGATCAAGAGTAGGTTCACCTAGACCTACCACCAGGAAATCCAGCAGAGCCAGAGCCATTGGCTGGTCAACCAAACTGCGCTGAACGCCAATAATCTTCACTGGCACTTTCCGAGCAGTCAGCTCTCTGCTGAGCTGCTCAAGCTGAGTCCTGGTTCTAGCGACTACGGCAATTTCTGACCAGGCAGTGCCAGAAAGATGCTCTTTTCGCAACTGGGATGCGAGCCAATCTGTCTCTTCAATCAATGAGCTGAAAAGATATCCGGCTAGCTGCTTCGCATTTGGTTTTGGGCGATGGTCTGAGAACAGTGAAACCGGTATTCGGCCTGCCAAATGCCCAAGCAATGCAGCTGCATCCCCGTCTGAAGCTTGACTGTCTAAAGTGAGCTCTGCGAAAGAAAGCTTTCGTGCCAGCTCTATGAAACTTCCCGCTGCCGATGCTCGGAAACCCAGCACTGCCGAGTCAGGGTCTCCAAATAAATAACCCTCAGCACTTTCAAACAGCTTTTCCACCAATCGCAATTGGCCGGGAGTCAGATTCTGAGCATCATCAACTAAAACGTGTGAATAGCTGTGGGCTTGGTAATCAGCTATCGCGGCCACTGCTAGCTGCGATGGATCGAGCAATCCCTGCAGTGCTAACTCTTCTCGATAGCCGGGTAAAAGATCTATGGCGACCTGCAGCTTTAGGCTCGGAAACTCCGCCTGGAGTTTTATCAACTGCTCATTAGAGATCGAATTTTCGATTATTACCGACAGCAGATCGCGAAGTTCTTGAACAAATCCGGCTAACTTCAAAGTCTGCGACTCAATGCCCCAGCGAGCGCCGGCCTTTCTTGCGTCAGCATCTCTCACCATCCGGCTCAGCAGACGCTCCTGTGCAGCCCCCGAAAGCAATCGAATTTGCGAATTTCCTTGCAGCACGTCAAAAGCTAACGAAGAGATAGACCGCGCCCGCGGCTTAGCAGCCGATTTAGAAGAATCAAGCGCAATCAAATCCCGCAGGCGGTTAGCGGAGAGCCTAGATGGAGTAAGAACCAAAATGGAGTCCGGCCCAACCGACTCCTCTAACTTTTGAACGAGGTTGCGAAGGCTACTGGTCTTCCCGGACCTGGGAGCCCCGACCACCAAGCAAGGTTGTCCGGGCGCTGGAAATGCGGTGGCTAGCGGGGGCGAATACCCCTCGGACATAAACAGCGTCTGCGACACAGCACCAATCTATTTGTAATGGAAGACATTTTTTTATGCCGTAACCTAGTAGCTCAATAAGGAGTGTCATGGAAGTTCGAATCGGAATCAAAGACAGCGGCCGAGAGATCAGCCTGGAAAGCCCCCTAGATAGTAAAGGGGTTCAAGCGGCGATCAAGCAAGGCATGAGCGATGGCACCATCGAACTCACCGACAACAAGGGTAAATTGTTTATCGTTCCTGCCTCTTCGGTTGCTTTCGTTGAAATAGGCAGTGAGGACAGCAGAAGGGTCGGTTTCATTTCCTAATGGAAGTCTTAGTCATTGCTCTCTATGGATTGCTGCTGGCGCTAGTTGCACCATTTGTTCTGCCACCATCTGACCACTATGGCAAGGCCGTGCCAGCCGCCATCTCTTTGGTTGCGGGAAGCGTTATCTGGATCGTTCTAACCTGGCTCGGATTTAGCTATCAGTCCGCCTGGATTTGGTTTGCTGTCATGCTGGGAATGCCAGCTGCTGGTTGGTTAGGGACTCGTTGGCTGGATAAGGCTCGTCAGAAAAATGAGACTGATCGACTAAATGCAATTCGCTCAGGCGGTAAGGCCTAGGGAATCCATTCGGAGGGTGTGGTTCGCCACTAGCTCCGATGTAAGTGGCTCCAAAATCTTGAACTGTTCGCGGGTCAGTTCAACCGGGTCCTTTGGTGGATCTCGAAGAACCTCGCTAAAGCTGGCTAGGTCCCGCACCTCTAACAGTGCATCCGCAACAATCGCTCTTCCAAACAAAGCCAGATCGTTTGTCAACTGAGGCAAATTATCAATCGCTCCTGCCAAAGCCTCCTGGCAATAATCAGCCAGAGAGTTATCGGAGAGCATTGCCTCCACCTTCAGTCTCCGTGCGGGGGTCAAGCCCTTGGCTAGTCGGAGATAGGCATCCTCCAAGAGTGTGAAGACAACATAGATTCGCATGATGTCCTCTGGCCAACCTTTGCCTTCGGTTCGTTCAACCAATACATCTAGCCTGTCGCGAATGTGTTGCTGGAGCTCCATGTAGCTTGCTCCGAGCTTGATAAGTAGTTCTTGAAGATCCTTAGCCCGGGCTTCATAACGAGCAGCAATTGCCCGCTGCTTCTTTGCATTGGCGTCAGTTGCCCTGGCGGCATCATCAATTAGTAGCTCTGCAACCAGTAAATGGTGCTGAATTAGCTGGGAAAGAAAGACTTCGGTGGCAGGAATCAGCTTCGCTGGGTTAAGCTGGGTTTGACTGCGCGAGGAAGAGTCGCGAGATGGCAAAGACAGCGTCTGCGAAATCTTCTTGATTCTTCGAATCCAGTCCAGCATGTTGCAAGTTTATAAGGATGGCTTGCTTTTATGCCTTCTGAGCAATTTTTACATTCTGGAGAAGTAATTGACCTTTCGTGATTTAGGCATAGACGAGGACATCGTTCAGGCCCTGGAATCAGCCTCTATCTTGAGTCCATTCCCAATTCAGGAGCAAGCAATCCCACTTGCCCTTGCTGGCACCGACCTAATCGGTCAAGCCAAAACAGGCACGGGTAAGACCTTTGGCTTTGGCCTGCCTCTGCTGCAAAAGCTTGGTCCAGACCCCGAGCACCTGGCAAGAGCGCTGGTAGTTGTGCCAACCAGAGAACTTGCTCTGCAGGTAACTGAAGATTTGCGGGTTGCTAGTAAGAATCGAACCACTCGCGTAATAGAAATTTACGGGGGTAAAGCCTATGAAGGTCAACTGGCAGAGCTAGCCAAGGGTGCCGATGTAGTAGTTGGAACACCCGGCAGACTAATTGATCTTCACAATCAAAAGCTCATTGACTTCACTGCTATCAACTACCTGGTTCTCGATGAAGCTGATCGAATGCTGGATCTTGGTTTTTTGCCAGATGTTGAAAAGATCTTTTCGATTCTGCCGAAAGACAAGCAAACCCTAATGTTTTCGGCGACCATGCCCAGCGAAATCTTGATGCTGACTAAGAGGTATCTAAATAGACCGGTCCATATCCGGGTAAGCGATCCGGACGAGGGTAAAACTAAAGCCGACATCAAGCAGTTTGTCTATCGAGCACATGCACTGGACAAAGAAGAAGTGGTCGGAAGGATTCTGCAAGCAGAGGGCCGCGGTAAGACGGTGATCTTTGTAAAGACCAAGCGCCTAAGCGGCAAACTGGCAGACGAGCTAATTGAGCGTGGCTTCAAGGCAGCGCCCCTGCACGGAGACATGGCCCAAACAGCTCGAGAGCGTTCCATGGCTGCCTTCAGGGCTGGCAAAAAAGACATTCTGGTGGCAACGGAAGTTGCGGCGCGAGGTATCGATGTGGATGACGTCACCCACGTAATCAACTACTCCGTGCCAGAGGATGAGAAGGCTTATCTCCACCGCACCGGTCGCACCGGTCGCGCTGGAAAGCTCGGAGTGGCTGTCACATTTGTGGACTGGGAAGACATGAATCGATGGCAGCACATTGACCGCGAGTTAGAACTTGGAATTCCTGAGCCGGTCGAAACTTACTCATCCAGCGAGCACCTGTTTTCTGATCTCGGTATTCCTGCTGGCACCAAAGGGCGACTCAATAAAAAGCCAGCTGCCGAGCCAAAACAGAAAACTACAGTTGAAGCTCCCAAGCCTAAGCAACGTCAACGACAGCGCAACTATAGAAAAGGTTCATAGCCCGAAGCTTGATCCAGGATTCGCTGAAGCTGCTGCGGTTCCGTGGTGTTTTCTCCCAACAGATTGTCCTTAGCGCCATCTCCGTGGTAATCCGACGAGCCAGTCACAATCAAATTGTGTTTCAAAGCAAGTTCTCTCAGCCACTGTTTGGCAAACTCAGGCACGGCACGATGGTTCACCTCTAACCCATCTAGCCCAGCAGAGATTAATTGCTCAAAGTGTTTAGTGGGAAGATCTAGCTCAGACCTTCCGGCAGGGAAGTCAATCAATGGATGCGCCATCACAGATACTCCCCCGGCTTGACGAATCAGCTCGATAGCTCTCTGCGTGTCAACAGAGTAATCAGATACGTAGTAGGGGCCAGACTTACTCAGGATTGAATCAAAGGCTGCTGAGCGATTAGAGACAATTCCTTTTGCTACGAGGGCATCCGCCAAAGCGGGTCTTCCAATCGTTGCGCCAGGACTGAGTTCTCTTTCGATGTCATGCCAAGAAATTGGATAGTCAGCTGATAATCGAGAGACCATCTCTTTGGCGCGCGAAACTCTTGACTCTCTAGTTTTTGCCAGTTCTCCGGCCAGACCTGGATGGGTTGGATCTGGCAAATAAGCAAGAATGTGAACAGAGATTGAACGCAGACTAATTTTTGACCGGGTGGAAACTTCAATCCCGGGCACCAAACCAATCCGCTCAGATTGAGCCGCTTTAGCTGCTTCTTCCCAGCCGTCAGTAGTGTCATGGTCCGTGATGGCCAATACGCTCAGCCCAGCCGCCTTCGCCTTGCGCACCAATTCAGACGGTGAATCTTTACCGTCAGATCGGTTAGAGTGCGCATGCAGATCAATCACAGGAGCAGAATAGTCCCATGACAAAGAAGGCAAGCTCTAATCGTTCGAGGACGCCTCACGGGAAGAAGTTTCTGGCGTTCATCTCAGCTAATTGGGAAGAAAAAGCACCATCAACGGCTAAGCGCTGGGAGGTGGCGGACTACGCTGCCAAGCGTCGTGAGGAGTTAGTCAAACTGTTCCCGGGCAAACTGATTTTGCTTGAGGCCGGGGGCATGAAGGTCAGAGCAAACGACACCGAATATCGTTTCAGGCCTGACACCGCTTTCACCTACTTCACTGGTTGGGGCAGCGAAACTGTGCCGGATTCAGTCCTGGTAATAGATGGCAGAAAAAAGAAAACCAAGACCCAGCTGTTTCTAAGACCAACCGCGGGCCGAGAGTCGACCGAATTCTTCGCGAATCCCATGATTGGGGAATTTTGGACCGGACCGCGTCCAACTCTGGAAGACATTGAGGTCCAGCTAGGCATTGAAACTCACGACATCAAGAAACTTGATAAAAAACTCAAGGATTGGCCCAAGCCGCTCACATTGAAAAATGAGAAATTTGCAGTAGCCGTTTCCGAAATGCGCTTTGTTAAGGATGCCTACGAGATTGATCAAATGCGTAAAGCAATTGAAATTACCACTCGAGGATTTGCTGACGTTGCCAAGGCCATGCCACGAGCAATTAGATCTGCTCAAGGTGAGAGGGTGCTAGAAACAACTTTCTTTGCCCGGGCCAGAGAAGAAGGGTATGACTTAGGCTACGAAACAATCGCTGCCAGTGGTGCTCACGCCTGCATTCTGCATTGGAACAAAAACACTGGAGCGGTCAACAAAAATGATTTAGTTTTGCTAGACGCCGGCTGTGAACTCGACTCGCTTTACACGGCAGACATCACGCGAACTATTCCTGCCAGTGGCAAGTTTTCACCAGAACAAAAGTGGATATACGAGGCAGTTTTAGAGGCAGCTGATGCTGCCTTTGCAGTTGTGAAACCAGGAATTAAGTTCAGAGACATTCACAATGCTGCGATCGCAGTTATCGCCAAGAAAGTTTCCGAACTAGGACTAATTCCCGTTTCAGCTGAAGAGGCCCTTAAGGAAGATAACCAGCATCATCGCCGATACATGGTGCATGGAACTAGCCACCATCTTGGTTTAGATGTGCACGACTGTGCTCAAGCAAGAAGAGAGCACTATCAGGATGGAATCCTCAAGCCCGGTATGGTTTTCACAATCGAACCTGGACTCTATTTTCACGCAGATGACCTAACTGTGCCGAAGCAATACCGGGGTATCGGAGTGAGAATAGAAGACAACGTCTTAGTAACTGAAACTGGTTGCGAAAATCTGTCTGGAGCCCTGCCGAGAAAAGTTGCCGCAGTAGAAAGCTGGTTTGCTGCGAATCAGTTAGGCGTCGCTGGCTGAACCCAGTAGTTTCTTTGCATTGGCAGCTTCAGTTTCTGGAACTATCACTTCCCACTTTGCTGCCACTGGCATCTGCGTGGATAGAAAACCGCGTTTAGTTTTACTAAGAGAAAATCGAGTGATGTTGAATAGCATGCCAATTCCAGCAGAGAGCACTACCACTGCGAAAAACTGCTGAGGGTTGTAGGACAACTCACCGGCAGGGCCTACGTTGATGCCAGCACCAACCACCAAGGCAAAGATGAGTCCAATCCAAAATCCCGTCATAGCCCCCGAGAGCGCAACGCGACCATATCCCAAGCGAGATTTGATTCTTTCCACCAGCACTGGCGAATGACCAATCAGTGAAACGTTGTCAGCCTTGAATTCACCGGCTAGCAGTTTTTCAACCATTGCAGTTGCATCGGAATAGTTGGTAAATTCACCTAGGACAAACCCCCTGGGGATAGTCGGTCCCATCTGGTTCCGTTTAGCATTGTTCCGAGCTTCAGCCATGGATAGATTTTGCCATGACTTTCACCGTGAGAGCGGGGTATCTCTATGAGCGCAACAAGAGTCTTCGTAGCACGCTTGGTTGGCTGCGGTGTATTCGACCCAGTTGGCGACCGGGTAGGCAAGGTCGTGGACGTCGTAATGTCGCCTCGTCAGAAGCAACCTCCTCGGGCAAAGGGTTTTGTTATAGAAATTTCTGGTCGCAGGAGGGTATTTCTTCCGATGGCCCGCGTCACAGCCATCTCCCCCGGCCAAGTCATCACCAATGGACTAATTGATCTTCGACGTTTTTCAACTCACGGCCAAGAGTTTCGAGCGATAGCTCAAATGCTTGGTCGAAAGGTAAAGCTCACGAGTCCAAGCCGCAGTGGCAAGATTGAAGATTTCGCCATTGAACAAAACAGGCGTGGTGAATGGAACATGACTGAGTTGTATATCCGCAAGCAAACGAAGACCGGAAATCCATTTAAGAAAGGTCCGACTGAGTTTGTGATGTGGAACGAGATTGTAGATCACCAAGAAGATATGACATCCGAAGATGCGAAGAAGCTTCTGAGCACAGTCGAGGATCTCAAGCCTGCGGACCTCGCAACAGCAATGATGGATTTACCCGAAGAGCGAATGCTGGCGATTGCCGAAGAGCTAGATGACGAAAGACTCGCTGAGCTACTCGAAGAGCTGCCTGAAGAAGAACAGCTTGAAATCATCAATGACCTTGAAGACGAGAGAGCTGCGGAGGTTCTTGATCTTATGGGGCCGGATGATGCCGCCGACCTAATGGCAAATCTGCCAGCTGAAAGAACTGAAGCACTACTAGAAATGATGGATGATGAAGAAGCTGAAGACATTCGACAGCTTCTGAAGTATGAGCCATACACAGCCGGTGGAATGATGACGCCAGAGTTAATTATTTGTGCGCAAGACACTACTGTGGCTCAAGCTCTGGCCCTCATTAGAAGAGCAGCGGTTGAGCCTGTTTTAGCCGCTCAAGTATTTGTCACAATGCCACCCTACGAAACTCCTGCAGGGCAATACCTGGGAGTCGTGCACTTTCAAAAACTTTTGCGTTACCCGCCAGGCGAGAGACTTGGAAATCTAATGGACACGGAACTTGAGCCAATCTCGGCCGATGCACCAATGAGCCAAATTCACCGAGATCTGGCAACCTATGACCTGGTTGCCCTGCCTGTAGTCAACAAAGATGGAAATCTTCTGGGAGCAGTAACGGTTGATGACGTGCTGGACCACCTGTTACCCGATGATTGGCGTAGTGAGGAGGAGTGATGACAAATAACGAATCGCAACTTGAGAGTCCGCTGGGCAGACGTTCAGTATTTCGCCTTCCCTACGTTGATCACGAGACTGTCGGGAGGATCTCAGAACGCTTTGCTCGAGCAATGGGCACCGGAATCTTCCTAATTGGTATGACTATCTTCATTGCTATCTGGATTAGCTGGAACACTCTGGCCCCTGCTGGTTTGCAGTTTGACCCAAGAGCGCTGAATTTCACACTTCTCACGCTGCTGCTTTCAATGCAAGCCTCTTATGCAGCACCGCTAATTCTTCTTGCACAAAACAGAGAAGCAGATCGAGATCGAGTGAAGTTTGAGCAAGATCGTCAACGCGCTGAGCAAAATCTTGCCGATACTGAGTATCTTGCTCGCGAGGTTGCCGCACTCAGATTGGCGCTAGAAGAGATTGCCACCAAGGACGAGGTTCGAGACGAAATACAGAAAGCAATACGCGAAGTCTTGGATGAGGTAAAGCCAAGAAAGCAAAAGAAATCCAAGTGAAGAAGACTCTCGCTGCGCTCAGTTCTGTAATCGATCCTGAACTTAGGCGTCCGATTACAGAACTCGACATGGTTGGCGAGATAAATGAGAGTGCTGATTCAGTTGAGGTTCAAATCAAGCTAACGATTGTTGGTTGCCCAGCAGCTCAATCAATTGAGCGAGATGTGACCAAAGCGCTTACAAGCGAATTCAAAAATGTTTCAGTCAACATGACCACGATGACAAGTGAAGAGAGAGACGCCCTCAAGAAGAAACTCCGTGGTGATAAACCCATGCGTTTCAATCCATTTGCCCAGGAAAGTTCTCTAACCAAGGTTATTTTCGTAGGCAGTGGGAAAGGTGGGGTCGGTAAGTCAACGCTTACCGTCAACTTGGCAGTTGCATTGGCTCGACTTGGTCACAAGGTTGGCCTGCTTGATGCAGACATCTTTGGATACTCAATTCCGGGCCTCATGGGTATTAGCCAGTCCCCTACCAAAGTGGATGAGCTCATGCTTCCGCCAATTGCATTTGACGTGAAGGTCATTTCTATTGGTTTTTTTGTAGCGGACAACAAGCCCGTTGCTTGGCGAGGGCCGATGCTACACAGAGCGGTCGAACAGTTCCTAACTGATGTCTACTGGGGCGACCTTGATTACCTCTTAGTTGATCTTCCTCCTGGCACTGGGGACGTAGCTATTAGTCTCGGTCAACTTCTGCCAGGAGCTCAGTCGCTGGTGATAACCACACCGCAGGCTGCCGCAGCAACCATCGCTGAGCGATCGGGAGCAATTGGACTTATGACGGGTCAGTCGGTTTTAGGAGTGATTGAAAACATGAGCTACTTCGAATCGGCTGGCGCCAGAGAATTCCTGTTTGGTCAAGGCGGGGGTGAGGCAGTAGCGAAGCGGCTCTCTGAGCTCAGCCAATCGCAAGTTCCCCTGCTGGGGCAAATACCCATCAGTTCCAACCTGCGAGAGTCTGCCGATGGCGGAGTCCCAATAGTTGATGCGGATCCCTCCGATCCAGCTGCGCAGGCTATTGTTGAAATTGCCCAGCAACTTAGCAGGCTCCCCCGGGGGCTGAGTGGGAAGAAATTAGGGCTTAATCCGATTTAGGACTGTATGCAAACAATCACTGTGGTCAATCCCCTTACAGGTCAGAAGCTTCATGACATCGAAGCGCACTCCGCCACCGATGTCGCTCTAAAGTTCCAAGCAGGCAGGGAAGCTCAGCCGGCTTGGAACAATCTCGGCCCAAGTGCCCGAGCCAAGATGGCTCACAAGCTGGTTGATGTCTTGATTGCTAATCAAGAGCAGTTGATGGATGTTTTGCAGAAGGAAACTGGCAAGTCCAGAATGCACGCTTTCGAAGAGGTTACTGGAGCTCTTGCAGCAATCTCTTATTACGCCAAGATGACTCCAAAACTTCTCAAGCGCAACAAAGTTCGCGGTGGTGTACCACTTCTTATCACGGCCTACACCGAACCAGCTGCTGTTGGCGTGGTTGGAATCATCACTCCGTGGAACTACCCACTCGCTCTGACGATGATGGACGTGGTGCCAGCGCTACTGGCTGGAAATGCGGTTGTTCAAAAAGCTGATAACCAAACTGCCAAGACCGTCATCATGTCTCGTGATCTAGCTGTGCAAGCTGGAATCCCGGCAGACGTGTGGCAGGTGGTGCATGGCGATCCGCAAGAGGTTGGGAATGCCGTTACAGACAACGCTGACTACCTCGCCTTCACTGGCTCTACAGCTACTGGTCGTTTAGTCGCGCAGCGTGCTGCTGGAAGATTGATTGGATATTCACTTGAACTTGGTGGCAAGAATCCGATGATTGTTATGCCAGGAGCAAACCTGGAAAAAGCTGCCGAGCTAGCTATCTCTAGTGCTTTTGGAAACGCCGGCCAGCTCTGTGTTTCGATTGAGCGTCTGTATGTTCCAAACCACGCAATCAAAGAATTCGAACAGGTGCTTAAGCAGAAAGTGGAAAGCCTTAAAGTAGGGGCCTCCAATCAATTTGACTTTGATTTAGGCGCACTCAGCTCAAACGCTCAAATTGAGAGAGTCGCTGGGTTTGTTGACAGAGCTCAGGCTGAAGGCGCAAGGCTAGTCACCGGCGGTAAGGCTCTGCCGGAAATTGGTCCAAACTTCTATGCGCCAACCGTGTTAGCTGATATCCCACATGGTGCTGAAATCCTTCACAAAGAAGTCTTTGGGCCGGTAATTGCACTGGTTGGTTATGACTCCTTGGACGAGGCTATCGAACTTGCCAACGCTACTGAATACGGATTAAATGCTGCTGTCGTCGGAGATGTGAAGAGTGCGTTGAAGGTCGCTTCAAAACTTATGGCAGGTTCTGTCAACATCAATGAGGGTTACCGAGCTTCGATGGCTACCATGGCCGCTCCGATGGGCGGTATGAAGCAAAGCGGAATGAACCGAAGAAGCGGCCCCGGTGGCCTTCTTCGTTTTACTGAAAACAGAACCATTGGTGTAGCGAACGCGATGCCAATTTCGCTTCCAAATCGCGCGAAGGACTATCACAGAATGGCTCCACTGATGACGAAGCTTGCTAAATGGATGGGTAAGTTCTAAGTAGCTTCTAAATCAAAAGGTGGAGTCTCGCCAAGTTCTAGTTGCTTCTGCGGTGGTTTAGCTCTATTTAGAGATTCAGCAGCAGTTGGTTTGCGCTTTTCCTCCAGCAGAGCTTCGCGAACAATTCTTCTCGGGTCATACTGTCTTGGATCAAGTTTCTTCCAATCCAAGTCCTGAAAACCATCACCCAGTTCTTCTTTCATTTGAACCTGGGCATTGTCGATCATGCGCTTGCCCTTCTTCACCCATTCGCCCATTTGCTTGGCGTAATAGGGAAGCCGCTCAGGACCAAGAATCAATACGGCGAGCAGGGCGAGCAGGAGTATCTTTTCTGCGCTCAGACCAAACATATCTAGAGTTTAGCTCTCCGAATACCAAGGTTTTTCCACTTTCAAACCTAAGCTTGTGGCCAAGATGATAGACAAAATAACCAGCTGGAAGTTCGCCGAAGACTTTGCCAGTGAGCCCGTTGAAATCAGGGCCGCTCGTCGCAGTGCGAACGAGCTGGGGGTTGAATCTATTACCGAGGCAACTGGGAATCAGCTGGCAGTTATTGCAGGACTGAGCAAGGCAAAGTCCATAGTTGAAGTGGGAACTGGAGCGGGCGTCTCAGGACTTTGGTTGCTGTCAGCTTCCTCGGACTCGGTCCTAACAACCATCGATTCCGAACCTGAATATCAGCTGGCAGCTCGAGAAAACTTCAAGCAAGCTGAAATTGCTCCTTCAAGAATTCGAGTTATTTCTGGTAGGGCTGCCTCGGTGCTGGCCAACATGGCAGAAGCTGCCTACGACCTGGTCTTTTTAGATCTCAATCCCGTCGACTTAGAAGAGGTGTTGCCGCTGGCCATTGGGCTAACCAAACCGGGCGGCGCACTAGTGATTGCCCACGCCCTGTGGCGAGACCGAGTCCCGAATCCAACTCTGCGCGATGAAGAAACCTCATCGATCCGCACTGCCATGCAAGCTTTGGCAGATAGTGAGGATTTTATTGTTTCGGTTTCTTTGGTAGGCGATGGCCTACTAATCGCTAATAAGCGATAACTACTTCTTGATTACTCCGGCAAGAACTTTGTGAAGCTGCTTCGCTTCTTCTTCATTGACTGAGACAACTAGGCGTCCGCCGCCTTCCAGCGGGACCCGGAGAACAATCAGACCCCTTGGCTCGCGCTCGGCCTCCATTGGACCATCACCGGTTCGGGGCTTCATAGCTGCCATGAGATAGCTCTCCTTGGGGTTTTCTCTGAAGAGACAATTATCCCAGATTCAGCCGGCTTAGCCAACCCACCCTAGACAGAAAGCCAGTTGCGAAGGCCCTTTTCCACGTCAAAGAGGTGTCCAACCGGCAAATTTTCGTTATCAGCATGTGCCAGAGCGGGGTCTCCCGGTCCATAGTTGATGGCTGGAATCCCAAGGGCGGAAAAGCGAGCTACATCCGTCCAGCCGTATTTGGGCCGGGCTGACTGTCCGGTTGCAGCAAGAAACTGAGCTGCCAGCTCAGTATCAAGTCCTGGTCTTGCTCCCTCGGCTAGATCCACCAGCTCCACCTGAAATCCCTCGAATAGCTCTTTAATGACTTGCTTGGCCTCTGAGCCGGACTTGCTCGGAGCGAAGCGGTAGTTGACCTCAACCTCGCAAAGATCAGGGATAACGTTTCCGGCGATTCCAGCTTTGATCGAAACGGCATTTAGGCTCTCTCGATACTCAAGCCCGTCCACCGAAATTGTCTGGGGCTGGTAATCAGCGAGGCGAGCCAAGATTGGTGCTGCTTTGTGAATGGCGTTCTCCCCCATCCAAGGGCGAGCAGAGTGAGCCTTCACGCCCTTAGTTCTAACTAAAGCTCGCAGGGTTCCGTTGCAACCTCCCTCGACCAGCGCTGAAGTCGGCTCACACAATATTGCAAACTCCCCCTTTAGTATCTCTGGGTTATTTCGGGAGAGGCGGCCAAGGCCGTTGAGCGAGCTATCCACTTCCTCGTTGTCATAAAAAATCCAGCTGATGTCATATTTGGCTTCTGTAAGCTCGCTAGCCAGTTTGAGCATGACGGCTATCCCGCCTTTCATGTCAACGCTGCCACGACCGATGATTACCTGCTCACGTTCAAAGTGATGAAGTTGAGCGGGGAGATTATTGGCTATTGGCACAGTGTCGATATGACCGGCAATCAGGATTCGTGGCTTACCAAAGTTAGTGCTGGCAACAACTGCATTGCCATCCCTTAGGACGCTCAGGTGAGGCAGGGTCAGGGCCTTTTCAAGGGCATTGGCCAGTGACTGCTCAGAGCCAGAGACGGATTCGATATTGCAGATATCCATAGTCAGCTCGACCAAGTTCTTGCTCAAATCGATGTCAACCATGCCCAAAAGGCTACCTGTATTCTGTTCGAATGAGTGGCTTTCTTTCAGGTAGTGCCTGGGGTCATGGGCTCGCAACCATAGCGAGAGATGGCAGTGTCTTGGATGTTTGGTATCCAGCGCCTGCTCTTGGTGCCGCTCCGCAATCTGATCTGCAGTGGTTTCCTCCAAAAGAGCTTGACCTGGTAGCAGGAGAGGATTCGCTGCGTGAAATTAGAACTGAAGTCATCAGAGAAGAAGTTGAGCTATCCCTTCCGGTTAGCTCTACCGCTGATGCCTACCTTAGATTGCATCTGATTTCTCATTTACTGGTGAAGCCAAACACGATCAACCTTGACGGACTTATCCCAAATCTTCCAATCGTGATTTTCACAAACCGAGGTCCTGTCTTGCCAGAGGTTTACCAAAAGAAAGCTTTGGAGTTCAGAAAAGCTGGAGTATCGGCACACTCGCTCGACAAGTTTCCAAGACTGATTGACTACGTCACGCCTACCAAGGTGCGAATTGCGGATGCGAATAGGGTCAGACTTGGCGCCCATCTAGCTCCCGGCACAACAGTCATGCATGAGGGATTCGTCAATTTCAATGCTGGAACACTCGGAACTTCAATGATTGAAGGAAGGGTTTCTCAGGGAGTAGTGATTGGTGATGGCTCGGACATTGGCGGTGGAGCATCAATCATGGGCACGCTTTCCGGGGGAGGGAAACACAAGGTGGCTGTTGGAGAAAGAGCTCTACTAGGAGCTAACTCCGGGGTTGGTATTTCTATCGGCGATGACTCAATTGTTGAAGCTGGACTATATCTAACGGCAGGCACCAAGGTAAAACTGGTTGTCGGTGAACGATCTCAGCTGGTGAAAGCTAGTGAGCTCAGCGGAATGCCTGGATTGCTGTTCAGAAGAAACAGCCAAAGCGGCGCAGTAGAGGCAATTGCTCGCGAAGGAGTCGGAGTCACCCTCAACAGCGACCTACATGCCTAGGAACTGACTGAGTCCCAGCCTTGAGCCGGTAAAGAGAGCTCATCGAGAAATACACCACGGCCTGCCTCAATAGAACCAATCACACGAAAACCCTTCGGGACTTCTCCGGCTGGGAAGCTTGCCAAAAAACTATGGTCTTCTCCGCCAAACAAAACCCAATCCAGCGGATCAACCACTGAGCCATCTCGAGCGGTAATCGACTGAGCAGCCTGCTCCAAAACTGCTACGTAGCCAAGTAAATCTTTTTTGTTGATTCGAATCATTACTCCAGATGCTTCCGCGAGGCGGTGAGCGTCCAGAGCTAGCGAGTCAGAAACATCCATCATGGCTGAAGCGAAGCTCGCCGAAAGAGCCAAAGCAACAGGAGGTGTTGGACGTAGTTGAGTGCCAACAAGTTCTGGATAGCTTGCCGCAAGGGTTTGATCGGGATGCAAGATTAGTTGAAGACCGGCTGCCGCCTTCCCAAGAGTGCCTGCCACCGCTAGCTGATCTCCCGGCTTGGCTCCTGTTCTAAGCACAGGGGGCTTGCCTTGCAAATCACCGTGAGCCGTAACAGCCACAACTATTTGATTCGCAATCGCTAAATCCCCGCCAACAATGGCTGCCGATGGGGCGAGCTCGTCTAGGGCTGCCTGCAAACCTTTCGCAAAATCCTCAAGCCAGCTCACCTTCGTATCAGGTTTGATTAGAAGCGCTACCACCAGCGAAATTGGCTGAGCTCCCATCGCGGCGACATCGGCAAGATTAGTGGCGGCTGCTTTATAGCCAAGATCAAATCCTGAGGAAAACTCCAAACGGAAATCTCTGCCTTCGACCATCGAGTCGGTGGTAACCACAAATCGAGAGTCACTAACCGAGATAACCGCCGAATCATCGCCCGACCCAACTAATGTCGAAGAAACGGGCTTGAAATGTGAAACGGTCTGGGCAAGAGCTGCTCGCTCTCCCAGCTCAATGACAGATTTGCCCTCGTAGATCACCAGACAACGCTAGCCTTAACCCGATGCGTATTTTGCTTGTATTACCAATTCTGCTGTTGAGCGGGTGTGCAGCGGCCGTCAACCTAGAGGCCGCAGAGGATGCCAACAATCCTGCCTGCGCGGAGGTCATGGTCCGGCTACCTTCCCTCTTGGGAGAGCACGAGCAACGCTTCACTAACTCGCAGGCAACTTCAGCTTGGGGTGATCCCGCCGCGGTTTTACTCAGATGTGGCCTACCGGAAGTTACAGTTTCCGAGCTGCCCTGCGTCACCGCTGGTGACTTCGATTGGCTAGTGGATGATACTGCAGCGCCAAGCTACCGATTTATCAGTTATGCCACAGATCCAGCCGTCGAAGTTGTAGTCAACTCAGAGGTGGCATCAGGAGTTACAACCCTGGAGTCACTAGAGGCTTCAGTCTCACTGTTGAATCAAACAAAGCGCTGCACCGTAATTACTAATTAGCGCTTGGCAGCAAGCCCAGTCTGAATCAGCGTCTCGACAAGTTCTTGGTAACTAATTCCACTGGCTGCAAAAAGTGATGGGTACATTGAAATAGGAGTAAATCCTGGCATGGTGTTCAGCTCCGTAATTACAAACCCTTTTTCTGTAAGGAAGAAGTCTGTTCTCGCTAAGCCGCTGCATCCCAGTGATTGAAAAGCCCGAATCGCATCTGCTTGCATTTGATTGAGTTCTGAATCTGTCAGTTTTGTAGGAACTATCAATTCCGCAGAATCATCAATGTATTTGGCTTCATAATCGTAAAACTCACGATCATGCATTTTGATTTCTCCAGCCAAGGAGACCTTGAGAGAACCATCCGGCAGCTGTAGAACAGAGCATTCCACTTCTCTACCAATAACCTGCTTTTCAATCAGAACTTTGTCGTCAAACTTAAATGCTGCTTCAATGGCAACGCTCAACTCATCTGCACTTTTTACCTTACTAACGCCAACGGATGATCCTGATCTGGCGGGTTTCACAAAGCAAGCAGGGTTTAGTAGTGCTTGTGCCTTACCTATGACATCTTTGGGATTTGAATCCCAATCGTGTTTTGCGATCACAATTCCCTCGGCAACGCTCAAGCCAGCTTGCCTAAAGGCCTGCTTTGAAAACGCCTTGTCCATTGCCAAAGCCGACGCCAGCACACCGTTTCCGACGTAAGGAAGCCCGCACAGCTGCAAAAGCCCTTGAATAGAACCATCTTCACCATTAACTCCGTGAAGAACGGGAAACGCTATGTCAACTGGGCCGAGTGACTCACCAGATGCGAGTTTGAGCTCACCACCGCCCAGTGGCATAACAACTTCCGGCGATGCTTCACTTACCTTTGGATAGTCAGATAACTTCCACTTGGAATCGATGGAATGCAAAACAAATCTCCCACTTGGCGTTACGCCGATGGGCACAACTTCATATCTCTTACGGTCAATTGCCGAGTAAACACCTAGGGCGGTTACGCAGGATACGGAATGCTCTGGAGATGCTCCTCCATAAATGAGCGCTAACCGGATCACGACTCCACCTCAACATCGTCAGCCAAGTTCAGTTGCTTTCCAAACTCCGTAGGACTCATTCTGCCTTCAATGACGTCATAGACCTGGCTGACAATCGGCATTTCAATTCCAAGCTTGTTGGCTATCGCAAGAACTGGCTCTACGGAGCTCAGGCCTTCTGCAGTCTGCTTGAGTCTTTGGATAACGTCCTGCTTGGCGACGCCTTGCCCAAGCATCTCGCCCGCTCTAAAGTTCCTAGACAAGGAAGACTCGCTGGTTGCAATCAGGTCACCCAAGCCGGCTAAGCCGAACATGGTGCGTCGCCTGGCGCCGTGGGCAACAGCAAACTTAGTTATCTCGGAGAGGCCTCTGGTCATGATGGACGCTTTGGTGTTCTGCCCATGACCGATTCCTGAAACAATTCCAATTGCAACTGCAATCAAATTTTTTAGAACTCCACCTAGTTCTGTGCCAATAACGTCCGAGTTGGTGAAGACCGTGAAATATTCGCTAGAACAAACCCTCGCAACTTCACTCGCTCGATCTTGACTCGAACATGCAGCTACGGCCGCTGCTGGCTCTTGATTTGCAATTTCTAGAGCTAGGTTTGGCCCTGAAAGCACTGCGATTTGATCAAGCGGAATTCCAGTAGATTCAGAAATTACTTCACTCATTCGTTTACCGGTACCCGACTCCAAGCCCTTCATCAGGCTAATGAGAGTTGCTGTTTTGGGAATCAATGAACTCCAGGTAGTCAGTGATTCGCGCAACTGTTGAGAAGGAATCGCAATATAAATTTGCTCAGCCTGATCTAGGGCCTGTTCAATGCTTGAGGTGGCATGAATGGACTTGGGCAAAACAATGCCAGCCAAGTAATCGGGATTCTGCTGGGTTGAATTTATTTGCTCAACTTGATCGGCTCTGCGAGCCCAAAGCATGAGTTCGTTACCGCCATCAGCGATTACTTTTGCGATTGTGGTACCCCAACTACCGGCACCTAGAACAACTATTCGACTCACTTCTTTTTCCTGAAGTTACCAATTTCATCTTGACTGTGCTCCGTGGGATCCCAAAGTTTTTTCGGTGGGGTCTCTCCGCGCATCTCTCCAACTAAGGAAGCGATGGTATTCATTACCATCTCAGTGGCGTCATTCACCTGCTCGGCGGTTGGATTGTTGCCAATTTTCAGAGTAATTGGTTCACCAATTTTCACCTTTACTAAGTGAAATGGGTTAGGTCTAAATCTCTTGTTGTAATTTCCGAGCACCTCATGAACACCCCAGTGAGCAGCTGGAACAATTGGCACTCCGAGTTCCGCCGCCATCCGAATTGCTCCGGTTTTTCCTCTCATTGGCCAAAGATTTGGGTCCCTTGTAAGAGTGCCCTCAGGAAAAACAACGACTACTTGGCCGGCCTTCAGAAATTCTTTGGCGGCCCTAAGCGGTTCATCGTTTGACTTCCCGCCACGGTAGACAGGAATCTGGCCCACCTTTGGCAGTAGGTAACCAAGTATTGGCACCTTGAAAAGCGACGCTTTAGCCAAGTAGTGCGGGACACGCTTCATGTGGATGTATACCGAATAAGCAAAAGCCAGCGGATCTAGATAACTAAGGTGATTGCCAACCAGCACATAGCCGCCCTTGGGGAGCTTTTCGACACCTTCGGTCTTCACTCGCATCGTAAGTCGAAGAAGGGTGCCGAGGAAGATTGCGACAAAGACAAAAAGAAGATTGTTCTCCCTCTTAGGAACCTTTGGCACCTTGAGTTCAGACACGGTTATGCCTTGAACTCAAAGTCAGCGCCTAGTCCTTCGAGCTTGTCTAAGAACTTTTCATATCCGCGCGAAATCAACTGGACATTACTTACTCTGGAAGTTCCTTTGGCTGCCAACGCTGCAACGACGTGCGAGAAGCCCCCGCGGAGATCGGGCACAACAATGTCAGCACCTCTAAGTTCAGTTGGCCCGGAGATGACTGCGGAGTGGTTAAAGTTTCTTTGTCCAAAGCGACATGGGTGACCACCTAAACACTCACGGTAAATCTGAATGTTCGCTCCCATTTTTCGAAGTGCTTCCGTGAAACCAAAACGCTGTTCGTAAACAGTTTCATGAACAATCGAGAGTCCGTTCGCTTGAGTTAGAGCCACAACCAACGGCTGCTGCCAGTCGGTCATAAATCCTGGGTGGACGTCGGTCTCAATTACAACAGGTTGTAATTCAGATCCTGGGTGGTAAAAGCGAATTCCATCAGTCTGAATATCGAACTGTCCGCCAACTTTTCTAAAGACGTTCAAGAAGGTCATCATGTCAACCTGATTAGCCCCGGCAACAAAGATGTCTCCACCGGTTGCGAGCGCCGCTGCTGCCCAAGAAGCGGCCTCGTTGCGATCGACAATCGCTCTGTGGGTGAATCCCTTTAGCTCCTTGACGCCTTCAATTCGAATAGTCCTGTCGGTGTCGACAGAAATCATTGCCCCCATTTTTTGAAGTATAGAAATTAGGTCAATGATTTCAGGCTCAATAGCAGCGCCAGTCAGTTCAGTCTTACCCTCGGCAGTAGTGGCGGTTAGTAGTACCTGCTCAGTAGCACCAACTGATGGATAAGGAAGAGAAATCTTGGTGCCCTTTAGTCCATGCGGAGCACTAAGTCTTGTCCCGCCTGGCAACTTTTCAATCACAGCGCCGAATTCCCGCAGCACGTCAAAGTGAAAATCAACTGGTCTTGAGCCAATTTCACACCCACCGAGACCAGGGATAAAAGCCTCTCCCAGTCGATGTAGAAGGGGTCCACAAAACAAAATTGGAATTCGAGAGGATCCGGCAAAAGCGTCAATGTCAACCATGCGAGCTTGTTCTACATTGGACGGATCCAGCATCATGTCACCGGTAGCAGCATCGTGAGTGATGCTGACACCGTGCAGGTTTAGAAGATTTGCTACTACCTCGACATCAGAAATATGAGGCACGTCCAAAAGACGGGACGGGGTTTCACCAAGCAACGATGCCACCATCGCCTTGGTCACCAGGTTCTTAGCTCCCTTTAGGTCAACTCGACCTGCCAGCGGCTTGCCACCTTCAATGGTGATTTGGCTCAATCAAACTCCTTTGGCAGGGAGTGTGGTGGGTCTCCACGACTCTCGTCTTGCCTCGTAGGCGGCTATTGCTGCTTCATTTTGGAGAGTAATACCGATGTCATCTAGGCCCTCCATCAACCGCCACTTAGTGTATTCGTCTATCTCAAAGGGGACCACAGTGTCGCTAAATCTGACTTCTTGGGCTGGTAAATCAACCTGCAATTCCATGCCAGGGTTGGCCTCCATGGCCTGCCAGAGCAATTCGGTGTCGGACTCACTAATTACTCCAGCGATTAGACCCTGCTTGCCTGAATTACCCCGGAAGATATCTGCAAACTTGGAGCTAAAGACCGCCCTGAAGCCATAATCACGCAAAGCCCAGACCGCGTGCTCACGAGAAGAACCTGTTCCAAAATCACTTCCCGCAATCAAGATTTGTGCATTCTTATAGGGCGCTTGATTTAGAACAAAGTCTTCATCATTTCGCCAGTGAGCAAACAGTCCATCTTCGAAGCCAGTCTTGGTAATTCGCTTGAGATAAACAGCCGGAATAATTTGATCCGTGTCTACATTGCTTCGACGCAACGGAGCACCGATTCCTGAGAATACTGAAATTCTTTCCATTAGAGCCCCACATCCGACGGAGAAGACAATGTCCCTCTTATTGCTGTGGCAGCAGCGACTAATGGTGAGACAAGATGTGTTCGAGCACCTTTGCCCTGTCTTCCTTCAAAGTTACGGTTTGAGGTTGACGCTGCACGCTCCCCTGGACCTAACTGATCTGGGTTCATGCCAAGACACATTGAGCAACCGGCAAATCTCCACTCAGCACCAAACTCTTTGAAAATTTTGTCCAGTCCTTCTTCTTCAGCTTGCAAGCGAACTTTCTGAGATCCGGGAACGACCATCATGCGAACGCCTTCGGCTTTCTTTCTTCCCTGAATTATGGAGGCGGCTGCTCGAAGGTCTTCAATGCGAGCGTTGGTGCACGAACCAAGAAAAACAGTGTTGACGGCAATATCTTTCATTTTGGTGCCGGGTTGAAGATCCATGTACTCAAGTGCGCGCTCAGCTGCCGCCCGCTCTGCTGGATCTGTCATGCTGGCTGGATCAGGAACGCTGTCTAGTAGCGATACACCTTGACCCGGGTTGGTCCCCCAGGTGACAAAAGGATCTAGAGTGTTGGCATCGATAAAGACTTCGGCATCGAACTTTGCATCGTCATCAGTCTTTAGGGTCTTCCAATACTCCATCGCCTTATCCCACTCTGCTCCTTCCGGAGCATGTGGACGGCCTTTGAGGTATTCAAATGTAATCTCATCCGGAGCAACCATTCCGGCTCTGGCGCCGGCCTCAATGGACATGTTGCAGATTGTCATTCGTCCCTCCATCGAGAGGGCACGGATAGCACTTCCACGATATTCAAGGACATAGCCTTGACCGCCACCGGTCGAAATTTTTGCAATTACCGCGAGAATGATGTCTTTTGCTGTAACACCTGGGCGCAAAGTTCCTTCGACATTTATGGCCATGGTCTTGAATGGCTTGAGAGGAAGGGTTTGAGTTGCTAGAACATGTTCTACTTCGCTCGTGCCAATTCCCATGGCGAGGGCTCCAAACGCACCATGAGTTGAAGTGTGAGAGTCACCACAGACAATAGTCAGCCCCGGCATGGTTAGCCCCAGCTGTGGTCCGACCACGTGGACAATTCCCTGGTTCTTGTCGCCCAGCGAATGAATGCGCACTCCGAATTCCTTGGTGTTATCTCTCAAAGCCTGAACCTGAGTCCTGGAGGTTGGCTCAGCAATCGGCAGGTGAATATCAATAGTCGGAGTGTTGTGATCCTCGGTAGCAATGGTTAGGTCTTTGCGCCTTACGTCTCGGTTAGCCAGTCTTAGTCCATCGAAGGCTTGCGGGCTGGTTACCTCGTGTATGAGGTGAAGGTCAATGTAAAGAAGATCAGGCGCACCGTTTTCACCCTTGACCACTACGTGGTCATTCCATAGCTTTTCAGCCAGGGTTAGGGGTTCACTCATTTGATCACCTCAGAAGTGCGTAGGAGACAAGTTTAGAGCAACCACTAGATTGAACAGGTGCTTCCAATTCAGGACGAAGAACTCGCCAAAATACAGGCAAGAACAGTCCGTACCCTCTCGATTGGACAGGCTCTTGGCGGCTTCGGCTTTGGTTCAACCCTGTCGGTTGGAGCGATCATGGCCACAGAGCTTTCTGGTTCCGCTGCTTGGTCAGGAGCGGCTGCAACTCTTAGCACTCTTGGATCTGCATTTGTGGCAATCCCGCTCGCGCACATCGCAGCGCGCAAAGGACGACGTTACGCACTAGCTGGCGGCGCTGGTCTTGCCATTCTGGGTGCAGTTGGGATGATTCTCGCTGCGAGCCTTAGATCATTTCCAATTGAACTGATTGCGTTGTTCCTATTAGGCGCTGCCACAGCTGTTGGCTTACAAGCCAGATTCGCGGCTGCCGATATCCCAACCAAGCAACCCAAAGCAAAAGACATCTCAATGGTTGTTTGGGCAACCACACTTGGAGCAGTGATCGGACCCAACCTTATTGCGCCAGGAGAATCACTTGGAATGACCCTGGGTCTTCCTCATCTGGCAGGACCATTCGTACTGACAATTATTGCTCAGACTCTGTCGACAGGTTTTTTCTGGTTTGGGCTAAAGCCGGATCCTCTGATTTTGGCTCAGCAGTTGAGTCCTAATGAAAAGAGTGTCGAGAGAAAGAAATTCAAAGAAGCTGCTGCCATTGTTAAAAACAAACCTATTGCCGCTTTTGCTGTTGTCGGCATTGCTCTGAGCCACATGGTCATGGTCTCCGTCATGTCAATGACACCAGCGCATCTCAGTGGCGAGGGTCATTCACTAGCCGATGTAGGACTTACCATTTCACTGCACGTGGCAGGAATGTATGCATTCGCCCCAGTCTTTGGCATCATCAGCGACAAATTTGGAGCACGACCAACAATCCTTTTGGGACAACTGGTTCTGTTGATATCCCTTGGAATCTCCGGCTTCGGAGCAGGTGAATTCACTTTGGTGATCCTTGGGTTGTTTTTACTCGGCCTTGGCTGGTCCGCGACAACAGTTGCCGGCAGCGCTTTACTGAGTGAGCAGCTGGCAACAAGTGAAAAGCCAGTAGTTCAAGGATTTAGTGATTCTCTGATGAGCCTGTCGGGAGCATTCGGTGGCGCAATCGCAGGCACCATCCTCACGATCTACGGCTTTGGTGGACTCAATGCGGCTGCTCTGTTGCCTGTGATACTGATTGTATTAGCTGCGGGCTATTCAAGACGATGGCAATAAAGAGAAATCCCGCTCCTGAGATTTTGTCATCAGAAGCGAGATTTGTGACCCCAGCGGGATTTGAACCCGCGCTACTGCCGTGAGAGGGCAGCGTCCTAGGCCGCTAAACGATGGGGCCGAATTGCAACTTAGAAATCATGCCACAGAAGCTGAGCTTGGGCAATCTATCGGCTAAGTAGCGCTAGTGCAGCTGGCTGGATACTCACGCTAAATGGGGCGGGTCCTATGATTTCCCCATCGCAGGTCATCGGGAAACCAGCATTCTCTATTCGCACATTCTTAGCTTTGAAGATCTCTACTTCCTTATATCGAACATGTTCACCCTTGTAGACAGTGGGGAAAATTTTCAGCAATTTT
>WLDG01000015.1 GCA_009704945.1 Actinomycetota bacterium | reverse complement strand
TCAATACGGCGGAGCAATCGCGATGGGTCACCCCCTAGCAGCCAGCGGTGTTCGACTGATGATGCTGCTCGCAAGTCAGTTTGAAGACAACAAAGATGTTCGCTACGGCATGACCACAATGTGCGTTGGTCTTGGCATGGGCGGCACAGTGATTTGGGAAAACACTTCCTACAGGGGTAAGTAATGGAAAAGTACGCAGCACTGTTGGAAAGCGACGAAGTAGTAACGCACTCCTATGTCAATGACATTACTTTGCCATCTGGCAAAGTCCTTGCACTCATCACACTAGATAACGGCAAAGATCACACCAGACCAAACACACTTGGACCAAAGACACTGCTTGAGCTAGCCGAGAAATTAGATCAGCTAAAGCAGCGTGCTGCCAATAAAGAAATTCATGCTGTTGCCGTTACCGGCAAGCCGTATTTCCTGGCAGCCGGTGCAGACCTTACTCATGTGCAAGATATTCGTGAGCGAAAAATCGGAAGACTAATTGGCGAGCTAGGCCACTACTCACTTGGCAAGCTCTCTGAACTGGGTGTTCCAAGCTTTGTATTCATCAACGGCCTTGCTCTTGGCGGGGGATTGGAAATCGCACTCAACGCCGACTACCGAACCATCAACAAGACAGCACCAGCAGTTGCACTACCTGAGGTGTTTATTGGATTAATTCCTGGTTGGGGTGGCGCTTACTTATTGCCAAACCTGATTGGAATTAAGAATGCTCTCAAGGTAATTATTGAAAACCCACTCAAGCAAAACCGAGTTCTAAGTCCCGAAGATGCTTATGAGCTAGGAATTGCTGATGCCATGTTTGACTCAGCTCGTTATCTCGAGCAGTCACTTGCCTGGGCGGACCAGGTAATCAACGGGATGAAGGTTAAGCGCAAGCACGAACCAAACGCCATCGAGAAGGCCACCATCTGGGGACCAGCTGTTTCAATTGCTCGTTCGATGGTGGAGGAGAAGCTAGGCAAAGTTCCGCTATCTCCCTATAAAGCACTAGACCTAATCGCTGAGGCTAAGAGTGGATCCAAAGAAGATGCTTTCAGAAGAGAAGACGATGCAATTGAAGAACTCATCGCTTCTGATCAGTTCCGTGCATCCATCTATGCCTTCAACTTGGTCCAGAAGCATGCTAAGAAGCCAACCGGAGCGCCAGATAAATCACTGGCCAGAAAAGTAACCAAGGTTGGAGTGATTGGTGCTGGTCTGATGGCTTCCCAGTTTGCTCTTCTTTTCCTGAGAAGACTGCAGGTGCCAGTTGTGATTACCGATGTGTCACAAGACCGAATCGATAAAGGCATTCAATACATCAAGGACGAGCTGCAGAAACTGGTTGACAAGGGAAGGCTTTCAACCGATGACCGCAATCGATTTATTGGAAACCTTTCAGGCTCCCTCGATTACGCTGCATTCGCAGATTGCGATTGGGTGATTGAAGCAGTCTTTGAAGAACTAAGAATCAAACAAGAAGTATTTGCAAAGCTTGAAGCAATTGTTTCGCCAGAGTGCATCTTGGCTACCAACACATCTTCACTTTCAGTGAATGCCATGGCAACGGGCCTCAAGCACCCAGAGCGACTAGTCGGCTTCCACTTCTTCAACCCGGTAGCTGTAATGCCATTGGTCGAAGTTGTGAGAGCGAACAAGAGCAGCGACGAAGCAATTGCTACCGCAATGGAAGTTGCCAAAAACCTAAAGAAGACAGCTGTTATAACTTCAGATTCAGCAGGCTTTGTGGTGAACAGATTGCTCGGTTACTTGCTAGGCGAGGCAATGCGCGCTGTTGATGAGGGCGCCAGCTTCGAGGAAGTTGCAAATGCAATTGCCCCACTTGGATTGCCGATGAATCCATTTGACCTGCTTGAGCTAGTTGGTCTCAAGGTCGGAGCACACGTGCTGGATTCAATGCACGCATTCAACTCAGAGCGCTTCTATGCCAGTGCCAATCTCCATAAGCTTGCCGAACACGGCAAACTGCTTGAACGAGACGGCAAGGGCAAGATCAAGGGTTATGACAAACAGGCCATCGCAATCGTGTCTGGTGGAACATCTCCGAGAACAGCAGAGCAAATCTTCGAAGGTGTTCAGGTAGGGCTTGCCAAAGAGATCAAGCTAATGCTGGATGAAAAGGTTGTTGGCACTGCCCAAGACATCGATCTCTGCATGATCATGGGAGCTGGTTGGCCATTCCATCTCGGAGGAATCACACCATATCTAGATCGCTGCGGAGCAAGCCAAAAGGCCTTCGGTGGCAGCTTCCACACCCCAATGATTATTGGCGTAAGGGACTAATAAGGCTTAGCGCCAATTTGCTTGGAGATCTCCGCGGCAACTTCGATGTTTGCGACGGTGTCATGAGCATTGTGTATCGGTGATTCCACTCTGCCCTCCCAGACATACTTGGCGAAGTGGGTTGCCTGATAGCACAGCCCTTCGTGACCTTGGATTGAAGACTCATCGCGCCAGGATTGCTCTTTGAAGTAAAGGTTTTTGTCTCTAAGCCTGATTCCGGATGGAACAAAAAATGGTTCATCAACTACAACAACTCCATTTTCAAAACCACAGCTAGCGGTTGTTGGAATGGTTGAAACTCCGGAAGAGACGATTTGGGATCTGGCACCACTTGCATACTCAAGGGTTACAAAGCTTTCCATGTCTAAGTTGTTTTCATCAACTTTTCCGGTAGCAGTGATCTTGATTGGATTACCCATAAATTGCTGGGCAATGGCGATGGGGTAGATGCCCATGTCATAGATGATTCCGCCGCCACCTTTAGTCCAAAGCCTTGCGCTGTGAGAATTGTCTACGCAGAAGTTGGCGGACAGTAGCCTTGGTTCTCCAAGTTCACCATCTGCAATGAGTTTGCGAATGATGGAAGACTGCGGAAGATATCTCGTCCACATTGCCTCCATAGCAAGCAGTCCTTTGGATTTTGCAAGTTCAAAAATCTGTTGAGCTTCAGCAGGGGAATAAGTTATTGGCTTTTCAACCAGCACATGTTTACCAGCGTTTAGGGCAAGCATGGCATGTTCAAAGTGGTCAACCTGCCAACTGGCGATGTAGACAGCATCAATTTCAGATGATTCAACAAGTTGTGAATAGTTTTCATAAACCGAGTCAATTGAGAACTTATGAGCAAACTGCTCAGCTCGTTCTTTTGATCTCGAGGCAACCGCCCTGAACTTCTGAGCGGTATTTTTTAGAGTCGTGTCTACAAAGGAAGTAGCAATCTTGCCTGGACCAATGACTCCCCAGTTGAGCGCGGGGACAGAATCCATTGGAATGTGTTCTGGTTCTGGCAGGTGCATGTTCTGAGTTTAGAGAGGTATTCTTTATCTGCCCAGACAGGCGGGTTTTCGAAGAATGCCAATAACCAGCACCATCGCTCTAACGCAGCCAATTCGCATAGCTTTTGATGCGAGACAACCGCGTTACCGTGCAGGACTCTTTCTGGCATACCCAGGACTGTTTGTTCTAATGGCTGGAGACGCTGTCCGCTACTCAATCGGTTGGCTGGGTTGGGGCATAGTTCTTGGACTTGGAATCATCGCCACGATTGTTTACCTAATCGCATTTGATGCGAAGTCAACCATCAAGAGATTGCCTGAACCCTTAGTTCTTTTGCTGTCACTGATGGGCCTGAGCCTGATCTGGTCCCAATACAGACCCCAGACTCTTCTTAGCTTTTCTTTGCAGATCGGTTCGGTTTTATTCGCACTGTTTTTAGCAAATCAATTCGGCTGGCGACAATTACTAAATGTGTTGAGCAACACGGTGAGATTTATTCTTGTCACCTCTTTACTATTTGAAATCTATGCCGCAATAGTTGGATCGGTAGAACCCATCTTCCCCAACTACGAAGGCGAGCCTCCTGCTCCGGCCTATCTTTGGTCTCAAGGAAACCTTTTTGAAGGGGAGAGGATTCAGGGGATAGTGGGCAATGCAAATCTGCTTGCCTTTGTTGCAGTGCTTGGCCTTCTGCTGTTTCTGATCGAATTCATCGTCACGGCAAAAACAAAATTGATTCCAGCAGCCTCATTCGCTCTGGCATTAGTAATGGCGCTTCTTTCACAAAGTGCTGGAATGTTTGTTGCAACCCTATTAGTGAGTTTTGCAGCTGCTGTGGCAATTGTGGCCGAAGGTAAGCCGTCAGATATCAGACACAAGGTTTATGCAAGATCTCTGCTCATACTTGCAGCAATCGCTTCACTAGCTGCGGTGTTCCATGTGCAGCTATTTGACTTGCTTGGAAGATCACCTGATGCATCGGGAAGATTTGACATTTGGCAGAAAGTTTTTGCCCTGGTAATCGAAAAACCAATCGAGGGTTGGGGATGGATTGGCTATTGGATTCCAGGAGTTGAACCATGGGAAGGACTCATTGAGATAAATGGTGTCCCGATGTATCAAGCACACAACGCACTGCTTGATGTTTGGGTTCAGCTAGGAATTATTGGTTTAGTGCTCATGCTCTGGCTACTTCTGCAGAGCTTTGTGAGACTGTGGCGAATTGCCGTGCGCCACACATCTCCGCTTTACCTCTACCCGCTTTTCATATTCCTAGTGATCGCTGCGCAGTCGCTCACTGAATCTAGATTGCTTATTGAAATCAGTTGGGTATTGCTAGTTTTAGTCAGCACAAAAGCCAGAGAAGGATTTTCAGATCTTGAGCCAATGGGAACTTCAACCAAGCTCACAAAATTAGGTCGATTCTTTACTAGAAGCGCAAAAAAGCTAAGAAGACTTGCTTCGAAGGTTTAACCTGCGTAGTAGGGAAGAAGTGGTGTCATAAATAGTGCGCCAATAATGATCATTACTGGAACTAGACCCACCAATACAGCGATGCCGAATGTGTTCATTTGAACCTCCTACCTACTAGAACCCCTGCATCAATGCGGTAATTCCTGAAACGCCCGGGTTTGTTTGGCGGTAAAAAACACCAAATTGGGCTGAAACTAGACGATTTTGAAAAGCTAAGCGCGAACCGGAGACTTCAAAGCGAACCAAATCAATGGAATTTGAAGTGGGAGCCTTAGCCAGGCAGCCAAGGCGATGTCTGGATTTGTTGACAGAGCATCTATAGCAAACCACCAGTTTGCAGGCCAAACAGCGAGTAAGACTAGAGCAGTAAAAATCGGCGCCCACTTTTGTCTCAGCAATAAACCCACTGCCGCAATTATCTCTGCGACTCCAGACAGATAAATCAACAGGATTGGTTCAGGGGCCCAATCAGGAAGCAAGAAGAGAAATCCAGAAGGGTTTACTAAATGAAAAATTCCAGATGCGAGAAAAGCTGAAATTACAACCCAGCTACCAACACTGCGTTTTACTTTTTCGCCAGCCAAAGCACAAATCCGTCAAGCATGCTTCTTGGCACAACGTAGAAAATCCCCTTCAACAGACGAACATCCCAACTAACTGGGTAATGAGATCTCACAATGCCAGCTGTCGATGCCCGGAACAAAGTGTTGATTGCTTTCTTTGGACCCGGTGACACCCGATACAAGCCACCAAGCCATTTGTTTAGTCCGCGCATTACTCCGTCATACTCGCTGATAGCGCGACCTTCTTCTAATAAACCAAATGCAACAGGGCCGAAGCCTGTCTTGGAAGTGCCAGGTTCAACTGTGACAACCGAGATTCCAAGGTGTCTAACTTCCTGACGAAGAGCATTGGCAACAGCTTTGATTGCGTGCTTGGTTGCTGAATACCAACCAAGACCAACCAATGAAACGTGAGCCACAACAGAGGTGGTCATAACAATGCGCCCGCTCTTTTGCTTTCGCATTTGTGGCAGAACAGCCTTGATGCATCGTTCAACGCCAAAGACGTTTACTTCAAAAATTTCTCTGATTTTCTCAGACGATGTTTCCTCTACCGAAGAGAAGTTACCAAAACCAGCATTGGCTACTAGTAGATCAATTCTCTTGTGATCACGGATGATTTTCTTTACGCCAGTTGAGACTGAACTGTCACTGGTGACATCCATAGTCAATGGAACGGCACCAAACTCAGCGGTTGCTTTAGCGGCCTTGGCATTCTTATCGGCTGCGTAAACGACCCAGCCCTTATCAACCAGCTTCTTAGCTAGACCTAGTCCAAAACCAGATCCAGCTCCTGTGATTAGCGCGACTTTGCTCATAACTGGAATCATTCCAGCTTTACTAGTCGATGTCACGCCTGAGGCTCGTGGCGATTGCAATGAATGCAAAAACAGCACCATATCCAAGCAAAACCAAGGTTGCGGTTAGAGCAGGTAGGTAGTCAGTTGTGTCAAAACCAAGCTCAGGTGCAGATATGTCAATCGAGAGCATGGCGGTGATCAGACCTGATGGCAAGAACTGGCCAGTGTCTGGCCAGAGTGCCAGGAGCAGAGGATCAACTACGAACAGGTAAACCAGTGCTCCAACAATGGCAAGCATTTGGTTTCTAATCAAGGTTCCTATGGCAACCCCAATTACGCCTAGCACCGCGCCACTAATTGCTGCGGCAATCATCGTGTTGACGAAGAGATTTTCACTTGGTTGCGCCGCATCTTCGAACCCAAGCAGGACTACATAACCGGCTATCAAAGAAATCCCGGTCGAGATGAGCATCATCAACAAACCACCAATAGCTGCCACTGCCAGCTTGGCGGTGAGCACAATGCCTCTTCTTGGCGCCGTCAGGAATGTTGCAACTGCTGTGCCGTGACGGAATTCGCCAGCCATCATCATGATTCCAAGGATGATGGCGAAAATGTAACCGGAAATTCCATTGGCATAAGTCGCATCGATTGCAGCGGTTTGATCAATGCCTAACCCAAGCAATGCCCCAGCTTCACCGGCATCAAGGATGAACGGTGCCACTGCAACCGATAAAGCTGAAATAAATGTGGCTGCAATCAGTAGACCCCAGTTAGCTCTAACAAAAAGGAGCTTTCTCCACTCAGACTTAACTAGCGCCAGCATTAGTTGGCTCCTTCGGTCAGTCTTAGAAATGCGTCTTCTAGAGTTCCTTCACCAATAACATCTTTAATGCTGCCACTGGCGATCAACTGTCCGCGATTGATGATGATGACATCATCAACGGTGTTCTGCATCTCAGCTAATTGGTGAGACGAAACCAAAATGGTTTTGCCTTGATCTGCCATCGCACGAAGAAATTTTCTAAGCCAGGCGATGCCAGCCGGGTCTAAACCATTTGCTGGTTCATCCAAGATTAAGATTTGTGGATTTCCAAGAATTGCCCCAGCTAGTGACAAGCGTTGCTTCATTCCAAGCGAGTAATTCTTCATTCGCTTCTTGGCGGCTTGCGTAAGTTCGACCAGTTCCAAAACTTCATCAACGCGTGAATCCGAAATTCCAGCAGAAGCAGCAACTATTTGCAGATTCTTTCTTCCGGAAAGCGAAGGATGAAATCCTCTGCTGTCTAAAACTGTTCCAACCTGGGTCAGCGGATTTTCAAGTTCGCGATAATCCCTATCTAGGATTTTGGCTGAGCCACTGGTTGGCTTTGCTAGACCAACTAAGCAACGCAGCGAAGTGGATTTGCCTGCGCCGTTTGGTCCTAGAAATCCTGTGATTCTGCCAGCTTGAATGGTGGCGGAGAGATTGTTGACTGCGGCTTGCTTGCCGTATTGCTTGACTAGAGAGTCAAATCTAATGGCACTCATGTTGTCCTTTCGGCCCGATTTAGCTTAGCCAGCGAGGCTGAGAGTTTTATCTGCCACAATGGAGCAATGACAAATCCAACCTCAGTAGCAACACTTCACACCAACCACGGTGCAATCAAGGTAAACCTTTTCGGATTACACGCCCCTAAGACCGTAGAGAACTTCGAGGGCCTGGCAACAGGTTCCATCGAGTGGAAGCACCCAAGAACTGGTGCCGTTCAGAACGGACCTCTATATAACGGAGTTATCTTCCACCGCATCATTCCTGGCTTCATGATTCAAGGCGGAGATCCAACCGGTACCGGCATGGGTGGTCCTGGCTACCAATTCGGTGATGAGATTCACCCTGAACTTACTTTCAATGATCCATACAAGCTAGCGATGGCCAACGCAGGACCTGGCACCAACGGCAGCCAGTTCTTTATCACCGTTGCACCAACCACTTGGCTTTATGGCAAGCACACCATCTTCGGAGAAGTTGTTGATGAGGTAAGCCGCAAGGTTGTTGACAAGATCGCAGCTGTTTCAACCGGTGCGCAGGATCGTCCGTTGGATGATGTTGTTATCGAGTCAATCACTATCGAAAAGGTTTAGTGGCACGCAGATTAGCTAGAGCAGCCGAGGCCCCAATAACCTCGGCTCTTCTAATTGTTAATGTTTTAATTTGGCTTGGCCAAATTTCTCCACTCGGCTATTTGTTCACCAATCAATTCTTTTTCGCCCCAGTGCTGGCAATTGTTGAACCCTGGCGCATGCTCACTGCCGGGTTTGTGCACGACTGGTCAGGACCGATGCACATACTCTTCAACTCCTATGCAATCTGGATTTTTGGTCGTCAGCTAGAGCCAATGCTTGGGGCAATTCGCTTTTTGTTTTTGTATCTCACCTCAATCGTCGGGGGATCAGTTGCGGTGTTGTGGTTATCCAATCCACAGATTCCAACCGTGGGAGCATCCGGTGCTCTATTTGGATTAATGGCCGCTTACTTTGTTGTGATTAGAAGTTTGGGTGGCAACGGATCGCAGCTATTTATTTTGATCGCTATTAACTTTGCGCTTGGATTCTTTGTCAGTGGAATCTCTTGGCAGGGTCACCTTGGCGGAATGCTGACAGGTTTTGTGATTGCAGCAATCTTTGCCGCGACAAGAAGACCAAATCAAAGAATTGCGCAGCTAACAGGCTTAGCTTTGGTCTGGGTTGTGATTGTTGTTTTGACTCAGTTCAGAGTCAATATGTGGCTGTAATTACTTCCAGCGGGTAGTCATGGAAAAGCCGATCATGGCGATTCCGAAACCAATCAAGATGTTCCAGTTTGAAAGATCGATTGGTGTTGCGCTGCCCAGTGGGTAACGAGCCGAGGAGATGTAGAAAATGAGGATCCAGAGTAGACCTAGGACCATGAAACCAAACATGGTCACCTTGTACCAGGTTGGATTGGCCTCTTCCCCGTCAACGACAGGCTTAGCGGGCTTGGAACTCTTCTTGTCGGCTCTTGATTCAGACATGGGTAGAAGTTTATTACCCCAAAACCCCCTTTCCGAACCCAAGTAGGCTAATTCCCAGCATGGTCAAGATCCTGGTCCTCGATAACTACGACTCCTTTGTCTATACCCTCAATGGCTATCTACAGCAGCTGGGGGCACAGACCGAGGTAATTCGCAATGACTCAGTTAGTGAAGAAGAGCTACCTGAGCTTTTGGCCAAATATGACGCAGTCCTTATCTCCCCCGGACCTGGCACCCCAGCCAGTGCAGGGCTTTCGATACCAACCGTGAAATACGCCCTTGAAACCAACTACCCCGTGTTCGGTGTTTGTCTCGGACATCAAGCAATTGCAGAAGCAATGGGAGCAACTGTCACCAGTGCACCAGAGCTCATGCACGGAAAAACTTCTAAAATCACTCATCAGAATTCTGAAATCTTTAGTGAAATACCGCAGGGCTTCACGGCAACTAGATATCACTCACTGGCGGTTGTTAAGGAAACGGTTCCGGAAGATCTTAAAATCACCGGCCAAACTGACAGTGGCGTAATCATGAGTTTGCAACATAAATCAAAACCAATTTATGGCGTGCAGTTTCATCCAGAATCAGTAATGACTGAAGGCGGCTACATGATGCTCGCCAATTGGCTAGAGACTTTGGGGCTGCAGGGAGCTAAAGAAAAAGCCAAACAGCTTTCTCCCAGGATTTCAAAATAACCTGAAGCATCAAACTTGGAGTTGAAATTGAAGAAATCTAGCATTGCCATTTTGTCCGCTTTTGCCGCACTAGCTTTGTTGGCTGGTTGCACCACTAGCACTTCTGAAGATGTCTCTCACTCTGATCACGGGGATCACTCTGACCACGGTGAAATGAGCAGTGCAGTGATGGGCGAAACAGAGACCATGTTTGCCACCATGATGATTCCTCATCACGAGCAAGCAATTGAAATGTCGGAGCTAGCACTTAGCAATTCAACTAATGAAGATGTTAGAAAACTTGCCCAGCAAATAATCGACGCGCAAGCTGGTGAGATTAAACAAATGCAAGCTTGGATTGACGATCACGGTCACGAGGTTCATGCAGATCATGAAATGGCAGGCATGGCAAGCGAAGAAGATTTAGCAAAACTAAAGAGCTTGAGCTCTCCAGAATTCGATGAGCTGTTTTTGAAGTTGATGGTTGTTCACCACGAGGGCGCTCTTGACATGGTTTCTATGCTCGATGGCACTGACCAACAAGAAGCTAAAGAATTAGCCAAACACATTGTTGAGGTTCAGAAAGCAGAAATTGATCTGATGAACCGGCTTCTCAGTGAGCTTGGTAGCTAGTTACTGAACGCACTCCACAAACAGAATGATGTTCTGTTTCTGTTCTGCCTCGCCAGGTGGAATTGACTGGTCAATCACCACATTGCCTGGATTGCCATCACAGCTCCCAGCATTCTGGATTTCAACTGATGTGGTGTAGCCAACGGCCGGGTTAGTCATAAGACTTATCGCCTCGGTAACAGCTAGGTTCCTAACATCCGGCACCATTACCTTGCCGCTGGAGAGAATCAAGTTCACGACTGTGCCCTGCGGAAGCTTTGAACCAGCCACCGGATCTGAGGTGATGACAACGCCCTCGGCAACAGTTGGTGAGCCCGTGACAGTTATCGAACCAACCGTTAGACCCGCCTGTTCAATCATTGCAACGGCATTAGCTTCGGGAGTTCCAACCAGGTTTGGAACAATCACTTCAGTTGCCCCAGATGAAACATAGACAGTGATTGGAGTCTTCGGAAGAACTAGCGTGCCAGCGGCAGGCTCTTGTCTAATGACAACTCCAGCTGGCACAGTGTCGCTCTGCTCGTAAACGCGCAGAACAACCAAATCTTGTGCAGTTAGTGCCTCAAGGGCATCTTCATATAAGGAGTCAGCAACGTTTGCTACCGCTACCCCAGTGCCAGTTGGGTTGGTGCTGTTGTTGGCTCCAATCGAAAACAGCCAGAACACTAGACCAATCAAAATGACGGCAACACCGGTTCCCAGTCCCCACAGCACGCCAACTCCAACCTTGTTGTTGGAGATGCTGATTTGTTCAGACGGCGCTGTCTCAAAACCTTCTAGCAGTGCAGTTGGTAAAGACTCTGGCTTTTCTAGTAGTTCAGTTGCATCAACCTGCACCGGCTCAATTTGAGTCACCGGCTTTGGTTGTGGTTTGGTTACTGGAACACCAGCTAAAGCAGCCAATAAGTGCTCACGGAATTCTTCGGCAGTTTGGAATCGATCATCTCGATCTTTAGCCATAGCTCTCATCACAACGGCATTTAGTTCCGGTGTGACTTGAGGATTGAAGTCAGATGGGTTCGGCGCAGTTTCACTTACGTGCTGGTAGGCAACCGAGACAGCGCTCTCGCCTTTGAATGGCGGTCTGCCAGCTAGTAATTCATAAAGAATGATTCCGGTTGAGTAGAGATCTGTTCTGGCATCAACCTGCTCACCGCGCGCTTGCTCCGGGGAGAAATACTGCGCCGTTCCAACAATTCCTGCTGTTGCAGCTTGAGTAGCTGAGTTATCGGAAACTGCTCTAGCAATTCCAAAGTCCATCACCTTGACAGCATCATTTTCGCTAATCATCACATTGGCAGGTTTGATGTCGCGGTGTATTACACCAGAGCGGTGTGAAACTTCCAGCGCACTCAGAATGCCAGTTACATATCTAACTGCTTTATCAATCTCCACTGAGCCTGCATGAATAACTTCTCGCAGCAATCTTCCCTTGACAAGCTCCATGATTATGAAAGGAGTCTTTACTAGGTTGCCGTTTGAATCAGTCGCTTCCTCTTCACCGGCATCGTAGATACGAACAATGCTGGGGTGAGCCATTCGAGCACTAGCTTGTGCTTCGCCGCGGAATTTTTCTTCAAAGCTTGGATCATTTGCAAGATCAGACTTGAGTAGTTTGATTGCGACTGTTCTGCCTAGGCGGGTGTCATAGCCTTCGTAAACCTCGGCCATTCCGCCACGGCCAACCAGCGAGCCAATGCGGTAGCGACCGGCAATAAGTCTTTCGTTATTTATCAAAACTGCTCTTTCTCTCCACAAAGTTTATTTTCTGAATCTCCTGAATGCCCCATGATTCGGTCACAGTCTTATTACCCATTGGAGCCCCCCTCAGTTGGCGCTGGGGTTTCAGTTGGAATCTCTGCTGGGATGTCACCAAAGTCCCCCACGTAATAGGTGACATCAATCAAGCTGCCAACCGGGATTGAACCAGTCGGGGCAACCGCATAGACCGTTCGAACTCTCGGGTCATCACCTGGGATTAGCTCGCCTGGAATTGCATTTACCTGGAAACCAAGCTCGGTCAGTCGTGCTGTCACCTGTGACAGGTCTTGTCCGATGATGTCTGAGCGAAGCAGCAAGACATTGGCGGGTTCTTCGGTTGGAGTTGGCTCTTCGGTTGGCTCAGGCTCAACGGTTTCGGTCGTGGTTGGGCTTTGGGTTGGAGTTATCTGATTGGTGTTTGGTTCAGAAAGAATTGCCACCAAAACCACAACTGTTATTAGACCCAACAGACCAAGTGTTGCCACCCACGGCCAAACCACCGGGCCTCTTGGCAGAGGAGCTGTGTCGGTGGTGATCAGCTCCGTCATTGGATCTAATGGAGGCTGAGTGATTGGTTTTGAAACGCTTCCGCGCTTTTCTCTCAACAACGCTTCAGCTCTGATTGCAAGTGATGTTGCCGATTCAGGTCTTTGATTTGGTTTTTTAGCAAGACAGCTAAGAACCAGGTTCTGCACTCTCGGATCAATGCTGTCGGGAAGCGCCGGAGGCATCTCATTGATGTGAGCCATGGCGATTGCCATTTGGTTTTCACCGGTGAAAGGCCTTTTTCCACTGAGTGCTTCATAGGCAACAACGCCTAGCGAGTAGAGGTCGGTGGCAGGGGTGGATGCTTTACCGGTTGCCTGCTCAGGAGCAAGGTATTGCACAGTCCCCATCACCTGGCCGGTTTTGGTGAGTGGAACCTGATCGCCAACTCTTGCAATGCCAAAGTCAGTTATCTTGACTCTGCCATCCGGAGTAATTAGAAGATTGCCTGGCTTGATATCTCGGTGGATGAGACCACGTGCATGGGCAGCAGCTAGTGCTCTAGAAGTTTGAGCAATGATGTCTAGGACTTTCACATCGCTGAGTCTTTTCTCTCTATCAATTACTCGAGAGAGTGACTCTCCTGGAACCAGTTCCATTACTAAATATGCAGAACTGGAATCTTCGCCATAGTCATAGACATTGGCAATACCCTCATGCTCAACGAGTGCTGCTGATCTCGCTTCTGTTCTGAAGCGCTCTAAGAAGTTTGGATCGCTTAGATATTCTTCTTTCAAAATCTTGATGGCAACCTGGCGTCTGATTAGCTCATCCTCGGCTTGCCAAACCTCGCCCATGCCGCCAATTGCTATGCGCAATTGGAGGCGATAACGATCGCCATATAGCTGTCCTACTGCTGGCTTCATCGCAGAATCGCCTCCAGCACAGCCTTAGCAATTGGAGCCGCAATCTGATTACCAGTTCCGCGCTGACCTACGCCACCGCCATCTTCAACCACTACTGTCACCACAACTCTTGGCGCTTCTGCAGGCGCAAAGCCGGTAAACCAAAGGGTGTATGGATCGTTTGGTCCGTTTTCTGCCGTGCCGGTCTTCCCCGCCACCGCGATGCCTTCGATGTTTGCTCTAGAGGCAACACCAACCTCTACTGAATCCACCATCATTCTGGTTAGGAAGCCAGAGGTGCTTCTAGACATCGGTGAAGAAAACACAATTGGTTCGGGTTGTGAAAGTAGGTTCAAATTACTTGCCACCACCGACTTGATCAGCTGCGGCTTCATCAGAACACCCTGATTAGCAATCGCTGCTGTCACCATTGCCATCTGCATGGGGGTGACGCGAATGTCGTATTGCCCAAAGCCAGTGAGAGCAACCTCTGACTCTTCTAAATTCAGCGGATACTCACTAGCGGTCACGGCTAGTGGAATGTCGAAAGTCGAACCGAAACCCATTAGTTCTGCTTGTGCACGAATTCGATCTTGACCTAGATTCACAGCCATCATCGCAAATGGAATGTTGCAGGATTTGATGAGCGCAGTTTCCAGTGTTACAAAACTGCCAGTTCCACATCTTTTACCACCTGAATTTGTAATCGCAGTGGTGGTGCCAGGCAGAACATATTCAGAAAGATTTTCAAATCTGCTGCCAACTGTGTAGCGACCACTCTCCAATGCAGCAGCAGTCACCACTAACTTAAAAACAGAACCGGGGAAGTAAAGGTTTCCAGCAATTGCTCGATTGATTAGAGGCTGATCAGGCGAATTGATGAACTTGTCATAGTTTTCAGTCACCTCACTGAGCTGATGTGAAGCGAGCAGGTTGGCATCAAAGGTTGGTTTAGAAACCATTGCCAAAATCCGACCGGTAGCCGGTTCCATCGCAATCACAGCACCCTTGCGATCACCCAGTGCATCCCAGGCTGCTCTTTGCGCATCTGGATCGATTGTTAGCTCAACCGCAGCTCCAGTCACCGGAGTTCCATCCAACAGCGCATTGATTTGCTCAAAGAACTGAGCGGAGCTTTGACCGGAGATGTAGCTATTCATAGCTCGCTCAATGCCAGTTGAACCAGCAAAGATACTGAAGTAGCCGGTTACTGAGTTATAAATGACACTTTCATATTCACGCAGGAAGCGATACTCATCATTGACCGGCACTGAGGTGACAATAGGAACACCACCAACAATGATTGCTCCGCGCAGAGTCTTGTATGTCTCATAGGAAGCGCGAACGTTTCTGGCATCCGAGTAAAGCTCACCAGAGCGAAGAACCTGGATTGAGGTAGCGGTTGCAAACAATCCAATGAACATCATGGTCAGAATCAGACCGACTCTTCTTACCTGCTTATTCACGATTGCTCCTCAAAGAGGAATCAGAAATTATCAGCAGCAGCGCAATGATCGACCAGTTAGCCAGCAGTGATGAGCCACCGGCTGCCAAGAACGGAGTGGTTAGCCCGGTAAGTGGCAGCAGCCCCATCACGCCACCGGCTACCACAAACACCTGCAGGCCAATCACAAAAGAAAGACCAAGCGAAAGTAGCTTGGAAAAGTCATCTGGGTGTGAGTTGGCAATGCGAAGTCCTCGATAAACCAGCAGAAGATAAACCGCCAAGATCACAAAGATTCCAGCTAGCCCAAGCTCCTCACCCAGTGCAGCAAATATAAAGTCGCTCTCTGCCAAAGGAATCAGCTGCGGGAATCCGCCACCCAAACCAGTTCCAATCACATCACCGTGCGCGATGCCAAAGATTGCCTGAACTAACTGATAACTACCACCAACAGCGTTGTAGTTTTCAAGCGAAAATGGGTTCAACCAAGAATCAAATCGATTTCCAACGTAATCGAACAATCTCGATGCCACCAATGTGCCAGAGACAATCATCACGATTCCAGCACCGACATAGAAGCCTCTACCGGTTGCGACATAGATCATTACCAGGAACAAACCGAAGTAAAGAATGGAAGTCCCAAGATCTCGCTGAATAACAAGAACAACTAGTGATGCTAACCAAAACAAAAGAATTGGACCCAGGTCCTTGGCTCTAGGAACACGAACACCGAGAACTCTGGAACCAATCTCAGCCAACGAACTCTGTCTGGAAACTAAATAACCAGCAAAGAAAATAGCCAACAGAATCTTTGCAATCTCTCCTGGCTGAAAACTCAGATCATCTGTCCCGACCCAGAGCGTTGCGCCATTAATGGTTCTTCCAATCACTGGAGCCGCCGGCAGCATCAAAAGGACAATTGCTGACAAACCAGAGACAAATGGCCAACGGCGAAGCGTTAGGTGATCCGGCACCCACCTCACAACCGCCGCCGCAATCAACATCGCAAAGCAGCTCAACCAAACCTGTCGAATAGCAACTCCACCAGCACCACCACTGGCAATTTCTGCCAGGTCTAATCGGTAGATCATTGCAATGCCAAGGCCGTTTAACAAGAATGCCAGTGGCAACATCAGACCATCTGCCTTGAGCGCTCTTCTTCTAAGCACCCAGTGGAAAATCAAAGCGGTGATGGTTGGTGGCGCCCAGTAGAGCAGCATGTCCCAGGTCATCACCTGCAGAATGGAAAGCTGAATCTGAGCCAGCGCAAAAGCATGAATACCAGAAACCCAGAACAACAAAACAGCTTCAAAGTTTCTTGATCTTGGAACTGTCTTGATTAGCGCGGGAATCGCTCCGGTCAAGCTGAGATTACTCACCTAAGCTCGCCTCCAGTTGATTCAGAATTCTCTCTGCATCATCTAATGAGTTAGCTGAAATTGATCTGGAAATAAGTTCTTGTTGGAATGGTGAAAGCTCATCGATTGAAATCTCACTCACCTGATATGGCTGACTAAATTTAAATGGACCGAGCTCTTCCTTGATGCCCTGGAAGATTGTTACCTGTCCTTCAAACTCAGCAACATAGAAGCGAGTCTGGGTGTAGCTATAGGCGAGGTAGCCAACCCCGATTGCCGCTAGAGCAAGAAGGAACCAAGCAAGGATTGTTCTAACCCCGCGCCAGCGAATCTTTCGCTTGGTCTCAGAGAGAATCTTGGCAAGTGCTTCTTCAGACTCTGGACGATATTCCGCAGGGTCTTCTGGCGACTTCAAAAGCTCTAGCAATGTCAACGGGTTTAGTAGCTGCAAAATCTTGCTGCCACGGCTCTCGGCGATTACTACCTCATTGGCACCCGAACCAACAAACCTGGCAGATGGTTCAAAGTCTGTTTCAACCGAAGCTCTAACAACATCAGCAATCACCACTGTCACGTTGTCCGGAGCACCAAACTCCAACGCCTCTCCAACCAGCAGATCAGCTGCTTCGTTGGGAGAGATGTTGCTGGTGAGGATTCTGGCCATTAGTTCTTCTGGCACAACCCCAGATAAACCATCACTGCAGATCATCCAGCGATCACCAGCCACCGCATCAAATAGGGCTACATCAATCTCGGGCTCGCCAACCACATCACCCAGCACGCGCATCAAGACGCTTCTTCTAGGGTGAACCAGCGCTTCCTCTGGAGTGATTCTTCCCATTTCAACTAGACGCTGAACAAAGGTGTGATCGGTGGAAACTTGTCTAACTTCGCCATCGCGAACTAAATAAATCCGGGAGTCTCCGATGTGAGCGGTGAGAACCTGATTACCTTGAATCAGAATTCCAGAGAACGTAGTTCCCATTCCCTCTAGGTCTGGATGCTCGCTAACAGTGGCAGCCAGCATCGAGTTGGCTTCCAAAATTCCAGTCTTGATAGTTTCAATAGCCTCATCGATTGAGTCATATCTCGCATCGGTAAGCGCAATTCGCTGAGAGGCAATCGCCGATGCGATGTCGCCACCAGCATGGCCACCCATACCGTCGGCTACGAAGTAGAGCTGATAGCCGGCGTAGCCGGAGTCTTGGTTAGAGCTTCTGTGCTTTCCGATATCGGAGACAGCATGAGAGATGATTCGAATGCTCATCCGACTACCTCAAATCGAAGGTGGTGGTGCCGATTCTCACCGTTGCGCCAGCTCGCATGGTCATTGGGGTGGTCACTCTTTTACCATCCAGGAAAGTGCCATTGGTTGAGTTGAGATCCTGCAGCACCCACTCATTTCCAACCGCCACTAACTTGGCATGCATGTTGGAGGCAAACTCATCGGCAATCACCAGATCAGCACCAGGTGATCTACCAATCACAATTTCCTTGCGGTCTTCTAAATCAATTCGCAGACCCGCATTTCGGCCGGTGAGCATCTGGATAAAGGTTGGTTCAAACGCGTCAGAATCTTCGATGTCTATTTCAACCGGTGCTGACTGAGCAAGCTGCGGCGCTCGCTGTTTGGTTAGACGGGAGATAACTCTTCTGCCATAGAGGTCAGCTCTAATAACCGATAGCAGAGAGAGCACGAAGATCCAGAGCACCGCCACAAAGCCAATGCGAACCAGGAAGAGGGCTAGTTCACTCATTCACTGCACCAGCTTGCAATTGGAATTCAAATTCACTTCGACCAGCCGTAATCTTGTTGCCAGACTGCAAGACAACCTCATTAACTTTAATTCCGTCAACGCTTGTGCCATTGGTTGACTGCAAGTCACGAATAGCAGCCGTCTCACCATTCCAGGCAATTTCGAAGTGGAAGCGAGAAAGCCCACGGTCATCAATAAAGATGTCGGCTTTCTCGTCTCTTCCGACGGTGTTAGCGCCGCGCTTGAGTCGATACTCAACACCGCTATATAGAAGTACCGGAACCCAGTTCACTGCCTGCTCAACTGGTTGTGAACCAACTCGAACTGAACCCTTGGCAATCTTGTTGTCAATTGAAACATTTAGCTCTAGCTCGCTAAGAATGCGGTAGCTCTTTTCAGAAACATATCTGTTTAGCTCTGACCTAATTGCCCCCAACATGGCCGGGGTGATCTTGTCGGCATCGGAGGCGTTGATAAGAAGAAGGTATTTGTGGGGAACAACGGTTGCCCCAATTGGATCTTTCTTGGCGGCTAGATCCATGGCTGAACGGATAGCCTGGCTCACCTCAACCGGTTGCAGTTGCGCTTTGGAGAACTTTGCGAATAGCGAGTTCACAGCAGATTCGATTCTCTCTTCTGCCTTGTCTAGAAAGCCCACTCGCCCCACCTTCAGTTAGGTTGCCTGGGATAGCTAAGTCTATTCGTCCCCTTACTGGTGGCTCGAAACTCTGATAATCTTCGGTATTCACAGGGCGCGAGTGGCGAAATGGCAGACGCGCTGGCTTCAGGTGCCAGTATCCGCAAGGATGTGGGGGTTCAAGTCCCCCCTCGCGCACAAAGCCCCATATAAAGGAGCGGGCAGATGACTCTTGAGACCTTTCTCATCTCCCTAGAAGCCCTAGGGGTAATTGCCTTTGCTCTCTCAGGAATCATTGAGGCAGCTCGCAAGAAGTTTGATTTGGTTGGCGTTGTCATGGTTGGAGCCATCGCTGCTTTTGGTGGTGGAACGCTCAGAGACGTTTTGCTTGATAGAAGACCGTTCTTTTGGATTGAGCAGGAGCTGTGGGTATGGCTACTGATCGCAGTTGGTGTTTCACTTCCCTTCTTCTTTAGAGCAAGACACATTGAAATCAGCGAAAAAGCACTGCTAGTGCCAGACGCATTTGGTCTTGGAATATTTGCAGCTGGTGGAACCCACCTCGCACTCGTGTCAGGTCAATCACCGATGGTTGCGGTTTTGATGGGTGTTATAACGGCAGTAGTCGGTGGAGTGCTAAGAGATGTTTTGGTGAATGAAGTGCCGAGAGCATTTCATGATCACCAGCCATATGCAGTAATCGCATTTGCCGGTGGCTGGTTAGTTGTTTTGTTTGATTTCCTATTCCTTCCGGCATCTGTCTCTGTGCTAGCTTCTGCCAGCGTGATGGTGCTGGTGAGACTACTGGCTGTGAAGTATGGCTGGGAACTCAAGCGCTGGCGCTTTCTATGAAGCACATCTTTTTCGTAATTGATACCGAATCAAATTCTGGCAATCAAGCAGAGATGGCTGCAATCGATGCATTCAACGACAAACTTAAGAGCGAAAGCAAACTCGTTCTAGCCGCCGGCATAGGTTCTTCAAAAACTGCAAAACTATTTGATAATCGACAAGGTGCAAACCTAATTGAAACCAGTTCGCTCAATGGCCCAGAGTTTTACAGCGGGTTTTGGATTATTGATGCAGAACCTTCTGAAATTGAAGACCTAGCGAGACAGGCCTCGCTGGCTTGCAATCGAAAGATTGAGGTCCGGGCTTTTCTAGCCTGAGTCTTTCCTGCTAATCGGGCCTATGGCCCCCTGTTTCCAGCCAACGCTCAGCTTGATTGCCTAGCCTGTGAGTTCGATAGGTCTAGGTGGGAATAACCAGCAGGCTTTCTGACTTGGACCTATCGAACCCAGATAGAAATCTAGATTTCTACTGTTCTCCTTCCTTTGGACCTCAAAAGGGCTCCAAAACTCGGCATAGAAAAGCCCCCTCCTCCAGGGGGCTTTTCCTTTTAATCCCTATTTAGCTAGCAGGTTAGCCATCTGCTTATAGATCAGATTGGCTGCCGCGACTGGGTTAAGTCTTGAGAAGCGGTCCATGAACTTAGCGTCCGGGCCAATGGTGATTCTTGGCTTGTTGTTCTCAATGGCATCAACCATTTCCCTAGCTGCAACATCAGCCGCGGTGGTCTTAGTTTTTGACATATCAGCAGCACCCGCCGGAATTACCATGCCGGAATTCTGAGCAATGTTTGTGGCAATGGCGCCTGGGAAAACAATTGTCACTCCAACGCTGGTTCCCATTAGCTCAGAGCGAAGACCTTCAGTGAGCAATTTGATTGCAGCCTTGGAAGCTCCATAAACACTTTGACCAGGAACAGGAGCATAAGCGCCCATGGAAGAAACATTAAGAAGGTGTGCTTCTGGTCTCTTCATTAGCACTGGCAAAAACGCCTTGATCAGCATGAGTGGCCCATCAAAGTTAACCTTCATTACATGCATGGCATCTTCCATTGAAAGCTCATTCACTTTCACAAACTTTTGAATAATGCCTGCGTTGTTTACCAACGCATCCGCGATACCAAGATCTGTTTCAACCTTGGCAGGCAGTGCAGCGACAGCTGAAGCATCGGTGACATCCAGCAGATAAGTGGAGACCTTGCCTCCCAGATCTTCAGCAAGCTTTTTAGTTTCAGCGAGGCTTTCGCTGCGCATGTCAACGGCAGCAACCTTCGCTCCACGGCGAACCAACTCGAGAGTTAGCTCTCTTCCCATGCCAGAACCGGCACCGGTAACAACAATTACTTTTCCTGAAACCTTCATTGTCTTTCTTTCTGAATCAAGTGGTTATTACACTCAATTCACTTTCAGGCTACTCCTCTCTATATGAACTGTCACTAGAGAGGGAAATCCTTACTGACGCCAGCGCAGGCGAGTGTCAGTAGCTGAAGTTTTGCAGGTGTAGATCAAACCATTTGCGGCTCTGCCCTGGGTTCCCTCTTTGTCCCTGGCACAGAATGCGCCAGGAGTAATTCTTGGCAGCTCGGTTCCTGCTTGGGTTGGAGTGGGGCTTGGACTAACTGGCGCTGTCTCAGTTGGAGATGGCGTAGGGGTTTGAGTCGGACTTTGCGTTGGAGATGGCGTAGGGGTTGGTGAAACAGTTTGCGTTGGGCTCGGGGTTGGAACAGAAACTGCTCGCTCTGGAAGTGAGTAACTTTCACCTGCTGGGCACAGCCCGAGCAAGCTCCTCAGCGCAGAAACCTCACGCTCATCAGCTGAAAGTCCCCAGCGATACTTCACCTGCACCCAGGTCACTGCATAGCTGCAGCGGTATGCCGTTCTAGTTGGAATCCAGTCAGCGGGATCGCGATCGCTCTTAGAGCGATTGCTTGAGGCACTAACCGCAATCAAACTGCCAGCAAAGCCCAGGTCGTTAGCAAATGCTTCTCTAGTTCTGCTGTCCCAACCACTGGCTCCAGAATCCCACGCTTCTTTCAAGGGAACAAAGTGATCAATGTCTAAAGATGCAGCGCTGGTGAATGCTCTTCCATCAAACTCTGAAAACCAGCTACCTCTGGTGATTCGACATCCCCTGCCTGGGGTGATTGGAACTTGAGATTCCAGCAGTAAAACTTCTTCGCGGGTATTACAGCCATTGCGGTCAGCATCACTCCAGTGTCTAAAAAGAGAACGTGAATAACTGGAGCCATTTGATTCAGGTGCAACGGTGAGATAGCTCAGCAGTTCGGTGGCGGTAGCAGTTTGCGCGGAAGCTGCTGGCACAATATTGAAGAAAGTCAGCGCAGCAAGCGCAATCGCTAGAAACTTCTTCATCTCGGCCCCCGCTTAGATGTTGTTTAGTTGGAGTTTAGTTGGCTAATTACCTCAGAGCAGAATCAAAGAATTCTGCCAGCAGTTGCGCATAGCGCTCACTCTCGGTGAGCATGCCCTCGGTGTGATCGGCTCCAACAAAGGTTTCTAATCTGACTGGAGTTCCAACGCTCTTTGCGTATTCATAGAAATCAACCGATGACTGGTAATCCAGTCTTTGATCGCTATCCCCATGCAGAATCAACATTGGCCGCTCACCCGCTGCTTCAATTCCTTGCATGGCAGATGTCTGAGTTAGATTCACACCATGAAATAGCTGCGCAGCAGCTAGTGCTAGCTGCCATAAGAAACCAGGGAAGCCCTGGTATTCAACCTCTCTGGTAGCAGCTGCATTGAAGTCAAAAATTGTTCCTTCCATTGCAAATGCTGAAACCAGATCAGTTTTAGCGGGCAAAAGGGAAGTAGTTATTGCACCACCTGAAACACCAAACATTCCAAGCGACTCAGGAGCAACCGACTTTTCAGCTACTAACCACTCAGCCACCTTGGCAAAATCAGAAGATTCTTCTTGACCGGCGGAATGGCGGCCATCGGTACAAGTGGATTCGCCGGTGTCGCGCATATCAACCAATAAAACGTTGAAACCATTTTTAACCAGCATTCCGGTTGGCATCAGGGTGTTGAAGTCTCGGCGAGAGGTTCCAATTCCGTGAGTGACAATGACGGTTTTTCCATTTCCATTACTTGGAGTAATCCACCAAGCCGCAAGATTGATTGAGTCAGAAACTGGGATTGTTTCAGCAGTGTATGGAACTCCTTGCATCCACCAATCACTTAGATCGGTGCCAACCCACTTTTCCCAACCGGGACCTGGGAAGGGTCCATTGCCAGAACCAGGAGCAAAGAACTCCTCGGGCTTATTTGCCAAATCATCATCATTGATCTTGCAGGGAACAACAGTTCCCGATGTGTAGACGTAGTTGCCAACTGCCAGCGCACCACCGGCCAAAAGGACAACCAGAATCCCAGCTATGACTCCTAGCCACTTACCTTTGCTCATGGAAGGAGAGTAGCACTGAAGGTAATACGCTCTAGCTAGGCAACTCAGGGGATAACTTGCGCTTTTACGTGGACGAAACCTTTCAACTCTTCGATAACGAAGATCGAAAGCCGTTCTATGCCCTAGCTGCCATTGGCATCCCCTATGAAGAAGAAGAGCCAATCAGAGCCTTTCTGAAAGCTAAGGGCCATGGCGAACCTCTGCACGGAACTGAATTACTTCGAAGCGATGCCGGACACGAACTGCTATTTGAAATCGCAAAGCGCATTTCTCACAAGTGTGTTGAGGTAGTGACTTCTTGCCCAGTAAACCAAAAAGATAGAAATGGTGAGAAGGCGAGAGAGAAACTAATCAAAACCCTCTCTCGCCACATCATTCAGCACTACCCCCAAACCAAGCAAATTTTGTTCGAGCAGAGACTAGCCGGCTACACCTCGGAGCAAGATGCCAGGACCTTCAAAGAAGTCGAACACGAGCTAAAAGCCAGCGGAATTGACTTGGCGCAAGAATTCAAAACCTCCGAGCCATTGCTCTGGGCAGCCGATCTACTTGCCTCCAGCTATCGACAAATGATGACAAGAGCCATTGATCGCTACTTTGATGCTTGGCAAGCAGAGGTTGTAGTGCCTAAGCCCTAACTGCTGCTCCTTGAGCATTCTTTAGTCTTGCCTCAAGTTGCAAGAGCTCTAGCGATAGCTGAGACGGCAACTTGTCTCCAAACTGCTCAAAGAACTTCGCAGTCCCCTGAACCTCATAAGACCAAGCCTCAAAGTCGATATCAAATAGCTGCTCAAGTTGAGATTCAGTTATATCAACACCAGCCAGGTTTAGTTCTCCCTCAGCCGGGATAACACCAATTGGGGTTTGAACGCCTTGCGCTTTTCCTTCGAGACGCGAAACAATCCAGGCCAGGGGTCTGATATTTTCACTAAAACCAGGCCACAGGAACTTGCCATCAACATCTTTTCTGAACCAGTTCACCTGGAAGATTCTTGGCAGCTGAAGATTCTTATCTGCCATTGAAAGCCAGTGACCAAAGTAGTCAGCCATGTTGTAGCCGCAGAACGGCAGCATTGCAAACGGATCTCTTCTTAGCTTGCCAACCGGTCCCTCAGCAGCCGCTGTTTGTTCAGACGAAATCGTTGCTCCCAAGAAAACACCGTGCTGCCAGGAGTAAGACTCCAAAACAAGTGGAACATTGGTTGCTCTTCTGCCACCAAACAAAATGGCGTCCAGAACAACGCCTTCCGGCTTTTCCCAATCTGAACAAAGAGTTGTGGTGTTAGACATCGGGAAACAAAAGCGTGAATTGGGGTGAGCTGCTGGTGTTCCAGTTTCTTCAGTCCAAGCATTACCTAGCCAGTCGGTAAGACCCTCTGGAGCCTTCTTGGTAAGACCCTCCCACCAAACATCGCCATCGGCAGTGAGTGCAACGTTGGTGAAGATGGTGTCTCTTTTCATGGACTCAATAGCTGCAGAGTTAGTGCTCATAGAAGTGCCGGGAGCAACTCCAAACAAACCGTTCTCAGGATTGATGGCACGAAGCTTTCCTTCTGCATCTGGCTTAATCCAGACAATGTCATCACCGAGTGTCTCTGCTTTCCAGCCAGGAAGTGATGGTTGCAGCATTGCCAGGTTGGTCTTACCGCAGGCTGATGGGAAAGCAGCCGCTACGTGATACTGCTTGTTCTCAGGAGAAGTGAGTCTGACCAGCAGCATGTGCTCAGCAAGCCAGCCCTCTTCTTTTCCAAGAACCGATCCAATTCGAAGTGACATGGCTTTTTTGCCAAGTAGTGAATTACCACCGTAACCAGATCCGTAGGACCAGATCTCTTTGGTCTCTGGGTAGTGAACAACATAAACATTTTCTGGATTACATGGCCATGCAACATCTTGAACGATGTTTCCCTGGCGACTAATTAGTGGCATGCCGAC
>WLDG01000014.1 GCA_009704945.1 Actinomycetota bacterium | reverse complement strand
TTGAAAGTTGGCTTCTCATGTACGGTTTCTGATCTAGCGTTAATTGCTTTGGATTGGCTTTTTTGAGCTTCGGAGTTTGATTTGCTCCAAGGTGCAATCATTCCCCATGAGGCAATATTGATTTGGTCTTTTGTGATGATATAAAGTTCTTCAGTTGGCTTGATGTTGTAATTTGATTGGAGCTCTCGTGCTTGCTTTGAATCGACGCCGAATTCTCTAACAACATCCCTAAGCATTGCTTCCATCGAGATACGTCCACACATGTAACTAATCTAGAGCCTTGTCTCAGAAGAGTATCGCCTTACTTCTAGGGTGGTTTTATTGCTTTATGGATACTAGGCTCTCTTCGTGGAAAAGCGTAAATTATCAAGTGCCTTGTGGGTGTCTCTAGTTTCTACTGGTTTCCTGTTTGTTCTTGAGTTTTATTCTTCAGGTGGTTACCCGCTTGGGATTCCGTGGGGTGTTTTCCTGTTTCTTGCAGCAATGTCATTTGTCGCCACATCATCTGCTATTGAAGGTTTTAGTCGCAAACCCAAAAACGGTTTTGTTTGGTTGGGCTCGACACTCGTGGGCTTGTTTGCTATTGCGGCGTGGGCGACACTGTTTGTGGATCAGCTACCTTGTTTTCTTGGGGGTAAGGGTTGTTAGGAGTAGTCAGACTATAAATCAGACTATTTCTCCACACAAATAAAAAACTCCCCTGCAAACACAAGGGAGTTTTCTACTTCGTGGAGACTAGGGGGGTCGAACCCCTGACCCCCTGCTTGCAAAGCAGGTGCTCTACCAACTGAGCTAAGTCCCCAAAGTGTGCTCCTACTGATGAAGAGCTCACCGTGGGCCTAGGAGGACTTGAACCTCCGACCTCTTCATTATCAGTGAAGCGCTCTAACCACCTGAGCTATAGGCCCGTAGAGCAAACAAAACCTTACTAGAGATTGTCCGCCCAAACAAACCCCCACCTAGTTGTTGGTGAAGGTGAGAGAAATACCCCCTGAAAGCTTGGCAATTACGTTGAACAGGGCCGCATAAACCGCCGCTAGGGAGGTGGTGAGGACCATGTTCAATAGTGAGATTGTTAGGGCAGTTCCCATAACGGATCCAAAGGAGAAGCTGGAGGCGATGTCACCTTCTGCTCCAAGCAGAGAACCGAAGATTCCACCCAGCTGGCTCAGCAGACCAGAAGCTGTTAGGAGCAACCAAAGTAATAATCCGCCAACGATGATTCCGATGGCAGCAGCGAGTGCAACAAAGAAGCCTGCCTTGGTAGCAGACAGAACATCAATTGCTCTTAGCTTGAGCTTGATCTGCTTACGCGGCTCGGATGATGATGCCGCGGTGCGATTAAACAAACTTGCCAATCTAGGCTCCTTCACTCGTCTCTAGATTTCGCTCCGAGTTTTTGGCCAAAGAGAGAACGGAGTCCCCTTCTTCGAACCTAGCAAACACTACACCCAAGGTGTCTCGGCCTTTGGCCGGGACCTCGGAAGCAGGGGTTCGCATTACTTTTCCAGAGGCTAATACAACTAGTACTTCATCGTTTTCGTCAACAATTTCCGATCCCACCAAATCACCACGCTTTTCATCAAGCTTGGCAACCTTGATTCCTAGGCCTCCGCGGCCCTGGACTCGGTATTGGTCAACTGAGGTGCGCTTGGCATAGCCGCCCTCGGTAACCACAAAGACAAATCCTGCGCTGCCAATTACCCTGGCAGCCAACAGCTCATCACCCTTGCGGAACTTCATTCCTGTCACACCAGAGGTGTCTCTGCCCATTGGTCGCAAGGAATCGTTGTCGGCTGCGAAGCAGATTGACATTCCCTTCTTGCTGACCAATAGAAGATGGTTGTTGTCTTCAACCAGCATTGCATTCACAACCTCATCGCCTTTGCGAAGCTTGATAGCAATGATGCCGCCAGTTCTGGAGGTGTCGTAAAGCTCAAGCTCTGTTTTCTTTACAAGACCGGCCTTGGTGGCAATTACTAGGTAAGGAGCTTGCTGGTAGTCCTTTAGGTCGATTACTTCAACCACTCGCTCATCTGGTTGCAGAGCAAGCAGGTTCGCTACGTGTTGACCCTTCGCTTCACGTGATCCTTCTTGAATCTCGTGCACCTTGGCTCTGTAAACACGTCCCTTGTTCGTGAAGAACATTAGCCAGTGGTGAGTGGTTGAAACGATGAAGTTTTGTACCACGTCATCCGCGCGAAGCGAGGTTCCCTTCACTCCCTTACCACCGCGGTGTTGAACTCGGTAGCTGGTGCTTCTGGTTCGCTTGATGTAGCCGCCGGCAGTCAGTGTTACAACCATTCCCTCTTCCGGAATCAGGTCCTCTACTGAGACATCACCATCAGCTGCAACAATCTGAGTCTTTCGATCATCGCCATACTTCTCGGTGATCTCAGCTAGTTCCTCAGTGACAATCTTTCGCTGAATTGACTCATCCTTGATGATCTTTTTGTAGCCCTTGATTTCAGCTTCGAGAGCTGCGGCTTCATCAATAATCTTCTGGCGCTCAAGTGCGGCGAGCTGTCTGAGCTGCATGTTAAGAATTGCGCGTGCCTGCAGATCATCAATCTCGAGTAGCTTCATCAAACCATCACGAGCATCATCAACCGTCTGACTCTTACGAATCAGTTTGATTACAGCATCTAGCGCATCCAGAGCTTTGAGGTAACCGCGGAGAATGTGAGCTCGCTCTTCGGCCTTCTTCAGTCTGTATTTGGTTCTGCGAAGAACAATCTCGATCTGGTGATCAATCCAGTAGGTGATAAAGCCGTCCAGCGTAAGTGTTCTTGGAACACCATCCACCAGGGCCAACATGTTGGCACCAAAGTTTTCTTGCAACTGAGTGAACTTGTAAAGATTGTTGAGGACAACCCTGGCAACAGCATCCTTCTTCAAAACAATTACCAGGCGTTGTCCGGTTCGACCAGATGTCTCATCGCGAATATCTGCAATGCCAGTGAGTTTGCCTTCCTTGACCAGCTCAGCAATGCGAAGAGCCAAGTTGTCTGGGTTCACCTGGTAGGGAAGTTCGGTTACAACTAGACAGGTTCTTCCCTGAAGTTCTTCGACTGTGACAACAGCTCGCATTGTGATTGAACCGCGGCCGGTGCGATAGGCGTCTTCGATTCCGGAGCGACCGAGGATTTGTGCACCGGTTGGGAAGTCCGGTCCCTTAACAATCTTCATAAGTTCGGCAAGAAGTTTCTCACCGGTCTTATCTGGATTCTCTAGAGCAAACTTGGCGGCTTCTGCGATTTCCTTAAGGTTGTGAGGAGGAATGTTGGTTGCCATTCCAACCGCAATACCAATTGATCCGTTGACTAGAAGATTTGGAAAACGAGAAGGAAGAATGGTTGGTTCTTGTGTTCTGCCGTCGTAGTTGTCTTGGAAATCAACTGTTTCTTCATCGATGTCGCGAACCATTTCCATTGCAAGCGGTGCCATCTTGCATTCGGTGTAACGAGGGGCTGCGGCTGCATCGTTACCTGGTCCACCAAAGTTTCCCTGTCCTGCTACTAGCGGGTAACGCATGTTCCACTCTTGAACAAGTCGCACCAAGGTGTCATAGATGGCAGCATCACCGTGCGGGTGATACTGACCCATCACGTCTCCGACCACGCGGGAACACTTTGAGAACTGCTTATCTGGTCGGTAACCGCCGTCATACATCGCATATAAAACTCTGCGGTGAACTGGCTTTAGACCGTCTCTTACATCCGGTAGTGCTCTACCAACGATGACGCTCATTGCGTAGTCGAGATAGCTTCTTTGCATCTCGACCTGTAGGTCGACTTGCTCGATCTTGTCTATCTGATCTGACATTGATTACTCCTAGATATCCAAGAAGCGAACGTCTTTGGCGTTGCGCTGAATGAAGGTTCGGCGGCTTTCAACGTCTTCACCCATCAGGGTTGAGAAGACCTCATCAGCCAGGGCTGCATCGGCCAGGGTGACCTGCAGAAGCGTGCGGGTGGCGGGGTTCATGGTGGTTTCCCATAGTTCGTCATAGTCCATCTCGCCCAGACCTTTGTAGCGCTGGATGGAGTTTTCCTTGGGAAGCTTCTTGCCCTCCTTTTGACCCTTGGCAATCAGTTCATCGCGCTGGGTGTCGGAGTAGGCATATTCGTGTGCCACGTTAGACCACTTGATTCTGTAAAGCGGTGGTTGTGCCATGTAGACATATCCGTGCTCAATCAGTGGTCGCATGTATCTGAAAAGCAAAGTGAGTAGCAGTGTTCTAATGTGCTGACCATCAACATCGGCGTCAGCCATCAGGATGCATTTGTGATATCTGATTTTGTCAACATTGAACTCTTCACCGATTCCGGTTCCAAAGGCGGTGATTAGAGACTGGACTTCGGTGTTGGCAAGTGCTCGATCTAGTCTTGCTTTCTCAACATTCAAAATCTTTCCGCGCAGCGGAAGAATTGCTTGCGTCTCTGGGTCTCGGCCTCGCACGGCTGAACCGCCGGCCGAGTCTCCCTCCACAATATAAATTTCTGAAACTTTTGGATCACGTGATGAACAGTCTCGAAGTTTTCCTGGCATACCACCAGATTCCAAAAGACTCTTTCTTCTGGTTGCCTCACGAGCTTTGCGGGCAGCTAGTCGAGCAGCTGCGGCTTGAATTGCCTTGCGAACAATTTCTTTTGCTCCGCTTGGGTTTCTTTCAAACCAATCGCCAAGTTGATCAGCCACAACTTTTTGAACGTAAGCCTTGGCTTCGGTGTTGCCTAGCTTGGTCTTGGTTTGTCCTTCGAACTGTGGTTCGGAAAGTTTGATAGAAACGACTGCGGTTAGTCCTTCGCGAACATCGTCACCGGTGAGGTTCTCATCTTTTTCTTTTAGTAATCCTTTGTCGCGAGCGTATTTGTTGAGAAGAGATGTGATTGCACTTCTAAAGCCTTCTTCGTGTGTTCCGCCCTCGTGGGTGTTGATGGTGTTGGCATAGGTGTGGACGCCCTCGTTGTAACCGGTTGTCCACTGCATCGCAACTTCGACCGAGATTTTCTTGTCTTTAGTTTCAGATTCAATTGAAACAATATCGTCGTGCACAACCTCAACTTTTTTGGCTGAGTTTAAGTATTTGACGTAATCGATTAGACCGAGGTCATATTTGTAAGAGTCAGTTTTTCCGTCTCGCTCATCAGTGAGAGAAATCTTTAGGCCCTTATTCAAAAAGCACATCTGCTGGAAGCGCTGGCGAAGAGTTTCGTAATCGAAAACAACAGTTTCAAAAATCTCTTTGCTAGGTGTGAACTTGATAGTGGTGCCGGTTTTGGTTGTCTTGACACCCTTCTTTAGTGGAGCATCCGGAACACCGATTGTGTAGTTCTGCGACCAAACAAATCCGTCACGATGAACTTCGACTGAGAGCTTGCTGGAAAGAGCGTTTACAACAGATGCTCCAACACCATGCAGACCACCTGACACGGCATAACCGCCGCCGCCAAACTTTCCACCGGCGTGCAAAACAGTCAGAACAACTTCAACAGCGGGCTTTTTCTCAACCGGGTGCATGTCGACAGGGATTCCGCGACCGTTGTCGCTGACTTTGATGTCACCGCTCTTGGTGATCACCACATCGATGGTGTCGCAGTAGCCGGCTAGGGCTTCGTCTACCGAGTTATCAACAATTTCATAGACCAGGTGGTGCAAACCCCTGGGGCCGGTGGACCCGATATACATTCCAGGTCGCTTACGAACCGCTTCCAGTCCTTCGAGGACCTGGATGGCTCCGGCATCATATTTTTTCTTTGCTTCAGGCATATTTAGTTGCTTCCCATTTGGGTTAGCACCACAGAAAAGCACCTCGAAAGGAGACTTAGATTCGGGTTAGCTAACTGCCTTAGTCTACCCCAAAATCCGCGTCAGTATTGGGCAAAACTACCCATAGGTGTCTCTAGGACCCCTTCCAGGGACGCTCCTGGGGCCCTTTTTCCAGCTGGGTGCGGCGGGCCCTAAAAAGACCAGATCCTTCACCCCTAATTCAGGGTATTGCTCCTGGACCCGGGCCAATATTTGGTCCTTCAGGGTCCGAAGTTGGGTTGCCCAGGCGGTTGAACGGCACTTGATGCTGAGGGTGCCGTTTCGAAGCTCATCCGGTGCTGAAGCAGCTGCATTTTCAGGTCCAACTAAAACATGCCAGTTTAGAAAAAGAGACTCTTTATCCACTCGCTTGTTCCAGTCAAATTCACCAAGTAGCTCTTCCACGCCTTCGCCAGCCGAGATGGGCTCACGCCCCTTATCAAAAGGCTTTGAACCACGGGAGTCTTTATCATCTCGTCTTTTTTCGTCGCGTGTTTTTCGACCGAGTGACTTGAGGGTTTGTTTAAAGAACCTGTCGGCCAGCTCAAAATTAATCTCCACTGAGCTCACCTCCAGAAATTGAATATGTTGCCGACCACTCTATTTCAGGAGCCATGCTCTGATCCGCGGCTGTTACCAAAACTTGTTCAAACCCAAGAACAAATTCAAGAATTCTGCTTCGTCTTCCTGGATCTAAAACAGAGAAAACATCGTCCAAGATAACTACTGGATCGCCAAGTGATCCGTCTCGCAACAATTTGGCAACTGCCAACTTTAGACCCAATGCGATTGACCACGCCTCTCCCTGCGACGCATGAGATCGTGCAATCAAATCATTTTTTTGAATCAGCAGCTCATCGCGATGTGGACCAACCAGAGTAATTCCTCTCTCTAGCTCTTGGTCTCGAAGTTGAAGCATTTTTTCTCTAAGCTGCTTCTCGATGTCGCTCTGAGTAATTTCCTCTTCTTGCTCTTGGCTGTTTAGAGATACCAGTTGCAGAGAAATTTTTTCTTGGGCCGGGGAGAGCTTGTTATAGAAGTCTTGAAGTAGCGGAGACAGCTCAGAAATTAGTTCGAGCCGCGCAATGGTTAACTTGCTTCCAAGGCTGGCAATTTGTTCATCCCAGATGTCGAGTGTTGATAGCTCTGGATTCTTCGCAAACTTCGCGCTTTTTAGCAGTGCGTTGCGCTGCTTGAGGGCACGGTCATAATCGATTTTCAGCTGGGCGAGCCTTGGCCTAAGCAGGGCCATGGTGGAGTCAAGAAAGTGGCGACGATCATCCGGGTCCCGACGGACAATGTCTAGGTCTTCAGGTGCGAATAGGACCACGGGTAAATTGCCCAGAAAGTCAGCGGTTCTTTTTTGCTGATTTGCGTTTATGAAATATCTATTTGATTCATCGGCATTTATCTCCGCTGCTACCACAACTTTTCGATTGCCTTGGTTGGCAGATGCAGATGCAATAGCTTGTGTTTTCCCAGTCTGGACAAGGGTCTTGATTGAGCCATGCCGATGTGAGGAAAGCTGACTTAGGAAGACAAGTGCTTCGACCAGGTTGGTCTTCCCCTCTCCGTTGGGGCCATGCAGAAGCGTTGCGCCGGGTTTTAGCGTGAGGTTGAGTGATGCGTAATTTCTAAAATTAGCAAGCTGGATTTCGCTTACCCACAACTTGGGCCGCCTAGGAAACTAGCAGGTTTGGCTGCAGTAGATATTTGTACTGTTGCGAAGATCCGATTGGGCTAACCAAAACAGGTCCGGGTTTATTGGGGTTGTTTGGGTTAGAAGTAAATCCGAGTGAAACCATTTCTGTGTCTACTCCAGATAAAGCATCGATCAGATACTGGGGTTTGAGCGAAACAATGTTTTCTTCGCCGGTCAGCGAGCACGCCACCTGCTCTGTTGCATCGGCAACATCGGAGCCGATCGATTCGAGGGTGACCTCGCTCGCGGTGAATTTATATCTCAAGGGCTTGTCTCTATCTACAACTAGACCAACTCGCTTGGTGGCGCTAATTAGATCTGCTGTGTTTGCTACAGCGAAATGTGGAGTATCTGTTGGGAACAGGCTCAGGACAGCTGGGTATTTGCCTTTGATTGTGGAGGTTGTTACCGATTTACTTCCAGAGGAAAATCCGATGATTTCTTTGTCTCCTTCGGCAAATCCAATCGAGATCTCTTTTTCGTGAGCGAAGGTTTTTGCAATTTCTCCAACAACCCTGGAAGGAATAAGAATTTCTTTTTCACTACTTGGCCCCTGCCACGCAATTGTTCTGGTGGCGACGCGGAATCTGTCTGTTGCAATAAGCGAAAGCTCTTTGCTGTTTGCGGAAATCATTACTGCGGTTAGAACTGGAGTTACTTCTTCTCGTGATGCTGCAACTGAAACTTGGTTAATTGCATCTGCAAAAAGTTCACCGGAAACTTTTCCTGTGCCAGCCGGAGTTTGTGGTGTTACTGGATACTCAGACATGCTCATAGCTGAGAGTGAAAACTTGCTGGAACCAGAGTTGATTTGAACTCTTGATTCAAGATGATCAATAGAGACAGATTCTGATGGAAGTTTAGAAATGATGTCAGCCAGCAGCTTGGCTTGAATTAGTACTTTCCCTGGTTTTTCAACATTTGCAGAAATTGTTGCTTTTGCAGAAACCTCGTAATCAAAAACAGACAAAGTTACTTCCTTGCCGTTTGCTTCAATAACAACACCCGAAAGCTGAGGAAGCTGGGGTCTTGGAGATACAAGCCTTACAACGAAAGAAATAGCATCAGTGAGAATGTCTCTGTCGGCTTGAAATTTCATGTTTAATCCTCAATCGGGCCTCTTATCTTGGCACAACCAACCGATTTCTTCACAGTCGTTGTTTTTCCCCAAGATCCCCAGCTATTTAATCAATCTCTAATAACAACAATAAGCACCTGTGGAACAGGGGATAACCGCTCAGTGGTAGCAAAAACACTAAAAACTACAACCCTGTAAGTTGTTTGTGATTCTGTGGATAAAACTGGGGATAACTATTGGGGTTGTGGAAAGTCTGTAACTGAAAGGCCAAAAAGGGGTGATTGTGGACAAAATGTGGAGAGTTATCCACAGATTTTGACCCACTTATCCACAGGTTTATCTGGCGTTGTCCTTGATTTTTTGAATGATTTCAGAGACCTGGTTGTAGATATAGCGTCTTTCCCGCATTTGCTCACTGATTTTCTTGGTGGCATACATAACCGTTGTGTGATCGCGGTTTCCAAAATACCCACCGATTTTGGGTAGGGATAGCTCGGTCAGCTCTCTACAGATATGCATGGCTATCTGCCGGGCCAGGGCCACCGCCTGCTGGCGGCCGCTGCCAGTTATGTCATCCGGGCTGAGCTTGTAGTACTCGGCAGTGGCTGTGATTATCGCCATCGGGGAGACGTTGCTGTCTCCTGCAAAGGAAAGGGTGTCCTTCAAAACCACCTGGACCAGGTCCATGTCAATTTGCTGGCGGTTTAGGTTGGCGAAGGCTGTGACTCGAATCAGGGTTCCCTCGAGCTCACGGATATTTGAGGAGATTCGAGCGGCCATATATTCGATGACCTCATCAGGAACCTGAATTCTTTCCTGGGCCGCTTTCTTTCTCAAAATAGCAACACGGGTTTCAAACTCAGGAGCCTGAATGTCTGTGATTAATCCCCACTCAAATCTTGAAAGCATTCTCTCTTCGAAACCAGCAAGTTGCTTCGGTCTCAAATCAGAAGTAATAACAACCTGCTTGTTGTGATCGTGAAGAGTGTTGAAGGTGTGGAAGAAAGCTTCCTGAGTCTGGTCTTTTCCTTGCAAGAACTGAATGTCATCAACTAACAAAATATCTACATCCCGATACTGCGCTTGAAAGTCAGCGGTCTTGTTGTTTTGAATTGCGTTGATGAAATCATTGGTGAATTCTTCAGAGGAAACGTAGCGAACCTTTAGTCGCGGCTTTAGATGAAGTGCGTAGTGACCGATCGCGTGGAGTAGGTGAGTTTTTCCAAGACCGCTGGAACCATAGATAAATAGCGGGTTGTAGGCCTCTGCCGGGGCTTCAGAAACCGCGAAAGCAGCAGCGTGCGCAAATCGATTTGAACCACCAGTCACAAAACTGTCGAAAGAATATTTTGGATTTAATCCAGAAGCATTTACTGCAGTGAGAACTGGTCCGGTTGCCGGATCAACATCAGGCCACTTAATTTCTGGTTCTTGAACTACATCAACTTTGATTGCGGTTTGTAAATCTTCGTTTGTAATTGCAACGAAAGAAGTTGGTCCACCAATTTCTGATAATTCAGAAAGTGCACTAAGAATTTGATCGCGCAATCTTCCTTGTAACATCGAGCGCGTAACTTCATTTGGAACTTCGATATAAAGAGTGTCATCAAGAACACCTTTTGGAACAGCCAGATCTAAATGTCCTTTTAGGTGTGGGGTGACTACCGGGTCGGAGGCGACTTTGGCGACAAGGCCCTTCCAGGAGCTGACCAGCGTCGCGTCGGCCATTAGAGCTCCCTTCAAAAGTTATCCACAGAGTTTTACACAGGACCTTAACCCTGTGGATAGGGTTTAGAGTGCTGTGGAAAACTTGTGGATAAGTAGTCCACATTTTTTGACTGGGTTATTCAATACCCCTGGGCCCTAGATATCAAATCGGGTCGGCGTGTCGGGCCTGTAAATCAGGGGTTTTTGGACCAAATTCCACCTTGACTTGCCGGCTTGGACAGCGTAAATTGTTCAGGTTGTCTAGGGCTTTCGCCCATAAGTTTCAGGAGATCTAAGTGAGCAAGCGCACTTTTCAGCCTAACAACCGCCGTCGGGCCAAGACCCACGGCTTCCGTGCTCGCATGAAGACCCGTGCCGGCCGTGCAATTCTGGCTGCCCGCCGCCGCAAGGGTCGCATCGAACTCAGCGCCTAGGGGCATTTTGCTCCCCCGCGTAAATCGCTTGCGTTCAAGCGATGAGATTCGCGAAGTTGTGAATAAAGGTAAGCGAATTAGCTCAAAATTGGCTACTTTGCACTACCTACCAGCCGAAACCAACCGTTTTGCCATAGTTGTCTCCAAGGCTGTGGGGGGTGCGGTGGTAAGAAACCAGGTAAAACGCCGGCTTAGGGCTGTTTTATCAGGCCAGACCACCCACTCTCCCTCCATTTCAGGCGTGGTTAGGGTTCGGCCCGGTGCTAATCGCATGAGTTATCAACAGGTGGACTCACAAATTGTGGAAATCCTGGAGCAAATCCGGTGAAGTTCCTGATAACTATCTGGTTACTACCTCGAAACATTCTGATAGGCCCAATCCTGTTGTGGAAAAGATTCATCTCTCCTCTCTATGGGAATGTTTGTCGCTACTACCCGAGTTGCTCAACTTACGGTTTGGCAGCTATTCAAAGATTTGGAATTGTTCGAGGAGTGCCGATGACGGCTTGGAGAATTCTTCGTTGCAATCCTTTTTCAAGTGGTGGGGTTGATGATGTTCCAGATACCCCGAGACCAATCGCAATCAGCACACTAGGATTTGTACGTCCTGACTTATCAAAACGAGGTAATTAGTGGATCTGCTCTGGCCAATTAAGTGGCTCATCGAATTTATTCTGGTGAACTTCCACAACCTGTTTGTCTTCATCGGACTGGGTAATGAAACCGGCATCTCCTGGGTGCTCTCAATCGTTGCCATGGTGTTGGTGGTTCGTGCCGCGCTTATCCCAATCTTTGTTCGTCAGATCAAGAGCCAGCGAAACATGATGCTGGCCCAGCCAGAACTTCTAAAGCTTCAGAAGAAATACAAAGGTAAGACGGATCGCGAATCCCGTGAGCGCATGGCTCGCGAGCAGATGGACCTCTATAAAAAGACCGGTTCTAACCCATTTAGTTCCTGCCTTCCGCTGCTGCTCCAGGCCCCTATCTTCATGGGTCTTTTCTTCACCCTGAACGATGCCCAGGCAAACAAGAAGGGCGTTGGTCCGCTAACTGCCGACCTAGCAGCCAACTTCTCCCAGGCTGAGATGTGGGGGGCCAAGCTCTCTGACACCTTCTTTGGAAGCCCTGAACTAAACGTCAAAATCATTGCTGCCGTGATGATCGTGCTGATGTCTGCCAGCCAGTTCATCACCCAGAAGCAGATCATGGCCAAGAACCAAAACCCAGAGGTGATGAACAGCCAGTTCATGCAGACTCAGAAGCTCTTGCTTTATGTGCTTCCGCTGGTCTTCCTGGTCTCCGGCCTAACCTTCCCATTGGGTGTTATGACCTACTGGCTAATCTCAAACTTCTGGACCATGGGCCAGCAGTTCCTGGTCATCAGGAACATGCCTCAACCAGGCTCCCCAGCTCACTTCGCCAGACAAGAAAGACTTCGCAAGAAGGGCAAGCTAGTCGAGGAGACCCCAACCCCGGTTTCCGAAGATGCGACCGAAGAGGAGAAGGGCGAAACCTCCCCTCAGCGCCAGCAGCCAGTAAGCAAGAATCGTGCCAAGAAAAAGAAGAAGAAATGACCGAAGAAAACCTGCTTGAAAAAGAGGGTGAAGTCGCAGCCGATTTCATCGAAGAATTCCTAGACACCGCTGACCTAGATGGTGACCTAGAAATCGAGTTCCGCAATGACCGCGTCTACCTAACCGTAGCCAGCGAAGGAGACTCGAACCTGGGGAAGGTGGCCGATCCAGAGGTGGCTCAAGCCATCCAAGAAGTAACCCGCCTAGCCGTCCAGAACAAGACAGGTGAACCCAGCAGGTTGATCCTGGACATCGGCGGATCCAGAGAAGCCAAGACCGAACAGCTTAGAAAGCTGGTAGAGAGAGTCGTTAAGAAGGTTAACGAATCTGAGAAACCAGAGCACCTGAAGCCTATGAGCTCATACGACCGCAAGCTCGTCCACGACATGGTGGCAGAGGCTGGTCTAGTTTCAGAGTCTGAGGGCCAGGGTCGCGATCGACACATTGTCGTCAGCAAGCCTTAATGTTTCACGTGAAACATGTCTAGCGATCTCCAAGCTGAACTAGAAAAAGAACCCCCATACGCCGCTGAGCTATTCGGCAATCAAATTGATCTGGCCAGGGCATTCACCCAACGACTCGCTCAAGACTCCGAGACCTTCGGCCTGCTTGGTCCAAGAGAGCTTTCCAAGATCTGGTCAAGGCATGTCATAAACAGCGGCTTACTTGCAGAGCTAATAAAACCCGGAAGCCAAGTTGCAGACGTTGGGTCAGGAGCGGGCCTGCCAGGCATCCCCATGGCAATTGCCCAGCCCGCCGCCCACTTCACCCTGATTGAACCAATGGAGAGAAGAGCCAATTGGCTGAAAGCTGTGGTTCAGGATCTCAAAATCCAAAACATCGAAGTTGTTCGAGCCAGGGCCGAGGAGGTCAAAAAGAATGATTTTGACTACGCGACAGCTCGGGCTGTCGCTTCCCTTGACAAGCTTTTGAAGCTCATGACCCCTCTAATTCGAGAAGCCCCTAACGGGACCATTATTGCCATGAAGGGCTCCAAGGCCGAACAGGAAATCGAGGAAGCAGCCAAGATTTTGTCCAAATTTGGTTATTCACAGCCGGAGGTCCTAATCTTGGGTTCAGGAAAAGCCCCAGAAACAGCAACGGTTGTTCGAACTTTCCTGAAATGATAGGAAGCATGAATCAGCCCGCCGACGAGTCAGCAGTCACTAGACCAACCGTCGTCTCCGGCATGGGTTACCCTAATAACCGAGAAGAAGTCAGCCCAACGCCAATCGGCTGGCAGGGCCTAGAAAACGACCATCTCACGAATGTTTCACGTGAAACATTGGGGGGTGACCATGACGATTGAGCAGGGCGCTACCCCGATCCTTCATGAACTCAAAGTCAACAGCGAAAGAGCCAAGAGAGTCGCTAAAGCAGTTCTGACCCCGCCGGCAAAGACCAGAATTATCACCATTTCCAACCAAAAAGGCGGAGTCGGAAAGACCACCACGGCGGTCAACCTGGCCACCGCCCTAGCCCTAAAGGGTATGAGGGTGTTGGTAATTGACCTTGACCCACAGGGAAACGCCTCCACTGCCCTCGGGGTAGCTCACACCGCTGGCACGCCAAGCAGCTATGAAGTTATGGTGGGGGAGATCTCCATGGCTCAAGCTGTAGTGGCCTCCACAGAACACCCCAACATCCAGTGTCTGCCCGCCACCATTGACCTAGCTGGGGCCGAAATCGACCTCGTTAACCAGGTTAACAGAGAGCGGATTTTGGCAGAGGCTCTCAACAAATACCTCTTGGTTCATCCTCAGGATTACGTGTTTATTGACTCCCCGCCTTCGCTGGGTCTTTTGACCGTAAATGCTCTGGTTGCTGCAACCGAAGTGCTAGTTCCTATCCAGTGTGAGTACTACGCCCTGGAGGGAGTGACCCAGCTGATTTCAAACATCGAAAGAATCAAGCAAGCACTCAACCCGTCTCTGGTGATCAGCTCAATTCTTTTGACGATGTTTGATAGCAGAACCAAACTCAGCTCAGATGTTGCGGCCGAAGTTAGAAACTATTTCCCGCAGCAAACTCTGCAAGCAGTAATCCCAAGATCAGTTCGAATTTCTGAAGCACCAAGCTTCGGACAAACAGCAATTAAATATGACGCAAAGAACACAGGGTCTTTGGCGTATCAAGAAGCAGCAATCGAATTAGCACAGCGAGGAGTTTAGAAATGGCTGATGACAAAAAACGTGGCGGTCTTGGTCGCGGAATTGGATCACTAATTCCTGGTGGTCAAAGAGATGCTGTCGATGTTTTCTTTTCCTCCGACTCAGCCGGCATGGTCGCCGTGCCAGGGGCGAAGCTTGCTTATTTGGAACTCAGTCGCATAAAGCCCAATGCTCAGCAGCCGAGAAAAGTTTTCGAAGAAGAAGCACTGGCTGAACTGATTCACTCGATTAAAGAATTCGGTGTTCTGCAACCAATCGTCGTCAGACCCAAGGGTGATGACTTTGAACTAATCATGGGCGAGCGAAGATTCCGCGCTTCTAAAGAAGCAGGCCTCACCGCAATCCCAGCAGTCATCCGCGACACCACCGATGACAACATGTTGCGCGATGCACTTCTTGAAAACTTGCACCGTGCCGATCTAAACCCAATTGAAGAAGCCAGCGCCTATAAGCAACTACTAGAAGATTTTGGTATTACTCAAGATCAGTTGGCTGATCGCCTAGGACGCTCCCGTCCCCAGATCACCAACACCATGCGACTACTGAGATTGCCCTTGGATGTTCAGTCCAAGTTGGTTGGTGGTGCACTAACCGCCGGTCACGCCAGAGCACTGCTTGCAGCAGCCGATGATGAAACGATGCGCGATCTGGCAGGCAGAGTAATTCGCGAAGGGCTCTCGGTTCGCGGACTGGAAGAACTCATTGCATCAGGCGGTGTAAAGACCAAGAAGCCAAAGATTAAGCCCGGCACCAAAACCGAAATGCTTTCCGAACTTGCCGATCAACTTTCCGATTATCTGAACACGAGAGTGAAGATTTCAATTGGTCGCAAGAAAGGTCAGATCACTATCGAGTTTGGATCGGTTGCAGACCTTAGAAGAATCGCTGACGAGATTCAAAAGAAGTAATTAGCGCGAGCGCTCAATCGCCTTGGCAAGTCTTTGAATTCCAACTTTGACATTCTCAGCTGTTGGGTGTGAGAAGCAAACACGAATAAATTCTTTTCCTCTGCCATCTCCATAGAACGCAGTGCCAGGAGTGTAGGCAACCAGCTCTTCAACTGCAATTGGCAACATCTGCTTGCCATCTATTCCTTCCGGCAAGCTCACCCACAAAAAGAATCCACCGGCAGGTTTAGTTGTTTCAACGCCGGGCAGGTATTCATTCAGTGCCCAAATTGCGGCATCTCTTTTTGTTTTGTAGAGGCTTCGGTATTCAGAAATCTGCTTCTGCCAATCGCAAATAGATAGGTATTCCGAAATCAACATTTGAGCAAAAGTTGCCGGAGACAAAATCGCAGACTCATTTGCCAGAATCAGTTTCTCTCTGATGGCTGGGGGAGCTAGCACGTAGCCGACTCTCAAACCCGGCGAGAGAATCTTTGAAAAGGATCCGAGGTAAACCACGATGTCAGCGTCTCTGGCCCGAAGTGCTTTTGGTGGTGCACCATCAAAGTAAAGAAGACCATAGGGATTGTCTTCAACAATCAAAATTCCACGCTCTTTGCAAACTGCAATCAGCTTGTCACGGCGCTCTTCTGACAAAGTCACACCCGACGGGTTAGCAAAGTTTGGAACCAGATAAAGCAGCTTCACCTTTTTGCCATCGGCAATCATTCGGTCAGATGCCTCGGCCACTGCTTCTGGTGATATGCCATCGCTATCGGTGTAGATATGTTCGATGTGTGCCTCTTTGTGTCTAAAGATTCCAACCGCCCCGACATAGCTGGGCGATTCAACCAGAGCAACATCGCCCTGATCTAAAAACAAATCAGCAATTAGCTCAAGTGCATGCTGGCTGCCAGTGGTGATCATCAGGTTTTCGACTGTTCCCTGAATGCCCTCCAGTGCCATGATTTCTAGAATCTGTCCTCGGAGTTTTGCATCACCCTGACCGGGCCCATACTGCAGGGCGAATTGCGAGCGGTTTTTCATCAGAGATTCAAAAGCGGTTCTGATTAGTTCGTTGTCTAATGCTGAAACATCCGGCATACCACCGGCCAGTGAAACTACCTCTGGTCTGGAGACAGTTGCAAACAGCGCGCGAACTTCGCTGACCGAGAGATTCTCGGCTCTTTGAGCATAGGAATCTTTGAAAAGATCAAACTCTTGCTCCAGGCGCGACTGAGCCATTTGCGCTCCTTTGGGTTTAGCGCAAAGTCTAGCTCTTGTTTTTGGTTCTAGTTCAGAAACTCTGCAAGCTCAGAAACTATTGCTGCTTTTGGTCTGGCACCAACCAGCTGCTTGACCATCTCACCATTTTTGAAAACACCCAGTAACGGAATGCCGGTGACGTTGAACTGTTCTGCCAGGGCAGGCTCTTCATCCACGTTTACTTTGGCGACTACTAACTTGCCACGGTATTCCTCGGCCAGTTCTGCCACTACCGGTCCAATCATTCGACACGGACCACACCACTCAGCCCAGAAATCAACCAGCACTGGCTTGTCGCTCTTCAGAACATCCGCCTCAAAGCTGGCGGTGGTAGTGGTAATTGGCATAACTTCTCCTACTTCGAACTTAGGTAGTGTTCGGCATCCAGTGCCGCTACACAGCCAGAACCAGCAGCGGTGATTGCCTGTCGGTAGGTTGGGTCAATCACATCGCCACAGGCAAATACTCCCGGCAGCGAGGTCTTGGAAGATCTTCCTTCAACCTTGATAAAGCGCTCAGCTGTTAGCTCCACTTGATTCTCAACCAGCCAGACCCTCGGGTCATTTCCAATGGCAATAAACAGACCCTCTAATTCCAGGTCCCTCTTTTCACCAGTATTGGTGTCTTCCAGCACAACTCCAGTGAGCTTGGCATCACCCTTCAGCTCTGCCACAGCCGAGTTCCAGATGAACTCAATCTTGGGGTTATCAAAACTTCTCTGCTGCATAATCTTCGAGGCCTTTAGGCTGTCGCGACGGTGAATCACATAAACCTTGGAGGCAAACTTAGTTAGGAAGTTAGCTTCCTCCATGGCTGAGTCACCACCACCAACCACGGCGATGGTTTTTTCTCTGAAGAAGAACCCATCGCAAGTTGCACACCAGCTAACGCCGTGACCGGAGAGCTCCTTTTCTTTCGGAAGCCCAAGCTCACGATAGGCAGCACCGGTGGCCAAAATCACCGCTTTTGCTTCAAACTCTTGACCGGCTCCGGTCTTCACCTTCTTGATATCTCCCTTGAGGTCAACCTCAACGACGTCATCAAACAAAATCTCGGTGCCAAAGCGCTCAGCCTGAGCCTGGAAGTTAGCCATTAGATCAGGGCCCATCAGGCCTTCTGGGAAACCAGGGAAGTTCTCCACCTCGGTGGTCTTCATTAGCTCGCCACCTGGCTCAACGCTCGATGCGATCATGAGCGGTTTGAGCTGGGCTCTAGCGGCATAGATGGCGGCTGTGTAGCCGGCAGGGCCGGAGCCAATGATGATTACTTCACGCATTTACATTCCTTCAATAGCTGAAACATAGATAACCATCTATTTATTTCAGCTCCAGCCTAACTAGCTGGTCTTATTTTTGCCTAATCTATCGCGGATTGCTCGGGTTAGTTCATTCAGTTCCGCAGCCCTAAGGGCCCAGAGCAGCAGTAAGTAGGTCAAGCCGCTGAGCGATCCAACCAAAAGCGAAACCAGCAGTGATGGAACAATTCCGCTCATCGCATAGGAAGCACTTCCCACCCCGCCTAAAACCCAAACCATTCCAACGGCAACTGCGGTTGCCGGAATCGCTGCCAATAAAAACTTCCAGGTTGATCCGCTAACGCCGTAGCCTCTCAGGCCACCGATCTTTTTCCGAAGCATTGAATATGCAATTACGCCCTGCACAGAAACCGACATTGCAGTGAGTAGTGCAATTGAAACAACTAGAAATTCTTTCGGCATCACAAAGCCAAGCGTGATTGAACCTGCGATGTGAATTGCAATTTGAATCGATGTAAATATAAAAGGAGTGCGAGTATCTTCGAGAGCAAAGAATGCTCGTTGCATCATGTAAACAAAACTAAATGGTAAAAGACCAATCATGAATGCCGCTATGACATTGCCGAGTGCGACGGTTGATGAATACTCAGAAGCAAAGACTCTTGCCATCGGATAGCTAAGAACAATTAGCAACACAGTTGCAATCACGCTCACCATCGCAATCACTCGGAGTGCTGTCGTCAGATCAGACTTGAACTTCTCCATGTTTCCCGATTGGTGATGCTCACTCATCCGAGTGAAGTAGGCGGTTGCAATTGAAACGGTAACAACCGAGTGCGGAAGCATAAAGATCAACCAGGCAATTGCGGCAGCCGCCACCGACGCAACCGCTTCACCACTGTCACGACCAACCGCAGCGGTTGATGTCACTGCTGTTTGAACAATTCCACCAACCTGTGTCACCAGCACCATTGCTAGTGACCAGGAGGCTGCTTTCATTGCAGGGCGAAGACCAAAGCCGCGGAATTGGAAATTGAGATTTAGCTTTAGTCCAATTCGTTTCCAGCTCAGTAAAAGAATTAGTGCCTGTGCTGCAACGCCGGCAGTGGCAGATCCTGCCAGCAGCGCGATTTGTTCCGGCCCCCACTCGCTGATTGGTCTGGCCCCGTTTGGATCAGCGGCAAAGATGAAAACAAACAGAGCAAGTCCGATTAGTGAAACTACATTGTTTAGAACCGGCGCCCACATAAAAGGCCCAAAGGCTTTTCTGGAGTTCAGCACCTCGCCAAGGATGGAGTAAAGCCCATAGAAGAACAGCTGGGGCAGACACCAGTAGGCAAAGGCGGTCGCCAGGGCTAGCTGTTGATCGCTCCAGCCCGAGGTGTAGATGCGGACCAAGATGGGAGCGGCGATGGTGAAAAGGACGGAGACCGAAAAGAAAACGGTAATTGCCAGGGTGACAAATCGATCAACATATCCCTTGCCACCATCGCTGTTGCTTCTAGCTTTCACCAGCTGCGGAACCATTACAGCATTGAGAACACCACCAACGATGATTGCGTAGACGCTGTTCGGAAGTTGATTAGCAACACCAAATGCGTCAGCAGCATCGGTAGTAACACCAATTGCCACTGCCAATACAACAGCTCGAGCAAAACCCAAAATGCGAGAGACGATGGTGCCGCTCGCCATAATCACGGAGGAGCGAGTAACTGAAGGATTATGGTCAGTCAATACTTCTCCGTCTCAACTTTATGGATGTTCTAGCAACACCAACGATTACCAGTGCAAACATCAAAACACCAAATGTCACCAGCAAAAATAGCTCCACGTCATAGTTGACGTTGATTGAAACCAGCTGTTCTTCAGAAACCTTTTCACCGTTTACCTCCAGCCAAACCCTGAGCTGCACTGGACCGTTAGCGATTGCCCTAACTGGAACCTCAGCAATCTGGGTGCTCTGAGAAGGAATCAAGACAGTGACCTGCTCGAGCACTTCTAGGCGAAAGCTGGTGCTTTCAGCCACCACCACAACTTCGATTGGCTCAAGATCAGGATTGCTGACTGTGATGGGGATTCTCGCGTCCCTTGCTACCAGGTTGATCTGAGAGCCTGGCACAACTTCTGGATCGGCGCTCGCGGGAAGGGGAATCAGAACCAGCAACAGAGCAAGAGCTATTTTTCTCATGGCATCATGTCCACAGCACGCATTGCAACCTTGCGCTCATTCTCGTGAGCGAGCACCTCTTCAAGTTTGCTGATTGGAAACCAAGCAACTTTCAGAACCTCGCCCTCCGGATCTTCTTCATGCGTTAGATCACCATCAATCTGCTTCATTAAAAAGTGGTGAACTGTTTTCTTAATTCTGACTGGACCCAATCGGAATGAGTAGCTGATCTCGCCGATCTTCTTTATCACTTCTGCACTAAGGCCGGTTTCTTCCTTAACCTCCCGCAAAGCGGTTTGTTGAAGGTCCTCACCTTTTTCTTGATGGCCTTTTGGAATCACCCAATCTTCCCCGCCGCCTCGATTGCGATGGCTGATCAGGGCGACCATGGTTGGGTCAGTGGCTGAGATCACTAGTCCGCCAGCGGAAACCTCAGTCTGGGTTCTGATTCGAACCGGAGTCATACTCCAACTCTACTTGGGGGGCTATGGCAAGCTAATCCCATGCAAGAGGTGGCGAAAGCATTAGCGCAGTTAGCTGAAAACACCCAGCAGCCAGTGATTCAATCACTCGCTGCCGCTTTCTCGAAAGCCGGATTTGAAATAGCACTGGTTGGTGGACCGGTTAGAGATGCGCTACTTGGTAAACAAACCACCGATCTTGATTTCACCACCAATGCATCACCAGATGAAATCTTGAAAGTGGTTAAACCCCTCGCTACTGCCACCTGGGATGTTGGTAGAGAATTTGGAACCATCGCGGCTGAGATCGATGGTGAGCGGGTAGAGATCACCACCTATCGTGCAGATTCGTATGACGCGAAAACTAGAAAACCAACCGTTGAGTTTGGCGACAATCTAGAAGACGATCTCAAGCGCAGAGACCTCACCATTAATGCGATGGCACTGCGACTTCCGGAGCGAGTGTTTGTAGATCCGCATGAAGGACTCAGGGATTTAAATCTCAAAACACTCAGAACCCCATCATCACCAGAAGTTAGTTTTTCTGATGACCCGCTTCGCATGCTCAGAGCTGCCAGATTTTCTTCCAAACTAAATCTTTCGATTGACCCTGCTGCATTTGATGCGATGGTTGAACTCAAAGATCGCATCAGAATTGTTTCGGCTGAGCGAATTCGGGATGAGATCAGCAAACTCCTACTAACCGATGATCCAACGATTGGTCTGGAGTTGTTGGTTGATTCAGGCTTGGCAGCAATTGTTCTGCCGGAACTGACTGCACTAAAACTTGAAACCGATGAACACATGCGTCACAAAGATGTCTATCAACACACGCTCACTGTTTTGAAGCAGGCGATTGATTATGAAAAGAATTATCAACTGGAAAAAGATTTAGCAGTTCGCTTAGCGGCTCTGCTGCACGACATCGGAAAACCAGCAACCAGAAAACTAGATGGCAAGCTCGTCACTTTTTATCACCACGATGTGGTTGGGGCAAAGCTTGCCAAGAAGCGTCTGACTGAGCTTCGTTTTTCAAATGAACTAGTTGATTCAGTTGCCAGGTTGATTGAACTGCACCTTCGCTTCTTCGGTTACTCCGATGCTCAGTGGACAGATTCGGCTGTAAGAAGATATGTCAGAGACGCTGGGGAAGAACTTGATCGACTACACATCCTCACCAGAAGCGATGTCACCACCAGAAACCAAAAGAAAGCGGAGCGACTAGCTCACGCCTATGACGACCTCGAGCAGCGAATCGCGCAGCTAAGAGAGCAAGAGGAGTTGGATTCGATTAGACCCGAACTGGATGGAAATCAGATCATGGAAATCCTCGGAATCGGTCCTTCTAGAGAAGTTGGTTTGGCATATGACTATCTACTGGAAGTCAGGCTGGATGAGGGTGAAATAGGTCCGGAGGCCGCTAAAAACCGCTTGCTTAGCTGGTGGCAAGCCCGTTAGAGTAGTGCGGTTGCCCTGGGCAACCATGCATTTACCCTCCTGTCACGGAAAGGCCGTGACCGTTTAGTCCGAAGGAGGTGGGTTAGCTATGCATAGCTACGAACTGATGGTGATTTTTGACCCGTCATACGATGAAAAATCAATCACAACCAGCCTGACCAACTACCTAAAAGTCATCACCAATGGTGGCGGAACAGTAGACAAGGTTGACGTCTGGGGTCGTCGCAAGATGACATACGAAATCAAAAAGCACGCAGAAGGTCTCTACGCGGTTGTCAACGTAACCTCTGGTTACGAAGCAGTCGTTGAGGTTGACCGTCAGCTAAAGCTTTCTGAGAGCGTTCTAAGAACCAAGGTGTTGAAGCTTGAAGAAGCTGTTTTCAGCATCAACCCAATTGAGTTCGTGCCAGACGCCAGAGCACCACGTGCTCCACGTCCAGGCGGCAAGCGTCCAGCTAGGACCAAATAATGGCCGGCGAAGTTAACGTAACGATTGTTGGCAACCTTGCTGACGATCCAGAACTTCGCTACACCCAAAACGGAATTGCAGTTGTTTCTGTTCGAGTAGGTTCAACTCCTCGCACCTTCAACCGCACCACTAACGAATGGGTTGATGGCGACACTGTTTGGGTTCGCTGCACCGCTTGGCGCGAAGCTGCTGAGAACATCGCACAATCACTAACTAAGGGATCACGTGTTGTTGTTACCGGCCGCCTAAAAGCCCCATCTGCATATCAAACAGCGCAAGGCGAAGCACGTGCTTCACTTGAGCTAGAGATCGATGAGATTGGTCCAAGCCTTCGCTACGCAACTGCTGCGGTTACTCGCAGAGCACGCGAAGCTGCAATCGAATCACCATGGGCAGGCGAGAAGCCAGCAGCCAACAATCCAGCCGATGCTTGGGCAAACCCAGCAGAAGCTGCAGTGGACGAAGCACCGTTCTAAAGACTTAGGAGAGAAAGAAAAATGGCAGGAAAAGGACAAGACCGTCGCAAGAAGATGATGTCTTCAAAGTACGCAAAACTTGCACCGGTTAAAACAATCAAGATTGAAGTTATCGACTACAAAGATGTCGCAACACTTCGCAAGTTCATTTCAGATCGTGGCAAGATCCGCGCTCGTCGCATCACTGGTGCAACTGTGCAGGATCAGCGCAAGATCGCTAAAGCAATCAAGAACGCACGTGAGATGGCACTTCTGCCATACGCAGGCGCTGGACGCTAGGGAGAAATAAATGTCAAAACTAATTCTGACTAACGAAGTCTCTGGCCTAGGCAGCGCAGGCGATGTCGTTGAGGTAAAGGATGGTTACGCACGTAACTACCTAATCCCAAACGGCCTAGCTGTGGTTTGGAGCAAGGGTGGCGAGAAGCAGGTAACTTCTATCCGCGCTGCTCGTCAAGCACGCGCAATTGCTAGCGATGAGGATGCAAGAAACCTCAAGGCCAAGCTTGAGCAAGGTCCAATCAAGATCACAATGCGCTCAGGTCTCAACGGTCGCCTATTTGGTGCCGTCAAGACTGCAGACGTAGCAGCAGCTGTTTCAGCTCTTGGCTACGGCGAGCTAGACAAGCGCAAGATCGAGCTTGGAACCACCATTCGCTCGATTGGTCGCTATGAAGTGACCATCCGCCTAACCTCTGAAATCGTGGCCAAGGCCACCATCCAGGTAGTTAGCGCCAAGTAATAAAGAAGTAAGCACCAAGGCCGATTCGCCCCAGGGCGTGTCGGCCTTTTTGCTACTTCGTCCTAGTTATCCACAACCCTCAGCCACCCCTTGAGAGTTTTCCACGAAACTTTATTCACAAGAAAACCCGCTTGTTTACTGGGCAGCGAGGTAGTTGTGGGAGTTATCCACAAGTTATCCACAACCCCTATCGGCGTGTTTACACAGAGTTATCCACAGTTATCCACAGGCTAATTTGATAGATAGATGTCCTAGTCCCAAGCTATACACGTTCTGAGCGATTTGGAGGGCGAAGAATGTCGATGTTGGCACCAGTACCCATGGGTGATGCCAGGGTAATTCCGCACAACATCGAAGCAGAGCAATCCGCCCTTGGTGGAATGCTTCTCTCCCAAGAAGCAGTCGCAGATGTTTTGGAAGTTGTAACCGGTTCTGATTTTTATGCACCAAAACACGAACTTATTTTTAACGCGATCATTTATTTATTCGGTCGCGGAGAACCAACAGACGTAATTGCTGTTACAGATTATTTAAATAAGCAAGGCAATTTGCTAAAAGCCGGTGGCGCCGATTACCTTCACTCACTTTCAAGCTTTGTTCCAACAGCAGCTAACGCTGGTTACTACGCAAAGATTGTTGCTGACAAAGCAATTCTTCGCAGACTAATCGATGCCGGAACAAGAATTGCTCAGTCTGGTTATGAAAGCCAGGGAGAAGTTGAGGATCTGGTTAACCAAGCCCAGTCCGAAGTTTTCGCCGTTGTAAGTCAAACTGCAAAGGAAGACTACGTTGGCCTGAGCGAATCAATTGACTATGCAATTCGTGATATCGAATCAGCACAAAATCGCGGTGGTGCGCTAACGGGTGTTCCAACTGGATTTACAAATCTTGACACTTACACTCATGGTTTCCACGGCGGCCAACTGGTAATTGTTGCGGCTCGTCCATCAGTTGGTAAGTCAACCTTCGCTCTTGACATTGCGCGTAACGCTGCAATCAAAAACAACCAGGCCACAATCTTCTTCTCACTAGAAATGGGTCGCTCAGAAATTGCCATGCGAATGCTTTCTGCAGAGAGCGGAATTTACTTGCAGAGCATGCGTAAGGGAACACTTACCGAAGGTGACTGGGCGAAACTTGCTGCGGTTAGAGGAAAGATCAACGACGCACCGCTTTACATAGACGACAGCCCAAATATGTCGTTGGTGGAAATCAGAGCAAAGTGCCGTCGCCTTTCGCAGCAGGTTCAGTTGAAGATGGTTGTGATCGACTACATCCAGCTCATGACGAGTGGCAAGAAGGTTGAGTCCAGACAGCAAGAAGTGTCCGAGTTCTCCCGAGCACTAAAACTGCTGTCTAAGGAACTCGGCGTCCCGGTCGTTGCACTTTCGCAGTTAAATCGACAGGCGGAACAGACCAAGGACAAAAGGCCGGAGCTTTCGCAGCTCCGTGAGTCCGGATCGCTGGAGCAGGATGCCGACGTTGTCATCCTGCTCCATCGCGAAGGTCTATTTGAAAAAGACCACCCGAGAGCTGGCGAAGCGGACTTGATTCTTGCCAAGCAGAGAAATGGACCTACCGGAACTGTCACAGTTGCATTCCAAGGTCAGTACTCTCGCTTCGTAAATATGCCAAGCTAAGCAAGTGCGAATAACCCATATCCCTAGAGCAGTCTTTGCGCTTGCTGGTGGATTGTTTATTACCTTCAGTCAATCGCACGCCGCAATTATTGGTCTTTTAGTTTTCGCTGCCTTCGCACTACTTACCGGCATCACAACCTTGTTGGTTGAAAGAAAACTTGGCGAGAAAAAGCTGCTACCGATTTCGGTTGTAAACCTGATTGGAGCTGTTTTTGCTCTGGTTGCGCTAATTCAAACCGGTGGTTTTCAGCAGGCTTGGTATGCCTATGCCCCGCAGTCCGACAGCACCTATTCACCAAATGCCACGCAGCTTGGTCTGCTACTGATTGTGGTGGC
>WLDG01000013.1 GCA_009704945.1 Actinomycetota bacterium | reverse complement strand
TCTCCACCAGCTCGGATGTAAACAGGGTGCATTGAGCCTGGTAGCTCAGTTAGAAACAGACGCTTACCCTCGGTTCCGTTATATCCAAGGTCAAACTTTCCCTGAGCAGGAATTGTTATGTCAGTTAGTACAACTTTTCCATTGGAATCCATGGTTTCCAGTTGTGCAACCAAGGTCGCATCTGTTGTGTTTAGAAATGAACCAATCAGAACCGAGTTTCCCTCAGCATCAGAGACGAACAAAACGTTTCTGGCCTTTAGCTCTGGAAGATCAACCTGCACTCCATCGCTTGGCGAGTAAGGGTCTAGCGATGCCACCTCTCGAGAGAGCGAGCAGCCGGCTAGGGCAAATACAGTCACCAGGGCAGCAAGTGCTGCTATGAGCTTCTTGGTTTTCAACGGTCCTCCGGGGGCCTAACATGCTCAGTTTACCCTAGGAGTAAGCCCCACACTGTGGTAAAATAGGGGATTTGGAGCCGAAAGAATTCTATGAAATTTGAAGTTGGCGAAACTGTCGTATACCCCCACCACGGAGCAGCAGAAATCATTGAGGTTTCTGACAAGAAAATCCGCGGGGTAAAGCAGAAGTACCTCAAGCTAAGGGTTGCCCAAGGTGACCTAATCATTCAGGTACCTGCCGCCAACGTTGAAATGGTCGGCGTTAGAGATGTCATCGATAAGAAGGGCGTAAAGCAGGTCTTCGATGTTCTGCGCGCTGAGTTTGTTGAGGAACCAACTAACTGGTCACGTCGTTACAAGGCAAATCTAGAGAAGCTAGCCAGCGGTGATGTTGTAAAGGTTTCGGAAGTGGTTCGTGACCTCTGGAGAAGAGATCAAGATCGCGGACTGTCCGCCGGTGAGAAAAGAATGCTTGCGAAGGCGCGACAGATTCTGATTTCAGAGCTTGCGCTTGCCCGCAAGGTTGATGAGGAAAAAGCATCAGCCGAACTCGACAAGGTATTGGCCAGCTAGCTCATGTCAGTTGCGGTGGTATTAGTTGCCGCCGGTAAAGGGACAAGACTCGGTGCCGGACAACCTAAAGCGGCAACTACGGTTGCTGGTAAATCTCTACTCGAGCTCTCTCTTCTACACATTTCAGAATTTAAACCAGATCAACTAGTGGTTGTTGCTCCTAGTGAGCTCCTATCAGAGTTCACTCGTCTCACAGCCAAGTTTTTTGACGATTTCAAAGTTGTGGTTGGCGGAGACACGAGACAAGACTCTGTTGCCAGTGGAATGGCGGAAGTCACCACGGATTATGTCTTGGTGCACGATGCTGCTAGAGCCTTCACTCCAAAGGAAGTTTTTGAAAGAGTACTGGCGGGGTTGCAGTCCGCCGAGAGCGTGGTGCCAGCAATCAATCCAGCAGACACCGTTAAAGAGGTTGCAGAAAACTGGGTTCACCACACGCTTGATAGATCAAAACTAAGAATGGTTCAAACTCCGCAGGGCTTTCGAGTCAAAACCCTTCGTGAAAGCCTTGCTAAGGCTCAAGGAAACTTCACAGATGAAGCTGGTCTCTTGGAATCTATGGGGATCAAGACAGCTATCGTCGATGGGCACGAACATGCTTTCAAGATCACGTATCCAACCGATCTTGAAAGAGCCAGGGCAATCTTTGCCGATGTCCGCAGTGGTATTGGTGCGGATGCTCACCACTTTGGCGACTCAGGTTCCCTAATGCTCGGCTGCGTTGAGTGGCCAGAGCTCCCAAGATTGATTGGTCACTCAGATGGTGATTCTGTGGCTCACGCAATCGTCGACGCGCTGCTATCCGCCGCCAACCTTGGTGACATTGGTTCTAACTTTGGAACCGATCGCAATGAATACGCAGGAGCATCCGGCGAGCGATTCATCAAGGAGACTCTCAAGCTCCTGACGGATAGCGGATTCACCCCGGTGAACGTGGCGGTTCAGATCATTGCTGAAAAGCCGAAGATTGCGCCTAGACGTATTGAGCTTGAACATCACCTGACTGAAGTGGTCGGGGCCCCTGTCTCGGTTCTCGCTACCACCACCGATGGACTTGGCTTCCTAGCTGATTCACGCGGTATTGCCGCGGTGGCAACCGCCTTGGTTAGAACCCAAAGCTAGGCTTTTTGATATGAAGCTGTTCGACACCCAGGCGGGTGAATTACGCGAGTTTAAGCCAATCACCTCAGGCGAGGTAGGCATCTACGTTTGCGGTCCAACAGTTCAATCTGAACCCCACATTGGACACCTTCGCTCTGCATTGGTTTATGACCTACTCGTGCGCTGGTTGACCGAACAGGGCATGGCGGTGACATTGGTAAGAAATGTCACTGACATTGACGACAAGGTTTTAGAAAAAGCAAAAGAGCAAAAACGACCTTGGTGGGAGGTTGCGTATCAGAACGAGCAACTTTTCGCCAAAGATTACGAGCGACTTGGATTGGCTCTTCCAAAGCTAGAACCAAGAGCTACTGGACACATCCCGCAGATGATCGAACTTATCCAGCAGCTAATCCAAAAAAGTCACGCTTATCAGGCTGAGGGTAGCGCGGATGTGTATTTTGACACCAACAGTTGGCCAAGTTACGGCGAGCTGACCAATCAAGATCTTTCGGATGTTGAGTCAGAAGAACTCCACCCTGGTAAACGAGCACAAACAGATTTTGCACTTTGGAAAGCATCTAAGCCGGGCGAACCCGAGAGCGCTAGTTGGCAATCACCATTTGGCAAAGGTAGACCGGGTTGGCACATCGAATGCTCCGCAATGTCCACCCACTACCTAGGCGCGAACTTCGATATCCACGGCGGTGGATTAGACCTGCGCTTTCCGCATCATGAAAATGAACTTGCTCAGTCAAAAGCCGCTGGCGATAAGTTTGCCAATTACTGGATTCACAACGGACTAGTCAATGTTGGCGGTCAAAAAATGTCTAAATCAATCGGAAATACTGTTTCCAGTAAAGACTTATTTGCACTGGCCTCTCCGCCGGCAGTTCGCTACTACCTATCTAGCGCCCATTACCGATCTGTCCTGGATTACCAGCCGTCGGTCTTGACCGAGGCGGAGACTGCCCTTGAAAGATTGCACACATTTCTGAAGCGTGCCGAAAGAGAGCTGAAGCAGACTCAGTTTGCGGCGATTGATGATTCAGTGGCGCTTCCAGATGAATTCACTCAAGAGATGAACAACGATCTCAATATCCCAGCGGCGCTCGCCGTCATTCATGACACGGTCACCGCCGCCAACAAAGATCTCGACGAGCAGCAATGGCGGGAAGCGGCCCAGAAGCGGGCTCAGGTGAATCGAATGCTGAGCGTTCTTGGCCTTGCTCCCTCGCAATGGCCAAGCGCTGTGAGCGAAGAACACGTAGCCCTTGATCAACTGGTCAGAAGACTGATTGAACAGCGCGAAACAGCAAGACAGGAAAAGAACTTTGAGTTGGCAGATTCCATCCGCCGACAACTCGAAGATAGCGGTATCGAATTGTCAGATGGACCTACTGGAACTCATTGGAGTGTTAGCTAATGGCTGCAAAAAGCAAAAAACCAACCAAGGGAACCGGTGGTCACGGCCGCAAAGCTTTGCGCGGTAAAGGACCAACCCCGAAAGCCGAAGATCGTCCCTATCACAAGGCATACAAGGCTAAAAAAGCTAAGCAAGCACAGACCACTAAGCCAAGAAGACAAACGAGTCCGCGTGCAAAGAAATCCTCCGCTCACGAAGTTGTGTGGGGGAGGAACTCTGTTGTTGAGGCTCTACGTGCAAAGATTCCAGCCACTGCTCTCTACATTTCTCAAAAAGTAGATCTCGATGACAGAGTCCGTGAAGCAATCGCTCTAGCTAACAATCGTGGGATTCCGGTGGCTGAGGTAACCAGAGCCGAAGTTGATCGCATGTGCGGCGGGGACGTGGTTCACCAGGGCATCGCTTTACAGGTTCCTGAATACCAATACATTTCCAGTGGAGAACTGCTCGATCGGGCTCTTTCTCAATCCACCTCGCCACTGGTGATCGCTTTGGATGGCATCACTGATCCAAGAAATTTTGGAGCAATCATTAGATCTGCAGCAGCGTTTGGTGCCAATGGGATTGTGCTGCCTCAGCGCAGGAGTGTTGGTGTGACAGCTAGCGCTTGGAAAACTTCAGCCGGCGCCGCAGCAAGAATGCCAATTGCGATGGTCGCAAACCTAAATCAAGTAATTGCTGATTACAAAAAGCGTGGAATGTTCGTAGTTGGATTAGATGGCGACGGTGACGTCAGCCTGCCTGAATTCAAACTCTCTGATTCGCCCCTGCTGCTAATAGTTGGGTCTGAAGGAAAAGGTTTGTCCAGGTTGGTTAGTGAAAACTGCGACCAGATCGTCAGCATTCCAATTAGTGCCAAGACTGAGTCTCTCAACGCGGGAATCGCAGTTTCGGTAGCGCTCTACAAAATCGCTAGCTCTCGCTAGACCTTGTCGCGCCAGTCGCCTTCTTCCTCATCGTCGGCAACTATCAGACCGGTGGGAATAGGTTCGGGCAGCGAGATGGCTGCCGTGTTGGAGCCAGTTGCCAGATAAGAGGCTTCATCGCGGCGATTGGCAAGAACTTCTGCCACATAAGAGCGAACTGTGTCCTCGAGTGGAATGTCTTGTCCTGCTTGCTCTGACTTCTTGAGTCTGTGTTCGAGCACTTCATGGAAGATCTCGGCGGGCTCCAACTTGCCAGTCATCTCTTGAGGAATGGCATTTATAACTGGCTCATAGATATTGGACTGCCACTCATGTGCCATCACTTCCTCATCAGCACCGGGACGGGCGTTATTCAAGCGGTATTGGTCAATGTCATTCAGGAGTTTGCGAGCCTGATTTTCTTCCACATCCAAACCAGTGAGGAGTAGCAGTCTTCTAGCATGGTGACCGGCATCCACCACCTTTGGCTGAATCTTCACGGTTTGGCCGTCTTGATCCTGGGTCATCGAAAGCTCTTCAATATCAAAACCAAGCTCGTTCAGGCGCTGAACTCTCTTGGCGATGCGCCAGCGCTCGGAAGCATCAATAACCTCAGCAGCGGTCAACTCTTTCCAAAGCTCGCGATACTTATCAACAATTCGCTGGCTAACGAGCGCTGGATCAATGTCAATTCCTTTGCCAGAGGCAATCAGATCCATTAGCTCGCCGGCTATGTTGACTCGGGCAATCTCCAGATCATTCTCGCGTTGACCATTGGAGAGCCTGCCCTCATAAAGCTGCCCAGTTTCCGCATCAACGAGGTAGGCAGCGAATCTTCCAGCATCTCTTCTAAATAGTGTGTTTGATAGTGAAACATCGCCCCAGAAAAATCCAGCCAGGTGAAGTCGCACCAGTAGCAGGGAAAGAGCATCAACTAATCGTTTAGCAGTTTGCTCTCTGAGACCTTGCGACCACATCGCGCGATAGGGCAGTGAAAACTTTAGGTGACGGGTGATCAGAACCGCCGGCAAATCGTTTCCGTTCGCATCTTTGCGATTCGAAATTATTGCAAACGGCTCAACGCAGGGGACATCTAGCTTCTCTAGCTTGCGCAGCATTTCGTATTCGCGCTTGGCTAGATCCAGCAGAGTTTCCTTGATTGCAATCACATGCTCGCCAAGGTGAGCAAAGCGAACGGTGTGGCGGGAAAGACCCTTGGGCAGCGCAGCAATCGTTTCCTTGGGCCAATCTTCCAACGGCAAATGCCACGGCAGATCCAGTAGTGCTGGTTCTGCCGTGGCAGCCGTAATAGAGAGGCTAGGAGCCATCAATTAGTTCAGGCGCTCGCCACTTTCCACATCAAAGAGGTGGAGTGCGTCCTTGTCAGCGTGTAGGTGGATTTTCTCTCCTGCACGAGGGTGGTTTAGTGCATCAACTCGAACAACGATGGCCTGCTCGGTTCCGTCTAGTTGTGCGCGGCCGTATAGGTAACCATCGCTACCAAGCTCTTCCACAACATCGACATCAACAACCAGACCGTGAGCGGCAGGAGTTAGCTTCTCGGGACGAATTCCAACCGTAACCTTCTTGGCGCTGGTCTTAGCAAGAACACTGCGGTCAACTGGTAAAACTTCGTCACCAAACTGCACACCACCTTCAACTATTGCTAGCTGAACTAGGTTCATAGCCGGTGAGCCGATGAAGCCTGCAACGAAAACATTCTGTGGCTTGTCATATAGAGCACGTGGTGCGTCAACCTGCTGCAGGATTCCGTCTTTCAACACAGCAACCCGGTCGCCCATGGTCATAGCTTCAACCTGGTCGTGTGTCACATAAACCGTTGTGACTCCAAGTCTCTTTTGTAGTGATGCAATCTGAGTTCTAGTCTGAACGCGCAACTTAGCGTCGAGGTTTGAAAGTGGCTCGTCCATCAAGAAGACTTGAGGCTTACGAACAATTGCTCGTCCCATCGCAACTCTCTGACGCTGTCCACCGGACAGTGCCTTTGGCTTGCGGTTTAGATACGGTTCGAGGTCTAGCAGCTTCGCAGCCTCCAACACGCGCTCCGCACGCTCTTCTTTGCTGACTCCAGCAATCTTTAGAGCAAATCCCATATTCTCGGCCACTGTCATGTGTGGGTAGAGAGCGTAGTTCTGGAAGACCATGGCGATGTCACGGTCTTTTGGCGGAACATCGGTGACATCACGGTCTCCGATGTAAATTGCACCTTCGTTGACTTCTTCTAGTCCGGCCAACATTCTCAGAGAGGTGGATTTACCACATCCCGATGGGCCTACCAAAACTAGGAATTCACCGTCTCTGATTTCCAGATCTAGCTTGTCGACTGCTGCCTTGGTTCCGCCTGGATACAGGCGAGTAGCGCTTTTAAATGACACTGATGCCATGATTACCCCTTCACCGGCAGGTACGTGCCGGACGATCCGTAGTGATGAGCTCCTGCCGAGGCAGGTGGGATAAGTATGCCACCAACTACTTAGAATGGTGGGGTTGTAAACGACCTTCAAACAGGGAGCCAAATTGAACCAGAAGCCAACTAGATCCGAGCAGCGCGAGGCCGCTAGAGCCAAGGCCAAAGAGCTAAGAGCTCAGAATGCCAAAAAGGAAAAGCGCAGCAAGCTGCTCATCCAGGTTTCAGTTGTGCTGGTCGCTCTGGGCATCATCGGTGGAGTGGCAGCGGTGATCGTGGTTGAGCAGGCAAATCGTGCCGAAGCTCCAGTTGTCTCTGAAGTTCCAAACAATCTGACTGAGTGGGGTGGATTGAAGATGGGTGTTGGTCTGCAGGCTTTCACCGACACCAAGACCCCAACCCCAGATGCCGAAGGAGCGATTCCGGAGATTGTGGTTTATGTCGACTACCAGTGCCCGGTCTGTCAAGCGTTCGATGTTCCAAACTCCGCTCAGATTCGTTCCTGGGTTGATACCGGCGCTGCAACACTAGAAATTCGACCGATATCTTTCTTAGACCGAGCATCTTTAAACGAATACTCATCACGCGTTGCTAACGCAGCTTTCTGTGTTGCGAACTTTGAGCCAGATGCATTCTTTGATTTCCACGAGACCATGATGCTCAACCAATCAGAAGAAGGCACTGAGGGTCACAGCGACGATGCAATTTTTGAATTCGCAACCGCTGCGGGTGCCGGAAGTGAAGAGATCAGGGGCTGCATCCAAGCCAAGAGCTTCGAGGACTACATCCTCGCCCACACTCAAACTGTTCTTGGAGAACCCCAGCAAGGAATCTCGGTTACGGGAACTCCAACCATCTTGGTGAACGGACAGCAGTATGTCTGGGCAACCGGAGAAGAGCTTGTATCCGCGGCTAACTTTGCCGCATTTGTCCAGTCAATGATGGCGCAGTAACGCTAAACTTTCTGGGCAGTAAGCCGACCTGGCGCAATTGGTAGCGCACCGCACTTGTAATGCGGGGGTTACGGGTTCGAGTCCCGTGGTCGGCTCTTTATTAAGAACTGACTTTGACAACGTTTGTTGTATTAGGCACTCACTAGAAGCAAGAGTTCGTAAACCAAGAAACCCGGCCAGACCAGTGCCTTCAGGAAACCGAGAACGCCGTCCCAGAAACCTTCAGCTGTTGAGATGAAGTAAATAACGGCCCCAATGAATCCCACGCCATACAGCGCTCCACCCTCCGCCGATGTTTTTGCCATGAGAAGACTTTAGCTTAACTTTGCTTTAAAGGTGATGCTGACAGAGTTGATGCAGTAGCGATCGCCAGTCGGGGTTTGTGGAGCATCTTCAAAGACGTGACCCAAGTGCGATCCACACTTTGCGCATCTAACTTCGGTTCGAAGCATGCCGTGTGAACGATCTTCAATGTATTCAATTGCTTCGTTGCCCTGGGGTTTATAAAAGCTTGGCCAGCCGCAGTGAGAGTCAAACTTGGTGTCGGATTCAAAGAGCAAAGCATCGCAACCTCGGCAGTGATAACTACCGGAGCGCTTTTCTTCCAGCAGCTCGCCGGTCCAGGGTCTTTCCGTGCCAGCAAGCCTCAGAACCTGGTATTCGAACTCGGAAAGCTCCTGTTTCCACTGATCATCTGTCTTATAGACCTCATATTTCATGGTTTTAGCCTCCTGGGCATTTATAACCGTTCTGTAACTAATTTTGCTCCTGGCCGTATCCAGAATAGAGTGGGTCTTGTCGAGCAGGACCTAGGTTGAGCCCGATGCACGTGTGAATTACGCACGTGGCTTTAGGCATCAGGAGCAACAATGGCACAAGGAACCGTAAAGTGGTTCAACTCTGAGAAGGGTTTTGGGTTCATCACTCAGGACGACGGACCAGACGTATTTGCACACTTCTCAGCAATTCAGACTGACGGATACCGTGAACTCAAGGAAAACCAGCGAGTTCAGTTCGACGTCAAGCAGGGCGACAAAGGCCTGCAAGCTGAGAACATCACAGTCCTCTAAATAAGGCTAAAACCGGGACCCCGCCCTAGGGTGGGGTATTTCCGCTTGCACTCTGGGCCCAAGAGTGCTAAAACTGAGTTAGCACTCGCAAACGTTGAGTGCTAATCCAAGTCTTAGTGCAAACGGGAGAAACCCAAATGGCAAAAATTATTACCTTTAATGAAGAGGCTCGTCGTGGCCTTGAGCGCGGCCTGAACATCCTGGCCGACACCGTGAAAGTGACCTTAGGTCCGCGCGGTCGAAATGTAGTGCTCGAGAAGAAGTGGGGCGCCCCCACCATCACTAACGACGGTGTTTCAATCGCCAAGGAAATCGAGCTATCCGATCCATTCGAGAAGATCGGTGCTGAGCTCGTTAAAGAAGTAGCGAAGAAGACCGACGATGTAGCGGGTGATGGAACCACCACTGCAACTGTTTTGGCACAAGCTCTAGTCAAAGAAGGTCTGCGTAACGTCGCAGCCGGAGCTGACCCAATCACTCTGAAGCGCGGAATCGACAAGGCAACCGAGGCTGTCACTCAGACTCTTCTGAAGATGGCAGTGCCGGTAGAGACCAAAGAGCAGATTGCTGCTACCGCTTCCATTTCTGCAGGTGATTCAACAATTGGTGAAATCATCGCTGAAGCAATCGACAAGGTTGGCAAGGAAGGTGTTGTAACTGTTGAAGAGTCAAACACTTTTGGTATTCAGCTAGAGCTGACTGAAGGTATGAGATTCGACAAGGGTTACGTTTCTGCTTACATGGTCACAGACCCAGAGCGTCAGGAAGCTGTGCTGGAGGATGTCTACATCCTGATTGCAAACAGCAAGATCTCTAACATGAAGGAACTACTGCCAGTAGTTGACAAGGTCATGCAGGCAGGCAAGCCCCTTCTAATCATCGCTGAAGACATCGAGGGCGAAGCTCTTGCAACTTTGGTTGTAAACAAGATTCGTGGAATCTTCAAGTCAGTTGCTGTCAAGGCACCAGGCTTTGGAGATCGCCGCAAGGCAATGCTCCAGGACATCGCAATCCTTACCGGTGGTCAGGTTATCGCCGAAGAGGTTGGTCTGAAGCTCGAGAACACTGACCTAGCAATGCTGGGCCGTGCTCGCAAAGTTGTAATCACCAAGGACGAAACCACCATCGTGGAGGGTGCCGGTGACGCAGGTCAGATTGCGGGTCGCGTGGAGCAGATCCGTCGTGAGATCGAAAATACCGACAGCGACTATGACCGTGAGAAGCTGCAGGAGCGACTAGCCAAGCTGGCTGGTGGTGTTGCAGTTATCAAGGCCGGTGCAGCTACCGAGGTAGAACTCAAAGAGCGCAAGCACCGCATCGAAGATGCAGTGCGTAACGCTAAAGCAGCTGTCGAGGAAGGCATTGTTGCCGGTGGTGGAGTAGCACTGCTTCAGGCTGGCAAGACCACCTTCGCAAACCTCAAGCTGGAGGGCGACGAGGCAACCGGTGCCAACATCGTTCGCGTTGCAATCTCTGCTCCGCTAAAGCAGATCGCAATCAACGCAGGCCTCGAGCCAGGCGTCGTTGCTGAGAAGGTTGCCAACCTGCCAGATGGTCACGGACTCAACGCCGCCACTGGTGAGTATGTCGACATGCTGAAAGCTGGAATCAACGACCCAGTTAAGGTAACTCGATCAGCGCTGCAGAACGCTGCATCCATCGCAGGTCTATTCCTAACAACCGAAGCGGTTGTTGCGGAGAGACCAGAACCAGCAGCTCCTGCTGCCGGTGAAGGCGCTGGAGGAATGGACTTCTAAGAAGGTCAACTAGAAAAACAGGGTGGCTCCGGCCGCCCTGTTTTTTTATTTGTTCAGCTCAAATATGAAAGTTGCGCCGCCACCAGGAGTTTCCTCGAGCCAGATCTTGCCACCGTGTGCATCAATGATTGATTTGGCAATAGCAAGACCTAATCCTGAGCCCCCTGTTTCGCGGTTTCTGGAATTATCGATTCTGTAGAAACGTTCAAAGATTTTTTCACGAAGGTCCTGTGGGACACCTTCTCCACGATCAATCACCTTTGCTCTAATTCGAGAACCTGCGTCCTCGATTTCAACTGTCACCTCTGAGGAGTTGGGAGCAAAGCGGGCGGCGTTGGCAAGAAGGTTAGTGAAGACCTGCTTTATGCGATCGCCATCAATTTCTAAGCTGCATTTATCGAACGGAGTAGACACCCTAAAGCTGATGGCTTGGTGAGCGACCGAGGCATCCTTAACGCTGGCTTGCGCCAGTGCCACTATGTCAGTCGGTTGTTTCTTTAGATTTCCGAGCTCATCCATGCGAGTCAGTGTCAGAAGGCTTTCCACCAGACCGCTCATGCGAATTGCTTCGCTTTCAATTCTTCCCATTGCCTCGGTGAGGTCATGTTTGCTCTTGATTGCTCCCATGCGATAGAGCTCCGCATAACCTCGAACGGTTACCAGCGGGGTCCTGAGTTCATGGCTGGCATCAGAGACGAAGCGGCGCATTTGGTCAAGAGTCTTATCTTTTCCTCTAACGGCAGACTCAATGGAATCAAGCATGCTGTTTAGAGCACGGTTGATTCTTCCAATCTCGGTTTTGCCATGACGCTGAACCAAACGGGAGGAGAACTTTCCACTCTTCACGGCTTCTGCCGTTCTCTCTACCTCTCGCAGCGGCCTAAGGGCAGAGGTGATAGTCAGCCAAATACTCAGACCTGAAAGAAAGAGCAGCAGGATTCCGAACCTGCCACCAATCACTCCGTACTCATTAATAATTTGTCGATTGGTGTTGGTAGGCAAACCAACAACCACTGAGCCGTTGGCGTTCTGCAGTGGCAATGCCACTACCCGCCAGGCTTGATCTGGGCCCGCCACATCAACTTCAGCATCAAATGGCACACCGCCAAACTCAATTACTTTCTCAGAGGTCAAGGTAGAAAAGTTTGGTACTTGCCGCCCTCCACCGGTTGCTGAAACTAAACCAAGAAACTGATTTCCATCCGAATCAAGGATTGCAATGTAGTAGTCGCTTGGGAGAGCAGGCAGTGTCAGATCGCCGGTAGTAACGCGGATCTGCAACCGAAGTGGATTCTCTGCTCTTAGCTGGTTTGCGGTGGCAATCAGAAGGTTGTCGGTGTTCTGCTGCAGGTAAGTCGATAGCAGCGCAACAGTTCCGGCGCTAGAGATTGTGAGAAGAAGGCCAATCAGAAAAACAGACATCGTAGTTAGCTTCGCCCGAAGAGATACTCTCTCCCAGGCGGCTAAAAAACGATTCTTCAATTGGACTAAGCCTTGGGGCCCTTGAGCATGTAGCCAACTCCACGCTTAGTGACAATTAGTGGCTCGGTGGAGATTGGATCTAGTTTCTTCCTTAGGTAAGAAACATAAGACTCGACAATTCCCATTTCCCCATTGAAGTCGTATTCCCAAACATGGTCAAGGATTTGAGCTTTGGTTAGAACCCTGTTTGGATTTGTGGCGAGGTAGCGCAGAAGCTGATATTCGGTCGGGGAGAGGTCTACCAGATTTCCATTGACAGTTACTTCATGAGCATCTTCGTTTATGGTTAGCTCTCCAACCACAATGACTGACTTTGTTTGGTCCTTGCCAGTTCTGCGCATGATGGCACTGATTCTGGCCAAAATTTCATCCAAACTAAATGGCTTGGTTACATAGTCATCGCCACCAACTGTCAAGCCAGTGACTTTATCTTCTGTGTCATCACGCGCGGTGAGAAAAAGAATTGGAACTTCGATCCCGAGGCTGCGGATCTTCTTAGTAACACCAAAACCTGAGATATCAGGCAGCATCACATCCAGTAAAACCACATCTGGTTGGTTATCAACAATCTGATTGATTGCTTCATTGCCATTGGCGGCGGTTAGGACTCTGTGCCCTTGAAAGCGCAGGCTGGCAGAGAGTAGATCGCGAATGTTGGGTTCATCATCAACTACGAGCACCTTGAGATTTTCCATGAAGTCAGTTTGCCCCAGATTTCTGGAAGATTTCTGGGAATTGTCTGGACTAGATGTCTTCAGCGTTCACTATTTCATAGGAGTAGCCCTGTTCCGCCAGGAAACGTTGGCGGTTTTGTGCAAAGTCCTGCTCGACGGTGTCGCGAGCAATCAACGTGTAAAACAGGGCAGTTCGTCCGTCTTGCTTAGGTCTCAGCAATCTTCCCAGGCGCTGGGCCTCCTCCTGCCTAGAACCAAAGGAGCCGGAAATCTGAATTGCTAGGGATGCCTCCGGCAGATCTACCGAGAAGTTGGCAACTTTAGAAACAACCAGTGCCTTGATTTTTCCAGATCGAAAATCAGCAAAAAGCTGCTCACGCTCAACCACTGGAGTTTGGCCGGTGAGCTTAGGAAGATTCAGTGCGCTAGAAACTTCGTCAATTTGATCCAGGTACTGCCCAATTATCAGCGTCGGCTCTTCCGGATTTTTATCTAGCAGTTTGCGCAGTAGAGGAAGCTTGGCGTTGGCGGTTGCAGCAATTCGGAATCTGGCATCAGCATCACTAATGGCATACTTCATTCGATCTTCGTCGGGCAGGCTGATGCGAATTTCAAAACACTTTGCAGGCGCAATATATCCTTGAGCTTCAATGTCTTTCCAGGGGGCATCAAAGCGCTTCGGCCCAATCAGCGAAAAGACATCTGACTCTCGGCCATCCTCTCTCACCAGAGTTGCAGTGAGACCAAGTCTTCTTCTTGCTTGCAGATCAGCGGTCATCTTAAAGATTGGAGCAGGTAAGAGGTGAACCTCGTCATAGATGATGAGACCCCAGTCGCGCGCATTCAGCAGCGCTAGGTGGGCAAACTCACCTTGCTTCTTAGTGGTGAGAATTTGATAGGTGGCGATGGTCACCGGCGCCAGTTCCTTCGAAGCACCCGAATACTCAGCAACATCTTCCTGCTTCAAATCTGTTCGCTTTAGTAGCTCATCCCGCCACTGCCTAGCGGCAACTGTGTTAGTGACCAAGATCAGAGTGTTGGTATCAAAGTGAGCCATCGCGGCGGCCCCGACCAAGGTCTTACCCGCACCACACGGCAAAACCACAACCCCTGAGCCTCCTTCTGCAAACTTTTCAACTGCCAGCTTCTGGTAGTCGCGCAGAGACCAGTTGGATTGGTCCAGCTCAATGCTGTGCGGTGTGCCCGGCGTAAAACCAGCGTTGTCCTCTGCCGGCCAACCCAGTTTCAAAAGCTGCTGTTTGAGCTGACCGCGAGCCCATGGCCTTACTCGGTAGCCACTGTCTGTCTTGCCCTCTAGCAATTCGGCAATCTTGGGATTGGTTGTTACCTCGGTGAGAATCGGTAGGCTCTCGCTCTGCAGTAGTAAACCCTCCGCATCGCGGCTTATCAACAGTTTTCCAAATCGGTCAATCGTTCTACGGATTTCACTCGTAACCGTTTCTGGCAGTGGATACTTCGACCATTTAGTTAGAGATTCAATAATGAAATCGGCATTGTGGCCAGCGGCCCTGGCATTCCATAGTCCTAATCGACTTATGCGGTAAGTGTGGATGTGCTCGGGCGCACGCTCCAGTTCGGCGAATATTGCTAGCTCATGTCTTGCGACATCGGCAGAAGGATGATCAGTCTCAAGCAGAACTGTGCGATCACTTTGCACAATCAGTGGCCCAGACATCCCTCCAGCCTAACTCAGCACGACCGAGCGTATCTTGGTCAGCGGTAGTGTTCGCTCGGCTTGCTTAGCCTCGTCCCGGCCCCGCAGACGGTTATTGGCCAGCCCCAGTGGCGTCAGCAGCATTTCGGTAGCCTGCCCATCAACTTCAATCGTGATGCTCACCTGCAGTTTGTTCTTGATTGCGAACTCCAGCTGCCTGGCAATGTCACCTTGGTCGGCGCTCGCCTTTTCACCGCTTTGCAAGCTCGCCGCCCTGGCGAGTAGTTCAGAGCTGTCCGCCATTTCTGCAGCGGGTGCGCTGAATCTTGGAGAAATGATTTGACCCGCTTCATCCACCATTACCGCGGCATAGCCACTTTCGCGCAGAGAGAAGTAACAAATCTCTTGGGAGGCGGCAGTGATTAATTTTCCTTCTGCTTTTTTGAGCCCAAGGTGTGCCAGCGATCTTTCGTTTGAAATCTGTGTCAGAAGAATCTCGTCTTCTGCCACCACCTCGGTTTGATTTCCTGTCCTTACTCTGAGAGTTCCAAATTTTCTGGCAGCCTCTGCCAGTAAGTAGCTAACTGGCTGGGGAAGTGCAGCGCCACTTGCTTTTTCTAGGGTGGTCTGAATCTCTGAAATATCTCCAGCTGATTCGAGGTGATGAGAGACAGACAGGTTGGTCAGTCGAAAACGACAAGCTAATCCCAGGTCCTCGCTATCTGCAAAGGCATCTAATTTTCTTTGCAGACTCGAATCAATTGGACCCGGGCAAATAATTGTTAGATCGCCCTGCACAATCAACTTGGTCTGAGTCTTAGGAAGCTCTTGTGTCACCGCCTTGATGACAGCCGCAAGACTCCCGGTTAGTAGCGCCGGTCTTGGTTCGTCACGATCCAGCAGTCCCAGACTTGCGCCGAATTGCAATAGGGAAAGCTTGGCTTGATCAAGCAGTGGATACTCAGCTGAAATCTGATCCGTGATTCGATTTGGTTGAAGTTTTAGTTTGGGTAGGTCCCAGCAGCTTGTCACTAGCTGCGCGTAAGCATCTGCTCTTGAAAGTTCCAGCCACTGATCTGCTCGCTCGCTGGCCACCCATCGCCCAGCATGCTCTCCAATCAAGCCAGCCTTGATTGCTAACTTAAATCTGATTTGAAGTTCAGCGCTTGGCCATTTCAGTTTCTCGGCAATTAGTTTTGCATCCGCGGCTTTTAGTCCAGATCTAGTTTTTTCAAACCAGTGCTGCTCTAGTGCAAAAAGAATCTCAGTGATTGCAACCAAAGTTTCATAAGCCGAAAGTGAGCTAGCAGTTTGGGTTAGACGAAATATGGGAACAGGTTTGAGCTGCTGGTAAACCTCAACAGCTTCCGGAAAAACCTTGCTATCTGCCAACCAGGCAGTTTTTAGGGCCACCGAATGTTTAGAGTTCGCGAGGTTCTGTAGCTCTTTGGTGGGCAGCTTGCGAATTCTCTCTTCTAGGTCTCGGCGTGAGAGCATCAACTTGGCTAGATCAAACAGGTCGGAGCAGGTGGCGGTGTTGCCAATTAGCTCGCCCAGGAGTTTGGCTAGCTCTTCCCCCGGCAGCGCTTTCAGGCGATTAGCGAGCGGAAGAATTGAGGTCAATTACCCCTAGCCTCACGTGATCGACGAATGATGGCCGTGATGAGAAGAGCAATGATGATTAGGAAACCAACCGGTAGGCCAATCAGGGGCAGCTGGGCCAGTAGCACGGGCAGTTCACTAACCCCAAGAAAGACCAGAAGGAGCGTGGTCAAAATGGACAGAACCGACAACCCAAGCACCGAGACCGCCATGGCAGCCAGTATTACCTCGACCCTAGAACGCTTGCTATTTTCAGACATCCGTTAAGCCTATGCCTTTGGGTTACACTTGCCTGCGACTTATGAAAGGGAAGCCATGCCAACTGGTCGGGTGAAGTTCTTTGATGACGAAAAGGGCTTTGGGTTTATCGCTGGCGATGACGGCAGCGAGGTGTTTTTGCATGCCTCCGCCCTCCCGCAGGGCACCGGGACCGTTCGCCCTGGCACCAGAGTTGAGTATGGAATTGTGGACGGGCGCAAAGGCGCTCAAGCTCTTTCTCTAAGAATTCTCGAAGTTCCTTCTTTGGCTGCAGCGGCTCGCAAACCAGCCGAGGATCTTTCCATCATTACCGAAGACCTAATTCGCTTGCTGGATCAGATTGGCTCCAGCCTGAAGCGCGGAAAATACCCTGAAGCAGCCCACGCTAAAAAAGTTGCCCAGCTGCTGAGGCGAGTAGCCGATGAGCTTGAGGGGTAATAAGCACCAGGCTCTAGCCAAGAGCGCACTCGCCGAGTTCAGCGATGGCAGCTTTGGCAAGTTTGTTTCTGAAAAGGAAATTGAAAAGGGCATTTTTGATGTTCGGTTCGAATCCAACAAGCGGGGCTATGAGGGTTGGCACTGGGTGGTCACCGTCACTCAGCCAGACAAGCGCAAACCACCAACTATTTCGGAAGTTTCATTGCTGGCAGGACCGCAGGCTCTGCTGGCACCTGCCTGGGTGCCATGGTCTGAGCGACTAAGGGAATTTCGTGAACTGCTTCGTAAAGAAGGCAAGGCGAAAACTGATGCCGAAGCTGATGCTCTGATTTCTCAAATGTCAGGTGCGCACGGTGAGGAAACCAATTCCTCCAAGTACGGCTCCAACAGCAGCAGTGTGGAGCCACCACGTAAGACCCGCGTCCGCAAGAGATTGATAAAACGCAGCGAGGACAATCAAGACGAGCAGCCAGAGGCCAGTGCCGATAGCGAGAACTAATCGAATGTTGACCTTTACCGGGTCTAGCTCTTCACTCACAGTCTCTCCAAAACATAATCAATGCAATTAGTTAGCGCTTCTAAGTCTGATTGCTCGACCGAGACAAACGTGGCAACCCTGAGTTGGTTTTTTCCTAGCTTGCGATAGGGGTCAGTGTCCACAATGTCGTTCTCTCGCAGAATCTGAGCTATGCCTAATGCATCAATCTGATCGGCAAAGTTAATGGTTGCCACCAACTGCGAACGGTGTAGCGGGTTCTTCACAAATGCCTCAGTCAGTGGGTTCTTCTCAGCCCAATCAAACAAGACCTTGGAATTGGCCTTGGTCTTAGCATCCGCCCAACTCAAGCCACCGTTTTTTAGCATCCACTGAATCTGGTCATTCAAGAAAAACAGAGTGGCCAGGGCAGGGGTGTTTAGCGTGTAGTTCTCGCGGGAATTATCCAGGGCAAGTTTTAGGCTCAAGATGTTTGGGATGTACCTGCCCGATGCGGAAATGCGCTCAATTCTCTCTAAGGCCTTCGGGGAAACCAGTGCTAACCAAAGACCACCATCTGATGCAAAGTTCTTTTGAGGAGCAAAGTAATAAACATCAGTTTGAGTAATGTCAAAATCAATTCCACCGGCTGCGGATGTGGCATCAGTCAGCATCAGTGAATTGGCGTCTGCGCCAGTAACCCTTAGAACATCTGTCACTACACCGGCTGATGTTTCGTTGTGTGGGTAGGCATAAACATCCACACCCGCCTCCGCAATCAAATCTGATCGAGTCCCCGGCTCTGCCTCAATAACAGTTGGCTGTTCTAGCCAGGGTGCGCCGAGAATCTTGGCGAACTTGTTTCCGAATTCGCCGTGGACCAGCGCTTGAGCTTTTTTCTCAACCAGCGAGAATGTCGCGGCGTCCCAGAATGCCGATGCACCACCGTTTCCCAAAATCACTTCATAGCCAGCAGGGGCTCTGAACAGTTCGGTCAGGCCAGCCTTGATTTCGCCAACCAGAGCACGAATTGGTGGCTGGCGATGTGAGGTGCCCATGAATTTCTGGGCAAAAACTTGAAAGTTCTCCAGCTGCTCAGGTCGCATTCGGGAGGGTCCGCAGCCGAATCTTCCATCGCGAGGACGAATAGAATTCGGAATAAGGATTTGCGGCACGCTGAAAGTTTATAGCCATGGCTAGTCTTAGCTCTCAGGGAGAACATGACAGACCTAATTGATACCACCGAGATGTATCTCAAGGCCATTTTGGAACTTGAGGAAGAAGGCATAACCCCAATGCGCGCTCGGATCGCCGAGCGCCTAGACCACTCGGGTCCCACCGTCTCCCAGACCGTTGCCCGAATGGAACGCGACGGCCTACTAGTTGTGGAAGACGATCGCCGATTGAACTTCACCGATGAAGGCCGATTGACCGCCATTGAGGTCATGCGAAAGCACCGCCTGGCGGAGCTGATGCTGCTTGAGATTGTGGGGTTGAGCTGGGAAAAGATCCATGACGAAGCTTGCCGCTGGGAACACGTGATGAGCGAAGAGGTAGAGCGCAAGCTTTTGGAACGGCTGAACAACCCAACCCACTCGCCCTTTGGCATGCCAATCCCAGGATTAGAACTATTGGGATTGCCAGCAGTCGTTTCCACACCCTGTCAGCCAGTCACTGAGGCTGGCCCCGGTAACTTCCAGCTTTGCCGGATCGGAGAACCGGTCCAGATTGACCCTGCTTTTTTGGCGCAGATGGCTGGATTGGGGCTAAGGCCAGGGGTCTCGGTTGGCGTGTCGGAAGCCGGGAAAGGCTGGCTCATGACCGCCAATGGGGCTCAAGAGGGCCTATTACTCGACGAGCGTTACGGTCAACATCTGTTTATTAGCCCCATGGCTATCAAATAGTTATAATCTTGTTCCTGGAAGTCCCAATGAGATTTTCGGAGGATTCCTTTTGATTTCAGAATCAACGAGCCCAGCGACTCGCAAGCAGTTGCGCAAGCTCGAGCGAGCCAATGCCAAGGTGGCGGGTCGCAGTTCGCTGCGGACGGTTATGACCTTCATATCAACCACCGGTCTGATGGCAACCGTGGCACTTCCTTCCTACGGTTTCTCTCCTGAGATCACAGCAGTGTCTGGCCTCACCGTTGACAACGAGATGGTTCAAATCTCTGCTCCTTCGCAGGGTCTATCGGTTGCCACAGTTAGAGCAGTTGAGTTCTCTCGAGGCGACTACGAGCCAGCCGACGCTGAAGATTTTGTCGAAGTCAGACGCTCCAGCTACACCGGCCCACTGGCTGAGGACTATCTCGCCAGACCTAGATTCTCTGAGATCACCAGCTCCAACATCATGCAGGCATCGGCTGAGCTGGTTGGAACCCCTTATGTTCATGGCGGTAGAACCCCAGCTGGAATTGACTGCTCCGGCTACACACTCTTTGTATATGCACAGTTCGGAGTAAAGCTCCCACACAGCGTTTATCAGCAGGCCAAGCTAGGAAAGAAGATTCCTCTTTCTGAGGCGGTTCCAGGTGACCTGGTTATCTTCAACGACTTCAGCCACAACGGTATTTATGCCGGTGGCGGTAACTTCTACCACGCCCCGCAAAAGGGTGACCGAGTGAAGTTGGCTCCTATCTACACCGATCGCTACCACATCGTCCGGGTAGCCGACGTACTCAACTACTAAACCTTCGGTTTCGGTCTGCGTTTCTGCCAACCTTTAGGCCTATCAGCTCTTAATCTTTGTTCAAGTTTTTGAATGGATGAAAGGGAGGTCGAGATGCCACTAGACATGCAATCCAGGCATGGCAACTGGATCCATCTCCACCAACACCCCTGCATATCCATGCCGGACAAATCAGCGCGTCGCTTTCTTGCGGCGCGTTTTTTATTTATCGCGAAGACCGAATGCCCACAAGCCGTGTGGGCGAATTCGATAGGAGCATCATGCGCACACTAGTCCTCAATGCCGGTTACGAACCACTCGCCGTTGTCTCTTTCAAGCGAGCGTTAGTGCTGGTGCTAAATGAAAAAGCGACAGTTTTAGCTGGAGTAACGGGAGCGGTGGTGAGAAGCGCATCCAATGAGTTTGATATGCCATCGGTGATTTTGCTGCAGAGGTATGTCCGGATTCCCAACGCTAGAAGAGTTCCAGTTTCTCGAAGGGGAGTCCTGCGGCGCGACGGCCACAAGTGTGCTTACTGCGCCAGAGGCGCCAACACCATCGATCACGTACTGCCAAAGTCGCGAGGCGGTAAGGACACCTGGGAAAACTTAGTTGCCTGCTGCCTTAGCTGCAATAACGAAAAGGGTGACCGCACCCCGCAGGAAATGGGATGGCAACTCAAGATTTCACCAAAAATGCCAACCGGATTAGTTTGGAGTGTTCGGGGAGCAGACAAACCACTTCCGCAGTGGACTGAGTTTCTTGCTATGCAGCGCCAAGCTGCCTAGGTGGCCCCGAGAAGAATCGAACTTCCGCACACGGTTTAGGAAACCGCTGCTCTATCCACTGAGCTACGAGGCCTTAGCGCTAAATACTTTACGGCAGTCAAAACTGTCAGTTGGCCCAGCTCGGGCAAGGCTACCTAGGCTTTTCGCGCTTCACTTTTAGGCTTTGGGCGTGGATGAATCGAAATACCAAAGTTGGCAGAGGCAGTTAGCCGACATTGGCGGCACCAATCCACTTCTGCAATTTGAGCCATCCAGCCTGGGGCAATTGGATCTGTTTCGCGCTCACCCTTCCGGGCTTGCTCAGCTCAGCACAGCCAAGACTGCCAATCTCTCGAGCCTGGTTAGAGAAGAGATTGCTCTTTCCAGGGCGCTGGCCGTAGCAAAAAAAATCAAGCGCAAGGCTGATCGGATTGAAGACAACTTTGGTGTTCCGGCATCGTTTGTGGCAGCAGGTCTAGTTCGCTACCTCGACCGAGGATTACCGATCCTGCTTTGGCAAACTCACATTCTTCGCCACGGCACAGATTTTGAATTGCGACTTTCAAATCTTCCTCAGATCAACCCCGCCGTGGCAGAGATAGTCAGGAAGTATCGACCAGATTTTCGAGAGAGCGATCTGCTGGCAATTTGTGCCGGGCAGTCTGACCTGTTGCCGGTGGGAGTAATGTCCTTGCTCGCCGAGTATCTCCAGCCAGCTAATTCTGATTTAGAAAAACTACTGGTACTTGGTAACTTCGTGCCAGATTTAGTAAGGCTTCAGCTACAGCCAATTGATTTGGCGGCTGGCGTGGCAGGCTACCTTTTTGAACAAAAACAACTTTCCATTCAGCCCTCTGTCACACCCATCACCCTGGTTCAGAATGCCGACCAATCCCAGGTAGCAGTGATCGAGAAAGCCAATAGCGGAAAATCGTTTGCAGTTCAGACCCTGCCAGGTTGCGGCTATCTGCAAACCGTGGTGAACCTGTTGGCCAACTTAGCCCTGGATGGTAAGCGAGCTCTAGTGGTAGCTCCTCGCAAGCAAACCTTGGATGAGCTTGCCGAGCGGCTTAGCCAAGCTGGCTTAGCCGGTTTGGCGGTGCGGGAGAGTGACAGCTGGAGCGATGCTGTGGCAGCGATTTCTAGAAATGAGAAGGCTGTGCCAGGGGATCTGATTTCTGCTCGGGCTCGCTATCAAACCTCCAATAAAGAGGTCGCGGACTACTTCACAGCTATAGGCGAGCCAGATCCAGAACTGGCAATCACCCTCATGCAGTGCATAACTGAGCTCGCCGAGTTAGCAGCCAGCACCCACCCACCCACTAACTCAGCGCGCATTCGACTCGAGCTTCTGCCTCAAATCAAAAACGTGATTGAACCGCTGCTGGCCCAGGCACACGAAGCAGGGCTGTTTAGCTATCAGCCCACCAGCAATCCTTGGTTCGGCGCTCGCTTTTCCTCTCAAGTTGAAATAGATAAAGCCCTATCGGCTGTCAAGCAACTGGCCGGAGAAAACTGGAGGATGTTGAGCTATCAAATCTCCAGATATCTCACTGATCTAGATTTAGCCAAGAGCGATTCTGTTGAGCAGTGGTCTGAGCAGTTGCGATTGCTGCTCGGAATTCGCTACACACTGGATCGATTCTTGCCCACCATCTTCGATCATCCCTTGGCAGATTTGATTGCCGCCACCGCTCCCAGAGGCGTTGCCTCCGAGCTAAGTGGTGCTCAACGCCGACGCTACAAAAAACTGGCCAAAGAATTTATTCGCCCTGGCTCATCTGTTCCTAACCTGCACCAAGCTTTGGTGGCGGCAAAAGAACAGCGCGAGGGCTGGGAGAAGTTCAACACCACTTCCGCTCCGCCCTCCGTCCCATTGGGTTTGGCTGATGTGCAATCCAAGTTCGAGTCAATTGTTGAAGTTTTGAATTTACTTCAGGGTCACCTCGACCCAAACCCGGATCTGCCGCTACTGGTCAGATTGCCGCTCGAAGAGTTGGGGATGAAACTAGAGCTGTTGGCGATTAACACCGAGCTGCTCAATCGCTTGGAGGAGCGTCGACCGATTACTGAAAAACTTCAGTCGCTAGGTCTGGGCCAGTTCATCCGCGAGGTGAGTGAGTCATCTCCTTCGCTTGATCAGGTCAAGCGGGAATTTGAGTTGTCTTGGTGGCAATCCGCCCTGGAGGCTATCGTGTCTCGCAGCCCAGAGCTGCTTGAATACTCAGCCGACCGCCTCGCAATGATTGAACTCGGCTTCGAGCAGGCAGGCAATCACCTTATTGAGCAGGGGGTCATTAGCACCCAGCACGCGTTGGCTGAGCGCTGGCGCAGCGGTATTGCCAAACACCCGGCTAACGCAGACAAGCTTCGAGCCCAACTCCGGCAGCGATCGCTGAACTTAAAAGAGGGATACAGCTCAGGGGGAGAACTCTGGAAAGCACTTTCGCCCGCTGTTGCTATTTCTCCCTATCGAATCAGCCAGCTGGCTAAAGGTGAGCAGTTTGATGTTCTATTGATTTTGGATGCCGCCTCTACTGGAGCCGCTGAGATTCTGCCAGCCCTCTCGCTAGCCGAGCAGGCAATCGCATTTGGAGATCCAGTTATCTCCGCTCCAGAGAATTTTGACACCGTGGCAAGAGTGAGTAGCGAGAAAGAGCCAGCGGAGCGCGACTCGGCTTACCAATTGGTGGCTGACCAATTTGAGGTGGTCAGCATAAATCGCAATTGGCGAACCAGCGGTCAGGTGCTGGGCAAATATTTGAACCAGACCTTCTATAACAATCAGTTGGTGCTTGAGCCAACCCCAGCCATGCTGTTTGGCGAGCACAACTTCGAACACTTCGAGGTGACCGAGAATGCTAGAGCCATAGCAAGCGCAGATGGGTCAACGGAGTCTCTAGCTTCCGAGGTTGAACAGGTCGTGGCTTTAGTTCTTTCACACGCGCGTTGGACACCGGATGAGTCGCTCCTGGTGGTCAGCGCATCCAAACTGCATGCCGAAAGAGTTGAGGAGCGGGTCGCCCAAGAGGTGGCAAAGCAGCCTGAGCTAGCGGAGTTTTTTGACGCCCATGGCAGGGAGAGATTTGAGTGCCTAAGCATGAGTGAGCTAACCCATCGGTTAGCTGACCGAGTGATCTTCACGGTGGGCTTTGGGCGAACCGCGGAGGGAAGAATCTCCGGCACTCTTGGAGACTTCAACTCTGCAAGCGCTGGTCGCTGGATGGTGAACCAAGTGGTGTCAGCAAGAAAGCGGATGACGGCTGTTTCTTGCTATAACTTCGAGGACTTCGCGGGAATGTCCCTGCCAGAAAATCAGCGCTGGCTCAAAGACCTAGTTGCACCAAGTTTCTTGCAAGAGACTCCCGACGGAAAGCCGGATCCGCTCTTGCAGGATCTAGCCAAGCGTTTAGAAAAACTAGGCATCAAGGTGGTGCTGAACTTCGCATCGCGGATTGGCCTGGCCGCCAGTTATGGTTCCAAGGCCGTGGTGGTGGATGCTGATTGGTCGTTGGTCGGCGATAGCTTGGATGAACAGTTGCGACTGAGACCAGGCTTACTTCGAGCCATGGGTTGGGAATATCAGAGAGTTCATGCTTTTGAGATATTCGCTAAACCTCAAGATGTGGCAAACCGCATTGCCCAAACCCTGGGGATCAATTTGCAGGGAAAGCCGGAGAAGTTGTTTGATGAGCTCGCTACTGAAGATCGCCCTGAGCGATGGGGAGATGGCGATGACTCAAATGATGATCGCCTGCGAGATGACAAACCCCCGCATTGGGGTTAGTCGCTAGAGCTGCTTTCGCTCTTGGCTGCTGAGTCGGTTCGATAGAAGCCACTGCCTTTGAAGCTGACCCCTAGGTTGCCAAACACCTTTCGCAATTCCCCGCCACAGCTTTCGCAGGTAGTGAGAGGTTGGTCCTGAAAAGATTGCTGCACCTCAAAGCCGTGTTCGCACTTTTTGCAGACATAGGAGTAGGTAGGCATGGGACTAAATCCTAATCGCAATCAATGGTGCGGTGCGGAGTAACGACCCCGTCAACCGCTCGGTCATGACTTTCCACCGGCACGCTATCTAGTAGCTCTTCTTCAAACACCACCGCGTAGCAAACTCCGGAAAAGCCAGCGAGGAATCGATCGTAAAAGCCCCTGCCTTTGCCAAGTCGATTTCCCATTGGATCTGCCGCTAAGGCTGGAACCAGCACCAAATCGATTTCAGTCTCTGCCGGTCCAGTGGGAGCCAAAATGCCAAACTCTCCGGGAACAGTTGGGCCAGCTGCAAATTCCAGGTCCTCACCAATTACTCGCGGGAACACCAGCTCAAACCTCTGGCTAGCCAGTTGATTGAACTCACTGACATCTGGTTCAGTTGGCTGCGGCTGGTAGCTGGCAATTCTTTTTGGACTCAGTTCAGCCACTAGTGCGAGCAGTTGCTCGGTCAAGCCGGTGGAGGAGTGGGGACGAAGCGATTGCAGTTTCTTACGCAATCCTTCTTTCTGGTTTTCCATAGCGTAATCTTGCCAGCGTGCAGGCATTCCCCGCTCCCAGTTTTGGCAAAGTAAAACTTCGCCCGCTCAGTCGCAAGGATGCTCGAATCCTTCAACGCTTACTTGAAGCTGATCGAGAGTGGCTGAAGCCATGGGAGGCATCCACGCCAGGGATTCGATATCCAGTTAACGCCAGGGCGATGGTTTCAAACCTTCTTTATCACGAGCGAAAACAAACTGGCCTGGCGTTTGTAATCCTTTATGAAGGGTCCGTGGTTGGGCAGTTGAATGTGGCAAACATCCTTCACGGATCGGTCTCCTCAGCCACCATTGGATACTGGATTGCCAAGGAATATGCAGGCAGAAACATCACTCCCTACGCTGTGGCACTGGCCATAGACCACTTATTTGATGCTCTGGCGCTGCATCGAGTCGAGATAGATATCAGACCTGAGAACACAGCGAGTATTCGAGTAGTAGAGAAACTCGGTCTCAGAAAAGAAGGTCTCAAGGAAAGGTTTATACATATCGACGGAGCGTGGAGAGATCATTTTGTGTTCGCAATTACTCGTGAAGAACGTTCCGACACGATGCTAAATCGCCTAGCAAACACGCAACTCAAATAGCCAGTTTTGCCCTTATTTGACAATACCTTTGAGGCATGAATTCTCCGGTGGGAATGGGTGGGGTCCTCCTAGTGATCGCAGCCGTTGTCTGGCTAATGGTCTTTGTACCTGGCTGGTCCAAGCGTGGCGAAATTGTCGACGCTGTGAGAAATGCAAATCAACAACTAAAAGCTGAACGCGAGTTAGAGCAGAGCTCACCGCAGTACCGACTAAATCGTTTGGTCGCAACGCAGCGTATTTTTTCAATTTTGTTTTTGTTCCTACTAATAGCCGGAGTGACGACCGGCCTACTCGCTGGAGGAAACTCCGGCACGTGGATTTTGTCGATTACGGTGAGCGGACTATCAGTCCTAAGTTTGTTGGTGGCCCGTGCGGCTGCTAAGCAAGCCGGACAAGTCGCTCACAAAATCTATTCGGCGCGACAGCAGGTGCGCTCCTCGGCCTCAAGAGCTATGAAAAAGGCCGTAAATAATAAGGAGTGGACACCTGTTTCGATACCGGATCCGTTGAGCAAAAAGCAATCTGCAGCTGCTCCGGACGTCGCTGAGGTAATCGATATATCAAAACCTAGACGAATGATGACGAGCAAAGAGATTGATGAAATTCTTGCTCGACGTAGGGCAATTTAGTTGACATTGCTATACGCTTAATTCGTCTAGGTGAATGGAGACACACATATGGACACCACTGTAACTACTACAGAAACAGCAGCAGCTGCTAAGAAGCCAACCACGGCTAAGAAGCCTGCTGCAAAGAAGGCAGCGAAGCGCAAGCCAGCTGCTAAGAAGACAGCTGCTAAGAAGCCAGCTGCAAAGAAGGCAGCGA
>WLDG01000012.1 GCA_009704945.1 Actinomycetota bacterium | reverse complement strand
GTCGGTCTAACCATTGTTCTATTGACCCAGCAGTGGTGGCTGATTGCAATCGGCTTAGCTGCAATAGTGGCTGCTTGGTTCTACACCGGTGGAAAACAACCATATGGTTACCACGGCCTTGGGGAACTTGCTGTTTTTGTCTTCTTTGGTCTCGTTGCCACAATTGGAACGAACTTCATTCAAACCCAACTGATTGACCCACTCGCTGTTTTGCTTGGCGCAACTTTTGGTCTTTACGCTTCCGCGGTGTTGATGGTGAACAATATTCGCGATATTGAAACAGATTCGAAAGCTGGCAAGCGCACCTTGGCTGTAATGCTTGGGTACAAGCCAAGCAAAACATTGTTTTTGCTATTCATTTGGCTGCCTGTAGCAATCAATCTGTTGCTGGTGCTGTTCTATCCGGCAACAATTTTGGGCCTTCTAAACCTTCTACTTCTGTTGCCCATTACTTTGATCATTATGGAAAGCCGCAGGTCAGGTGAGTTGATTACCGCTCTAAAGTTGACCAGCTTGGCTGGTTTAGGCTTTGCCGCTTTGGTTGGACTCGGGATCTATCTCGTTAGCTTCTTTTGATTCCAGGATGGCGTCCTCAACACTTCCTTGCTCATCTAGGTATTTCCCTTGGGAATCCCGGGCCAGCCTCTTAGCCACATGTTCGCTTAGAGCATCACGCTGACGGTCTAAAACCAGAAGAGATATCGCAAAGGAAACAGTGGCTGCAATAATTGCAGCGAAAAACGGGTTGAATTCCAGCACTAGGAGAATAAAAAACAGGCCAAAAAACATGCCCAGTCGAATGAGCGTGTAGCTAAGCCAGGGGTTTTTCACCTCTCCAGTCTAAGAGCAAGCGAAGTGAACTAGGGTTGAAGATATGACAAGAGTGGCGATCGTAACGATCGGTTTCTGGTTAGTTTGGACGGTTTTCACAACTGTTTTTGCAGCCAGTGCCAACAAGAATGAAGTAAGGGCATTGCCCAAGTGGGTTTGGGTATTGCTATGTCTTGTTGTGCCTTTCTTTGGAGGACTTCTATATCTAATGGTCGGTCGACCATTGCGCAGGGGAGATGCCGGAGGTCTAGGTGGCCGCGGAAAGACTGTTGCTCCGGACGATGACCCAAATTTCTTGAAGGACATTTCTAAGAAGCTCAAAAAGAAAGACGAAGACGACAAGAAGTGAGCTCTCAGTCCATTGCTGCTCAAGTAGTGGCGAGTCTGCACGCAAACGGAGTTGATGATTTCCTTCTTTCGCCAGGTGCCAGATCGCAAGCTCTCGCAATAGCAGCGGAGCAACTTGAGAAAGCCGGACTGGCCCGACTTACCGTTCGTCTCGACGAAAGAAGTATGGCCTTTACAGGCCTCGGAATTGCAAATGCATCAAAGAAACCAGTTGCCCTAATTGTCACGTCAGGAACTGCTGTTGCAAATCTTTTCCCTGCTGTTATGGAAGCACACCACTCTGGCACACCATTAATTCTTCTTACTGCAGATCGCCCAGCTCGACTGCGGGATCGAGGAGCAAATCAAACTACCAATCAGGTAGATGTTTTTGGTTTTGCCGCAACATGTTTTGACATCGGCCTGGAAACATCAGAATCATCTGCGACCGAAATAGCTTTGAAGGCTTTGGAAATTGCCATTACCAAACACTGCCCGGTTCAGATTAACCTGCAGTTCGATTTCCCCTTGAGTGCAGCAACTCCAAACGCGAAGGACCTGGTTTCCAGTGCCAAGAAGTTAGTGATGCAACAACAAACATTTTCAGAGCTAGCTGTACCAGTCGACAATCACACTGTTGTGATAGCGGGAGCCGGCGGCGTTCGGGCCAAGGCATTTGCCGAAGCAGCAGGATTGCCCTTGCTAGCTGAACCGAGCTCAGGTGCAAGAGCTGGTGAAAATGCTCTAAAAAATCCACTGGTTGCTCTAGAAAAACTTGGCACTTCAGTTCGCAAGGTAATTGTTTTTGGGAAACCAACTCTTTCAAGGCCAATTCAGAAATTAATTTCGGAGTCGTCTGTTTATGTTGAAAACTCAAATGAGTATGGTCGGTTTAATCCCTTTGACAATGTAATCGCCAGTGCTGATCGCCTGATTGCCGAAGGCCGGGCAGACTCATCATGGCTTGAGCATTGGAAAGTAGAACAACCCGCTACTCCTAGATCAGAGTTTGCGGAATTTGTTTGGAATCACAGTGAGCGCCTTGTGCTAGGGGCATCAGACCTTATTCGAGTACTAGATGCACACGCACAGCCCCAGGACATTGAGGTTTATTCAAATCGAGGGCTATCCGGTATAGATGGGACAGTCTCTACTGCAATCGGAGTAGCGATGGCTAAGGGGCCGACCGTTGCATTGATTGGCGATCTGACTCTGCTTCATGATGCCAATGGACTGAACAAGTCGGATCTACCAGAGTTAGACCTGAAGTTGGTAGTTGGCAACGACAACGGCGGAAACATCTTTACTCGCTTAGAAGTGGCGAAGGAAATTGATGAAACTGTCTTTACAAGATTGTTCAAGACCCCACAGACGGTTGATATTGCAAAGCTGGCCGATGCTTACGGCTGGAAATATGTTCTTTGCAAGGGATTAGCGGAACTACAGCAGGCTTGGAAACTTGGCGGGACTGTTCTGATCGAATATCAACTTGCTGACTGAAAAGCCCAGCGAACCGCTCTAAATTTCAACTCTGTTTCCACAAGTTCAGCTTCAGGAACTGATTCTGAGACAATCCCAGATCCTGCAATAGCGCGAATCTGATTGCTTTCGATTACACCTCCACGAAGGGCGATTGCAATCTCACCCGATCCATTGGAACTAATCCATCCAACTGGCCCGGCGTATCCACCTCGATCAAATGGCTCCAGTTCTTCAATTAGTTTTATTGCGTCACCGGTTGGTGTTCCTGCAACGGCAGCAGTTGGATGCAGCTTCTCGATCACATCGAGAAGTGACACGTTGGGCAACAACTTCCCCGTCACATCCGTAGCGAGATGCCATAGATCTGGCAGAACCAATGAGAACGGCTCTTTTTCATACTTCACTTCCGAGCAGAACGGCGAGAGTTCACTAACAAATGATTGAACTGCGTATTCGTGCTCATGCTTGTTTTTGAGTGAATGAGAAAGACCGTCAGCGATTGCCACATCCACATCAGGATCGGTGCCTCTGGCTGCCGTTCCTGCGAGAACGCGTGCAGAAACCTCACCGTTTTTTGCGCGCAATAAAATCTCAGGCGTAGCACCAAAAACATTCGCAACTTTATAGGTCCAGCAGTCCGGATATCTTTCATGCAGTCTCTTCAGCGGAATACCTAAATTTGGCTCACCATCTAATGACATCACTAAGTCTCTTGCAAGAACAACTTTCTCAACGCGACCATCGCCAATAGCTCCCAGTGCCTTTTCGACGCTGCTCAAGAACTCATCAGAACTTTGGTTCCCGCCAACAAATTGTCCACTAACTGGCTTTAGTTTCGGGGCTTCAATTGGCCCAGCAATCACAACTTCAAAAGAGCCCTGATCGTTTATTACTTGCGTGACTTGGGGAACAATCAATACAGATTGATAATCACTGTGGCTGGAGAACGCAATAGATACCAGCGCAATCAGTCCAGCAGATTCGATTCCTGAGTCATTGGTTATCTGGGCTGATGCCAGCAGTTCTTGCCATGCATTCGACAAATCTGCGATTCGATTTTCGCCACTTGCACTAATCCTTAGGGCCTCGCCCCTGGCAACTATCTTTTGATCTTTGTGAAGGAAGACGCTCTTTCCGGCTAGGTCAAGTTCAGGCTCTACGAGGCGCTGGACGCGCACTGAAATTGCCATTTTGACCTTTGCTCTAAGTTGCCTGAGAAACCGGGGGAGCCCCTAATTTTTCTTCTAGGCTTTCAAGTGAAAGTTTAGGCGGAAGGAGGAACATGCGAAAACTAGCTATGGCAACACTGCTATTTAGTGTGTTCATGGGTCCTTCGTTCGCAAATGAACTAGAGGGCAGCTCTGAGGAAACCGAGCAGGTCATTCCTCCAACCATGGTCGATGGGCAAGTTGACCCAAGCGCTGCTGAACCACTTAATCTTTCTGAGATAGAAATCACTACAAAGACGCCGGCTGATGAATTCATAACTGCCACAACACCCTTGCTAGTTGCACTAATGCTGGGTTCTGTTGGGTTGGTCATCTTCACTTTGGTGGGCCAGTCAAAGAGAGAATCTGCGCAGTTAGACTAGCCAGGTGAGTAAAGCCGACCTAAACAAAGCCCCGGGCGATGTTTCGGCCATGTTTGATTTAGTAGCGAAAAACTACGACAGAACCAATGATCTTCTATCTTTCTACCAGTCTCGTCTCTGGCGCCGAGCGGTAAGACGAGCAGTCGCTCCATCCGCAGGCAAGCGGATTCTGGATGTTGCGGCTGGCACTGGAACTTCATCTAAGGCTCTGCTGGTTCCTGGCGGCGAAGTTGTGGCGGCTGATTTTTCTAAGGGAATGATTGAGCAAGGAAAGAAACAGCACCCAGAACTCACTTTTGTGTTTGCTGACGCTATGAAGCTGCCATTCAAAGACAATGAATTTGATGTTGTGACAATCTCTTTCGGACTAAGAAATGTCCAAAAGTACCAGGTGGCCCTAGGCGAGTTCTATCGCGTGCTGAAGCCGGGTGGCAAGTTAGTGGTTTGCGAATTTTCTAAGGTGAGAGGCCTCATCGGCCTCGCCTACAAGACTTACCTCAGATTCGGCCTGCCGATAGTAGCCCGAATCATTTCCAGCAATCCTGAGGCCTATACCTACTTATCGCAGTCAATCGAAGCGTGGCCTGATCAAAAGCAGTTGGAACAAAACATTGCCAGCGCTGGTTTCAAGAATGTGAGTTACAAAAACCTCAGTTTCGGTGTTGTCGCTCTGCACACAGGAGAGCGCTAATGTCACTACCCAAGTATTTCCAGGGCATAACAGATAAAGCCCTACTTGACTCCCTTCAGCAAAAATTGGATGAAGTTGAGAAGAGAATTCAAACTGCCACACGCCACACTGAAGAAGTTGTTGACGTGATGTCGAGCCACTTGGCGAAGGCGGGCGGCAAGCGATTGCGTCCAGCACTACTTCTTCTAACTGCTCACCTTGGCGATCCCTCGAAGCAAGATGTTCTTGATGCGGCAGTTGTCATGGAAGTCACCCACCTTGCGACGCTGTATCACGATGATGTTATGGATCAAGCCGAGACCAGAAGAGGCGTTCCTGCAGCACAAAAAATCTGGGGAAACAACCTTGCCATCTTGACCGGCGATCTTCTTTTTGCGCGTGCTTCTAACATCGTCAGCAATCTTGGTGAGAGAGCTCTCAAAATGCAGGCACAGGTTTTTGAGCAACTCGTGTTGGGCCAGCTGCATGAATCGATTGGGGCAGCAAACCAAGACTCACTTGATCACTACTTAGATGTGATCAGAGATAAAACCGGATCGCTAATTGCACTATCTGCTCAACTTGGAGCACTTCTTTCAGAAGCTGATGAGAAGTATCAGGCGCCTCTTCAGAAGTATGGAGAGATCATGGGAATCGCATTCCAACTCTCAGATGATCTGATTGATATTCGCTCAACTACTGAAGAATCCGGAAAAGAAGCTGGCACAGACATTCTGGCTGGAGTTCCAACTCTTCCGGCAATTCTGCTGGCTAAACACTCAGATCCCGAGTCTGTTCAACTGCTCGAGAGAATCAAGAACGCTAAGCCCGAGAACATCCAAGAGGTGTTGCAGGCCTTGCGAGCCCATCCAGTCATGGCCGAGGCTGAAGAATTCGCCAATCAATGGGGCGATAAGGCAATTTCTGCCATTGACTCTCTGCCAGCTGGTAGCGTGAAGTCCGCCCTAGAGAGCTTTGCCAGGGCGATGGTAAATCGCAAAGGATAGTTTCAGGAAGATATGTCCAAGCTTCGTCTTGCTGTAGTTGGTGCTGGACCGGCTGGCATTTATGCATCTGACCTAATCCTCAAGGCCGAGCGCAACTTCGATGTTTCAATCGACCTATTTGATCTTCTGCCTGCTCCCTATGGCTTAGTTAGATACGGCGTTGCTCCTGATCACCCAAGAATTAAAGGAATCATCAAAGCCCTATATGAAGTGCTAGATCGCGGAGATATTCGTTTTTTTGGGAACGTGAACTACGGCACTGACATCAAACTCGAAGATCTCAAAAAGCATTACAACGCAGTGATTTTTGCGACAGGGGCTATTAAGGACGCTGATCTCAACATTCCGGGAATTGAACTCGACGGCAGCTATGGAGCTGCGGATTTTGTTAATTGGTATGACGCTCATCCTGATTTTCCTAGAACCTGGCCACTCAACGCCAAGCAAGTCGCTGTGATCGGCAATGGCAACGTGGCCCTAGACGTCGCACGAATGTTAATCAAGCTTCCAGAAGACTTACTCTCAACCGACATCCCGGATCATGTCTACCAAGGCCTAAAGTCATCGCCCATAACCGATGTGCATGTTTTTGGCAGACGTGGACCAGCTCAGGTTAAATTCTCTCCATTGGAGCTTCGAGAAGCTCTGCACGTAAACGGTGTGCAAGCGATTGTTTATCCAGAAGACTTTCAATTTGATGATGGTTCACAAAAAGCGCTTGATAGCAACAATCAAATTCGGGTAATGGTGAAGACGCTTCAAGACCTAAAAGACAACCCGCAAGAAGAGCAAACTCGCAGACTGCATCTTCACTTCTTCCACTCACCGCTTGAGGTGGTTGGAGCGGATGGCAAAGTCAGCGGCATCAAGTTCGAAAAAACGAAGTTAGATGGAACTGGCAATGTTGTTGGAACCGGCGAAATTGTTGAGTATCCAGCTCAAGCGGTTTACCGAGCGGTTGGGTATTTCGGTAGTGAGCTTGATCAAATTCCATTCGATGCAAAATCGGGTGTGGTGTCCAACGATGAAGGAAGAGTTCTCGACTCTGCCGGAAAGCACATTCCTGGTGTCTATTGCACAGGTTGGATTAAGCGCGGGCCAGTTGGCTTGATTGGCCACACCAAAGCAGACGCTATTGAAACCATTGGTCATCTAATGCAAGACCAAGCTAGCTGGTGGAGCCCAGAGCTTCCAGCCGAGGCTGCGATAGTTGAAACTTTGGTCAACCGAGGAGTCAATTTTGTTGATTGGTCTCACTGGTTGAAAGTTGATGCTGAAGAGCGCAGACTCGGCCAAACTGATGGACGCGAGCGCATCAAGCTATTTGATCGCGATGAAATTCTTAAAGTGTCCAAGGGCAACTAATGCAAAAGCTGCCTGGCGCACGCCTTAGAAAAGCTCAGATTTCCTCACTTTTCATTTTCATCCTGATGGGCCATGCTGCTCTAGCGTCTGTGGCCTGGGTTCCGGAGTTCATTGATCGACTTGGTGTTTCCTTCGTAACATGGGGAACCATCATTGGTTTTGGAGTTGTAGGTTCCATCGCTCCGCTTTTGTTCGCCTCTCGTTTGATTATGAGATTTGGTGCGAGACCAGTAATTCGAATTGCAAACTACGGGGGAATGTTCTTCCTGATTTCTTTGTCCTGGTCTAATGACCCCGCAATCTGGATGATTTTCAACATCTTCTTTAACTTCTTTATGTCTTTGCTAGGTGTTTCGGTTAACTCAGCTGCCGTGCTTTTGCAGAAGCAAATCACCAAGAACATTATTGGTCGCATGCACGCCGGTTGGTCACTGGGAGCGGTAGCGGCAGCAATCACTGGCGCTCTGGCAACGGTATTTATCACGTTGGAACTGTTTTTGATCATCGTCGCAATTGTCACCATCTTGCTATTTGAGGTTTCCTTGCGCTGGCTTCTTAGTCCAGCAGAAGACGGTCACGTCGAAGAGCGAGCAAATGTTGTAAAGCGAAAGTTCTATCAGATGCCATCGCAGCTTTGGTTGCTGGCTTTTGGTTTGTTTGCCGCAATCTATCCGGAGGTCGCAGTGATTGACTGGGCCGCGGTTTTCGCCAGAGATGTTCTAAACGCTGACTTGGCACTGCGATCTGTGCCATTCGGAGTGTTTATGGTTGGAATGATTGTTGGCCGTCTTTCAATGACAAGGCTTGCTGAACGCTTTCATCCACACACACTCGCATCACGCGGAGCTTTTTTGGCAGCAATCGCTATGGCAGTCGCAGCTTTGTTTGCCGAACCGGTGGCAGATGCCAATCCAACTCTTGGATTAATCTTCGGCTCAATTCTTTGGGGATTAGCTGGTTTAGGTCTCGCGCCTGCATCACCAGCATTTTTCTCAGCGGGTGGACATGTGCCAGGTGTTTCAACAGCTTGGGCAGTTAGTCGACTCAGTTTGTTTAATTCAGCAGTTGCCATCTTCGCCAAGGCGTTCATGGGTGCTTTGGTTGAGGGAGTTGGTTTGTCTAACGCATTCTTCTTCCCGGTCATCTTGGCCTTGATTTCCGCAGTAATCGCTGAGCAGTTTGCCAAGCGTGCGAAGAAGAATGAACTGGAAAATGCTGCACCGCCGACAGGTCCAATTTCGATTGTTCCTAGCCCGGATGATGCTAGGTAGTCTTTGGCCATGACTCTGCTGCGGATTAGCAATACTCCAAAAGACTATGCCTGGGGCTCTGCTGATCTAATCCCGCAACTGCTTGGACGTGAACCTAATGGGCAACCCCAGGCAGAAGTTTGGTTTGGTACTCACCCGGATTCAGAGTCGATAGTTGAAGACGATCAAAACGGGTTGCTATCTGCTCGAGTTGGTCAACTGAATTTTTTAGTCAAGTATCTAGCCGCTGCTAAGCCACTTTCAATCCAGGTTCATCCATCGAAACAGTGGGCTGCAAAAAGATTTAGTGAAAACTACCCCGGCTACACAGACGCAAATCACAAGCCTGAGCTGATTGTTGCTGTCTCTGATTTTCATGCTCTGTGTGGATTTAGAAAAACCGAAGACATCAGTCAAGATTTGGAGCTGCTTGCCGGTAGCAGTTCAATGTTTGAGCCTTGGCTAACCAGCCTTGCTACTCAGGGACTCAAAGGCGCAACCGAGTGGGCGCTTAGCCAATCAGAAGACGTTGTTAAAACATTTGTTTCCATTAGCCACGTGAGTTCTCGGCATTCGTTAGTGAAAGAGATAGATCAGCATTTTCCTAATGATGTAGGCCTGTTAGTAAGCATGCTGCTCAACTACGTTGAACTAAAGCCGGGTCAAGCACTTTATTTACCAGCGGGAAACATCCACGCCTACTTATCAGGATTAGGTGTTGAGGTTATGGCATCTTCAAACAACGTGCTTAGGGGTGGATTGACAGTCAAACCTATTGATGTCCCAGAACTGCTGGCCGTTGCAGACTTCACTGAGCTTGCAAACCCGGTAGCCAATCAAAAGCTCCTAATGACTGGGTTGACTGAATATCTAACTGATTGTGAAGACTTCAAGGTCTACCGAGTAGAACCAAGTGGTAGCAATTTACTTGTCGATATTCGACTAACTGGCAAAGCAATCCTTACCTGTGTAGCAGGTGAGATTGCGATTTCAACTTCTAAAGAAGAGACCCTCGTGTTAACCAAAGGAGAGGTTGCTTTTTTTGAAGCAGCAAACTACTTCTCTATTTTGGGAAGTGGAACTGGCTACCTAGCTCTGGGCTAGCGGTAGTTCTCGAACTGCAGATCAACTGGCAAGTCCTTGCCTTTGAGAAGGGCAATTGTGTCCTGCAGATCGTCTCGACTCTTAGATGTGACTCGTAGCTCCTCGCCTTGGATTTGAGCCTTAACAGTCTTAGGGCCTTCTTCTCGAATAATCTTTGCAACCTCTTTGGCATGCTCACTGCTGATTCCATTCTTGAGCTTGCAAGTCAGTTTGTACTCTTTACCGCTGGCAACAGGCTCACCCGCATCCAGGCTCTTTAGTGAAATACCGCGCTTCACAAGTTTGGATTGGAAAACATCCAAAATGGCACGAACTCGCTCTTCTGAATTGGCTTTGATTACGACAGTCTCTCCGCTCCAATCGATTTCAGCGCCGGTTCCTTTGAAGTCATAGCGCTGCTGAATTTCCTTAGCAGCCTGGTTGAGAGCATTGTCTGCTTCTTGCTTGTCTACTCTGCTGACAATGTCAAACGATGAATCAGCCACTATTCCTCCCGGGCTCTTTTGGCAGTTGATGAACGGACTTCTAAATCTATTGGCCAAGTGTCCAATTGTTCGATATTTGCAAGTTCGCGCTCGTCGCCGCTTTCAAGAATGTCAACTATCCAGTTGGCACCTTGTTCACCTTGCTCACGCGTCTTTTGATTGATGGTGGAAAGACCATAGAAAACACCCAACGGATGCCCGTCAAGTCCTATTACAGAAATGTCTTGTGGCACTCTAAGGCCAAGATCTCTCGCTGCTTGAATGGCACCGAAACCCATCTCGTCTGATGCACAAAAAATTGCAGTCGGATTGTGACGTGGATCACCAAGCATTTGTTTTGCTGCGTGATAACCACCGGCAACTGTGAAGTCTGCCTCGGCCATCCACTGCGGCTTGAAATCCAAATTTGCATCTAACAGTGCTTCTTGGTAACCAGTCTTGCGAAGATAAGGTTGGTGGAAATCCATCTCACTAGCTGGGTTACCTGCAATCATTCCAATCTCTGTGTGACCGAGGGAAATCAGATGCTGAGTCGCTAGTCGGCCGGCTCCTTCATCGTCGATCGATAGTGATCTTGCACCAGGAATTGGACCACCAATTCCGACTATTGGTTTTTTTAGTGCAGTTAGTTTTTCTAGTTCTCTATCAGATAGTTTCAGCGCCACCGTTAGAACGCCATCAACCCTTTTCCTCAAAACAAGGTCATCAAAGACCCTTTCTCGATGCCCAGCACCACCCGAGAGACTGTAGAGAGTTATGTCATATCCGCGCATCACCAGTGAAGAAACGATTCCCTCCAGCACTGCAGAGAAAAACCATCTATCTATGAATGGCAGAACAACGCCAATGTTTCGAGATCTACCAGTGGCGAGAGTGTAAGCGGAAGAAGAGGCAACATAGCCAAGTTCTTGAGCTGCCTTGAGAACTCTTTCTCGAGCTCTGGCCGAAACGTGGGACTTACCATTCAGGGCTCTGGATACTGTGGCTGTCGAGACCCCAGCCCGCTGGGCAACTTCAATGATCCCGACCATGCAAAAACTGTAAAGGTTTACGGCCTTCTTGGCTAGCGGGAGCCAAAATCGAGTATCCTTGAGCGTCGCTAAGACCAAGGCAAGTTACCCAAGTGGCCAAAGGGATCTGACTGTAAATCAGCCGGCGTTAGCCTTCGGGGGTTCGAATCCCTCACTTGCCACGAAAACCCGCTTCTCAACGAGTGGGTTTTTTTGTTTTTTCAGTGCCACAATGAACCCTGCTCCAAATTAAGAAGGATTTATCTTGAACGCAATCGCCTCATTCATCACTGGCCGCAAAACCTCGTGGGTCACACTCCTGATCGGACTTGTCTTTGTCATTCTGGCATTTGGCCCCCTTAGTGCTCCGAAGTCCGACACAGCGCCAACGGATGGTTTGCCGGCTAACAATGAGACGGTATTAGTCAACAAAGCACTCGAAGGTTTGCCTGGTACTGATGGCACAGTTGCCGTAGTTGTTTACTCATCCGACAGTGTGCTGACTGACGAGCAGAAACTTTGGATTACCGGTTCTTTTGATCCCATGTCCCAGTCTTTTGCGGGTGGTGCCGGAGACAAGTTCTTGGATTACACCTCAGCCGAGTTCAATGGAGCTGCTTTCGTCCCACCAGCCGAGGTGTCTGAGAATGGCAAAGCAGCCGTGATAACTGTTCCATTGGATGAAATAGACGAAGTGGCAGAGCGAGCCGAGCGCATGGCTGACATGCGAGCTGTTGCTAAAGAAGGGATGCCAGCAGGAATCGAAGTTCACATCACTGGACCAGAAGGCTTCATTGTTGACATTTCTGGAGTTTTTGCAGGAGCTAACTTCACACTGTTGCTCGCAACAGTGATCATTGTCGCGGTGTTGTTGCTTGTGACTTATCGCTCACCAGTGCTTTGGTTAGTTCCGCTAATTGTTATTGGTGTGGCTGATGGTATGGCGTCTCAAATTGCTCCACAGCTCTCAACGCTTTTCTTGGGTGTTGTAGCTGACGGATCAGTTACTGGAATTCTTTCGGTCCTGGTGTTTGGTGCCGGAACAAACTATGCACTTCTCTTAATAGCTCGCTATCGAGAAGAACTGTTAGTAACTGAAGATCGCCACCAGGCAATGAATAAGGCTTTGCGTGGAGTCACGCCTGCGATTTTGGCATCTGGTGGAACCGTTGCTCTTGCTTTGCTCACATTGCTATTCGCGGAATTAGGCGGCAACAGAACCCTTGGAATTGTGGTGGCAGGTGGAATTGTGATGGCAATGTTCGCTGCACTGGTTGTGCTGCCAGCTGCAATAGTGGTCTTCGGGCGTGGATTGTTCTGGCCATTTATTCCAAAGTTTGGTGGAGTTAACAAGTCTGACAATGGTCTGTGGGCGAGACTTGGTCGCGGTGTTAGCAAGAGGCCCGTCATCGTTTCAATTGCAGGGTTTGCCATTCTTGCCGTCTTGAGCTTTGGAGCTTCCGGCATCAAGGTTGGACTTTCCTCAACCGAGCAGTTCAGAGTTGCACCAGAGGCGGCAATAGGTCAGGACATCCTGGCTGAAGCTTTCCCAGCTGGCGCCACCTCACCTGCAATTGTCATTGTTAATAATGGATTTGAAGAAGAAGTTGCAGCCGTTGCCGAAGACGTTCCTGGCGTTGCTGAGGTAATCATTGGTGACTCCAATGCCACCATCACAAAGATTGATGTGGTGATGGATGCGGAATCGCAATCTGAAGCCGCTTACACAATCATCAAAGAGCTTCGTGCAGAACTCGGTTCCATTGAAGGAGCAGGGGCACTGGTTGGTGGTCTTGATGCACAAAGACTGGATGTCAAAGAAACCTATGCATCCGATCAGTTGAGAGTTATTCCTCTAATCCTGATTCTGGTTTTCTTGGTTCTGGTGCTACTGCTTCGCTCACTGGTAGCGCCAATCTTGCTGCTTCTCACAGTCGTAGCATCCTTCTTCTCGGCCATTGGTGCAGCGTGGCTGGTGTTTGTGAACATCCTGGGCTTGCCGGCTCTAGATCTGTCGGTGTTCCTGTTTAGCTTCTTGTTCTTGGTCGCCCTGGGTATTGATTACAACATCTTCCTGGTGACGCGTGCCAAGGAAGAAGCGGAGAAACTAGGAATGAAGGAAGGCATGATCAAGGCACTGGCTTCAACTGGTGGAGTGATTACAAGTGCCGGAATTCTGCTGGCCGCGGTGTTTGCGGTGCTGGGAGTTCTTCCGCTAATTGCCCTCTACCAAATCGGAATCATCGTTGGTATCGGTGTATTGCTTGACACCTTGCTAGTTAGAACTGTAATTGTGCCATCTCTGGCATTCATCACTGGAAAATATTTCTGGTGGCCAAGCAAGAAGTTTGCCGACAAGAACTAGTTAGGTCTAGAGACGAATCCAAGCAACTTGGTCGTGCTCTAGCACGCCCTCAATTGTGAGGTCGTGCTGAGTTGTGACCAGTAGTTCACCAGCAGGCAAGGCAATTGGGCTTCCGAAGTTCGCAACTACGCGAACACCAGAGTTGTCAAAAGCCAAGGTTGTTTCGTCGCAAAGATCTTCAACCCATTTCAAGTCACCCATGCCAAGGTTGAATTGCTTTCGCACTTTTAGCAGTTTGCGGTAAAGCTCAAGGGTCGAACCGGCAACGCCTTCTTGCTCACTTCTTGCATAGCGGCGGTAGTTCTCAGGTTGTGGCAACCAGCTCTTGCCTGTGCTGTTGAATCCAAATGCAGGTGCATCAGCTTCCCATGGAATTGGAACACGGCAGCCATCTCGGCCGACTCTTTCACCGTTAGTTCTAAAGAAAGTTGGATCTTCACGGTACTTTGCTTCAAGAGTTGTGTGCTCCGGCAATCCGAGCTCTTCACCTTGATACAGATATGAGCTGCCGGGCAGTGCGAGCATGAATGCTGTTGCAGCTCGGCCGACTCTTTGTCCTCGTGCCTCATCAGGCTGAGGGTAGTCAGGACCAATACCATCACCCTGCTTTGGCACTTCGTCATAGGCCATACGAGTGACATGGCGAATTACGTCATGATTGGAAAGCACCCAGGTGCTTGGTGCGCCTACGCCACCAAATTCTCTTAGTGAATCGTCAATCACTTTTCTAAGCTCCGCTTGCTTCCAAGGGGCGCTTAGGTAACCAAAGTTAAAGGTCTGGTGATACTCGTCAGGTCTTACCCACTTTGCCATTTTGCTTAGAGGAAGCACCCAGGCTTCCGCACACATTGCGCGATCTTCATACTCATTAGCAACTCGGCGGAAACCGCGAATCACATCGTGAACGCCTTCTTGCCCCCAGTAGGGATGAGGCTTCTCTTCTTGCGGATCTGAATCCGAGCCGGTCATTGAGGTTGAAATTTCTTCGATGTCAGGAAGACCCGGCGCCTTGATTAGAGAGTGAGCAACGTCAACTCGGAACCCATCAACGCCGCGGTCAAACCAGAAGCGCAGAACATCATGGAAGAACTCTGTGACTTTCGGGTTGTCCCAATTAAAGTCAGGCTGCGAAGAATCAAAGATGTGGAGATACCACTGACCGTCTTCGATTTGGGTCCAAGCATTTCCACCAAAAACTGATGGCCAGTTGTTAGGGGGAGTATTGGCATCTTTGCCATCGCGGAAGTGATACATGTCTCGCTCAGGCGAGCCCTTGCCAGCTTTGAGTGCAGCTTGGAACAGCGGATGCTGGTCAGAAGAGTGGTTTGGTACTAAGTCAATGATGATACGAATGCCAAGTGAGTGAGCCTTAGCTAAAACTTCATCAAAGTCAGCCAGCGTTCCAAAGAGCGGATCAATGTCCTTGTAATCAGAGACGTCGTAACCTGCGTCTTTTTGTGGCGAACGGAAGAAAGGTGAAAACCAAATTGCGTCGATGCCAAGTTCTTTTAGTGAATCAAGTCTGCTAAGAACTCCTGGTAGGTCACCCATGCCATCGCCGTTACCATCGGCAAAGGATCTTGGGTAAATCTGGTAAATGACGGCATGACGCCACCAGTTCGCATCTTTTTGCACAACTAGCCTCTCTGAGCCACTTTGTAAGGGCTTGCAGATTCTTGTTCAAGCCCCACATAGGTTATTCGCTAGAAAGCCTCATTTTTCTTGAGATTTACTGTTTTGTTAGGAAATTTTGAACCTCTGAAAAATCTGTAAATTGGCTTTCAGGCAGGATTGCCTGCTGCTTCAAGCAGGTGCTAATCTGTGTCGGTTACATCGCCCCGATAGCTCAGTGGTAGAGCACTTCCATGGTAAGGAAGGGGTCGACAGTTCAATCCTGTCTCGGGGCTCGGTCTTATAGATCTGGCGGGGTAGCTCAGGTGGTCAGAGCGCACGGCTCATAATCGTGAGGTCGCGGGTTCGATCCCCGCCCCCGCTACCAGATTCCGACTACCCTAATTCCATGGTCAACCCAGCAATTGAAGGCAAGCGTTATCCGCGGACTCCTTCTTATTTGGTTGGCAGAGAAAAACTTCGAGAGTTTGCCAAAGCCACCTATCTCCCAGCGTCCTTTGAAGTAAATGCATCTGATCAAGCTCAACTGGTTGCTCCCCCCACTTTTCCGGTGGTAATCCAAGAGCAAAGTTTGAAGCTAGTGCTTTCAGACCCTGAAGCAAAACTAGATTTCTCAAGAGTGGTCCACGGAGATCAGAGGTTTGTCTTTGAAAGACCAATTGTTGCCGGTGATGAATTGACCAGCGAATTAGTGGTGGCGAGCATCAAGACGCTAGCCGGTAACCATCTAGTTACATTCAACACAGAAATTTTTGATGCAAGCAACAAACTAGTCTGCACAGCTATTTCCACCCTTGTAGTGAGGGGTGAAAGTGCCTAACCTGAGCGAACTAACTGTCGGTCAAGTAGTTGCCGAGAAAACTTTTGAGATTACTCGTGACTCATTAGTTAGATATGCAGGAGCCTCTGGAGACTTCAACCCGATTCACTATCGCGATGACATTGCTCAGCAAGTTGGACTACCCGGGGTCTTGGCTCACGGCATGCTGACGATGGGAGTTTCAATCAGTCCAGTTGTGGAATGGCTCGGAGACGCAGCAAAAGTACTTGATTATTCCGTTCGATTCACCAAGCCAGTTTTAGTGCCAGCTAATTCACCGGCCATGTTGTCGGTGAGTGCAACTGTGGGTGCTATCGAAGACGGCAAAGCCAGAATCGATATCACAACTAGTTTTGAAGGAAACAATGTGCTTGGTAAAGCACAAGCTTGGGTAAAACCTTGAGCAAGATTGCGCCTATTGCGCTAACCAATCTCACCACGATGCGAGTTGGTGGAGTTCCTAAATCCATTCTTCGATGTGAAACAACCGAAGAACTTTACAAATCAGCTCTAGCTGCACTAAACAGCGATGAGAAGTTTCAGATTCTGGCAGGTGGGTCGAACACAGTTTTTGCTGACGATGTCAGTGATCTAAACATCATCTTGGTGGCTAACACCGGCATCGAAGTTCTTGAGGAAAACCAAACCGAGATTGAACTGCGAGTTCAAGCGGGCGAGAACTGGGATGAGTTTGTCGCCTGGTGCATCGAGCGCGGCTACGCCGGCATCGAAGCGATGAGTGGGATCCCAGGCAGCGTTGGTGCAACTCCAGTGCAGAACGTTGGTGCTTATGGACAGGAGGTTTCTCAAGTAATCACCTCCATTGAGTTTCTTAATTTTGAAAGCCAACAGGTTGATCTAAAGCCGGCAGATTTCTTTGAATTCTCCTATCGCAACAGCGCTCTAAAACGAGACTTGCGCGGTGTAATTGGCTTTGTTGACTTCAAGTTGCAAAAGCTAGGCGGCCTTTCAATACCCATGGCGTCCGGTCAAATAACCAACCATGTGAAAGCGCCCTATGGCGCTCAGCTTCCGTTGAACCTCGTTCGAGAAACGGTTTTGGAGCTCAGATCATCCAAGGGGATGGTTGTAAAGGACAGTGATCCAAACTCTGTTTCATGTGGAAGCTTTTTCACCAACCCAGTTGTTTCTCACGCCAAGTCATTGGAATTTCCAAAAGACATGCAGAAGTGGGAAATGGACAACGGCGACATCAAACTATCCGCAGGTTGGCTGATCGAAAACGCAGACATCCCCAAGGGATTCTCATTGCCATACTCGAAAGCCGCAATTTCTGAAAAGCACGCATTGGCAATAATCAATCGTGGACAGGCAAGTTCTAAGGACATCATCGAACTCGCTCGCTATGTTCAAGAGAGGGTCGCGGCCCGCTGGGGGATTAACCTGATTCCAGAGCCGAACCTGATCGGGTTTTAGCCAAGTAGTTTTTGTAGACGCTGAATGCCTTCGAGCAACTGATCATCACCAAGCGCATAAGACATTCTTAGGAAGCCACTCGGACCAAAAGCCTCACCTGGCACAAGTGCCACCTCAGCTTTTTCCAAAATGAAATCAGCAAGTTCAAGCGATGTAGAGAAATTTCTTCCATCAATTTCTTTTCCAAATAGTCCAGTGACATCCGGATAAACATAGAAAGCACCCTGCGGATTAGGAGTTTTCACTCCATCAATTTTGCTTAGCTCGCTAACGGCTAGTTTTCTTCTTCGATCAAACGCTTCCAGCATCTTCTTGATTGGTGCTTGGTCACCCGTTAGAGCAGCAATTGCTGCTCGCTGGGAAATGTTGGAAACGTTAGATGTTAGATGTGACTGCAAGTTAGCCGCAGCTTTTGCGGCATCTGCTGGTGCAACCATCCAACCGAGTCGCCAACCAGTCATGGCGTATGTCTTAGCAACACCATTCACCATAATTGTGCGATCGACTAGTTCTGGAACTACCTCAGTAATTGAGTAAGCCTTTACGCCGTCATAAACCAAGTTCTGGTAAATCTCGTCAGTGATAACCCAAAGATTCTCTTTCGATAAAACCCACTTGCCAATTTCAGCAATCTCTTCACGCGTGTAAACCGCACCGGTTGGGTTTGAAGGAGAACAAAGAAGCAGCGCTTTGGTTTTGTCGGTGTAGTGCTTCTCAAGTTGATCAACAGTAACTTTGTAGTCCTGCTCACTTCCAGCAAAAACATCAACCTGCTTGCCACCAGCCAACTTGATCGCTTCTGGATAGGTGGTCCAGTAGGGAGCTGGTACCAAAACCTCATCACCCTTGTCAACAATCACCGCGAAGGATTGGTAAACCGCTTGCTTGCCACCGTTTGTGACAATCACCTGCGAGGCATCGACCTTGGTACCCGAGTCCTGCAAAGTTTTAGTAACAATTGCTTCTCGCAGCTCAGGAAGTCCAACCGCCGGGGTGTAGCGGTGGTTCTTTGGATCCTTGGCTGCGGCAATGGCGGCCTCGACAATGTGGTCAGGGGTTGGAAAATCTGGTTCACCAGCGGCATAGGTAATAACCGGCCTGCCCTGGGCAATTAGGGCCTTGGCTTTAGCATCCACCTTCAAAGTGGCGCTTTCAGCGATGGCGGCTATCCGGGAGGAGATTCGATTGGCTGGCATAGAGCCAGAATACTTGTGAAATGGGGTCTGTGGGGACTATCGGCATTGCGCCAAAGCCCCTAAAGGGCCTAAAATTTGACCTGTTGACATCTGCCGAAACTAATCTGGCAAAAATTCACAATCCTAGAAAACATACTAGAAGTGTGTCTTGCGCCCGGCTCCTGAAACCAAGCCTCGAGCCAAGTAACGGTTGATGGCGATGGCAACTTTAGGGCGGTAGTTCAATTGGTAGAGCAGCGGTCTCCAAAACCGCAAGTTGCAGGTTCGAGTCCTGTCCGCCCTGCGACTAAAGAAAGGTCAAATAGTGGCAGAAGAGATTGAAAGAGCACAAGAGGATCTGGTTGAAAAAGCCAAGGCCGATAGCGCCAAAGCTAAAAACCCAATTCAGCGTCTCTCGCTTTTTATTCGTCAGGTATTGGCTGAGCTTGGAAAAGTAACCAAGCCAACCAGAACTGAACTAATCAAGTTCACCGGTGTCGTACTCGCCTTCGTGGCAGTTGTCATGGTGATCATCTCCCTGCTCGACTGGGTTTTCCTAAACGTTGTAACTTTCGTATTTTCGGACTAAAGAGGTAATAGGTGTCAGAACTAAATTTCAGTGACGCTCCCGCTGGTGAGCCACTAGAGATCGCAGAGCCTGCGGTTGACGAGAACGTTGACCTGGACGCTGTTGACCTAGCCTCAGCAGAAGAAGAAGCGATTAACGAACTTGATGGCTACCAGGTTGAAGAAGTAGCAGAAGTAACGCGCGAGGAAGTAGCAGAAGCTGCTCCAGCTGCAGAAGCAGAAGTTTCTGATGACCCTTACCGCACCTTCCGCGAAGAACTTCGCAAGCAGCCAGGTAAGTGGTACGTCGTACACTCCTACGCCGGTTACGAGCGCAGAGTGAAGCAGAACATTGAAGTACGTAAGCAGTCACTAGCTGGTGGCGACGAGGTTTACCAGATCGAAGTGCCGATGGAAGAAAGCATTGAGATCAAGAACGGTCAGCGCAAGCTAGTGACCAAGGTTCGTATTCCTGGTTACGTGCTAGTTCGCATGGATCTAACCGAAGACAGCTGGGCACTTGTCCGTCACACCCCAGCAGTTACCGGTTTCGTTGGAAACTCCCAGAACCCAACTCCGCTTAGACCAAACGAAGCTTTTGAAATGCTCAAGCCGCTATTCACTCCGCAAGAGAGCGAAGAGGTTGCCCAGGTTAAAGCTGGTGCAAAGTCCAGTGGCGGAGCAAAAGCCAAGTCGATTCCAGTCAAGATCGACTTCGCAGTTGGCGAGAGCATCCTGATCAAGGATGGCTCCTTCGCAGGACTGCCCGGCACTATCTCGGAGATCAAGCCAGAGTCTGGCAAGGTCACCGTATTGGTTTCGCTCTTCGAGCGAGAAACACCAGTGGAACTGTCTTTTGACCAAGTCGGACCACTGAACTAAGGAAAGAAAAGGAAATGGCACCCAAGAAGAAAGTCACCGGTCTGATCAAATTGCAGATCCAGGCAGGCGCTGCTAACCCAGCACCTCCTATTGGTCCTGCACTAGGTCAGCATGGTGTAAACATCATGGAGTTCTGCACCGCCTACAACAACGCCACCGCCGACCAGCGAGGCAACGTTGTACCAGTGGAGATCACCGTTTATGAAGACAGATCATTCACCTTTGTTCTAAAGACCCCACCTGCATCTGAGCTAATCAAGAAGGCAGCGGGAGTTAAGAAGGGGAGCGCAACTCCTCACACCGACAAGGTGGCAAAGCTGTCCTGGCAGCAAGTTGAGTCAATTGCAGAAGCGAAGATGTCTGACCTAAATGCAAATGACCTACAAGCAGCCGCCCACATCATCGCGGGCACCGCTCGCTCAATGGGCATCACCGTAGAAAAGAACTAACAACTAAATAGCTCGTGGGTGGGGTCGCTTCCCCAGCAACCACGGACTGTGACCGAAAGGAAAAGCAGCGATGTCAAAGCGCTCAAAGGCCTATCAAGAGGCCGTCAACAAACTAGAAGCGGGTCGCTTCTACTCAGTAGCCGAAGCAGCAGCCCTGGCAATTGAGACAGCCGGCAAGAAGACCAACTCAACTATTGAGGTTGCTCTAAAGCTTGGTGTCGACCCTAAGAAAGCCGACCAAATGATCCGTGGCACAGTATCTCTGCCACACGGAACCGGAAAAACCGCTCGCGTTATTGTGTTTGCAAATGGTGCCGCAGCAGACGCAGCTCGAGCAGCTGGTGCCGATGAGGTTGGCAGCGACGAACTAATCGCCAAGGTTGAAGCCGGTTGGACCGACTTCGATGCAGCGGTGGCAACTCCTGATCTGATGGGTAAAGTCGGAAAGCTTGGAAAGGTGCTAGGTCCTCGCAACCTAATGCCAAACCCAAAGACCGGAACCGTCACCATGGACACCGCTAAGGCAGTGACTGACATCAAGGGTGGACGTATTGAGTTCCGCATTGATAAGCAGTCAAACCTCCACTTCATCATTGGTAAGGCTCACTTCTCAGCTGACAAGCTGACCGAGAACCTAACCACTGCAATGGAAGAAGTAGTTCGTCTGAAGCCATCAACCGCAAAGGGAAAGTACATCCAGAAGGGTGCAGTTTCTACAACTTTCGGTCCTGGTATTCCACTAGACGTTTCTATCTACTAAAGACCTAAGCCAACGGCTAAGCGCCAGTGTGCTTGCGCAATCATCTTGGTTGTAAGCAATCACCTGGCGCTTTAGCTTTTCGGCGCTCGCCGGATCTTCAGCTAAAGCACTCAGGTAGTGGTCGTAGTAATCCATGGAGCCCTTAGCCTCTTTCACATCGGACGCCCGCTTAAAGCTGTAGTAGTTTTCCAGGCTCTTGATGGAGTAGCTCTCTTGAGAAATCATCAGTGAGTTTTTGACCACTTTATATAGGTCGACAAAGTACTCGCCCGCAATTAGTTCTTCTACTGCTGTTTGGTAGATCTGGTAGCGCTCAGCGAGGCGCTTGAGAGCTACTTGCTCATAGGCGGCGTAGTGGTAAATCTTCATCTCTGGAAAGCGTTGGACCCTGTTGAGCAGATCATGCATGAACTTATCGAAAGACTGTCTCTCTTCGATTCTGTTGTCTGCCCAGGAGAAGTGAAACTCTTCAGCTGAATCGATGGTTGTGAAACCAAACAGATATTCCAAACCACCAGGCTCTTTATAAAAGGTAAAGCCCTCCAAGTCGAAAAAGATGTCGCCAGGACTTTCGGGCGGCAGTTTCGCAAGTTCTTCAGGATTGACTATTACAAATGTGCTTTTACCAGTTTCATACATGCTCTGTTGCAGCCTGGCTTGCAGAGCAAGTTTTTCGACCTGTGCTTTAGATAGCTTGTCGGTGGCTGAGTCAAACTCTGATAGTTGCTTAACTGTTTTAATGCCTGATCTGCTTAGAGACTCTATGTTTGCTCTTGTTATGCCTGCTACTAGTTGTAAATGATTGGTTTCGTTTCGCATGTGCTGGCAGAGCTTTGGATACTCGCAAATCTCGCAGTAGCTTGATGCATCGCAAACCAGCGAGCCAATATCTTCAATGCGCTGGGGAGCTTCATCTGCAAGTTGCAGAACGGATTTGATAAATGGGTTTCTCACTTCAATCATCTGAGCAATCAACACATCAGCATCAAAAGTCGCCAGCTCACTTGAACCAAGAATCAAACCATGATTGTGATCAGCTGCTAATTCGAGTTGCTTTAGAACATCCACATAGAGACCAACCTGCATTTGATATTCGGGTTTGGCAGTTGAGGAGAGCTTGGCATCCCAGGCTGTGTAGCCACCTGACCAACCATCAATTTGTTTGGCGGTGAATCCTCGGTCGGTAAATTCAAATCGCCAATCGCTCCTCAAAAGAAAGTCGGGTCTTCCGGAAAACTCCAATGCTCCAGAACCACCTCTAAGAACACCCTGATAAATAACAGGCATGCCAGCGTTCATGAGCTCGATGGTTGCTTCCATAGTTCTTTCAACCGGTTGAGCAACCTGATCCCCAAGCGACTGAAGCAGCTCCTGCTCAAGCTTTTCCTCGAACCTCATTCCATAGCGAATTGCGATGTTTTCAGGTTTTTCATAGAACTGGGCTAGGAGTTCAGCCAGTGATGGGACGGGCAGCTCTCGAGCAACGGCCAGCCGAGTGCAGTGTTCGCATTTAGAGCGCATAAGGTCGCGGGAATCGAAGCTAAATGAAGGACCTTTGCGTTTCACACCTAAACCTTGCCACGCTGGGCCGACTTTAAGCCGCTAGGACTGTGGAAAACTGGACATACGGTTAACCGTAGAATTGAATAATCCTTCGAATAGACAGGACAAAGCTGTACCCATGAGCAAGACCGCTACCAAATACGCCCGCCACATTCTGGTGGTGGAAGATGAGCACCTGCTCAGAGATCTGTTAGCGCGAACCATCGAATCCCTTGGTTTTCAGGTAACTACTGCCGCCAATGCGGCTGATGCCAAGCGTGCAGTGAAAACCGCGGATCCGGACGCCATGTTGGTAGATATCGAACTTGGTCCTGGCCCAACTGGACTCGATCTAGCAGAAGTCATCGCGAGACAGCGACCAGACATCGGAGTGGTTTTTCTAACTAACCTGCCAGACCCGAGATTCACCGGAAAAGATTCCAAGGCTGTTCTAAAGAACCAGGCTTACATAAGAAAGTCTGCAATCAATTCTGGATCGGAATTGATTGAAGCAATCGAAGCAGTTTTGAAAGACAAAGTCACCAAAGATTATCGCCATGACCTTGCTTCCAACAGACCACTCGCTCAGCTGTCCCAGCGACAACTCTCAACATTGAAACTGGTAGCAGAGGGTAAAACTAACCAACAAATTGCAACGCTTCGCGGAACCAGTGTTCGTGCAGTGGAGGCGATGCTTACAAGAATATTCCAGGCGCTCGGACTGGATCCTTCTAGTAGCAACCCCAGAGTTGAAGCAGTTGCTATGTATCACAATTTGAGAGCCAACTAATTTGCAAATTAGGCGACTCAATCCATTCAACCTTCTAGCGAGTCCCTACGGACTTAGTTGGCAAAACCATGTTGTCTTTTTTGCTCTAGCAATTTTGGCTCTAGGGTTTTTTGACATTGATCGGCTGGGCGGTAACTTTGCCTCCTGGTTCGTGGTGTTTCTAGTTGGCTACGCGGTGACAGTTGGCGTTATTGAGCTAGGCAAAAACTTTACGAAAAGCATCGAATCAACGAACCAGCGGTCTGTTGCGTTAGTACTAGTTTTGTTAGCCGCGGGAGTCATGAGAGGCCTTGCTGTATTTGAAGTCGGATTCATAACAGGGCTCATTCCTGAGGGTGAGCTGGCTTATCGTTTGATTAGCGCTCCACTGTTTGTGGTGACTGCATATTTGCTTGGGAATGCGCTCGTGACTTCGTTTCTTAGCTTCAGAGCAGAAGCTCGCAGATTGGCAGCGGAGCTTGCAAAGCTGAGCCAGTCGAGAGCGTCCTACGAATCAGACCTGCAACTGGTTAATCAGCAGCAGAGAAACCGAGTAAAAGACCTGTTGTCTGCTCCGATGTGGGAGCTTCAGAAAAAGCTCGAAACAGCGGATGAACCCGGCAAGCTGCAAGACGCCTTGCTCACAATGCAGTCGATTAACAACGACGTGGTTAGGCCTCTTTCACATGAACTCTCGGCAACCGTTTCAGAAACACGTCAGGGGGTTGGACTTCCAAGCAATGGTTTGGGCAAGCAAATCAAGTGGCCCAGCCGAGTGAACTTGTCGGAAGTTCAACCAGGATGGCTTTATCTAGGAATTCTTTTGGTGCTCGGGTTCAACTCTCAGATCGCCATTTCTTCGTTGACCATTGGTATGCAGATTGTTTCCCTTGGCGCAGTGCCGGTGATTGCAATGTTCTGGTTAGAGAAGAAAATCTATCGCAAGCAATCCCTGCCGGTGGTGAGGGCATTAATCATCTCAACGGTTTTCGGACTTGCAGGCAGCATGATTGGCAGCAACCTTGTAATAACTGCTGGTTTAGCTAGAACAGATCTATTCGCCTTTCAAACCATCTCCTTGGTGTTGGTAGTTAAGTCTGCCAATTTGGTTTACGGAATCTTCATGGCGGGTTGGCAGCAGAGCCTGGATGAGTTAGTAGATGTAACCGCTCAGCAAAAAATTGTGAACTCAAGATTGCGCCAGCAACTTTGGCTCGGTCAAAAGGCTCTCGCCATGGAATTGCATGGTTCCGTGCAGGCCACTCTGCAAGCATTAGCAATGAAGCTTGCTCGAATGCAGGATGTGAACCTCGCCGAGATCAGTCAAGTGCTGGCCCAAGTGCGAAAAGCTCTAAGTCGAATTGAAAATCAGGAGTACTTAGCCGGTCAAGAGTTCAAGTCTCTGCTCGCCGAACTGCAAGATCTTTGGGAGGGAACTGCCGAAATTAGCTGGAACATTTTCGATTCAGCCAGCACAACACTGGAAAATGATTTAGGTCTAGCGAGGTGTGTGTTTGAAGTCATTCGCGAGTCGGTCACTAATGCGGTCAAACACGGAGCAGCAAGTCAGATCACTATTGACATTCAACTAGGTAAATCTTCTCTTTCGTTATCAATTTCAAACAATGGATCTATTTTTGACCCGCAACAGCGTGCTCTGGGATCTGAGCTGATGGATCAGCTTTGCTTGACCAGAGAGCTTCAACAGCAGGGGAAGCTGGTTGTGTTGCAAGCAGAACTAGCGCTTAGCCCCGAAGCTTTTCAAGAATCTCTTGTCTAGTTGGTGGCTGGCAGCCAGTTCTTTCGCAAACTAGCGCAGCAGCAGCATTGGCAACCGTTGCAAATCCAATCAGGTCATCTTCTGAAATGGCCAAGAGTTTTTCTAGTGGGTTTTCTCCAAGCGCGCCGGCTTGGCTCAGCTCAGCCAAGAAAGTTGAAACAAAGGTGTCACCTGCTCCAACTGTGTCAATCAGTTGAACAGAAAATCCTTTAACATCAATTCTTTGCTGATTGCGATAGAGACTGACTCCGTCACCACCGCGCGTAATGATGACCAACTTGCCCTTTGACCAGCCACTTACAATTCCATCTAGGTCAGCACCGGCCGGCAGGTTGTAAAGCCACTCGATATCTGCATCCGAGGCCTTGATGATGTGGCTAATCTGATTCAGTTTTTCTACTCGTCGTCGCTCAGTCTCTCTTTCAAAGCCAAGCGCTGGTCGAATGTTTAGATCATGCGAGAGCGTGATTGAACTTGCTTTATTGATTTCTTCTAGCCAAGCTTCAATAACTTTGTTGCCAGGACTAATTGCCATTCCCAGGCAGCCGTATTGGATTGCGCTGACGCTGAGTTCCTTTAGTTTTTGCAAGCTAGGGAGCTCGTCTTTGGTCCAACCCCAGTCAGCTGTGTCCTTGGTGTAGAAGCTGTATGAAGCACCGCCTGCTTCGTCGATAGTTGCAACGGCCAGGGTGGTTTGTTCCTTGGCAGCAATTGAGTAATCCAGATTTACGCCATGAGAGGAAAGGTGATTGCGAATTTGATTACCAAAGCCATCGGAAGAGATTCTTCCTAAAAAAGCTTGTTTTTCGCCCCTCACGGCTAGGGCTAGGGCGACATTGGCGTTAGCACCACCCACCACAGCCTGATAGCTGCCTGTGTTGCCCTTGCTAATCAGGTCGATCAGGGCCTCACCAATCACCACAATCATGGGGTAAGTCTAGGCTTATAAATATGGAACTAACTCAGCTAAAGAACACCATTAGATTTCCGCTGATTGCCCTGATCTTCACCTGGTTCTCGTTCATGGCAGCCATTTATATAGGTATAAGAAATCCCCAAGTCACCTACGACAACAACGGTCAGCCAATTTATCCAGAGCCCTACGTGGCAATGCAGACCTATGTCATCTTGCTGGGGATAACGGTATTTGCTCTGGTCGCACTCCAGTCCCTTCTCAAGGCCCTTGCCATCAGAAGCAAAAATGAATCCTCACTCGCCAGGGCCAGCCACCGCTTCAATAACCTTGGGGTAATCCTCAGCCTGTTAGCCGGATCTATTTTTGCGATTGGAAACTTCCTGGGTGCCTGGAACAGCTACGACCCCAACAACGATCCAGTACTAATTCGTTTTCTAAACGTTTATCTGCCAATCATTCTTGCCACCGCCCTGGTGGTGTTCGTAATCCTGCGGGCATTTGTTTTCCGTAAGGATGCGCCAGACATTCCGAATGTTGAAAAAGATGAAAGCCTGGCCAAGCTCCAACGAGCCGTTGGCCTGGCCTATGCATCTCCAATCATTGGAACTGCGATTGCAATCATTTTTGGTCTAATTGTTTATGACATCACCAAGACCGATCTAGACACCTGGATCTGGGTGGTGATTCAAGTAATAATCGCAACCTCAATTATTCTTGGCACACGCTTTGCTGCAAGTGCTAAGCAGGCGAGACCACTGCCACCTCGGGAGCGAAGAAGCGGAGTTGCAGCGGTTAGCTTGAACTTTGTTCTGTCCATTGTCTTCGGGGTAGCCGTTTTGTTTATGTCATTTAGCTTGGGTGCCCAAGCGGTGGATTCACTGCTTTACTGGCCGGAATGGCGCGAGGGAATGCCGCAGTCCGAATATGTTGCAAAACTTTCCGATCTAACCTTTGGTTGGTTTGTTTCGGACTTCTTGCCAGCACTCTTCTTACTCTTACTCGCCGAGTTTGGAATTTATAGAACCCTGCTAATTAGAAATCTAGAAAAAACTAAAGATTGATGCGCTATCCAGCCAAAGGGCTTTTGTTTGATAACGATGGAGTCCTCTCAGATTCCATTGACAGCGTCGATGCTTCTTGGGGAAAGTGGGCAAGCCTCTATGCTCCAGATTTTGAAATCTCTTACAAGCACCATGGAATTAGGGCAGAAGAGTTAGTTGCGAAATATGTCTCAGCTGATCTCTATGACGAGGCACTGCGGAAAATCATTGAGTTTGAAATAGCAATGACTCACCTAACCAGACCAATGCCTGGGGCGGCTGAGCTGATCAACACTCTCCCAGCTGGAGCATGGACGGTTGTCACCTCGGCTCAACCAGAGTTGGCGAGAGCAAGGCTCAAGCAGGCCGGCATTCCAATTCCAGATGAGCTTGTCACCAGCAGCGATGTCACCCAGGGCAAGCCGGATCCGCAGCCTTATTTAGTGGGAGCTCAGAAGCTAGGACTACATATAAAAGAGTGTGCAGTTTTTGAAGATGCCCCAATCGGCATTTTGTCGGCCACTCGGGCTGGTGCTGGGTTGGTGGTCGGTGTTGGCCCTGCGGCAATTGAAACCGATGCCGACCTGGTTGTTAGGGACCTCAAGGGAATTAGCTTCGATGGAACTGAATTGACAATAGATAGCGAAAGCAGATTGAGGTAGAAAATGGCTGAAATTGAGTTCTATGGGGCCGACTGGTGCGGAGATTGCCGCAGATCCAAGTCACTGCTAAACACCCTGGGCGTTGAATACGAGATGTTCGATGTCGAGCAGAGCAAGGAATATGCCGACCAGGCGCAGGCCATCTCCGGCAGGACCAACATCCCAGTTATTCGCTTCAAGGACGGCCAACACCTGGTTGAGCCATCTGATGCGGTTTTGCATGCTGAGCTGAAGCTGCGCGGGCTGGTCGACTAGCACCCTATCTTTTTAGGGCTATCCGCCCTAGGCTGGTATTTCTGTGAAGTCGGGCAAGCCGAATCACCAAAAGGAATCCCGAAATAATGCCAGTAAAACCGCGCTCATCGCGCTCCAAAGACTTTGATCCAAAGCGAAAGCCTCGTCACAGTGCCAAGAAAACTACCTCAACCCGCAAGGACGATGAGGGCAAGCGCGAAAAGCGCGGCTTCGAAAGCTACTCAACCTCTAAGAACAAGAACCCCTCCGCCAAAAGAAGCGAACGCTCAGCCAAGCGCAGCGAGCGCTTCGCCAGCGAGCGTCCTGCCCGCAAGTATGGCGATGAGAAGCCAGCCAGAAAATACGATTCAGAGAAGCCTGCTCGCAAATACGACAGCGAGAAACCAGCTAGAAAGTATGACTCGGAGAGACCTGCCAAGCGCTACTCAACCGAGAAGCCAGCTCGACGCTATGAATCAGAAAAGCCAGCTAAGCGTTATGAAAGCGCCGTCCCTGCCACTAAAAGACGCGAGCCAGATCGCAAGCTAGAAAAGTTTGTTTCTGAAGCAGCTCAAGGAATTCAAACCTTCCAGGAAATGGACCTACCCGAGCGACTAGTAATGGAACTAGCCAAGGGTGGAATTGCAACACCTTTCCCAATCCAGGCAGCCACCATTCCCGCAGCACTATCCGGCAGAGATGTGCTGGGAAGAGGAAAGACTGGTTCAGGTAAAACTGTTGCCTTCGGTGTTCCACTTATCACCTTCCTGGCAAGAGCCGGCAACCAACCAAGAATTCCAAACAAGCCAAGAGCACTTGTTCTAGCGCCAACCAGAGAACTGGCAGAGCAGATCGACAAGGCACTTGCCCCAATTGCCAAGAGCGTGGGCTTTTTCACCACCACCATCTATGGCGGTGTTCCGCAATCCAAGCAGGAGCGCATTCTTAACCGCGGAGTTGACATTGCAATTGCAACCCCAGGCCGTCTAGAAGATCTGATGGAGCAGGGCGTAGTTGATCTCTCTGAAGTTGAAAGAGTCGTGATTGATGAAGCCGACCACATGGCAGAGCTTGGCTTTATCGAGCCGGTAACCAGAATCCTCACCGCCACCGGTGAATCACAGAAACTACTCTTCTCAGCAACCCTAGACAAACAGGTTGCATCGCTTGTTAAGAAGTTCCTAACAGATCCGTTTGTTTATGAGGTGCCAGGGGAGACCGAGCAGAACCTAGATATCGAACACCGCGTTCTAATCACAGAACCTAAGTACCGCTCACGTGTTTTCCACCGTCTCGTTCAGGGCTCCGGAAAATCAATTGTTTTCGTTCGAACCAAGCAGACCGCAGAAGCGCTTGCTCAGAGTTTGAATGACGCAGGTATTCCAACTGCCAGATTGCACGGAGACCTAAACCAGTCGCAAAGAACCAAGAACCTAGCCCGTTTCAGCGAGGGCTTCACCAGAGTCCTTATCGCAACCGATGTCGCCGCTCGCGGTATTCACGTTGATGATGTGAAGCTGGTGATCCAGGTTGATCTGCCAGAGGACTACAAGACCTACCTTCACCGCGCTGGCCGCACCGGAAGAGCCGGCCGCAAGGGAATAGTTGTTTCAATTGTTCCCTCTGGCAAGACCAGAAAAATCGAAGGCATTCTGGAGCGCAGCGAAAGAAAAGCTATCTACTCAGAGGTGGTTGGGGAAGACCCACTACTAACCGAGCTAGCTGGACCAATCGCTCCACCACCGGTACTTGACCAACTGGACTTTGGCGACAGCCGCTTTGATGGCCCAGCCAAGAGAGCGAGCAAGGGAAAACCGGAGTTGCGCGGCAAGGGTCGACCAAATAAGCTACAGGGAGCCAAAGACCGCCGGTTTAGGTCAAGGTAAACCCTAGAAATCTCTTAGGTTTGCTGCGAACTACTAAGGATCACGCAAGTGATGGCCCGCGCAGGTGAGTATTAGAGCCTTTTGCTCCAGTGCCTATCTGCGCTGGGGCATTTTTGTTTTTCCTAGCCGGCACCAATAAAAGGAGTGCCATGGCAGAGAAGAAAGAGACGGTTGCCGAACTTAAGCAGCTATTTGCTGGCTCAAACGCAATCTATCTGACTGAATACCGCGGACTCACCGTGACGGAGCTGAAAAGCCTCCGTCGCTCAATGGCTAATGACGCAACTTATGTCGTTGCAAAAAACACCCTTTTGAAAATTGCCGCTAAAGAAGCTGGCGTAAACGGGCTGGATGACTCATTGGTTGGACCAACCGCTGTGACATTCGTGCACGGAGACGTAGTGAACGCGGCTAAGGCTCTTAAGGATTTCGCAAAGGCACAACCGCTACTAGTAATGAAGTCCGGTTACATGGACGGCAACACCATTACCGATTCGGATGTAAAGAAGCTCGCAGATCTCGAAACCCGTGAGGTGCTACTGGCGAAGACCGCCGGCGTCCTCAAGGCTTCGCTATTCAAGGCTGCCTACACCTTCAACGCACTACCTTCCAAGGCAGTTCGCGTTGTCGACGCGCTGCGTCAAAAGCAAGAGTCCAATTAATAAAGACGTAATAACAACTAGGAGAACAAAATGGCAAAGATGACTGCCGACCAGCTAATTGATGCATTCAAGGAGCTGACCCTGATTGAGCTTTCTGACTTCGTAAAGAAGTTCGAGGAAGAGTTTGATGTAACAGCAGCAGCACCAGTTGCTGCCGTTGCAGTTGCTGCAGGCGGCGGAGCCGGTGCAGAAGCAGCTGAAGAGAAGGACTCATTCGATGTAGTTCTTGACTCAGCTGGTGACCAGAAGATCCAGGTCATCAAGGAGGTTCGCGCTGTAACCGGTCTAGGACTAGGTGAGGCAAAGGCTCTCGTTGATGGTGCTCCTTCAACCCTGCTAGAGGGTGCAAAGAAGGACGTTGCTAATGACGCCAAGGCCAAGATTGAGGCCGCTGGTGGCAAGGTGACCCTGAAGTAACAAACTTCAACAAATAAACCCCCGAGAGCAATCTCGGGGGTTTTGTTTTGTACGGGTAGCCGTACATCCTCGTACTCAACACATTTGCACTTTTTAGGCTTGTTGCAACCAGCCTTAGGTGTCCATTGAAAACCAGACGAGCCAAATCTCGGGGCTTTTCCACAGCCCTCGCTGGTTTCGTTGCAACTGGACTAGCAGTAACTGGGCTTGTTTTTGTTGAGCCGACCCCATCTAAAGCCAGCATTCTTGAGTGTCCTCAGACTCTAGGCACTCCATCAGCTGCAACAGTCACAAAAGTTGGCTCACAATGCGTCGTTACATTCACCGCAAATACAACCTGGACTGTTCCAGCTGGGTTGACCTCACTACGTTTGCTAATTGTTGGTGGTGGTGCAGGTGGTCAGGTTGATGGCGGTGGTGGCGGCGGCGGCGGCGGCGGTGTAACTCGCAACAACGTCAACGTAACTCAAGGAACGGTTGTCAACATTGCCATTGGGACTGGTGGAACCTCGGGGAATTCCGGTGGTCAAACTACTTTGGATTTGGATGGAAACAATTCAGCGGAGTGGATCGCCCCAGGGGGAACTGCTGGCACTGGGTGGAGTACTCGCGAAGGTGGCGCTGGTGGAACTCCGAATGCACAAAATTCCGCGACTGTTTTCTCGGGCGGTCGAGGTGGAGATGGACCGAATTCGACTTCTGCAGGGACCAACGCTACTAACAACGGTCTAGGCAATGGTTTTGAAAGCAATATAACCGGCGTGATGTTGTGGTATGGCGGTGGCGGTGGCGGTGGTATGGGAGCCCAAGCAAATGGCTCGCTAACTTCGGAGTTAAACGGTGGTGTCGGAGGTTTAGGTGGTGGAGGTCGAGGAGCAGCCCAACGAGCGCGAGGCACCAACGTCACTTGGACTTATCCTCTGAACGGTACGACTTCTTCCTCGACTGCAACTCTTCAAGCCAAATGTGCAGCCAACGCTTCTTTCCCGGGTGCGACCATGGGATTCCCTGGACTTAATGGCTACGGTGGCGGCGGCGGTGGTGGTGTTGCATATGGTGATGGCTGTGCTGGCAGTCCTTCCAATGATGATGGCGAAAGAACTGACGGTGGGCGAGGTGGCAATGGTGTAGCCATATTCAGTTACGCATTAGCCACAGCGCCTTCTTCACCTTCCGGCCTGGTTTTGACAAGTGGTGCGACTTCCGTAGATCTGTCTTGGACTGCAGCAAATGCGAACGGTGCAGCCGTAACCAATTACTGGCTCGAGTACAGGATCAGAGGAGGAGCTTGGACAGGTGTGGTCAGGGGGGCCTCGACCTCAACATCCGCCACAATCTCTGGACTGACAGCGAATTCGATTTATAGCTTCAGAGTTAGAGCTGAAAACTCTTTGGGCTTAGGCAGTTGGTCAGAGATTAGATCTGTATTCACAGCTGCGGGGATGCTCTCCTTTTTGGATGCGTCTGACGAAAACTCCTATTCCGGCTCCGGCACTGCCTGGACCGACCTAACTGGAAGATCTAATGGTGTCACGGCAGTTGGGTCACCCACCTTTGATGGAACAAGCAAGAGCTTCGACCTAAACGGCACTTCGCAATATTTCACTTTTGGCTCTAACAAGTTTTCTTTTTCTGGAACTCAGAATCACACAATAAATGTTTTGTTCTCACCTGATACTCCAGGTGACAATTTTGAATCACTTTTTGGTCGACATGACGGAGGTGTCAAGGGTAGTTATTACTTGGGGATACTAAACACAAACTCAGGTGGTGTTCTAGTTGCGGAGAGAGAAATCCCACCTTGGGCATTTGAGGGCAGTACCGTTCTAGACGCCAACAAGAAATATCTGGCAACTTACGTCTACAACGGCACGAAGGTTGACCTTTACTTAAATGGACAAAGCCAAGGCTCACTCAATTTTGGTTCCATATCCAACCAAGACATAGTCCCACTTCTTGGAGCAAAGCATTATCAGGGGTCTCCTGTAAATCATTTTGACGGGAAAATTTACTCTGCCTCTGTATTTGACACTGCGCTCACATCAACTCAGGTGTTGGCTTTTGCTCAAGCGCTTGATTCTGCTCCTTCTGCTCCCACGATAAATTCAATCACGTCTTCCAGTCAGCAGCTTTCAGTTGCATTTACTGCCGGTGCAAATTCAGGAACAGAAGTAACTAAATATCAGTATTCAACTGATGGCGGGGCCACGTGGCGCGACCGGGCGTCGGGAACCACGGCATCACCATTAGTCATAACAACCCAAAGCAGTGATAATTCCAGCCTTTCGGTTGGCACTTCGTACAACATCCAAATTAGGGCCGTCAATTTGGTTGCCGGTTTAGCGTCGTCCACCACGACGGCTAGCACCCTGCAGAATTACACCGTTTCTTATAATGCCAATGGTGCAACCACTGGAACATCACCCACAGCTCAGACAAAGACGCAGGGGGTAAACCTAACTCTTGCTTCTAATTCTGGAAATTTAGCCCGGACTGGGTACACCTTTGATGGTTGGAATACAGAGGCAAACGGTTCGGGTACCTCGTATGCCGCAGGCGCCACCTATTCGGTTGACGCTGCTGACGAGCTTTTCGCAAATTGGAAAGCAAACACCTACAACGTCACCTATGACGAAAAGGGCGGATCTTCAGTTAATGATGGAACTTTCATAACCGGTGGAGCTGTAAGTTTCCCAACCAGCCCAACCAGATCTGGTTACGCCTTTGCTGGCTGGTCAGCCACCGATGGTGGAACCGTTGTGTCCATTCCCTACTCACCAGGGGTTACAACCAACATAACGCTATATGCGGTTTGGACTGCAAATTCCTACTCAATTACCTGGGATAGCAATGGAGGCTCAAGCGTCAGCTCCCCTAGTTCCTTCACTACCAGTGGAACAGTTTCCCAGCCTGCCAATCCGTCAAGAACTGGGAAAGTTTTTCTGGGTTGGTCGACCTCCGAAACCTCTAATCAAGGTGATTTGAATAATCGAATTACAAGCTGGCCATATTCACCAACAGCTACGTCGGCAATTACTCTTTATGCAATTTGGGTTGACGAGCTAATGGCCTATGAACCATTCACTGGAAGTGGCAATATTGTAGGAACTTCTGGGACAGGCAGCTCTGGCTTTACGGGAAACTGGGTCTTGCCTGCAGCAACAAAAAGCGACTCGACCGCTATTTCCGGTGTTTACACTTCCAGACCAAATCTTGCGCTTCCTTCAAATACTAAGTTTACTCGACCGTCTAGTAATACTGCGGCTAGCGGTCCCAACTGGAACATGTATTACTCGGCACGTCAACTATCAACCCCCATCTCATTCGATAGTGATGGGACCTACTATCTAAGCTTCATCAGCCATGTTCCAACCGTCACCTGGATGGGCAGCGCTATGGCTGGCCTTCTCAGTGGCTTGCCTTCGTCGTCTAACGACACTGCCCCCTGGTCGTTAATGTTCGGATCAACTTACCCTGGCAAATTCGGAATTGACTATGGAAATGCCAATAGGGCTACCTGGGTCAGTGGTCAAACCCGTCTGGTAAGTTCTGCTCATTCTGCCTCAGGAACAAAGACTTCTCACGGAACAACAGAACAGACAGCCTTTTTTGTTGTTGTCAAGATTGTTGCCAAGGCTAATGGAAATGACGAGCTGTATCTTCGGGCATATTCGCCAAGTGAAACCTTGCCCCTTAATGATTCATCGATCACCTGGGATGTGGCTTATTCCGCGGCGATTGGTGGTAACGGAACCCACATAGTAGTTGAGACGGAATACCACGGAACTATCGATGAATACAGGGTCGGATACACGTACCAATCTGTGACCAATCCAGAGGCTGTTTACACCGTGAGTTATGACGAAAAGGGCGGATCAACCGTTAATGATGGAACATTCATAACCGGCGGTGCTGTCAGCCTCCCAACCAGCCCAACTAGAACTGGTTATACCTTTGCTGGCTGGTCAGCCACCGATGGCGGAACAATTGTTTCCATTCCCTACTCACCAGGGGTTACAACCAACATAACGCTCTATGCGGTTTGGACCGCGAATACCTACACCATCACATTTGCTGCCGGCACTGGAGCGAGTGGTTCCAACCAAACTCAAACCAAAACGCATGCCGTTGATCTCACATTGCCAAATAGCGCTACTGCCAATGGCTGGTTCACACGGTCTGGGCAAACCATCGTCGG
>WLDG01000011.1 GCA_009704945.1 Actinomycetota bacterium | reverse complement strand
TCAAATTCTGCTTGGAATTCTGCTCTCGCACCGCCAACTAATTTGCCAGCCTCAGCGCGCTGGTCTGCTGGCAGAGATTTAATTTGAGAGTAAAGCTGGCTTAGTGGAGAGTTTTCTCCGACCAATGAGTTTTTTGCAGCCCTTAGCTGTTGAGCTGAGCTGATTGAGGCAAGGGATTCTCTCGAAGCCGATAGGGCCTCGGTTACCTCTTTATTGGTGACAGCCATCTGCACAAGTTTAGCGAGAAGCCTGCTGAGCAAAGGCGCTGGTGTATAGGCAAATCGAGGCGGCGGTAGCCAGGTTTAAGGATTCGGCCGACCCATAGATAGGAATAGAAACAACCTGGTCTGCCAAGGCACTTAGTTCGTGACTGATCCCACCGGCTTCGTTACCAAACACCCATGCGGTTGGGCGTGCAAGCAATTCAGGCGAAAGCTGGGTAATCGGCGTGCCTCCAGCGTCAGCTACGAAAACTTGAATGCCGGATTCGCGCATGATGGGTATAGCAGATGCCAGATCCAAGCCCACTGTCACCGGCACATGAAGCAAGCTACCTGCCGTCGATCTAACGACCTTGCCGTTGTAGACGTCGACAGACTCAGCCGAAAAGAGAACTCCGTCAGCACCTGCGGCATCACTAGCTCGAAGGATGGTGCCAGCATTGCCGGGATCTTGAACTCGATCCAGCACTGCAATCAGTTGGGGATGAGCTCCCAGCAGCTCATCCAAGTTAACGTGGAGTTGGTGCACCACAGCGACTACCCCTTGCGGAGTTTGGGTTTCTGCCAGTTTTTCCATTACGCGATCAGAGACCGACTCGATGTTGCATTTCGCATCTCGAAGTTGATTCAGTTCACTGGCGTACCGTTCGTTAGCGGCCTCAGTAACAAAAACCTCATGAACTATCTCTGGATAGCGAACTAGTTCCTTGAGTCCTTGCGGTCCCTCCAACAAAAAGAGCCCGGTTTCTTGCCGGGCATCTTTTTGCGAAAGTCGTGCTACCGCCTTGACCCTGGAAGAACCGGGGTCAGTAATCACTAGCTAACCTTTTTGGCGTTCACGTCTTTTGGAAGCGCAGCCTTCGCACTTGCAACTAGTGCTGCGAAAGCCTTTGCGTCGTGGACTGCCATGTCAGCCAGAATTCGACGATCGACCTCAATTCCAGCCAGAGCGAGACCCTGAATGAAACGGTTGTAGGTCATTCCATTTAGACGAGCAGCAGCGTTAATACGTGAAATCCACAGTCTGCGGAAGTCACCCTTGCGCTTGCGACGGTCGTTGTATGCATAAACCAGCGAGTGCAGAATCTGCTGCTTGGCCATGCGGTAGAGCCTTGAGCGCTGGCCACGATATCCGTGTGCGCGCTCGAGAGCTACGCGGCGCTTCTTTAGAGCGTTGACAGCGTTTTTTACTCTTGCCATTTTTTCTCTCCTCTACCTAGAAACCAAGCTGCTTCTTGAGCTTCTTGTAATCTGCCGGTGAAACCAATTGATCTTGATTCAGGCGACGTGTCCTGCGTGAGCTTTTGTGCTCCAGGTTGTGGCGCATGTTGATCTGCTGCTTCATAATCTTGCCGCTGCCAGTTACGCGAAAACGCTTCTTGGCGCCCGAGTGGGTCTTCATCTTCGGCATGATCTCTCCTTATTCCTTAGTCACCTGCGCGTCACCTTTTGGTTGTGAGCGCTTGGCTTCGGCTCTTGCCTCTGCCTTGTTTTTGGTTGGTCCAATCACCATGACCATGTTTCTTCCGTCAATGGATGGGGTTGACTCCACGACTCCAGCATCGCCAACTTCTTCACTAACTCGCTGCAGTAATTTCACACCAATTTCTGGTCTGGACTGCTCGCGGCCGCGGAAGACGACCATTACCTTCACCTTGTCGCCAGCCTTCAGGAACCTTTGAACCTGACCAACTTTGGTCTGATAGTCGTGGTCATCGATTTTTAGTCCGAATCGCACAGTCTTCAGAACAGTGTTGACCTGGTTCTTTCTCGCTTCCCGCACTTTTTGAGCTGCTTCGTATTTGAACTTTCCAAAGTCCATGATTTTGCAGACCGGAGGATTTGAGTCCGGTGCAACCTCAACCAAATCTAGATCTGCATCCTGAGCCAGCTTTAACGCTCGCTCTATGGGTACAACCCCGACTTGCTCTCCGGTTGGTCCAATTAGTCGAACCTGCGAAACCCGAATACGCTCATTGACGCGCGGATCGCTGATACTTTGCTCCTTTTAACCGTGTTAGCTCGCCGGACGGCGCACAAAAATAGATCAAAAGTCTTACCAAGACAACCTTTAGAAGCGGTTGGCTGGTGGGAATTCAATCCACTTTCATAGCTGAGCTTTCGCCCAGAGCCTCGGCTACTCTAGCAGAGATAGCCCGAGGGAAGAAGAGTCAGTTTGGATAGCGCAGCCCGAGATATTGCGGAAGTACCAGCCGTTGAGATTATCAATACAGCCGCCGTGCACCTAATGAGTGCGGCCGCGGTCCAGTGCGGTCTGGCCGAAGACCAGCCGGCAGATTTGGATGAGGCCCGAAAACTTATTCACGCCCTTGCGGGACTGGTAACTGCAGCAGCCCCGGAAATCGGTGATCATCATGCCAGGCCCCTCAGGGATGGCCTTCGCTCACTGCAATTGGCATTCCGTGAAGCTTCAGTAATTCCAGACCCACCGGGTCAGGGGCCTGGGGAAAAATTCACAGGTCCTGTCAGCTAAGCACTAATTACCCGGTAGGAAATCGAATCCACCTTTTCCAAAAACTCCCGGTTCTGAATCTTCAAAGTAAATCCGGCGAGAACTTTATCCAAACTCTCTTGGGACAATCCTTGCTCAACCGAGAGCTCAATCAACAGCTCAGGTCTAATCAACTGACTATTCGGATCTCCATCAAAGAGTTTTGCTTCTTTCACAAAACTTGACTGCGCACAGGCTTGATTGACGACTTCCATCACCACTGGATTCAAGTGTGGGGTTATCCAACTCTGGTTTTGTGCCAAGGCAGCCAAGAAGGGACGCCTGAGTCCAATTGATCTCCCAGCTGGATCTAATACAACGCGATTATGCCCCTCCCCGATTGCAGCAAGTGCAATCCGACGACCGTTTATGGGCACTGGTCTCGCGAGTGGATTCCACAGCTGCATCTGTTGGACGCTGCTAAAGACTGGTAAAGCCGATTGGTTATCAGGTGTTGCAACTGCAACAACTGACAACTCAGCACTCTTGTCAATTTTTTTTCCGAACGCTCCAACTTCGGATTCCCCAAGACTTGCGAGCAAAGGAACTAGAAGTCGCATCTCGCCAAGGACACCAAAGAGTTTTGCTTTGTCAATAACTTCTGGATCTAACACTTTGGCGAGCGCCGGTGGAGTGGAACCATCGTCATTTGCGAAAGTGTTATCCGAAAACTCGCGACCCTCCCATGGCACGCCAGCTGAATCATGAAACCTATCCATTGGCTGTTTCAAGTGCCTGCTGCAACGTGAATCTGCCGGCATACAGAGATTTTCCTAAAATTGCGCCTTCTAGACCCAGTGGTACTAATGCTTTGAGATTCCGGATGTCATCCAGACTGGCAATACCGCCAGATGCAACAACTGGTTTCACGGTCCTCTCAAGAACAGCTTTCAGTAGTTCAAGATTGGGCCCCCGAAGAGTGCCATCTTTCGTTACGTCCGTGACGACGTATCGAGCACATCCTGCTTCTTCCAGGCGTTGCAGAACTTCGAAGAGGTCTCCCCCTTCTTCGGTCCAACCACGAGCTGCCAACGTAGTCCCCCGGACGTCTAAACCAACGGCAATCTTTTCGCCGTGTTCACGGATAACTCTCGCTGTCCAGTCCGGATTTTCAAGGGCAGCTGTCCCTAGGTTTACTCTGTTAGCACCAAGCTCGATTGCTGCACTCAAAGAGGCGTCGTCTCGAATACCGCCGGAAAGCTCGATTTTGGTGCTACCGCTTTGCTCAATCACTCTTGCAATGACATCTCTATTACTGCCTCGACCAAATGCGGCATCCAGATCAACTAGGTGTATCCATTCGGCTCCCGCTTCTATCCAATCCAAGGCCGCCTGCACTGGATGACCGAAGTTCTCTTCTGTGCCCGCTTCGCCTTGGGTCAAGCGAACAGCCTGTCCATTGGCCACATCTACCGCTGGTAAAAGTTCAAGTTTCATAGATTCCTAGAGCGACCCCACCCAGTTTCGCAACAGTTGCAATCCTGCTTGACCAGACTTTTCAGGATGAAATTGCGTAGCACTCAGCGGACCATTTTCAACGGCCGCTAGAAAGCTTTCACCGTGAGTGGCATAGGCAACGCTAGCCGGCTGAAAAGGGGGCCGAATATCTAGTTCCCATTTTTTCACCGCATAAGAATGAACGAAGTAAAAACGCTCGTCGGCAAGTCCCCTGAACAAAGTGCTATTGGGTTCGCTGTGCACCTTTGTCCAGCCCATGTGAGGGAGAATTGGCGCGCTGAGCTTTTCAACTACCCCAGGCCATTGGCCAAAGCCAGTGGCTCCACCGTTTTCAACTCCACTTTCAAATAGCACCTGCATACCAACACAAATGCCAAGCACGGCTTTGCCACTGGTGAGACGCTGATCAAGGATGCTTTCAACCTCAACCTGCTTGAGCTTTTCCATTACAGCCGCGAAGGCACCTACTCCCGGGATTACTAACCCCGCTGCGTCAAGTAATTCTTTTCGATTACTGGTCAGGGTAACCTCTGCACCTGCTACAACTAAAGCCTTGGCGGCAGAGTGAACATTGCCGCTCCCATAATCCAGGAGCGCGACTTTCGTCACAGGCTTCCTTTTGTGGAAGGAACACCACTAACGCGCACATCCTTCTCGACTGCCTTTCGCAGTGCCCTAGCAAAAGCTTTGAACTGAGCCTCAGCTATGTGATGAGCGTCTCTTCCAGCTAAGAGATTCACGTGCATAGTCAGTTGAGCGTTGTGAGCGATTGATTCAAAAACGTGCCTCACTAGAGAACCAGGGAAGTGGCCTCCGATTAGGTGATACTCAAAGCCAGCTGGTTCCCCAGTGTGGACAAGATAGCCACGACCAGAGATGTCGACAACAGCCCTTGCCAGGGCTTCATCCAGCGGAACCAAGGCATCGCCATAGCGGTTGATTCCGGACTTATCGCCCAGAGCCTGCTTTAGTGCCTGCCCAAATACAATCGCCACATCCTCAACGGTGTGGTGGACATCAATGTCAGTGTCGCCCTTGGCAGAAATCTTTAGGTCAATCAACGAATGCTTGCTTAGTGCAGTCAGCAGGTGGTTGTAGAAGGGAACCGTTGTCTCAATCTCAGAGCTTCCGGTGCCATCCAAGTTCAGCTCCAGGTCGACGCTGGACTCGCTGGTCTTTCTGCTTAGCTTGGCAATGCGGGACATTCTCAGCCTTCGTTGGGGATTTCCAAAAGTCTAGTCAAGAAGTAACGCTAACTCAGCAAGTAATTTTGTGGTCTCAGCTTCAGTACCGGCAGTGATCCTGAGAGTGTGGGGGATTCCTACATTTCTAACCAGCACCCCGGCTCGGAGCAGCTGATCAAAAACAAGTTGAGAATCGGAGAATCCCCCTACCAACACAAAGTTTGCATCCGATGGATAAGGCGACAAACCCCAGTAAGATGTTGCGGCAATGATTCGATCACGTTGTCGCTTAATCCTCTCGACGTTTTCAAGCAACAGATTGCTGTGTTCCAAGGCTGCGGAAGCAGCAGCCTGGGTGAGCGCCGAGAGGTGATAAGGCAAGCGGACAATCCTCATGGCATCCACCACCGCAGGATCAGCTGCTAAATACCCCAGCCTTGCTCCGGCAAATGCGAATGCCTTGCTCATGGTCCTCGAGATAACTAATCGGGGCCTTCCCGGCAATAGACCGAGCGCCGATGGGTTGTTCGAAAACTCTGAATAAGCCTCGTCAACTACGACTATTCCTTTACTGACTGAATACGCAGCCTCAATCAGCTCAAGCGACAAGCTCGTTCCGGTTGGGTTGTTTGGAGCACAAAAAATCACAATGTCTGGCTCGACATCCTGAATCTGGCGCACAACCTGATTCAAATCCAAAGAGAAATCCGCATTTCGAGGTTTTTCCACATACTTGGTCAATGTAATGCGAGCGATGTTTGGATACATCGAATAGGTAGGGCTGAAGCTCAATGCCACGCGACCAGGGCCTCCAAAAGCAGAAAACAGCTGTTGAAGAATTTCATTAGATCCATTTGCGGCCCAGACCTGATTCGCGGATAGGTCGTGCCCCAGAAAGCCTGCTAGTTGAGTCCTCAATTCAATGAACTCTCGGTCGGGATACCGATTCAGAGAAACAGTTGCCTTAGCGAGCTTTTCGATTATTGAAAGAGCAACTGCTTCGGGAATTCCGTAGGTATTTTCATTTACATTTAGCGAGACTGGGACATCCAACTGTGGAGCACCGTAAGGCACTTGACCGCGTAAATCTTCCCGAATGGGTAAATCGTCGAGTGTGCTCACTCGTAAATGGTAGCTAGGTTGTTACGGTAGGGCTATCTGCTGACCTGGAACAAGCTCCGATGAATTCAGGCCGTTTAGTAGCACAACCTCTGCTATCCAATCGCGAGGGTCACCGCTGGCGTGATCAATGGCAAGCGACCACAAAGTGTCACCTTGGCCGACGGTTAGAAACTCCAACTCTCGAGGCGCGTCACTGGTTGCAACCGAGCCGGAAATGCCCATCACGCTCAACCCAGCGGCCAAAGCCAGCACAGTCAGGGCACGAATAAGCCGACGAGGGTTCGTCAGACGGTAATTACCTAGAACCTGCATCTTTCCTATCCCTTCTGTTCGAATCTTTCTTTCGAACATTTGTTCTAAGTATAGGAAACGCAAGGCTAAAATCAAGCATTTCCTGCACTATTTTCGATATTTCTCGAAAATGTGTTTGGATTTTTAGGCAAATCCGAATACAGTTTCGATAGCTAGAGATAACCACTAGCCACCGACATTTACGGAGGAAGCCATGGAAAAAGGCTTAACGGCGGTACAAAGCCGGATTTTGGACGTTATCCGGGAGTCAATGCAGGAGCGCAACTACGCCCCTAGCATGCGAGAAATCGGTGAAGCAGTCGGGCTGTCCTCTACGGCCAGCGTGTCGCATCAGCTAAACAAGCTGGAACTCATGGGGTATCTATCTAGGGACCCACGCCGACCCAGGACGATTGATCTCCTTGGCGAAGAAAGCATGCCTGATTCCACTTCAGCAGACACTGCCTTCGTTCCCCTGGTCGGAAGGATTGCCGCCGGAATACCCATCACCGCGGAGCAAAATGTTGAGGATGTCTTCACTCTCCCTCGCCAGTTGGTCGGCAAGGGGGATCTCTTCCTGCTAAAAGTTGTTGGTGAATCCATGATTGACGCCGCCATTTGCGATGGTGACTGGGTTGTTGTGCGTCAGCAGCAAACAGCAGAAAACGGCGATATCGTCGCCGCTCTCATTGAAGAGGAAGCGACAGTCAAGACCTTCAAGCAACGAGATGGGCACACTTGGCTACTTCCAAGAAACAGTGCATTCGAACCAATTCTTGGAGATCACGCTGTAATTCTCGGAAAAGTCGTAGCCGTCCTCAGAGGGATTTAGCAGCTTCTAAATCTGCTGCAAGTTCTTCTGACACCATTGCATGCAAAACCGTTCCCTCTTCGACATATTCTGTAGATAAAACTTTCCCCCTTAGGTGTGCCCTGGAGACAAGATCTCCACGGGAATATGGAATCACTCCCCTGAACTCAATTTCAGGTTTAGGCAAAAGAGCTGCAATTTGCTGCTCGAGTTCGACTATGCCCTGTCCTGAACGAGAAGATATCAACATAGCTCCAGGGACCAAGCCGCGTAGTTCGACTTGTCGCTGCTGATCAACTAGATCAATTTTGTTTAACACAATCAGTTCTGGCAACGAGCCGGCACCGGCATCCGCGATCACTTCACGAACCGTGGCTATTTGGCCGAGCGGATCAGGGTCCGTGGCATCAACTACGTGAACTATTAGATCAGCTGCTGCAATCTCTTCGAGGGTTGAGCGAAAGGCTTCAACTAACTGGTGTGGCAGGTTACGGACAAACCCAACAGTGTCAGAGATTGTGTACTGTCGGCCGTCAGGGGTTTCATGTCTCCTCACGGTTGGATCCAAGGTCGCAAAGAGGGCATTTTCAACTAAAACTCCAGCTTTGGTTAGTCGGTTAAGAAGTGAGGACTTTCCCGCATTCGTATAACCCGCTATAGCAACTTGCGGAATAGAGGACTTCTCACGCTTCGCTCGCTTGGTATCACGCGCCAGCTTCATGGTAGAAATTTCGCGACGTAACTTGGACATTCGGGTATTGATTCGTCGACGATCTAACTCAATCTTGGTTTCACCGGGACCACGAGAACCGATTCCAACGCCGCCTGCTGCTTGGCCACCAGCCTGCCGCGACATTGATTCACCCCATCCACGTAGTCTTGGCAAGAGGTATTCGAGTTGGGCAAGTTCAACTTGCGCTTTACCTTCCTTGCTCTTGGCATGCTGGGCAAAAATGTCGAGAATGATTGCAGTTCTATCAATAACTTTGATTTTTACAACATCCTCGAGAGCTCTTCGTTGCGAAGGGGAAAGTTCAGAGTTTGCAATTACAGTGTCCGCTTTTAGGTCTCTGGCAAGTTCTCGAAGCTCTTGTGCTTTACCTTTTCCGAAGAAAGTCGCTGGGTCAGGCATCGCTCTGCGTTGCAATACCCCTGCAAGTACCTCTGCCCCCGCTGTCTCGGCCAAGGCAGCGAGTTCGCGCAGTGAGTTTTCTGCCTGTTCGACGCTTCCCTGCCCCCAAACACCTATCAGAATGACACGTTCGATTCTGAGCTTTCGATACTCAACTTCGCTGATGTCTTCGAGTTCTGTTGACAGACCGGCTACTCGACGCAAAGACTCGCGTTCCTCTAATTCAAGCTGGTCACCGTCATAGTCATTAGGCGCACTGGCACCGCGGCGGAGAATTCGCTGAAGAGTTGTCTCGTTTTCCATCTACCTAAAGACTATGCCTCTTATAGATTGGGTGGGTGCCACAAGATCACTATTTCAGCTCCAATCCCAGTGGGGATGCGAAGCTTCGATCGGTCAGCTTTAGAGTTGGCGACCAAGACCTAACCCTAAATGCTGCAACAGGAACCTTCAGTAGTGGAAAACTAGATAAAGGGACGGCCGTTTTGCTGAAACTGGCAGATCGGTTTCCTGCCAGCGGGAGGGTGTTAGACCTTGGCTGTGGCTGGGGTCCAATCGGCATAAGTATCGCCAAGCTGCAGCCGAACGCTGAGGTTTGGGCGGTTGATATCAACTCCCGAAGCGTTGAACTAGCCAATCAAAACTCTAAGGACCTAGCAGTTGAAAACTTCACGGCTGTCACCCCGGAGAATCTTCCTTCTGATTTGAAATTCAATGAGATCTGGTCAAATCCTCCGATAAGAATTGGCAAGCAAGCCCTACACGAGTTATTGACCACTTACCTTGGGCGCTTGAGTGAATCAGGACGAGCATTGTTGGTGGTTCAAAAACAGCTAGGGGCCGAGAGTTTGCTGAGTTGGTTAGCGGATCAAAATAGCAACTGGAATGTATCGAGAGCTGTCAATGAAAAGGGCTACAGGGTGATAGAAGTTGTTAATTCTCCCAAGTCCCCGTAAACGTCAACTCGGCATTGCCGCTGATAGCTACATGCTCTCCATCTTCCGCGGCAAACATCTTTACCGCCAACTCTCCTCCAGGCACTAGCACTCGCCAGTTGTTTTGAATTCCACCAGCCCAGTGACGGATAGCAATGGCTGCGGCGGCTACACCAGTTCCGCAACTAAGTGTCTCGCCTACCCCTCTCTCATGAACGCGCATCGTCAAACTCGCCACGCCCTGATCGATAAGTGGTTCACTTGGCACAACGAATTCGACGTTGGCACCTGCGGGTTGAGCGGGCTCTAATTCAGGGGTGCGATTGAGGTCTAATTGTTCTAATTCCTGCAGGTCTGCTAGCGCCACGACAACGTGAGGATTTCCCAGGTTCACGTGCAGGCCTGGCCTTGCGACCTTGAGGCCATAGCTTCTGACTAAGACTTCCTCTTCAGAGATCTTCCAGGCGCCTAGATCAACTGCAAAGCCGGTGGCGGTTTGGGTCAGATCTTTGATTCCAGCTCTGGTTGCAATTGGCAGCGTGCTGCCGGATTCAAAACTGATTAGCTGGTTTTCTAAGAGGTAGCGGGCAAAGACCCTTATACCGTTGCCACACATTTCCGCTTTGGTCCCATCTTGATTGCGATAATCCATGAACCACTGCGCTGCTGGTTCCTCAGTCAGCAGCGAGGCTACCTCACTGCCTTTGGTTGGCCTAGCAATAATCAAACCGTCAGCACCAATGCCAAAATTACGATTGCAGATTTTGCGAATCTCAGCCTCTGATAAATCAAGCTGTCCGACTTTGTCTAGCAGCAACACAAAGTCGTTACCGGTGCCATGACCTTTGGTGAACTGAAGACCCATTGCTACAGCCTAATCAGCTTCATTGCCTCACCGATGAGGTCCTGCTTTGAATCTAGCCAGCTAATTCGGGAGTCCCGATTGAACCAGGTTCTTTGCTTCTTGGCATATCGAGTAGTTAGAAAAATAGTCTCTTCCTTGGCTTGCTCCTCGGTTACTTCTCCACGAAGTTGCGAAAAAGCCTGTTGATAGCCAATTGCTACGGCCGCGGTTGCCGAAAGCTGCCCGTAGCGATCTAGCAGATTCTGAGCCTCCGCAAGCAGGCCACTTTGCCACATCTCATCAACCCTGATTTGTATGCGTTTGTTTAGCTCTTCCTTTTCCACGTCAATCCCCAGTTGAATGCAAGGTCGTCGATAGCTCGGCTCTGGCAAAGAAGATGCAAAGCTTTTACCACTTAGCGTTATCACCTCTAGCGCCCTTATCACTCGGCGTTTATTAGCGGCTGGGATCTTGCCAGCTGCCACCGGATCAAGGCTCTTCAAACGCTCGTGCATGTTCAATGCACCGACTTGTTCTGACTCCTGCTCAAGCTGGGCGCGAAGGCTGGGATCAGTGGGAGCGAACTCGAGCTCATCTAGAGCGGACGCCAGATATAGAGTGCTGCCGCCAACCACTACTGGTATGTTGCCTCGATTTTGAATCTCAAGCACTACCTGATCGAAAAGAGCCCTGTATTCAACAGCCGTGAGATCTCTGGCAGGGGAAATGACAGACAGCAAGTGGTGCGGAATACCTTGCATCTGCTTGCTGGAAAGCTTGGCAGTACCAATGTCCATGTCTTGATACAGCTGCATTGCGTCAGCATTGATGATCTCTGCATTGCCCAATTGTTGAGCAATCGCAATAGCTAGCCCGGTTTTGCCGCTGGCGGTCGGTCCAACCACTGCGATAAGTTCAGCCACGTTTCGCTCTAATCGGAATTCCCAGATTCACCCTTCCAGTTGAGCAAGATTCGATCAAGGCTCGATCGGATGCGTCACCGCCGGCCGTGCGACGAAGTTGATACATCGAACCCTCAAAGCAGTCCGCTATGAGGAAGTAGGGAGCTGCCCGTGTTATTTGAACTAGAACCAAATCGCCAGGACGAGGGATTCCGGCACCTGCCGGCACCTCAAAGTGAACAAGTCGATTGTCTTTCGCTCGACCGGTCATGCGATTGGTGTTGCTGTCCTTTCTGCCCTCCCCGTTAGCAACCAGAACTTCAACTTCCTGTCCAATCTGTTTCTGATTTTCTTGCCAAGCGACTTCATTGACTAGCTCTAATAGGCGCTCATAACGGTCCTGAACCACTTCCTTAGGAACTTGATCAGGCATGTCAGCAGCTGGTGTCCCTGGGCGCTTGGAATACTGGAACGTATAGGCCATGGCAAATTTGGCCTTCCGCACAACATCCATAGTTGCTTGAAAGTCTTCTTCAGTTTCACCTGGAAAACCAACGATGATGTCAGTGGTAATTGCGGCAGTTGGAATCTTTTCTCGAACGCTATCTAGAATGCTCAAATACCGATCGGATCGATAACTTCGCTTCATAGCTTTGAGAATAGAATCCGAACCAGACTGAAGTGGCATGTGAAGCTGCGGCATCACATTATGAGTTTCAGCCATGGCGTCAATTACGTCATTGGTAAATGCTGCTGGGTGAGGGGATGTAAATCTAACTCGCTCAAGTCCCTCGATTTGACCGCAGGCTCTGAGAAGCTTGGCGAAGGCACCGCGGTCTCCAAATTCAACACCATAGGTGTTTACATTCTGACCCAGCAGAGTTACCTCGACTACCCCATCGGCAACTAGAGCCTGAATTTCGGCGAGAATGTCACCGGGTCTTCGATCTTTCTCTTTCCCTCTGAGCGCAGGTACGATGCAAAAAGTGCAGGTGTTGTTACACCCAACCGAAATAGAAACCCATCCGGCATAAGCGTTCTCGCGCTTACTGGGAAGAGTCGATGGAAACGTCTCCAATGATTCAAGAATTTCAATCTCAGCCGATTGGTTGTGACGAGCACGCTCCAATAGCACTGGCAGAGAACCCATGTTGTGAGTGCCGAAAACAACATCAACCCAAGGTGCCTTTTTCTGAATCAAGCTCTGATCCTTTTGCGCCAAACAGCCGCCAACAGCTATTTGGAAATCAGGGTTCGCTTCTTTGCGGGCCAGCATGGTTCCAAGGTTTCCGTAGAGCTTGTTGTCGGCATTTTCCCTAACGGCACAAGTGTTGAAGACGACCAGGTCGGGATTGTCGTCCTGAGCGGGCAAATATCCGGCAGATTCGAGTAAGCCAGAGATTCGCTCACTGTCGTGAACGTTCATCTGGCAGCCGTAGGTGCGTACTTCGTAGGTTAGAGACATCGCATAGGGATTTTACCCCTGCTTCTCAGCAGCCCGCACGGCCGCAGAAACAACGGCACTTGGAAACCCCCTGCGCATTAGAAAGCCGCTAAGTCTCCGGTATCGCACATCTGGGGCAAGAGCGGCCATTCGAACTATTCGACGTCGCGCTAGTTCGTCAGCCAAATCCTGCTGTTCCTGAGCTGAAACGGCGGAACAGACCTCTTCAATGATGGAGTCAGCCACACCCTTCTGGCGCAGCTCCCTCGCTACTAGCTTTACCGCTTTACCCTTAGCTAGTCGGGCTGCCAAGAAACCTTTTGCATAACTTTCATCATCGATCAGGCCTGCAGCGAGAAAATCCCCAATTGCCCAATCAATCAGCTCTTGAGGAATCTCTCTTTTCTGCAAAACCTCACGCAGTTGACGCTCGGTTTTGGCGCTGCGAGTTAGCTGGTGAAGAAGAATGTTCTTCGCTCTCTTTTCGAGCTTTTCTTCACTCGGCATAATCAGAATTAAGCATCGTTGGCTGCTTTAGCAGCCTTTGGCTTTGCTTCCTCTTCAACTGGCTCAACCGGCAAATCAGCTACTGCTCTAGGAACACCGACTCCAAGCTTTACTTTGATTTTCTGCTCGATGGTGTCGGCCAGTGCTGGGTTTTCTTTTAGGTACTTACGTGAATTCTCTTTACCCTGGCCCAGCTGCTCACCTTCGTAGGTATACCAAGCACCTGATTTCTTCACGATATCCTGTTCGACACCAAAGTCGATCAAGCTTCCCTCGCGAGAGATTCCCTCGCCAAACAGGATGTCAAACTCAGCCTGCCTAAATGGCGCAGCAAGCTTGTTCTTTACAACCTTGACTCGAGTTCTGTTTCCAACGGATTCTTGGCCGTCCTTTAGGGTTTCAATTCTTCGAATGTCCAAACGAATAGAGGCGTAGAACTTAAGCGCCTTACCTCCGGCAGTAGTCTCTGGTGAACCAAAGAAGACACCGATTTTTTCACGCAACTGGTTGATAAAGATTGCAGTTGTCTTGGTTTGACTTAGCGCACCAGTTAGCTTTCGAAGGGCCTGTGACATAAGTCTTGCTTGCAAACCAACGTGAGCGTCGCCCATTTCTCCTTCGATTTCCGCTCTTGGAACAAGTGCGGCCACGGAGTCAATGACGATGACATCAATCGAGCCAGAGCGAATCAACATGTCCGCAATCTCCAGCGCCTGTTCTCCGGTGTCGGGTTGGCTAACTAGAAGCTCATCGATGTTTACGCCAAGTTTCTTGGCATATTCAGGATCTAATGCGTGCTCGGCATCAATAAATGCGGCCACCCCGCCTGCCTTCTGAGCGCTAGCAATTGCGTGTAGGGCAATGGTGGTCTTACCTGAGGATTCCGGACCGTACACCTCAACGATTCTCCCTTTCGGAAGTCCGCCAATTCCCAGCGCGGCATCTAGGGCAATCGACCCGGTTGGAATGGATTCAATCGGGGCACGTTCCTCGCTGCCCAGTTTCATGACCGAGCCCTTTCCGAACTGACGGTCAATCTGGGCTAGAGCGGTCTCTAGCGCCTTTTCACGATCTGAAGCTGTTGGCATTGCGTCCTCATTTCCTCTGTTTTTAGCCATGCTCCAGAAGCTAGCTGGCGGCTCTGACACTTTGGGGCTAATCCGACACACTGGGGATAACCCGGCAAATGCTTAAGTTGAGAAAACTCTAGGCTTTCGAACAAAATTTCGAATAACGCTACTCGGCGTGTCTTGGGGTCTTATTTCTTCCTTGCCATCGCTCGGCCGGGACATTCAACTGTTGGCAGATAGCCAGCCATATCACCCTGGGGTCTTCACCGGCCTGAATTAGCTGCCTGGGTGTCTGATCCGCTAGTCGGTCAAGTCGAGTGTCGCTGAGGATTACCTCGGAAAATTGCTCGCCAAACTCGTCTTGGACAAGTTCATAAAAGCGGCTTAGCGTCACTGCCTAGAAAATAGCTCGGACGCCACCACAAAGTCGTCTGGCAAGGTGTCAGGAATGAAGGTGTCGTCAAAGTAGATACCCTCGGCTGCCGCCAGGCGCTCAGAAACGTCCTTGAGAACCACCGAAAGAGGCACCTGTAGGGCATCTGCCACCGAAGCCAGGATCTCGGATGAGACCTCCTTCTGGCCACGCTCGACCTCAGACAGGTAGCCCAAAGCCACCGATGCCTTGGCTGCAACCTGGCGGAGGGTCTGACCCTGTGCCTGGCGGTGCTGGCGAAGAACATCGCCAATCTCTTGCCTTAGAAGTACCAATTTTCCTCCTGGGGCTCTAATTTACCCCCTGCTAGGGACAAAGATAGGGCTCCGTGCTGAATGTTTCCTGAAGTTAAACCTAAAAAAGGCCAATCTCTTCCCGAAGCAGTACCAGAGCCCGATCTAAACAGGCCTGCCTTATTTCGAACCTAGTGCCCGAGAAGTGCTCGGCAAACACCTTGGTGCCGCGCTCAGAGCTGATCGCCAAGTAGACCTCACCGACCTCGTGTAGGCCCACCGCATCGGGTCCGGCCACGCCGGTGGTTGAAAACCCAATAACCCGAGCCTCGTCCAGATTCATGGCAGAGGCAAACTTGGTTCTAACCCCACTTGCCATCTGTGCCGCAACTTCTGGATCAACCGCTGACTGCATTTGCAAAAGACTTGGAGAAACACCCAAAGTCTGAGTCTTGATTTGATCCTGATAGGCATTGATTCCACCAAGCACAACTTTTGAAGAACCCGGCGCATCAACCAGCTTCGAACAAACTAAGCCGGCAGTAATTGATTCAGCCAATGCAATGAAGAGACCCTTGGCAAAAGCGTCAGAAATTATTTCTTGGGCCACAAGTACTGCACTCCCGTCCAAACTGTCAGCGCGACTGTGAACCACAGCACAACTTGTGTAAACACCAGATACCAATCACCCAAGAAACCAAAGGGTGCAATCACAAGACAGACCGCAACAATCTGCATTACAGTCTTGAATTTTCCTCCACCGCTAGCAGCTATAACCTTCTTCTTAATCACAGCCAGTCGGTAGAGAGTTATTCCAAGCTCCCTAACCAAAATGATGGATGTCGCAAGCCAGGGCACGGCTCCCAAAATTGAAAGAACGATCAGAGAGCCGCCGAGCAATGCTTTGTCTGCAATTGGATCCAAGATTTTTCCGAGATTGGTTACTAAACCTCTTCTTCTGGCAATAGCTCCATCTAGTCCATCAGTTGATGCTGCAAGAATCAAAATCAGCATCGCAACGAATCTAAGCCAAGGATCAGACCAAAATTCCAGCAGCATGTATAGCACCACCGGCACCAGTGCTAAGCGCGCAGAAGTGATCAGGTTGGGGGTTTGGCGGTAAAGAAAACTTTTAGAAGTCATCTTTTCGGCCGGTAAGCTGCCAGGCGTCTTCATCAGGGCTATCCTCCCCTGCAACTGCATCACCCGCAACCGGCGATTGACCAGTAATTCTTGCTAGTGCCTTGTGCATATCTTCTGGGCGGATCAGCACCTCACGGGCTTTCGACCCCTCAGAAGGGCCAACGATTCCTCTGGACTCTAAAAGATCCATTAGTCTGCCGGCTTTGGCAAAGCCAACACGAAGCTTTCTTTGGAGCATGGAAGTAGACCCAAATTGAGAGTTTACGACCAGGTCACAGGCGGCCAGTAGCACCTCTAGGTCATCGCCAATTTCGCTATCGACCATTCTCGACTGACTTACTTGATTTACATCGCTGCGGTATTCAGGTTCCATTTGAGCCTTGACGTGGTTCACAAGTTTCTGTAGCTCTGGCTCGCTCACCCACGCTCCTTGAACGCGAATTGGTTTGTTGGTTCCCATTGGGGCAAAAAGAGCATCGCCCTGACCGACCAACTTCTCTGCTCCGGGACCATCCAAGATCACTCGGGAATCAGTAACAGAAGAAACGGAGAATGCGAGTCTGGAAGGAACATTTGCTTTGATCAGGCCAGTCACGACGTCTACAGATGGGCGCTGGGTTGCCAGAACAAGGTGGATTCCGCTCGCTCTTGCTAGCTGGGTGATTCGCACAATTGCATCTTCTACATCTCTGGGTGCAACAATCATCAGATCAGCTAGCTCATCCACCACTACCAAAAGGTATGGATAGGGCATCAGTTCGCGCTGCGAGCCAGGTGGCGGAGAAATCTCACCGGCCGCTACAGCTCGATTGAAGTCGTCAATGTGTTTAAAGCCAAAAGAAGCTAGGTCGTCGTATCGGGAGTCCATCTCCCGCACAACCCACTGCAACGCTTCTGCTGCCTTTTTAGGATTGGTAATGATTGGTGTAACCAGATGTGGAACACCTTGGTAAGCGGCAAGCTCGACACGCTTAGGGTCAATCAAGACAAGTCTTACCTCTGCTGGAGTTGCCCTCATCAAAACTGATGCAATCATGGAGTTCACAAAACTGGACTTACCAGCACCGGTCGCTCCCGCAACTAAAAGGTGAGGCATCTTGGCCAGGTTGGCAACTAAGTAGCCACCTTCAACGTCTTTCCCTACTCCAATAGTCAGTGGATGATTAGATGCCTGGGCATTTTTGCTTCTTAGGACATCGCCCAAGGTAACAATCTCGCGATCGGTATTTGGAATCTCAATTCCGATCGCGCTCTTGCCAGGGATGGGAGAGAGAATTCTGACCTCGTTCGATGCAACAGCGTAGGAAATATTGTTGGTTAGGCGAGTTACAGCTTCTACCTTTACTCCGGGCGCTAGCTCGACTTCATATCTAGTAACCGTTGGGCCTCGCTGGAAGCCAGAGACTTTGGCCTCAACATCAAACTCTTTGAATACGTCATCGATAGCAGCAGCGACCTGATTGTTGGTTGTGGTGCTGGCTTTGGCAGGTGACCCGGCTGCCAAGATGCCGAGCCCTGGCAAAACATAAGGTTTTCTCTCCCGAGGAGTTGGCAGATCGATTGGTTCTGTCAATCCCTCTTCTTCGCGCAGGAAAGCTATTTCTGGTTCGTTTTCTAGGGACTGCTCTGGAATCTCTAATTCAGGAAGATCTTCAGTTATTGGTTCGGCCAAAATTTCTAGCGGTGTTTCGAAGGCTTGGGGTTCTTCTTTCTCTCGCTGCCACCACTTACTAATAGGCTCTGGTTTCTCTTTCTTTTCTTCACTAACTCCAAATAGGAAGCTGTAAAGCTCTCGTAGCTTCGGTCCAATTTGATTTGGCGCAGTACCCGTCATAATCAAAATTGATATAAGTGATAGCAGGACTAGGGCTGGAACAGCTCCCCAGATTGTCAACAGAGTTATCAGTGGGCCACCAATTAGCCAACCAAACAAACCTCCTGCGCTAGCGAGCGCCGGGACTCCGTCATTCGGAGAAGGCAGTGTTGAAAACACATGGAAGAATCCTGCGATCACCGAAAGCAACAACCAAAAACCAAGAGCAAATCTAGAGGAGTCGCGCATAGATGAGGGATGACGGAAAAGATACATCGCATACGCAAACAGCACCACCGGCAGGCCAAAGCTCACTAAACCAAAAAACAATCCAAAGGTGAACTGGTGCAGTAGCACTGCCCAAGCCTCATTGCTTAGGAACCAAGCAAAAATCACACCCAACACACTCAGGACAAAAAGAGCAAATGGGGCTCCGTCGCGCCTCTCCTCAACCGGTATCTCCTTACTAAAGGATCGAACCAGCTGACCGAGGCCGTGGGCGGCTGCCATGTACCCGCGCTGAACTATGTCAAAGAAGCTCTTGGAGTTGGCCGATTTGGGCTTGGCAACCGTTGCTGCCGAGCGTGACTTTTTAGTGCCGCCAGCTCGATTGGGCGGCTTAGTCTTTCCAGCCATGCTAGAAAAATAGCAATTGGAAGGGCAAAACCGGCTTAGGCAGGTCGAGAAGAGTAGACAACGATGGGGATAATCATCGGCTTGCGTCGATGCGCTTTTGCCACCCACGATCCAACCGTCTTTCGAATTACCTGTTGGAACTGGTGGCTATCCCTGACACCATCGCTGGCAGCCTGAGCCAAGGCCTGTTGAATCGCGGGCAAGATGTCATCAAAGACATGATCTTCTTCTGCATAGGCCCTTGCCTTGATGGCTGGACCCTCGACTAACTGACCCGTCTCTTTATTCACTACAGCAAAGATAGAAATAAAGCCCTCTGCTGCGAGAGTTCTGCGGTCTTGTAAATCGTCTTCAGTGATCTTGCCAACTGCGCCGCCATCGACATAAAGCATGTCGCAAGGAATCTTGCCGACTAATTCCGCTTTCCCATCCTTGAGATCTACCACACCACCGTCTTCGGTGACGACTATGTTCTTCTCGCTAATACCAGTTCGCCTAGCCAGACGAGCATTTGCCACTAAGTGACGATATTCTCCATGTATAGGCATAACATTTTTCGGCTTCAAGATGTTGTAGCAGTAGAGCAGCTCACCGGCAGCTGCGTGACCGGAGACGTGAACGTTTGCATTCCCCTTGTGAACTACATTGGCACCTAGCCTGGTAAGCCCATCAATCACTCGGTAGACGGCATTTTCATTGCCAGGAATCATAGAGCTGGCTAGCAAAACAGTATCTAGCTCTCCAATTTCAATCTGATGGTCGCTATTGGCAATCCTGGCTAAGACCGCCATCGGCTCCCCCTGCGAGCCAGTCGACATGTAAACCAATTGGTGATCTGGCATGTCCTGCGCTTCTGATAGATCAACCACCGCGCCATCAGGAATTTGAAGAAAACCAAGTTCTGACGCAATCTTCATGTTCTTGACCATGCTGCGGCCCACAAACACCACCTTGCGGCGATTTGCAAGAGCAGCCTCAATTACCTGCTGGACTCTGTGCACATGAGATGCAAAGGATGCCACCACAACTTTGCCGCGAGTTTTGGAAATGACAGTATCGATCACTGGTCCAATGTCACGCTCGAGCGGCGTGAATCCAGGAACATCAGCATTTGTCGAATCAACCATGAATAGGTCGACTCCTTCTTGACCTACCTTGGCAAATGCTCTCAGGTCTGTGAGCCGGCCATCCAGTGGCAGCTGGTCCATCTTGAAATCACCTGTTGCCAGAACGGTTCCCGCATTAGATCTGATAATCACCGCTAGAGAATCTGGAATCGAGTGGTTGACTGCCACAAACTCACATTCAAAATCGGCGACTTTGACTTTCATGCCTTCACTAACAATGTTGATAGGGGCATTGACTCTGTGCTCGGCAAGCTTTGACTGCAAAAATGCGATGGTTAGCTTGGACCCATAAACCGGAATGTCGGGACGCATCTTCAAGAGGTATGGAACCCCTCCTATGTGGTCTTCATGTCCGTGAGTTAGGACTAGACCTGCAATCCGATCCAGTTTGTCAGATAGATATCCCAGGTCCGGAAGAATCAAGTCCACGCCAGGTTGAGTTTGCTCGGGAAATAAGACGCCACAATCGAGAATCAAAATCTTTCCATTGATTTCAAAAGTCGTGCAGTTTCGACCAATTTCACCGATACCACCAAGCGGAATAATGCGCAGGGTGTCCTTTGTCAGTGGCGCTGGAGAGTTCACTAGCGAGTGGTTCCCGCTACCTTAGGCAGCGCTCCGCCAGCAGCCGCATTGCGATCTGGTCGGAAGTTATCAAAACTAATTCCAGGAACTGCTACAACCTGATCAATTCCACCCTCAATCAAGGCAGCTTCATGATCCTCTGGGCCCACTAAAGGAAGACGAACTCTAGGGGAATTAATCTTGCCTAGACCATGTAGCACATACTTGGCCGCAACGGTGCCGGGAACGTGAGTCATGATTGCTCTCTGCAGGGGCTCTAATGCGTTGTGAACCTTGAGGGCTGAATGGAAGTCGTTTCGATTGGTCGCATCAACCATTTCACGATATGCATGTGGCGCAAGATTAGCCGTAACACCAATCAGGCCGGTTGCCCCGATAGCAATGTGAGGCAACACGTTGGAATCATCGCCTGAGAAATACATAAGTCCAGTCTCGAGCATCAAACGTGATGCTTGAGCCAAGTCACCTTTCGCATCCTTAATCGCGACAATGTTGGGGTGCTTCGCTGCTCGATGAAAAGTCTCATAGGAAATTGCAACGCCTGTGCGACCGGGGATGTCGTAAAGAATCACCGGCAAATCAGTTGCATCGGCAATCAATCGGAAGTGAGTGAGAATTCCGGCTTGAGTTGGTTTGTTGTAATAGGGAGTGACAACCATCACTCCATCAGCGCCGGCTTTTTCACTGGCCTTGTAAAGCTGGATGGCATGGGCTGTTTCATTGGATCCACCACCGGTAATGATTTTGGCTCGTCCGGCTGAAACACTCTTGCCTACTTCAACTAATTTAATCTTCTCGGCATCTGTCAGAGTTGAAGTTTCTCCAGTGGTTCCAGTTACAACAACACCGTCCGCTCCATTTGAAATTACATAATCAATGTGCTTTTCAGTGGCGGCCCAGTCAACCTCGCCCTCAGCAGTCATCGGAGTGACCAGCGCGACAAGTACCTGGCCGAAGATGTCTTTTTGCTGAGTAACCATCTGGTAAGCCTAGCGACTTCGAAACTAAGGGGCTACTCGGCCATTTTCATTGAATGCCTGGTAGCTAAGCGGCATGAGTTCGGCCCAGAAATCTTCCATCTTTTCCGCAACCATCTCAATTTCTCGCTGCGGGAAAGAAGGGAAGTGAGTACCTTCGCGCTTGGTGCGCAGGGACAGGAAATTCATTAGGGATCGCGAGTTCATGGTCACATACATGCTCGAATAGATGTTTAGAGGAAGGACAATTCTGGCGACTTCTCTAGCAACTCCCGCTTCCAGCATGCGCTGGTAAGCCTCGTAAGCAGAACGAGTGATCATCATGGTCTCTTGCTGAACTAGAGCAAACTGCTCTGCTGTGCCATCAACGAACTCGTAATGTCCTGGCTTGCCGATTTGGATCAGTTTTCTATCCTGACCTGGAACATAAAAAACAGGCCTCAATTCACGGTAGCGACCAGATTCTTCGTTGTAGCTAGCAATGCGGTGGCGCATAAATTCTCGGAACACGAAAATCGGAGCTTGAACATAAAAAGTCATGGAGTTGTGCTCAAAGGGAGATCCATGACGATCACGCATCAGATAGTTGATGAGGCCTTTATCTTTCTTTTCGGCTTCCGCATCAGTGAGCTTGGCGGAGTCCAAAGTCTGCTCACCCTGAGTGGAAACTCGGGCAGCGAATAGGACGTCGGCATCCCTTGCACTGTGGCGGATTAGCTCTACAGTTACGTCGCTTCTAAATTCAATGTCGCTCATCGGCAAAAGCCTAGGGGGTTCTGGCCAAGTAAAAAGGTGTAACACTCCGCCGCATCGGCTCAAAGTGGCCTAACCTAGGGCAGTGGATTCCTTGTTGCCCGTTATTGCGCTAGTCGCCACAGCAACCTTTGTGGGTATTGCCTATCGACTGCTAAGGGGTCGCGGCCACCGTGTGCTTGGCCGCCAGCAAATAGAGCTGAGAAGATTAAGGCCGACAAAAAATGGAAATCTATCCACTGAACTCGGAAAACAGGCGACTCTTCTCCAGTTCTCGACTCAGTACTGCGGGCGGTGCCCAAGTGTGCGCAGACAACTAGCTCAACTCGAAAGCCAACACGCAGGGATATCTCACCTTGAAGTCGACATCACAGATCGAATTAATGTAGCGGCAAGATTTGGTATTACCCAGACCCCAACAATCTTTTTATTGAATGCAAAGAGTGAGCTGGTCTACCGTGTTGGTGGTATACCAAATGTACTTAAACTAAATCAGGAACTAGAGAAACTAGGAGTGAAATGACCGCGCTTATTGATCCGAGGGCACCAAGATTTGGAGCTGCCATAACTTCTGGCATTGCAATTGTTGGCTTCGCTGATGCCTTCACTAGTTTTGGTCCAATCAGCACTGTAGCCAGCTTGACTCTTTTAGTGCTATTCGTGTGGAGCGTTTTCCTTCCTGGCTCTCACCCATACAAGTTTTTGTTTGGGTTAATTCGGCCAAGAATTGGTGAGCCTAAGGAGCTGGAAGACGCTAGGCCCCCTAGATTCGCGCAGCAAGTTGGACTATTTTTTGCAATCACTGCCTCAGTCGGCTTGTTATTGGCAAGTCAATCAATTGTCGCTATCGCCCTGGCATTTATTTTCATTGCGGCATTTTTGAATGCCTTCTTCAACTTCTGCCTGGGCTGCCAGATGTACCTAGTGCTAAAGCGCTTTGGCTTGTTTAGCAAGGGCAATTGATTTTCTAGCAGCCGCCCGTGCTCGCTTTCGATCTCCTAATTTGTCATAGGAATCAGCGAGCAGGAACCAGAGCATATAGTTGTGTTCGTCTGCCTGAATTCGGCGTTCGATTGACTCAAAAGCAAACTTGCCACTGGACTGCTCTGCCCGGCCACTTGGTCGAAGATCATATTCAGGCATCTCAATTTGGCTGGCTTGAACTAGGTCAGAAATCTTTGAAAGCCTTACCCCAAATCTAATTTCATAAAAAATTGCTGCAATTGCAGTCAATGGGAAAACCAGAATCGCAAAACCCAACGCTACTGCCACAGGTTGCGTCTCTTGAAGCAGAATGACACCGCGCTCGAAAAGCAAAAATGCATACAGCAAGGTAATGAATACCATTGCTGCTAACCAGATTTTGGTAAGCACCTAACCAAGCACCCGTTCTAAGCCAACGGTCAAGCCCTTCGCACTAGCCGTGAACTCGATGGCACGCAGAATCCCTAAGGAGTAGGCGTGATGGGAAGTCACATCGTGCAAGATGCTCAACTGCTCGCTTGCCCCAGCAAAAATAGTTTCTTGGCGAGCTGATACCCCTGGTAGCCGAACAGAGTGAATCGGGACTCCAGCTACAGACTGTCCTCGCGAACTTTGCATGGCATCGTCAACCAAGTTGTTGACTGAACGATTTTCACCAATGATTTCAGCTGTTCGAATTGCGGTACCCGAGGGAGAATCTTTTTTTCCAGCATGATGTGTTTCGATGATTTCTGCCTCATGAAAGTGTTTGGCGGCTTCCGCAGCGAATCTCTGAGCCAACATCGAACCGATAGAAAAATTGGGCACAACGACTATGACAGCCGTTGATTGCAACAGAGCTTTTTGCAGCCCCGCCAGCTTAACTTCGGACCATCCCGAACTGCCAATCAGCAGTTTCTGCGAATTGGTGATGGCAAAGTCAGCTACCTTTTCACTGACATCTGGGGCGGTGAAATCAATCAGAACATCAGCACCAAGAGCCGACTGCAGAGTTGACTTTGAATCCAAAGCAGCGTGCAGCTTCAAATTTGGATCAGTGTCAACAAGCTCTTTCGTAAGCTGCCCCATACGACCGGTAGCACCAATAATCGAAACGGAAATCATGGGCTAAACCTATCAAGCAAGCTTCTCAAGGAAAGACAGGTTCTTTCCTACCGCAACCAGAGTGCTGGGGGCCGCGGCTATCTTCTTGGCTATCCTTTGAACATCCTCTGGGGTTTGCTCATTAAACATGGCCAGCACCTCGCTAACTGCAAGGTACTCCCCTGACCCCAATTCCACGCCAACCAGGCGATTCATTCGGGCAAGAGTTGCCTCAAATCGCAAGGCGAGTGAGCCAGTGATATTCCCAAGTGCTAGATCAAATTCCTGCTCTGAAACGCCTTGCTCAGAGATTGCCAAAAGTTGCTCCCGCATCAACTTGATTGCCTCTTCGCTGTTGTCGCTGTTGCATCCCGCATACAAACCAAAGAATCCACTGTCTGAATAGCCGTGTTGATAGGAGTAGGTCGAATATGCCAGGCCTCTCTTTTCACGAATTTCTTGGTAAAGACGTGAAGACATCCCTCCGCCCAGAATGGTGTTGAAGATGGCCAGAGCGTAGCGATCTGCGTCCATGGAATGGGGGCTCTGGAAACCGAGAATCAGATGTGACTGCTGAGTATCTTTTTCAATGAATCGAAAGGGTTCCGGTGGGGGCGGAAGACGAAACTCTTGCAATCGCCTATCGGCAGGATCAGACTTGTGGGTCCAGCCCACCTCTGACAGCTGCTTTTGAACAATCTCAACCAGCTGTGCGTGATCTACTCCACCTGCGGCAGCGACAACCAGTGTCTTTGGCTGATAGTGCTGTTGGTAGTGATCAACCACCTGCTGCCGCTTGACAGCAAGAATGCTCTCCTTCGAACCGCCAATCGGTCTCCCTAGATCAGTTCCGGGCATAAGTGCATCAGCAAATGCTTCGTGCGCCACGTCCTCTGGGTCGTCATCATTCATGGCCAGCTCTTCAAGAATCACTGTCTTTTCGGTTTCAAAATCTTCTTGATTGATGGTCGCAGAGGTAAACATATCTAGAAGAACGTCAGTCGCTAACTCAAGAGCTGAATTCTGAACACGAGCGTAGTAACTTGTGTACTCCTTGGCAGTTGCCGCATTAGAAGAGCCGCCAACGGAATCGAATGCGATTGAAATGTCAAGTGCAGAACGACGCTGAGTTCCTTTGAAGAGCAAGTGCTCGAGAAAATGGGTTGACCCTAGATGGCTATCTTTCTCATCTCTTGAGCCGACCCCAACTGACATGGAGATAGCTACCGAGGGTGCCCCTTGGACGTGCTCAGTTAAGATGCGAACACCGCTGTCGAGGACGGTCTTTGAAACCGTGGCCTCGTCAGCGGTGAACTCAACAGATGCTTTTTTTGGAAGTAGCAACTAACTACTCCGACTTAGCTTCATCCTCAACAACTGGCACAAGTGAAAGCTTGCCGCGGTCATCAATCTTGGCAATTTCAACCAGGATCTTTTGGCCGACCTCAAGAACGTCTTCTACGTTCTCGACTCGCTTGCCACCTGAAATCTTCTTCAGTTCAGAAACGTGAAGAAGGCCATCCTTGCCAGGCATCAGGGAAATGAAAGCTCCGAACGTTGCAAGCTTGACCACTGTCCCCAGGAATCTTTCCCCGACTTCGGGAACCAACGGATTTGCAATCGCATTGATTGCTGCCTTCGCTGCTTCTGCCGCAGGACCATTGGTTGCTCCGATGAAGACCGTTCCGTCATCTTCGATGCTGATCTCTGCACCAGTGTCTTCCTGAATCTGGTTGATCATCTTGCCCTTTGGACCAATGACTTCACCAATCTTGTCTACTGGAATCTTCACCGAAATGATTCGTGGAGCGTATTGCGATAGCTCATCTGGAGCGTCAATAGCATCGGTCATAACACCCAAAATAAACAGACGTGCTTCTTTTGCCTGATTCAGTGCTTTGGCAAGTTCTGCCGATGGAATTCCATCAAGCTTGGTGTCTAGCTGAATAGCGGTAATGAAATCGCGTGTTCCCGCAACCTTGAAGTCCATATCACCAAGTGCATCTTCAGCACCGAGAATGTCGGTCAGGGCTGCATACTCAGTCTTTCCGTCAACTGTGTCAGAGATTAGACCCATGGCAATTCCAGCCACTGGAGCACGAAGAGGCACACCTGCATTGAGCAAGCTCAAGGTGCTAGCACAAACCGAACCCATTGAGGTTGAACCATTTGAGCTGAGCGCTTCCGAAACCTGGCGGATTGCGTATGGAAACTCATTCCTGGTCGGCAACACAGGCACGAGTGCTCGCTCAGCCAGCGCACCGTGACCAATTTCACGACGCTTAGGTGAACCAACTCGACCAGTCTCACCCGTTGAGTAAGGAGGGAAGTTGTAGTGGTGCATGTATCGCTTGGTGGTGACAGGAGTCAGCGCATCAATCTGCTGCTCCATCTTTAGCATGTTCAGAGTTGTGACACCTAGAATCTGAGTCTCTCCGCGCTGGAAGATTGCCGAGCCATGAGTTCTTGGGATCACAGCCACTTCAGCATCTATTACGCGAATGTCCTTGAGGCCTCGTCCATCAATACGAACGCCCTCTTTTAGCACGCGAGTGCGCATGATTTTCTTTGCAACAGCCTTGTAAGCAGCAGAGAACTCAGTCATCTGCTCTTCGCTGAGCTTGCTAGCAAGCTCTTCCTTAACTTTTGCCTTCAAGGTTTCATCAGCATCTTGACGAGCCTGCTTGTCGGCAATTTGGTAAACTTTGCTCAGTTCAGCCGCGGCTGCACCGGAAACAATTTCATATACCTCATCTGAATATGGCAAAAACAGCGGGAATTCCGCAGTTGCCTTCGCCGCATCTTTTGCAAGCTTGATTTGCGCTTCAACAAGTACCTTAATGAATGGCTTGGCTGCTTCCAATCCGGCTGCAACAACCTCTTCAGTTGGTGCCTTGGCGCCGCCCTGAATTAGGTCCCATGAGGTCTCAGTAGCTTCTGCCTCAACCATCATGATTGCAACATCGTGCTTGCCATTTTCTTCAATCACGCGACCAGCAACCACCATGTCAAAAACAGCGTTTTCAATCTCGGAGTGACGAGGGAAAGCAACCCACTGGCCATCAATTAGAGCAACTCGTACACCGGCAACTGGTCCAGAGAACGGAAGTCCTGCTAGCTGGGTGGACATTGAAGCTGCATTGATTGCAATTACGTCATACATCTCGTCAGGGTTGATAGACATAACAGTCACAACCACCTGAATCTCGTTTCTAAGTCCATCAACAAATGATGGGCGAAGCGGTCTATCAATCAAGCGCGCGGCCAAAATGGCTTCGGTTGATGGTCTTCCTTCGCGGCGGAAGAAGCTGCCTGGGATTTTGCCCGCGGCATACATTCTCTCCTCAACATCAATGGTCAGTGGGAAGAAATCGAACTGATCTTTCGGCTGCTTTGATGCTGAAGTTGCTGAAAAGAGCATTGTCTCTTCATCTAAATAGATAGCTGCACTGCCAGCTGCCTGCTGAGCAAGGCGACCGGTTTCAAAACGAACGGTGCGCTTACCAAACTTACCGTTATCAATAACGGCCTCTGCATATTTAATTTCTGGGCCTTCCATGGCCCCTCCTTATCCTCATTGCGCACGCAAACCAGACCCCAATTGGGTCAGCGTGCTAGAGGAGGAAGCGCTGGTCGTCAGTCAAGACATCTGGGGCAGTGACCCAGAAACCTCCACCGAGGACCCGCCTTCGTCTCCTCCTGTTACCAGCCTAACGAAATGGTTACGATTTGCCCAGTAAAAAACCCCAGGCAAATTGCCTGGGGTTCCAATCAAGCCAGTTATCGGCGAAGGCCGAGACGCTCCAGCAGTTTTCTGTAGCGATCGATGTCGATCTTCTGAAGGTAGCCAAGCAGTCTTCGACGCTGACCAACTAGCAAAAGCAAGCCTCTGCGTGAGTGGTGGTCATGCTTGTGGTCCTTCAGGTGCTCAGTTAAGTCTGAAATGCGGCGAGAAAGAACCGCGATTTGAACTTCTGGGCTGCCAGTGTCGCCTGGGCCTGTTGCATACTCCTGGATAATCTGCTGCTTGATTTTTGAATCAAGTGACATAGTGGGTCCTTTCCTATCCGCTGCGCGGCGCCAAAGGCAGGATGCCAGTAGCTCTCTTTATCCGCGGCCGTTAGACGGCGAACATCAGCTTAGGGAAAAACCGAGAAAATTGCTAGGCGGTGGTGCCCTCTTGCAGGCTGGCCGGGCTCTCAGGTTCAACATACTTGTTTCCGTCATAGAAGCTCCTCGACGGCTTGAGAGCAAAGACTAAATAAATGACCATAACCACCAAGAAAAGTCCAAAAATCGGCACGATCAAGAAAACCAGGGACATTAAATCTTCTGTCGAAAGCCTTAGTAGGTCTGGCGTGGCGGACAGGATTGATATTGCGCCAATAGCTGCAAAAACTCCGTAGGCAATTGGTATCAACTGCAGCAGAAGCCACTTAGCCGAAAATCCCGCATCATGAAATCTCCGAGCTGTCACAGAAAGATTCGGCACCAAAAGCGCGATAGCTAAAAAATTTGTGATTGGTGTCGGTTGAGACAACGTGTTTTGAAGTTGCATCCATTCATCTTGGACCGTTGGCACAGGCCAAAGCACAGCCTCCAAGGTTGTCGCGACAATACTGATCAAGATAGTGAAGAGAAACCAGTACCAAAACTCTGGCCTAGAGGCTCTGCCTCTAAAGTTGAAGTAGTTCTTGAAACCACTCACGACTGCATCTGCGAACGTCATGCTTTAACTCTACTCAGCCAGTAGCTCTTTTGCTCGCGCAATATCGGATGCGATTTGTGTCTTTAGCACCTCGACGGATTCATACTTTGCCCATCCTCTAACCTGAGCCACATATTCACAGACCACGACTTTGTCGTAGAAGTCCAAGTCATCCCGACCAATCACGTGAGATTCGAGAAGGCGAGGGACTGCTTCGATGGAGTCATTGGTTCCAACTGAATGGGCTGCAGGATAACGAATGCCCTCACAAGTTAGATAACCAGCATAAACACCATCTGCTGGCAAATACCCTTCCGAGGATCGAGAGAGATTTGCCGTGGGAAACCCGAGCTGTCTGCCAAGCTTTCTACCATGTTCAACCTCACCGACTGTTGCATGCAGTCTCCCAAGCAGAATGTTGGCAACCTCGACGTTGCCCTTATCTAGCAATTCTCTAATGTCACTCGTTGAAATCTTGTGCCCATCAACTTCAACGTTGGAAACTTCTCTAACCTGAAACCCTTGGCTGCTCCCGAGGGACCTTAGAACATCAACGTCGCCCCTCCCTCCGGCCCCAAATCTAAATCCTTCGCCGACCAGAACTAGGCGTGCCCGAAGAGGAACAAGGTGCTTAACGACAAAAGCATCCGGGCTGAGATCTGCCAAAGCATGATCGAAATGGAGCACCCTAAGGGCTTCGACACCGAGAGACTCAAAAAGTTCTTCCCTCTGATTTGTCCCTATCAATGGAAGAGGCACACTGCTTGGCTTAAGAACTGAATTTGGATGTCTATCAAAAGTTAGGACACAGGCAGCCAGACCGAGTTCCTCTGAGGTTTCGACTAGTTCATGCAAGAGTTGTTGATGTCCTAGGTGAAGTCCATCAAATTTTCCGATTGCCACCGCGGTGTCTGCAAATCCAGCAGGTAAAGAATCTGAAATCCTAAGCATTGATCTTCCTTAGCCATACAAACCCAACAAGAGGCAAAATCAAAGGTACAAAACCGTATCCAATCCCAAACCCAGACCAGACCGAAGGATGATTGAACCAGTCTGGAGTCAAGAGGCTCAAAGCCCCGACAGCCAACACTCCGATTGCCTCAAAGCCAATCGCATACTTGGCGTATCGGCGAAGGCGCGGCTTTGCTAGAAACAAGGTGGCAAGCACATAGACCAAGGCCGCAACAAACGATAAGGAGTAGGCAATGGGTGCCTGCTCGAACTCAAGCACAAGTTGATAAACAGACCTGGCGCTCGCAGATACTGCGAATACGGCATACACAGCGATCAGAATCCGACCGGGACCTAGCGTTTCTTGCACCCGCTAAGTCTAGAGCGGGCTAATTCGAAACTTCTGGTACTTCCGGAAGTGGTAAACCGCTTCCTAGAACCGCAGCAGAAGCAACTCGTACTTTTTCTTCCAGAGCAACCAAGGCAGAGGTCGCAATCAACCCCTGGGCATCAAGTCGAACCGCAAATCTAGCAACTGCCCGAACAGCAAGCGAATCCTCACCGCAAATTGTCAAATTGACTGGCACTAATGCTTTGTAGGGAATAGCTGCCTCAGATGTGCCGGGTGATGGCAATGGGGTTGCCTGGGTCTCAAACTTAGTAGTGATGATTTGGCCATTAGTTTCAGTGCTGAACATGGTGGAACCGGCATAAATTGACTGCTGATCTGCCAACAAGGTTCCTTCTGGAGTTTCGATGTTTGCAACTGTGGCGCCGGCGATGCTGGCTTCTGACAGCGGCATCAGGGCAATACTCCCAGCAGGCATTTCAAAAATAAGATCCGAGAAGACTGCCTTAGGATCATCTTTCAGCAGCGTGAAGGATTTCTCAACGCCTGCCAATTCCCCACTCCATTGCTGCATCGCATCAATCAAATGCCTATTTGAATTTGGTATTACTTGAATCGGAAGATTAGGAAAAGAAACCTCTGGATTTAGTTCGCTAACAAGCGGATCTGACCAATTTGAAATAGCCCCCGTGAAAATACCTTGAATAGCCTCTCCGGAAAGATTTATTGAAAAAGCCTCATCCAAGTAGAAAACAACAGCCGCTGCGTCAAACGCAATTGGCGCTGAAGCAATTGGCTCACACTGGGCGTCGAAAATTGACGCGAAAATCTGAGCATCCTCTAAAGTCTCAGCCTCAAAAATTGAAAGGTCGGGGCAGGCGGTAGCAATTGGTTCACCCCAGGTGTAGATCAAATCTGCGAATCCAGGATCCATGTAAACGGATATCTCACCTGAATCGCCGCACTGGACAACTTGCTCAGCTTGCTCTACAAGCAAGGATTGAGGGATAGGTGGATCACATGCAGTTAGTGTGGCGAGTGAAACAGCTGCAATAACAACTAATCTGCTGACTTTCATGTCTATCCTCCACTTGTGTAATCGAGGCCCAAGGCTTGAGCCTTGGGCCTCGATTTTGTAACTATTAGCGAATGCGATCGATGGTTCTGTTGGCAACTGTCAGGAATGAGCCTGAGAATGCAACGTAACCGAGGTTTGCACCCTTCTGTGGAACACAAGTGTTTACAACGAACTTAATGAAGTTACGTGCGGCTTTTGCTTGTGGTGTTGCTGCCTCAGTTGGAGCCATGACGTAGGCAACTAGCACGATGGAATAGAAGTTTGTGGTCTTCTTGCTTCCAGTGAGACCGGACTTGGCGTTGTAGTTGAAAGTCACTACGCCATTTGAATCCATCTTCTGTGCTGCAAGAAAGTTTCGTGCAGTCGCAACGGTTGGCTTAACAAACTTGCCGGCAGCGTTCTGGACAGAGGCTAGTCCGAAGCGTTCAGCCAGCGCATCTGCAAGGTCTAGGTATCCGATCGAATATGGAGTTTTCTTGATTTCGGCACGAACACCTTGGCTCTTGTCTCCAGCAATGCCCACTGCCTTGTTGCCAGTAGCGGTTGCCCAGCTATCGTTCTGGACCCAGCCGCCGTTTGGAACGGTCTGCTTTAGCCAGTTGGCGAAGTTGTTTGTTGTTCCAGAACCATCCTTGCGATAAACAACGTTAATGTTCTGATTTGGAAGACTCACGCCGCGATTTACTGCAGCGATTTTTCTGTCGTTCCACTTCTTGATTTTACCCAAGAAGATGTCTGAAATGAGAGCCGGCGTCAAGCGCACGTCCTTCAACTCTGGAACGTTATAAGCAATTGCGATTGGACCAGCGACGGCTGGAACATACGTGAAGTCAAACTTAGGCTCGGTGCCCTTTTCGTAAAGTGAGTCAGATGCACCAAAAGATGTTTTTCCGTCAGCAAAATCTTTCTTTCCTGTTCCCGAACCCGCTGGGTTGTAGGTAACAGCATCAGTGGTGTATCCGGCAATACACTCGGCAAACATCTTGCCTGCGTAAGAAGAACCGGAACCAGAAATGTCTGTTGCATGCGCGGCTGGAGCCACGACCATTGAGGCCAAAACAATTGCTCCAGAAGCTATAATCGCGGGAAGTTTCCGCATTTTTTCTCCTTCATTCTGTTTGTCTGGTGAACAATCACAGAAAAGCGTTCGTGGGTGAACAAAAGGACCTCGGTTGCGTTTACTGTATGCAAACTAATGGTTAACTCTTGGCTAACCAAAATGGCCATTTACGTAGGCATTGGTTCGTGGATCAATCGGACCGTGGAAAATTCTTTCTGTCTCTCCAAATTCAACTACGTGACCTGGTTCACCGTCTTCAGCTAGGAAGAAAGCTGTTTGATCAGAAATTCTTTGAGCCTGCTGCATGTTATGAGTCACGATCACAATCGTCATCGTCTGCTTCAGTTCCAGAATTGTTTCTTCAATTCTTCTGGTTGAGCCTGGGTCAAGGGCGGAACATGGTTCATCCATGAGCATCACTTCTGGAACCATTGCTAGACCCCTAGCTATGCAAAGGCGCTGTTGTTGACCGCCTGAAAGAGACAGTGCTGGCTCGTTTAGTCGATCTTTGACTTCAGTCCACATCGAAGCTCGACGCAAAGAGGTTTCCACGAGCTCTTCTTCACTATCAACTCTCTGGCCGGAGAGCCTAAGTCCGGATATGACGTTGTCCTTGATAGACATCGTGGGAAACGGGTTGGGTTTCTGAAAAACCATTCCAACCTTGAGCCTGACGTCTACGGGGTCTACACCGGTTTCATAGATGTCTCGCCCGTCCAAAAGCACTTTTCCAGCCAGGCCAGCCCCAGGAATCAGCTCGTGCATTCGATTTAGAGTCCGAATAAAAGTTGACTTTCCGCAACCCGATGGGCCGATGAGGGCCGTTACTTGATTTGAAGGGAATGTCAGTGAGACGTCTCGGAGCACATGACGAGCCCCAAACCAGACATTCACGTTTTCGGTCTCAAGGTGATGAGTTTGGACAAGGCTCATTTTTTCTTACCTGACTTTCTTGGAGATGAAGCGATTCGAGCAGCCGTGAAGATTATGGCTACGACAATGAGAATGGTTGCCGCGGCACCCCAGGCTCTTGCAATAGAGCCATCAGTACCGAAGGATAAGTTGAGGAAAAGATACGTTGGTAATGATGCAACTCCCCCATCAAACATGTTTAGGTTTGTAACGTTTGAAGTGAAAATTGTCAGAAGAAGAGGTGCGGTCTCTCCAATGATTCGAGCTATTCCCAGCAGAACTGCGGTAATAATTCCTGATTTGGCGGCTGGCAAGGTAACCATGAAAAAAGCTCTCCAGGATGGAGCGCCAAGGGCTAGTGCACCGTTTCGAAGCTCTTTTGGCACCAATCGCAGTGCTTCCTCACTCACGCGGGAAACTGTAGGCAGCATCAATGGAACCAGTGCAAGCGATCCTGCATAGCCTGCGTAAGAAGAGACTCCAGTCGCAATAAACATGGCGTATATGAAAAGACCAGCTACTACTGATGGCAATCCACTCATGGCCTGAAGAAGAGTCCTGATTAGACTCCTGCTCTTGCCTTGTGTTTCCGTGATGTAGACGGCAGTAGCAATCCCCAACGGGACTGTGATTGCTGTTGTGAAGCTAACAATCATCAAAGTCCCCACGAGAGCGTGGCCAAGTCCGCCATAGCTTAAATCCGTTGTGGGGCCAACGTAGCGGTTGTTTTGATAGAAAAAGTGCGGACTAAGAGCCTGAAATCCGGTTGCAAAGACTGAAATAACAACGCTCAGAAGCATGATCAAGACGAAAGCAGTCAAAAAAAGTGTCACGACAACCAGAAGTCCATCGGGAATGCCTCTGCGGCCGTAACCCACGTAGCCGGCATACGCACCTCCGAGAAGCTGAAGAGGCAGAAAAACCGCATAGAGCACAACGATGAAGTTGATTCCCGATACAAGCCAAAAACCGACAGCAAAGGCAGCTGGCAGAATCGAAGCTACGACAATTGCACTCAGTAGCTTGGGGTCGATTTTCGTCCAAGGACTTGCGTTGCGAGGCCGAACAAGGCTTCCTATTGTCATACTTGCCTCCATGGTTGTGCTTTGGCTACTATCCATGAAGCCAAGGCATTAACAATGAGTGTGACGACAAACAGAACGACTCCCGCTGCCATCAACGCTGCCAGCTCTGCCTGAGTTGCCTCAGCAAATTTCGCTAAAACCAGAGAAGCGACGTTTCCGCCCTCTGGCATTAAGATCATGCCCCAGTTAAAGCGATCGTAGACCAGATTTAAAACGAAGTAGATGGCAACTGTCTCACCCATGGCCCGCCCAAGTGCCAGCAGTGTGCCTCCCACAATTCCTGATGCCGAGGTAGGCAGAATAACTTTCCTAAAAGTTGACTCAGCATTTCCACCAAGCGCCTGAGCAGCACGAATAACCTCTTGATCCATTTGGCTGAAAATTTCTCTGGTAACCGAGGCAATGATTGGGACAATCATGATTGCCAGCACGAGAGAGGCTATGAATGGGGAGTTGGCGAAGGTGCCGGCATCATGGGCAAAAATTGGAATCCAGCCAAACAAGTCATTCAAAATTTCTGCCCATTCGACTGCGACGGGAACAAATGCAAGTAATCCCCAAAGGCCGATTACTACCGATGGAATGGCAGCGAGGAAATCAATCAAGATCACGGCAGCTTTGCTCACTACTTTGGGTGCAATAAAAACAATGAAGTAGGCAATGGATATCGCCATGGGAACTGCGATGGTGGTAGCTAGGGCAGCAATTAGAAGTGTGCCGTACAGCTGAGGGCCTAGTCGAAGAACTGGGGGGTCGACTGACGTGTCCCAACCCGTTCCAAAAACAAAATTTAGAACTCCCTGTTCTTCAAACGCCGGCCAAGCCCGTTGCATAAGGAAAAAAAGGATCAAGAGGATGATTACGATTGCGGAGTAGGCTGCCATCGAAGCAACCCTGAAGAAAATCTTGTCGGCTCTTCGAAATGGTCGCAATTGCAAGTCGCGCTTGATAGGAGATGGGCCACTGGTCACTGTGCCAGCATTCGCGAACGAGGTAAAAACTAGGGCTAATTCAAGTTAACGAAAGGTGAACGGCTAGCTACCGAAAGGTATCCCTGTC
>WLDG01000010.1 GCA_009704945.1 Actinomycetota bacterium | reverse complement strand
TCTGTATGCGCGCTCAAGGGCTTTACTTATGACTGGTTCTTCGTTTGGGACAAGCCTGTCTAGACCTTCGATGATGACAACTTCAGCACCGAAGCTTCTCCAAATAGATGCGAACTCAACGCCAATCACGCCACCACCGAGGATTGCAACACGTCTTGGCACCCAGTCCATGAGTAACGCCTGGTCAGAGGTAATAACTCTTCCGCCGATTTCAATACCCAATGTCTTAGTTAGCGATCCGGTTGCCAGCAATACGTTCTTGCCTGTGTAATTCTCACTTCCAACCGAAATGGTTTTTGGTCCGGTCATTTTTCCTTCACCAGTGACATAGGTAATTGCCTTGCCACCGACCAGACCGGTCAGTCCTTTATAGAGTTTGTCGATGATTGAGTCGCGGTACTTGTTCACCGCAGTCATGTCAATGCCCTGAAAAGTAGCTTGGACACCGTAAGAACCTGCATCGCGGGTGGTATCAGCTACTTCCGCTGAATGCAGTAAAGCTTTGGTTGGTATGCAACCTCTGTGCAGACAGGTTCCACCGAGCTTGTCACGCTCGATTAGTGCAACACTCATGCCCAACTGTGCTGCTCGGAGGGCGGCAGAGTATCCGCCAGAACCAGCTCCCAGGATTACAAGGTCAAAATTGTGTTCGGCCACTTTGGCTCCATCTTGCTCAAACAGTAAGGAAGTCTACTACCTGCTAGTTAGCTAGATTTTTAGCCAACTGTACAAGTGTCCTGATCATGACACCGGTGGCACCGGACGGATAGACAGAGTAGGGGGAGCCGTCGTTATTGGCTGCAGAGGCAATGTCTAAATGGGCCCAGGATGCATCTTTATCGACAAACTCCTGCAGAAATAACCCTCCCACCAACATGCCGCCGGCTCTGTTGCCAATCTTCACATTTGTCATATCCGCCAAATCGCTGTTCAAGGTTTCTTTCAGCTCTTCTGCCAAGGGCATGTGCCAAACTAACTCGCCCGTTGACTGCGCCGCCTGCTTCACCGCTTCGACGGCGATGCCTTGACCCATCAATCCTGTGTGACGTTTTCCGAGTGCTATCGAGGCTGCACCAGTGAGCGTTGCTACATCAATAATGTGATCTGGTTTTATCTCAGAAAGAATTGAAAGCCCATCGGCCAGGACCAGTCGTCCTTCGGCGTCGGTATTCAGAACCTCAACAGTTTTCCCATTTCTTATCTTCACAACATCGCCGGGCCTCGTGGCAGATCCGGAAGGCATGTTTTCAGCTAGACACAAAACGGTCGTGACATTCACTTTTAGTCCTAGCTTGGCAATAGCCAAGGTTGCGGCGAGCACAGTTGCTGCACCGGCCATGTCATATTTCATTCCAACCATGGAGTCTGCAGGCTTCAGCGACAAGCCCCCCGTGTCAAAAGTAATCCCCTTACCTGCTAAGCCGAGGTGCTGGCCGCCACCTTTGTATTCAATCTTTACTAGTCGAGGTGGCCGAGAAGATCCTTTGCCAACACCGATGATTCCGCCGCATCTTTCCTGTTCAAGCCTCTTTTCGTCCCAGACCTCAATCGAAAGCGGCAAACCCTTTGATAACTCTGAAACTTTTTGAGCAAAATTCTCCGGGTAAAGATCATTGGCAGGCATGTTTATTAGTTCTCGAGCATAAAGAACATCTAGGGAAACAATGTGTGCTCGTTTGATATCGACTATCTCATCAACTAGAAATTGAACGCTTACAACTTCAGCTTTGCTCTCGCTTTTGTAGCTGGTCGGAGTCTTTGCTGACAATAGAGCAGACTCCACGGCCTGCTCAATCAAGTCTGACTTTCCTCGAAGGTCAATCACTAGGGGTGCAGAGTGCGTTGCTGCTCGAACTGCGGACGCAACAAACTCAGCCAGCGGTAAATCTCCGCCAACGAGGAGTGCAACGGATTTGCCCAGTGGAACGCGAGTCACAACCCCAGCTTTGTTCTCAGCTTTGTAGAGGCCTAGGACCTCTTGTGATAACTCGGGAGAAAAGTCAGCCATAGCATCCACTGAGCTGAATGGGATTGCCAACTGGTGGGGAATGGTTGGTAGAGATGTAATCAGGGAAACTTCATGCATAAGTAATAAGTGTAGAGGTGGGTTAGTATCGAAACATGAGCGAGCTATACCGTGAATATGAGCTGTCTGCAGAGATTTCAGGTCTTCCCATGATCTGCCTACTTACGGGTTTCAGTGACTCTGGCTCAACTGTTCAGCAGCTCTCGGAGCACTTCTTCGCCAATTTAGACAATCAGGTGTTGATCAGGTTCGACAATGATTCACTTCTGGATTATCGCTCACGCAGACCAGTTCTTTACTTTGAGAAAGATCACATCGACTCGTATGAACCAGCAAGCCTGGCCATTTATCTAATGAAAGACGAAGCCGATCAATCGTTCTTGCTGCTTGAGGGATATGAACCAGACATGAAGTGGGAAGCCTTTTCTCGCTCGGTGGTCGAGATAGCTGAGCGTTTTCAAATCTCATCCTTTACCTGGGTCCACGCCATCCCATTCCCAATTCCCCACACCAGAGCAACCGGCGTTACCGTGAGCGGAAATCGCAAGGACATGATCGAGAGGTTTTCTGAGTGGAAGCCGCAAACCCAGGTGCCAGGAAACATTGTTCATCTTCTGGAGTATCGACTCGTTGAAGTTGGACTTGACGTAGCAGGCTTTGTTTTGCTGGTTCCTCACTACCTCGCCGACAATGAGGTTCCAAAAGCCGCCCTATCTGGTCTTGAGCTCATTACTGCTGCAACTGGGCTGGTTTTCCCGTCTGATGAGGTTCGCGAGAGAGCTAATGCCTTCGATAAGAAGGTCAATAACCAGATGCAAGATAACCAGGAGCTGCAGAAACTGATTGCTACTTTGGAACAGGGATATGCCTCTGGCGAGACAGCCCCAGCCAGAGCCCCACTCGGCAAGCCAACTGCTCAACCGCCTTCTGCCGATCAACTGGCAGATGAATTAGAGAAGTATTTGGCCACATTGCGCCGCAACTTCGATGGAGACAAGGAATAAAGCTAGCCTTTTCCGCCTTCTAGCTAGGGAATAGGCCATTTAAGTGGCATAATTACCCCACACAACCCTTTCAGGTCCTGTTTCAGGTACTTGACAAGGGTTTATGTACTGCCCGGAAGAGGAAATCATCGCATCCGCTAAACCAGCAAAACCAGTGCTGGAAAAAACTAAGGCCAAGCCAGCGTCAGTCAAGGCCGCGACGAAACCTACCGTAAAGGCAGCAAGGACAATTACTACCAAGCAGATTTCTTCTACTGCTTCGAATAAAAAGCTTGTTGAGACTAAAGCCGTCAAGACCAAAAAGAATCTAGAAAAACAGGTTTCTGCAAAGCCCGCAAAAGAAGCAAAGGTTGCGAAGACCGAGACATCAAAAAAAGTTGTCACAAAGGTAAGCAAGGTTCAACCAACCAAGCCTGTGCTGAAGAAGCCAACGGCAAAGTCAAGTAAAGCTGAGAAATCTCCGGTCAAACCGGTCAAGAAAACCTCAAGCAAACAGATCGAAAAACCGACTGCCAAGACTGCTAAAAAGGCAGCTTCCAAAATTGAATCGAAGCCGGCTACCAATGCAACTAAATCCAAACCCAGTAAGCCGACTTCGAAGCCGACCAAGGCAAGTACATCTAAAGCTGCTGATAAAAAATCTAAGGAATCCGCTAAGAATTCCAAGTCTAAATCTTTGCCTGTCAAAAAAAGTGCCGCAGTACCCGAAAAGCAAAAGGGCCTAAAGGCCAAAGCCAAATCTGGCAAAGTAGCCGATTCTGAACTCGATGAAGATGATGTCGAAGAGATTGATGCGGACGAGGACCTAACAACTGTTGAGGAAATAGTTGCGGAGGCTCAGGAAGCTGTTGATCTAACGGTTGACGAAGACGATGAAACAGAAAATCGCAAAGCCCAGCTACCTTCCGATCTAATCGTTATCAGCGATGATGACGATGACATTCCAGTTCAAAATCTCACGATTAGCGGTGCTACTGCTGATCCGGTCAAGGACTATCTGAAGCAGATAGGTAAGGTCGCGCTTCTAAATGCCGAACTCGAAGTAGAGCTAGCTAAAAGAATTGAAGCCGGTTTGTTTGCCGAAGAGAAGCTAGCCACCGCAAAGAAGCTTGCTCCGGCAGAACGTCGAGATCTCAATTGGGTTGTGAAGGACGGTCAACGCGCTAAGAGTCACCTGCTCGAGGCCAACCTGCGTCTGGTTGTTTCATTAGCGAAGCGTTACACCGGACGTGGGATGCAGTTCCTTGACTTGATTCAAGAAGGAAACCTAGGCCTTATCCGAGCCGTTGAAAAGTTTGATTACACCAAGGGCTACAAGTTCTCAACCTATGCAACCTGGTGGATCCGTCAGGCAATTACTCGTGCCATGGCTGACCAAGCACGAACTATTCGCATCCCAGTTCACATGGTCGAAGTAATTAACAAATTGGCGCGTGTGCAGAGACAACTTCTGCAGGACCTGGGTCGAGAGCCTACTCCTGAAGAGTTAGCTGCCGAGTTGGACATGACTCCGGAAAAGGTAGTTGAGGTTCAAAAATATGGCCGTGAGCCAATTTCACTCTCTACTCCACTTGGGGAAGATGGCGATAGTGAATTTGGCGACCTAATTGAGGACACTGAGGCAGTTGTTCCTGCCGATGCGGTCGGATTCTCAATGTTGCAGCAGGAGCTAGAAAGAGTGCTTGACAGTCTTCACCCACGTGAAGCGGGAGTTATTCGGTCCCGATTTGGACTGGGCGATGGTGTTCAGATGACTCTTGACCAGATTGGTGAGAAATTCGGCGTCACTCGAGAGCGCATCCGTCAAATTGAATCCAAAACAATGTCAAAGCTACGCCACCCTTCGAGGTCGCAGCTCCTCAGAGACTACTTGGATGGCTAAATGAGTTACTCCCTTGCCGTCGCGGTGGGAAAGACCGTTCGGTTTTTGCTTCGCAGAGTCCGGCGGGGTGGGGGGTCGGCGTTTCCTGGTCTGTTAGTTTCAAAACTTGCTCCAGATTTTCTCTCGGACACAATCAGTTCACTTCCGTTGGGGTTTGTCATTGTCAGCGGTAGCGCTGGCAAGTCCTCCACCACTCACACCCTGGTAACTCTTCTCAAAGAGCACGGATTGCGGGTTTTTAGCAATTCATCGACTGCAAACATTCAACAGGGATTACTTTCCGCCGTCTTAGCCAAATGTGACCTTGCGGGTAAGTTGCATGACGATATCGCTGTCTTGGAAGTAGACGAGGGCCACATTGCGCCGCTGCTTGAGCTGGAGCCAAAGCTAGTAGTGCTTACCAATGTTCTCAGTGATCAGCTAGATCGATTTGTCGATCCCGCTAATGTCATTGAGCGGCTAGCGAAGGCGGCAAGCTCAGTGCCAGTTGCCGTGATCAACGCAGATGACCCGAACCTAAATCAACTTCCTTTTCGGGCAAAGCCCATTGCAGTTGGACTATCTTCTGGTCTCAAGCGAAGCAAAGATGCTCCAAGGTATGCATTCAATTTCAAAAAGCCAGTTGAGTTTGCAAAACTAATTGAAGTCTCTAGGTCTGAGGGATTTGTCCTCAAATTAGGTAAACAGAAGTTGGCTAGCAGCGCGTCAACCGCACAGCATGCGCTGAATGATGCCTTAGCGCTGGCTGCCGCGTCTCAACTCTTGGATCTAAAGACTGAAATTGTTTCCAAGACTCTGCTATCCAAGCAAAGAGTTTTTGCGAGAAATGAGAAAGTAGAGATTTCTGGCAAGCAGGTGAATCTTCGACTCGTCCAGAACCCCACCAGCTTCCAGTTGAATCTTGGGGAGCTGAAGGGAAACGAAAAGCCTCTAATGCTGATGGCCGGCAGGGACATTCATGACCCCAGTTGGCTTTGGACTGTTGATTTTTCTCAGCTAAAGAAAGTGGATGTAGTTGCAGGTTACAACGCTGCTGATTTAGCTCTTCGCCTGCATTTTGCTGGGGTCAAAGTAGTAAAAGTCATTTCCGACCCTTCTGAGGCGGCTGATTACTTCCTAACCCTGCCAGGAGCCAAGCCGACAATTCTCTTCAGTGCAGATGCTATGCGCAGAACCCGTCGACATCTAGGGCTGGCAAAATGATCAAATTGTTTAGCTTTGAGCCTTATTACTTCAACAATAATGGCGACCAAGGAAATCTTGAGGTAGTTGAATTTCTGCTTACTGAGCAAGGAATTAGATTTAAGGAATCTGTCACCATTGAAGATGCAGACTTTGTACTTATTGGTGATGCCTCAAAAGCGGTGATGGAAGAGTATTCGAAACAACTGGGGAAGCTCCATAAGCCCATCGCAGCTCGTTACAAACAAGGTTTACCAACCTTGCTGGTGGGTTCGGCTTATGAATTCTTTGCCGAAACTTTGGGTCTGCAATATCGCCAGCAGACTAGAGAAAGCAAGTTTGTAACTACTCAGGATGGCTACTTCGGCTATAGAAATAGTGACAAAACGTTACCCGCTTGCTTTGTAAAGGATGCATTTGTGGCAACCAGCCTGTTTGGTCCAGTTCTGATTAAGAACCCTGAGCTCCTGGAGAGGATCATTACTGGTCTGAGCGGCAAGTTAAACCTGCCAAAAACGGTTATTGAATTAATAGAGACTATTCGGTCACAGAACGGTTGATTGCACTGGTTTGGTCGTGCCAGTCAATCATGATTGGTTCAAGCTTCTCTTTGTTTGCGTTGCCATGGTGGCCACAAAACATAAGTTCGCCATTCTCAAGCTTGACTCTGATGAAAGCCTGCGCTCCACAGATGTCGCAGCGATCAGAGGCAGTAAGCGTTGGCAGAGAGCTAGTTTCCATGGTTATGAATATAACCGTCCGCCCCGACAGTTATTTCGTAAAACGGGCTGTTTCGCTATTCGCGAAGTGGCAGAACGATATCCAGCTCTAAATCGCCTATTGTTTCGGCGTGGAAAGCTACTCTGCCCGGCACCTTTCTGTCCTTGAAGGACTGGAGGCCGTTCGCAAACGTCCTGGAATGTATATCGGATCTACCGATACGCGCGGACTTATGCATTGCGTCTGGGAAATCATCGACAACGCTGTTGATGAAGCCTTGGCTGGGCATGGAGATCAAATTGATGTTGAGTTACATACCGATGGGTCTGTGGAAATCATCGATTTTGGTCGAGGTGTGCCGGTAGACATCGAGCCTAAGACGGGTCTAACCGGTGTTGAGGTTGTCTTCACCAAGCTGCATGCTGGCGGCAAGTTCGGCGGGGGATCCTATGGATCTTCCGGTGGTCTCCATGGCGTGGGTGCGTCTGTCGTTAACGCTCTTAGTGCTCGATTGGACGTTGAAGTCGATAGAGGCGGAAAAACCTACGCAATGTCCTTTAAGAAGGGCGAACCAGGCATTTTTGATGGTCCTGGTCCTGATGCGAAATTCAAGCCCTTCGTAAAAAAGAGTGAACTCAAATTAGTAGGTAAAACCGCTAAGAAAGTTACGGGTACCAGGGTTAGATTTTGGCCCGATCGACAAATTTTTGATTCCAGTGCAAAGCTGTCACTGCCTGACCTAGAGGCCAGACTGAGGCAGACCGCATTTCTAGTTCCCGGACTTACTCTCAGCGCCAAAGACGGCAAGGGCAAAAAGATTGAGTTCTCTTTTGAAGGTGGATTGGCGGAATTCGTTAACTTCATCGCTAAAGATGCCGAACTAATTCCAGTAAAGAGAATATCCACATCGGATGTCTTTACTGAAACTGTGCCAGTGCTAGACCCGAAAACAGGCTCTATGGAGCCACGGGAAGTCGAGCGAACCTGCAAGGTCGAGGTTGCTATGCGTTGGGGAGTTGGTTACGAAACCGACATTAGAAGTTTCGTGAACATAATCTCTACTTCTAAAGGCGGCTCTCACCTTGCTGGTTTTGAGCAGGGAATCCTGAAGTCATTTAGATCGGCCATTGAAGCAAATGCGAGAAGGCTTAAAGCCACCGGCCTAAAGCTGGATAAAGACGACATACTGACTGGCTTGACCGCTGCAATATCAGTGAGTTTCCCTGAACCACAATTTGAAGGGCAAACCAAAGAGACCCTGGGGACTCCCGCTATCAAGGGAATTGTCACAAACGCAGTCACCAAGTATTTAGATCAATTGCTCTCAGGCAAAATCCGCGGAACCAAGGCTGAGGCTGAAAAACTTCTTGAAAGAGTTGTCAGCGAAGCTAAGGCTCGAATCAGCGCCAGAGATGTTAAGGACACTCAACGACGAAAGAATGCTCTTGAGAGTTCAACGTTGCCCGCCAAGTTGGTTGATTGTCGAGCAAGTGGAACCGAAGGCTCTGAGCTGTTCATAGTCGAGGGAGACAGCGCGCTTGGAACAGCCAAGCTGGCACGAGATAGTGCTTTCCAAGCGCTGCTTCCGATTCGTGGAAAGATTCTCAACGTCCAGAAAGCATCCATTTCGGACATGCTTTCAAACGCGGAATGTGCCTCGATTATTCAGGTGTTGGGTGCCGGATCAGGTAGAACCTTTGAACTAGAGGCAGCTCGCTATGAAAAAATCATCTTAATGAGCGATGCTGACGTTGACGGGGCACACATTCGCACGCTGCTACTTACTCTTTTCTTCCGTTACATGAGGCCATTAGTCGAGGCAGGGAGAGTGTTTGCGGCTGTTCCGCCACTGCACCGAGTGATAACTGGCACTGGAAAGAACAAAGAAACTATTTATACCTACTCCCAACAGGAACTGACGGAACTGCTGAAGAAGCTCGATAAGTCCAATAAGCCATACGAGCAGCCCATCCAGCGCTACAAAGGCTTGGGAGAGATGGACGCCGACCAGCTTGCCGAGACAACCATGCACCCGGAGAAGAGAATGTTGCGTCGGATCAATGTGAAGGATGCTGAAGCCGCAGATCAAGTATTTGAGCTTTTGATGGGAAATGAAGTCGCACCCAGAAGGGACTTTATCGTTGATTCAGCTGAGGAATTTGACCGAGAGCGAATTGACGCTTAGTTTGCTCCCGCTACAAAAGATTTGATTTTCTTCCCAGTGCCATCACGCTTGGCTTCAACCTCTAGACCTGGGACCTCCTTACCTGATTCATCAAAAACAGTTGGAGTTTGTGCCACAAACTTCGCAAAATACAACTGATCCTCAGACTTCAGGAACTTGTGACACCTGACGCCCTTGGAAGCTCGTCCCTGTCTGGGGTAAGCCTTCATCGGAGTTTTTTTCACAGATCCACCATCAGTTTTTCCTAAAGCTTGCGAGCTATTCGCGGCCGTTATTAAATGACCAGACTCAATAACTGAACCGAAATAGATGGCTCTGCCTTCAGTGAGATTAATCCCGGCCATCCCAGCGGCAGGTAGGCCCTGTGGCCGGACTGCATCGGCCGCAAAAAGCAAAATGTTTCCGGCAGATGTCACGAAACCGACCGTCTGCTTGTCATCTGAATCACAAACTCCCACAATTTGGTCCCTATCTTTCAGTCCAATCAGTGAGACCTCATTTTTATCGGGCAGTGGGCCGTTTATTCGCTTCACTACTCCGCTTGCCGTGCCTAACGCGAATGTTGACTCTGAACTCCAGTCAATAATTCCGAGGACTCTTTGCTTGGTGCCAGCAAATTTTGCAGCAGATATTGGTTTACCAGCAGGGAGATCGCTCACATGAATTCGAACAGCTTTACCGTCAGCCAAAACAATTCCAATGTCTCTGCGAAGACTGGTTGATAAAGAGTTTCCTGGTTGAGCCTGCTCTGATCTCCCAATCAATCCCGTAGGGGAGAGGGTCACAACTGTTGGCTCATCTTCGATCTCTTTTACCTCACTGGGCTTCTTAACAAACTCCACTCCGGTCACATCTAGTAGCTCGGTGCGTCGAGGGTTGGCGTGCGTCTTCTGAATTTCAGCAAGTTCTTTAGAGATTGTCTTGCGAAGTACTTTGTCATCGCTGAGGATGTTCTTAAGTTCCTCAATTTCCTTGCGCAACACGTCCGCTTCAGCTTCCAGTTCAAGAATGCTGAGCTTGGTCAGTCTGCGAAGCTTAAGCTCGAGGATGTACTCAGACTGCAGGTCAGAGAGGTCAAACACCTTCATCATCTTCTTCTTTGCCTCATCTGCAGTGTCTGAAGCCCGAATAACCTCAATCACCTCGTCGATGTTCAAAACTGCCTGCTGGAGGCCCTCTATGAGGTGCAGGCGGGCTTGGCGCTTCTCGAGCCGGGTCTTGGACCTTCTGGTCGTCACTTCAAGCCTGTGCTCGAGGTAGAGCTTTAGGAGATCTAGTAGCCCCAGCTGCTGCGGCCTTCCCTTGACCAAAGCGACGTTGTTGATTCCAAAGTTCTCTTCCAAAGGGGTAAGGCGATATAGCGCATCAATTACGGAGTCTGGATCTACTCCACTTTTCAGCTCGATGATCAGTTTTAATCCATTTTCTCGATCTGTCAGATCAACTACATTGCTTATCCCTTGCAGCTTCTTGCTGTTGACAGCATCCCGAATCTTCTCAATTACTCGCTCTGGCCCAACTGATAGGGGGAGTTCAGTGATGACTAAACCGTTTTTTCTTGGGGCTACCGATTCCACAGAGATTTTTGCCCGCATTTTGAAGCTACCTCTGCCGTTTTGGTAAGCATCACTGATGCCCTCCCCAAGCAAAATAATCCCACCACCAGGAAGATCCGGTCCTGGAATGAGTTCCATGATCTGCTCCAACGTAGCTTTAGGTTTTTGAAGCAAAAGCTGCAGAGCATCGATTACCTCTCCTAAGTTGTGAGGAGGCATGTTGGTAGCCATTCCCACAGCAATACCGCTAGCGCCATTTACTAATAGATTCGGAAGAGCAGCCGGTAAAACTTCGGGTTCTGTGAGCTGAGCATCGTAATTTGGAACGAAGTCAACCGTGTTTTCATCCAGTGATTCATTCAGGGCCATCGCGGCAGCGGTGAGCCTAACTTCCGTATAGCGAGCAGCCGCCGGTCCATCATCCAGCGACCCAAAGTTTCCGTGACCATCGATTAATGGCAGCCGAAGACTAAAGGCTTGTGCCATTCGAACTAGGGCGTCATAGATTGCCCCGTCACCGTGCGGATGGAGCTTGCCCATAACCTCACCAGTGACACGAGCAGACTTCACATGGCCACGATCCGGCCGAAGACCCATTTCACCCATTTGGTAGACGATGCGGCGCTGGACCGGCTTTAGGCCGTCCCGAACATCGGGCAGGGCTCGGGAGTAAATAACCGAGTAGGAGTACTCAAGAAAGGATTGACGCATCTCCTCAGCGACATCAATGTCGAGAATGCGTTCTGTATTTTTGGTCATAGCTTCCAGCTGTGCGAAACTTGGCGGATGCCTTCGACTCTACCTCGACCACCCAAAGATTTAGCTGCCATTCGGCATGTGTTCAAATCTGCACTTCAGTCTGTCCAGGGCGCCAATAACGAGCTGCAACTGCCGCAGCGGGATCGAGTAATCGTCTGTTTCATCGATGGTCTAGGAGTTGAAAATCTTAGGCAACGATCGGGACATGCTCCTTTTCTCTCGTCCCATTTAGGCAAGGCCAGCATCACCTATGCCGCCTATCCCGCTACTACTTCTGTCAACATCGGAAGTTTTGCCACCGGCCTCATGCCAGGCGGACATGGATTGATTGGCCATCAGGTGTTTGATCGTTTCCACAATGAGCGCATAAACCTTTTGGTCGGATGGAATGAACGCACAGATCCTCTGGTCTGGCAACCTCACCAAACTATCTCGGAACTAGCTTCGCTTGCAGGGATCAAGGCCAATGTGATTGCTGCTGAAGAATATCGAACTACTCCTTTCACGACAGCCACCATGCGTGGGGCCAACTTCATCGGTGCGGATTCGATAGAAGACAGAGCAAAAGAAGCGATTCGCGCTTCGAATTCTTCGGAGAAATCAATTAGTTATGTCTACTTTCCCGAGCTCGACAAATACGGGCATCAGAAAGGATGGACCTCGAGCGGGTGGGCAGAGATTCTTGAAAGCGTTGATTCTGCAATGAAGTCACTAGCCGGCAGGCTGGGACGAAACACTGGGCTTGTCATAACCTCTGACCACGGAATGATTGAAACCACCAAGGATAAACAGCTCATTCTTGATCAGTATCTGGACGGTCTCTCTCTCGAGTTTTTCGGGGGAGACACTCGAAGCAGCTATGTCTATTTCGAGAATCGCCAGGATGCGCAAACAGCCATTGACAGGTTAGAACCCGTTTCCTACGCCCTGGGAGCCCACCTAAGTCAAGAATTGATTGATGCGGGATGGTATGGCGAGGTCGGCAAAGAAGCCAGAGATCGTATGCCAGATTTAGTTCTCATTGCCAAGAGCTATTACACGCTCTACCACAGCAAGTTCTCTAAACAGCGCGCCTTTGACATGATTAGTCACCATGGCGCCTTTTCAGATGCTGAACTAAGAATCCCTTTGATCAGAATCGGATTCTGAACTAGTTCCAAGAACAATTTCATCCCAGCTCGGCAGAGACGTTCTTCCTTTGGCAGGTGCTGGTCTGACGGTTGGCTCTTGCAGAGCCCGGCGAGCACGCAATTCTTCAACTAAGTCAAGAACGCTTGCAGTGTGCTCTTCCTCTTTTGCCTCGTACCTGTCCTCGGTGTAAACAGGAGCGGGCTCACTGACCGCTGGGAGTGTTGCTGTAACCAGGTCACGGTTGGAGTGAAGCAAAGTGAGATTAGTTGCGTTGTTGTCCATCGGCTCGAGGTGACGGTTCTTGGAGTCAAATCTCCATCGCATAACCGAATCTCCAGACACTTCTAGAATCCACTGATCATCTTGTCGATAAATTCTCTTCTTGCTTTCTGGATGATCGCGATCCAACACCTGGCCAAATTCACTCATGTGATTTCCATCAGGGATGGGTGTCGAGAGAGCAGAGTCAAGTAAGTATCGAAGCTCATCCAGAACAGGTGCGGCAAAAGGCTCCAGATTGGCTGCAGGGACGCCCATCTCTGAAGCTAAGTTTTCAACTGTCTCTCCCTGTCGAAGACGAGACTGAATTTCCCGAGGCGAGATATCTGCGCTTGCTGCGCTACTGGGGTTGCTACGTACAGCAGTCTTTAGCTCCTCGTCAAAAAGGGCTGAGTGTCTGGTGCCATCTGGCGCTTCAAAAATGAGTCGGTCGCCATCTCGCGAAATAAACCGAAGATCCATAAGGTTTGCTCCTTGCAGGCATTTTGGCACTGGTTTTGCTGGATGGGGCGTCAGGGCGTGGGCGAGTTCTGAACAGTTTCTGATTTTGGCGTGGCAGATTTGCAAAAAAGCCCGCGCTAAGGCAAGCTCTTGCGCGAGATTGGAAGGAGGGCCCGATGGCGACAGATTACGACGCTCAGCGTAAAACGGATGACGATACCGAGTCCCTCGATGCGATCAAGGAAAGAATCCCGGCCAAGCCAACTCTCTCCGATGACGATTCAGACAATGTTGACTCCTTCACTATTCCCGACGTTGTAAACGAAGAGCTAGAGGTGGTTGTCCTGCCTCAGCAAGACAACGAGTTCACCTGCATTAGCTGCTTCTTGGTAAAGCCAAAAGCTCAGCTTGGCAAGCGCAGCAAATTAGGACCTGTTTGCAAGGAGTGCAACAGCTAACTCTTTAGGTTTGCGTGTGCTGATAACCACGTATGGTGTGGGGTCAGTCGCGTCTGAGATTGCGATTTTGATTCCTGTTTTTATATATCCGCGGATGAACAACTGTGCTCGGACATCAGCCTCGGGCCCAATTAGTTTCTTCAAGGCTTCTTTATCTAGAGTTTGAGTTTCAGCCAGTGCTTCAATCGGAATTCTCATTCGACCCACTTTCAGATGTGAATCCAACGATATGGTCGGAGCGGTTGCGAAGAGGAGGGTAACCAATCCCACAGAACCAACGAACGCAGCCATGAACCCTACTTGCGGGCCAAATGGCAGCGCTGCTAGTAAAAGCATTGGAAATGATAGGGATGCGGCCAGTAAAACTCCGGCAGATGGCCATAGACGTTCTCGAAATAACACCTAGATAGATTACGCTCGTGGGGTGAGTGTGGAAGTACTAATTGTCGCGGAAGATGGATTTCTTCCAATTTATTCAAATCCAGGTGACGCCGGGGCTGACCTGAAGTCAACAGAAAATGTTGTTATTCCGGCTCGCGGTAGAGCTTTAGTAAAAACTGGAGTCAAGATCGCATTGCCAAATGGTTTTGTGGCTCTGGTTCACCCTAGATCTGGTCTGGCTGCCAAGCACGGCATCACCGTGCTGAACACTCCAGGAACAGTTGACGCTGGCTACCGTGGAGAGATTATGGTTACTCTCTACAACTCGTCAGATGAAGACTTCGAAGTCAGCAGGGGCGACAGGATTGCTCAAATAGTTATACAGCAAGTAGAACACGCTAATTTTGTATCGGTTATGGAATTGCCGGAATCTGAACGCGGAGCGCGCGGTTTCGGCTCAACAGGGAGAAATTGATTTTGGACAAAGCAGCACCATTAGATCGAGAATCAGCAGGCCCATTTGATTCCTCTGAAGTAGGTGTGCTTAATCCGTATCTTGATTTCGGAGCGCTGAGAATTGCCCCCAGATCGGACATGCAAATTCGAGCTGAAGTTGAGGATGCAAGCAAGCGGGTAGTAGCAATCACTATCGAAATTAACTCACACACACTTCAACTGCAGGCATTCGCCGCAACCCGAAGTGAAGGCTTGTGGCTTCCAACCTTAGAAGGACTGTCAAATTCAATTACCGAACAGGGTGGAAAGGCCACCAAACGAACTGGCGTCCTAGGTGTCGAGTTGCTGGCGGAGATTCCGAATCAAAACAAAACAACCCTTTTCATTGGATGCGATGGTCCGAGATGGTTCCTTCGCGGATTGATAAGCGGTTCAGATCTAACTGGACCAACCTATGCTGATTTAGTCTCTGTCTTTCGCTCCACGGTAGTTAACCGCGGTGACGTAGCCTTACCGCCGGGGGATCTACTTCCTTTGAGATTGCCGGTGGCAAATGTCTAACCAAGATGATCTAGCCAAGAGAATGGGCTTGGGAAAAACCGAATCCGGCTATCAGCTCGACAGTAAATCGCTGCTGGCTGGTATCGGCGGTCCGTTGGGAATCGCGGAAGCTGTGCTTCCTGCGACTGTATTCTCAATCGTCTTTGCCTTCACTCGAGAGGCGTTACCCGCGGTTGCTTCGGCTGCTGGGTTGTCGGCTTTATTCATTCTGGTCAGATTGATTCGTCGTCAATCTTTGCAGCAGGCCGTAATCGGAGCACTTGCAATTGCCCTAGCGGCGTTTTTGGCGCTTCGTGACGGGGGACAAGCGGCTGACTATTTCTTGCCCGGCTTCTTCACTAACGCGGCATACGGCTCTGCCATGTTGATTTCTGTCCTGATAAAAAGGCCTTTAATGGGGTATGTAGCCCAGTTACTTTTCGGGCTTACGAATTGGCGCAAAGGTCGCGAATACAAGCGACTTCGATTTATAACTTTGATCTGGGTTGGGTTTTTTGCGGCCAGATTGGCGGTTCAAGTGCCTTTGTATCTGACCGATCAAGTTGAACTTCTTGCCATTTCCCGGGTCATCATGGGAGCTCCGGCCTACGCAGGTCTGCTAGCCCTCACTTGGATCTTAATTCGACGCATTGCCAAGGATGAGAGCGGTAAATTAGAGGGCGAGCTCAAGGAGAAATAGGTATGACAGGCAGCTTTTCAGCAGAAAAAACTCTTGAAGTCGGTGGCAAGAAGTACAAGTACTTCAGCATGGCAGAACTGCCAGCCCAGAAATTGCCCTACTCGCTGAAAATCCTTTTGGAGAACATGCTTCGCACCGAAGACGGTGCAAATGTCACTGCCGAACAAGTCAACTCCATCTTGAACTGGAATCCAAAGCAAGAGCCAGACACTGAGATTCAATTCACGCCAGCACGCGTGATTATGCAGGATTTCACAGGTGTGCCCTGTGTGGTAGATCTCGCAACAATGAGAGAAGCTGTGGCTGAGCTCGGGGGAGACCCACAAAAAATCAATCCACTTGCCCCCGCGGAACTTGTTATTGATCACTCCGTGGTAATTGACGTGTCTGGTTCGGCCGATGCAGCAGAGAAGAACGTTGAGTACGAGTACCAAAGAAATGCAGAAAGATATCAGTTTCTACGCTGGGGCCAGACTGCCTTCGACAACTTCAAGGTAGTTCCTCCTGGAACGGGAATTGTGCACCAGGTAAACATCGAATACTTGGCCAGGGTTGTCATGACTAAAGAAGTCGATGGTGAACTACTGGCATATCCAGATAGCTGCGTTGGTACCGACAGCCACACGACCATGGTCAATGGTCTAGGAGTGTTGGGTTGGGGAGTTGGCGGAATTGAAGCCGAGGCTGCCATGCTCGGGCAACCAGTTTCAATGTTGATTCCAAAAGTCGTCGGATTTAAGTTAACTGGTCAGATTCCAACCGGTGCAACTGCCACCGATGTTGTTCTAACCATCACTGAAATGCTGAGAAAGCATGGAGTGGTTGGAAAGTTTGTCGAGTTCTACGGCACCGGTGTCTCCAAGGTTCCGCTGGCAAACAGAGCGACAATTGGAAACATGTCTCCGGAGTTTGGTTCAACGGTCGCAATTTTCCCGATTGATGAAATCACATTGGACTATCTGAGAACTACTGGCCGCACCGAGGAGCAGATTGCTTTAGTAGAGGCGTACACCAAGGCACAAGGTCTATGGCACGACAGTTCCATTGAACCGTCGTATTCGGAGTATTTGGAGCTAGATCTCGCCACAGTAGTTCCGTCTATTGCAGGACCGAAGAGACCGCAGGATCGCATTGCGCTCTCACAAAGCAAGCAAGCATTTGCGAAAGACATCAAGACTTATGCCACCGCAAGCTCCAAACCATCGAGCGTCAAAGGTAAGGACTATGCAATTGATCATGGCGCAGTGACAATTGCCTCAATCACCTCTTGCACCAACACTTCTAATCCATCGGTCATGCTCGCTGCCGGTCTTTTAGCAAAGAAAGCAGTTGAAAAAGGCCTGAAGGCAAAGCCATGGGTCAAGACATCTCTCGCACCTGGTTCAAAAGTCGTGACCGACTACTACGACAAGGCCGGACTTACTTCCTATCTCGACAAATTGGGCTTCAACTTGGTTGGTTATGGGTGCACAACATGCATCGGTAACTCTGGTCCACTAGCTGAAGAAATCTCAGCAGCAATAAACGAAAACGAACTAGCTGTTTCCGCTGTTCTATCAGGAAATAGAAACTTCGAAGGACGCATCAATCCAGACGTCAAGATGAATTATTTGGCCTCCCCACCTCTTGTCATTGCTTACTCGCTGGCCGGCACCATGGACTTCGATTTCGATACTGATGCTCTTGGAAAGGACTCAGCCGGCAATGATGTGTTCCTCAAGGACATTTGGCCAACCCCAGATGAAGTCCAGAAGACCATCGATGAGTCAATTACCAGCGAGATGTTTACCAACCAGTACTCATCAGTATTTGAGGGGGACCACCGCTGGAAGTCTCTTTCAACCCCTAAGGGCGCAGTCTTTGATTGGGATGAAAAATCAACTTACGTCAGGAAAGCACCTTATTTTGACGGACTAAAAATGACTCCTGAACCCGTCACAGACATCAGTTCAGCTCGAGTTTTGGTGAAGCTAGGGGATTCGGTAACAACCGATCACATTTCTCCAGCCGGATCCATAAAGGTGGATTCGCCAGCTGGGAAATACCTTCAGGAAAATGGCGTTTCAAGAGTTGATTTCAATTCCTATGGATCAAGACGCGGTAATCACGAAGTGATGATCAGAGGAACATTTGCCAACATTCGACTTCGCAACCAGCTCTTAGAGGATGTAGAGGGTCCTTACACTCGTGATTTCACTACTGGTGCCGGAGAGCAGGTCTTCATATACGACGCATCTCAAAGCTATCGTGCGTCCCGCACACCACTTGTGGTTCTGGCCGGCAAGGAGTACGGAAGCGGTTCGTCCCGAGATTGGGCTGCGAAGGGCACATCACTCCTCGGGGTTCGAGCAGTCATTGCAGAGAGTTTTGAGCGTATTCATCGAAGCAACTTAATTGGAATGGGAGTTCTGCCTCTGCAGTATCCACAAGGTCAAACTGCATCTTCGCTGGGCCTAGATGGCACCGAGATAATCGACGTTGTAGGTATTGAACAGCTAAATTCCGGAAAAACACCAAAGACCATCAAGGTAATTGCCAGACCATCTGATCATTCGCCGGCTGGCAAGTCGGTTATAGAGTTTGATGCTGTTGTTCGTATTGACACCCCAGGTGAAGCTGATTACTTCCGCAATGGAGGCATTCTGCAGTACGTACTTAGATCACTCGTGGCTTAGGGTAAGCCCTTTTTCAATTACTGGAACTGCTAGCTCTATTTGCCATTCCCGCACGCCTAGGTCTCTCAGCTGCTGGGAAATGCTAGTTGCCGGTTGAAAACAGACTCTTCTAAGTCGATCTGGATTAATGAGTATCTCAGTTGCGATCCCAAGCTCGGCAGCTTTCTCAGCGATTGCTGGCTTGATTAGCTGTAAACGAGCATGAGCATCGGGAAACCTTCGCTCCCAGCTCCGATGGTTGGGTAGGTGATTTGGGTCTAGGGCTGGTTCAGTAATGGTTAGGTTTACTGAGCTAGCAATCGCCTCCCACCATTCGTTCAACATGCTTCTTGAGGCTCTTCCTTGAAACTCCCTATTGCCGGCTAGGTCCTTCTTGGTCTTTGGTGATTGATTGACTGCTGCCATAATCGATCTATCTGGGATAAGTCTTCCGGGTGCTATGTCTAGTTTCGATGCGTGTTGATCTCTGAACTCATAGAGAGCTTTGGCAATTTGGAGCTGCCGCGTTTCCCTAATCTTGCTAATTCCAGGAAGGTTTCGCCAGGCATCAGGTAGTTGAGGTTTAGATTTAAAAGAAAGCAGCTTCTCAAATTCCTGTTCAGCCCATTCCTGGCGCGATAGCTCTTTCAATTTGCTGGATAGTTTTTCGTGGAGCTCATGCAAAACATCAACATCAAGTGCTGCGTAAACCAACATTTCTTCGGATAGCGGTCTTTGAGACCAATCTGCGGCAGAGTGCTCTTTAGCCATCTCGAGGTCCAGGAATTCAAGTGCTATTGAGCTCAGACCAAACTTTTCACTGCCTGTGAGGCGGGCAGCAAGTTCCGTGTCGAATAAGCGCTTTGGCTCAAAGCCGAGTTCAGCTAGGCAGGGAAGGTCTTGCGTGGCTGAATGCAGAATCCATGTTTTTTCATTCACGATCAGAGCCAAATCATTCACGTCCTCGCGGCTGAACTTGGTTGGATCCACAAGGAAAATGTTCTGCTCGTTCGAAAACTGCACTAGATATGCTCGTTGCGAATACTTAAACCCACTGGCTCTCTCGGCATCGACACCCAGACTGGATGCTTTACTGATTTCAATCAGGGCAGCCTTGAAATCCTCTGCTGTTTCAACAAGTAGGAATGGTCTTCTCGGTTCGAGAAGTTTCAACCTAACCTCGCTACTTTTTGCTCGCTAGGCGGCAATCCCGAGATCATGGCTAGAAGGTCAATCCAACCGAGTAGATGAGTCTTTAGGTCAAAGTTGAGCGGCGCCCAGCTGGCTCTTATTTCAAGTTCAGCAAATTGCGGTTGCGCTAGAAGAGCTCCATGTCCAGTTGAAATCACAGTAGTTGTCGTACCAGCTTCATGTCCGAACTCTGCTCCATGACTTTTTAACGCATCCTTTAGCCATTCCCATGGCAGGTTGGCAGAGTATTCATCTTTTGCCAGCTCTAATTCAACGGGGCTTTTTGCATAACCGATGATTCTGAACTCAGAATGCCAACCCTCGGGTTGAGCCTGATCTCTGCAAAAAACCAAACGACTCACGCCATGATCCGAATCAACCCCATGGTTGACTTCGATAGAAAGTGCAATTGCTTCTGGTGCGATGCCCTTAGGGCTTGGAATCTGAGTTAACTGCATCTCTTCTCGTGTAGTTACCTGCTGCAAGCCAAGTAGCATGCCTGCAAACGGCTCAGAGATGTCGGTTAGAGATAATTCCACAACCTGAAAATTACCCGCCCCTTGGGCGAATTACTTATTGCCACGCCCGATAGCTCGAGCAACGAAGAGTTCATCTTCGATGAAGTGGGGCTCCATAGCGGAAAGCTGGTTGTCTCTAACGAAGGCTTCAATGCCACCAGGGGAGACGGAGCTTATAAAGCCCTCGACTGCTTCCACATTTACTAACGCGCAAAATCCCGTTGGACCGAATTCTGTGTGGATTCTTTGGTAGCCGAGGTCTGCAAGACGCGTAATAGCAGCCTGATAGGAATCGACGCCCTTGAGAAGCATCACATCCTTTAGGTTGTCAGCCAAACCTGGATAGCTGCGCTCATTATTGCTGAGGATTGCAAGCTGTGCGGATTGTGGCATGCGGTAGTTCTCTAACTCGGCGGTGAGGCCTGATGTGAGAATAACCTGACTGCGCCGGCGAAACCATTTGAGTAGTTCTAGGTCTGTTTTGTTACCCAACCCCTTTGAGTTGCCTGCTGCAGAAATTGCCTGTCCAGAAGCAGAAACAACTATTGAGGCGGTAACGGGACCCGCGTCTAAAGTTTCAAAACTATTCACTGACTAATTCTTTGGTTTTGCGCTTGATTCTGAAGAGCATTCCTCGCATGCCCCTTACCCGCAATGGTGAAATCAGTTTTTCCAATCCAAGTTCGGAAGGAAAGTCATCACTGAGCTCAAGAATCTCTTTGGCGGGTCTGCCATGAAGAGCCCTGTTCAGGATTGCCGCGAACCCCCGAGTGGTGGGAGCTTCTTCTGGTGCTGAAAAAAAGATGTCAACTTTTTCCGCAGTGCCCTCAACTGCAATGAATACCGGTGCCTGACACTCTTCTACTCTTTCCATAAGATGAGGATTTTCTCCATACCTTGCTGGCGGCTCTGGCAGTGACTCGCTGTACTCAAGCAGCAACTCGAGTTTTTGAGCGTCTGGAGTCAGTTGAAACTCCTCTGCAATTTCCTGCTCTGGTTTCAAGCAAATACTCCAGGCTCTTCACCTACAGCGATTGGAACGCCAACGAGGTTGCCCCACTCCGTCCAGCTACCGTCGTAATTGCGAACATCCTTTACTCCGAGTAGGTACTTCAGTGCAAACCAGGTCAGAGAAGATCGCTCTCCGATTCGGCAGTAGGTGATGAATGGATCGTTCGGAGAGAACCCTGTCTCAACAAACAGAAGTTGCTCAAGTTCGCTCTTTGGTTTGAATGTGGAATCCTCTTGAACTAGCTTGCCCCATGGAACATTCTTAGCCGAAGGGATGTGACCGCCTCGAGCGGCTCCTTCATTTGGATAATCGGGCATGTGAAGACGCTCACCCGTGTATTCCTGTGGAGAACGAATGTCAATCAGTGGAGCTGGGGTGTGCTTTGCAATGTCATCTCTGAAAGCTCGGATTTTTGAATCGTGACGTTCGACAACTGGATAGTTGGTGGTGGGTCGAGCCGGAACTTCTTTACTGAGTTCTCGACCCTCAGCTACCCATTTGAGCCTGCCGCCATCGAGTAAACAAACATTCTCGTGACCAAAGAGCTTGAAAACCCAAAAAGCGTAAGCAGCCCACCAGTTGGATTTGTCGCCATAAATAACAATGGTGTCTTCGCGAGATATGCCTTTGGCGCTCATCAGCTTGGCAAACCCCTCACCATTTAGGTAATCGCGACGAATTTTGTCATTGAGATCCGTGTGCCAGTCGAGCTTTATAGCACTAGGAATGTGACACGTGTCGTAGAGCAAGATGTCTTCATTTGACTCAACTACTACTACTTTCCCGAGATTCTCGGCGAGCCATTCAGTGGTTACCAGAACCTCTGGATGGGCATACTCGCTAATCTTTGCTTCCTTGGTCATAACAGCTTCCAATCTGCCTAAACTATCGACTTGGTGGTGATCTAATTGAGAGAACAGCGGCCTCAGGGCGTGAATTCCCTTTGCGAGCAATTCCCGGAGATCTCCGTAGAAGAGCTTATGCGACAGTTACAGCCGCCCCCAGAGTTTTCTAAAGCCCGCTTTGAAAATTACAAGCCAGACCAGAGATTTCCTGCCCAAGCAGGCGCCTTAGCTGCAGCTAAACAATTCGTAACACCAGTGCGTGGAAAACTTTTCAGCAAAACAGAACCGGCACCTGGTGTTTATCTAGACGGCGGTTTTGGAGTTGGTAAAACTCACCTTCTGGCTGCAATTTGGCATGAATTCAGCGGAAAGAAGGCATTTGGTAGCTTTCTCGAATTTACTTCGATTGTTGGCTATCTGGGATTTACGGAGGCAATCAAGCGCTTTAGAGATTACGGACTGATTTGTATTGATGAATTTGAATTAGATGATCCTGGAGACACCATGATCATGTCCAGATTTCTAAAAGAACTTACCGGTGAAGGAGTTCGATTTGCTGCCACTAGTAACACGCCGCCGAACGCATTAGGCCAGGGCAGATTTGCAGCTGAGGATTTCAAGCGGGAGATAGCTGGCATTGGTGAGAGGTTCTTGATCCTTTCGGTTGATGGCGAGGATTACCGACACCGCGACATTGAAGCTCATTCTCGCAATCTCGACGAGCGTGAACTTTTGGATTGGCTATCTATCCAAAGCGACCCCTACCTCGACAAATTTTCCGAATTGCTGGGTCACCTGGCAAAGCTTCATCCAACCAAGTTCAGAAAATTACTGTCCGATGTTGGGGCATTGGCTATCTCGGATGTTTTTGAGCTGCATGATCAGGTGGCTGCTTTGAGATTGGTAGTTTTTGTTGATCGACTATATGAGCAGCAAATTCCTATCAGAACATCTGGTGACATCGCAGCGACAGAGGTGTTCAGCAAGGACATGCTTGGTGGCGGGTATCGCAAAAAGTACCTTCGTGCCGTATCAAGAATTGGAGCTCTCAGCGAGCTTTATTGATCTTGCTGCTTGGCCAGCTTGGCATAGTGTCGACCGCGGAGCTGGGATAGGTAGGCACCGAAGGCCAGCGATAGTAGTGACCCAACAATCACCGCAAGGGTTGCCTCCGCTCTAATCTCGGGCATTGACTCAAATGCCAGCTTCGTCATTAGTAGGGAAACGGTGAAACCAATTCCTGCTAAACCAGCCACTGCTGCAAAGTCCAACGGGTGAAGATTTAGACGAGCGGATTTCTCGGCTAACAAGTTGGCGAGCAGGGCAAACGCGGTGATTCCTACGATCTTGCCCACAGGCAGGGCAATGGCGATTCCATTGAAGACTGAAGAGACTTCGCCTTCGAATGTAGGCAATGCGATAGAAACCGCAAAAAACGCAAACACTGGCAGAGCAACCGTGTTGGTCCAAGGCTGAATCTTTGCAACCAGGGAATGTGAACGAGTGGCCGGAATGATTAATCCCATCGCCACACCGGCGATTGTTGCGTGGACACCGGATTGATACACGGCATACCAAGCCAATCCGAAACTTAGAAATCGAATGGCGACAATTGGAATCCGGGGGACTCTTTCCGCAATGGCGTGGGCTGCTAGTACTAAGGCCGCCGCGAAGAGCCATTCGATCGCTAGGTTGTCCGTATAGAAAATTGCAATAACCATGATTGCAACGAGGTCATCGAAGATTGCTAGTGCTAGAAGGAAAACTCTGGCCGCTTTAGGCAGGCCTCTTCCAAAGATAGCTAGAACACCCAGAGCAAAAGCAATGTCTGTTGCCGTTGGGATCGGCCACCCGACCATGTATTCGGTTCCCCAGTTAAAGTACGAATAAACCAGTGCAGGAATAGCTATTCCTCCGATACCAGCCACCACTGGAACTAAAGCCGTGGATAGCTTGGATAGAACCCCTTTACTGAGCTCGTACTTCAGCTCCAAGCCAGCTACCAAGAAAAACGCCGCCAAGAGTAAGTCTGAAGTCCACTTCTGGATTGGCAACGAGAGATTTAGGGCTTCAATACCCACGTTGGTTGCTTTCAAATCCAATAGGGCAAATCCAACTGGGCTATTTGCTAGCACTAGTCCTAGTATCGCCGCTCCGAGCAAGAGCAAAGCAGCAGAACGATCGCTTTTCACGGGGGCCTCCGGCTTCCAAGGATACCTAAAGTTTTTTGAGACTTGTAACAAGGAATTAACATGCGATGCGATTCACTGAAACATGTCAGGTTCAGGCTGTGTCCATTAGCTGGCTAGCGAAAGGATTTCTATGTTGGACACTGGAACACTTACCTGGGCCGTAGTGGCGACGGCTTTGGTTTTATTGATGACGCCGGGCCTCGCATTTTTCTACGGAGGACTCGTCAAGGCCAAGAGCGTTGTGAGCATGATGATGATGAGTTTTGGGTCTTTGGCACTTATTGGGGTTCTTTGGATTCTTTACGGCTTCAGCATGTCGGCTGTCTCTTCACCCACTGATTTCTCGGGTAACCCATTCAGCAACTTCGCCCTTGAGGGTTTGGGTAACGATGAACTAATTGGTGCTGCATATGGCTCAACCTTCGCAATCATTACGGTGGCATTGATTTCTGGCTCAATCGCAGACCGTGCGAAATTCGGACCGTGGCTTGTTTTTGCCGGTGTATGGGCCACGCTTGTTTACTTCCCAGTCGCGTCATGGGTTTGGGGTGGCGGTTGGATCATGGAGCTTGGAAGCTGGCTGGGTACTTCGTCTGTAATTGACTATGCGGGTGGCACTGCTGTGCACATCAGCGCAGGTGCTGCTGCTTTAGCCCTCGCAATTGTGCTTGGAAAACGATTTGGTTTCGCAAAAGGAATAATGCAGCCTCACAACGTTCCTCTGGTTCTTCTGGGAGCTGCCCTTCTTTGGTTTGGCTGGTTCGGATTTAACGTTGGAGCTGAATTCCTAAATGGAATGGCGAATGCTGGATTGATAACTGTAAATACGATTGGTGCAACTGCCGCATCGGTCTTGGGATGGCTTGTTATTGAAAAGCTGCGAGAGGGCAAGGCCACATCTATTGGTGCTGCTTCTGGGGCCATTGCGGGTCTTGTTGCAATTACTCCTGCATGTGCGAATGTAACTCCTCTGTGGGCTTTGGTTCTTGGCGCCATCGCCGGTATCGCCTCTGCATTAGCCGTCGAACTGAAATTCAAGCTGGGATATGACGATTCGCTAGATGTTGTTGGTATCCACCTGGTGGCTGGTCTTATCGGAACTCTGTACCTTGGTTTCTTTGCAATCGACACCGGACTTTTCACCGGTGGAGACCTAGGCCAATTGCTGGTGCAAACAATCGCTGCGTTCGGAGTCCTTATCTACAGCTTCACAGCTGCCTTACTGATTGGTCTCGCCATTGAAAAGACAATGGGCTTCAGGGTCAAGAGTGAGGATGAGATCGCCGGAGTTGACTTAGTTGTCCATGGCGAAGCGGCATACAGCTTTGGGCAGGACGAGCGGGCCTAATAAGCAGTAAGGAAAAGGGGTGGGGTTCCCGCCCCCTTTTCTTTTATGCATAATCCAGAAATGTGGCATAATCTCAATGTTCGAAAGAGCAGTGCGGATGTAGCGCAGTTGGTAGCGCATCACCTTGCCAAGGTGAGGGTCGCGAGTTCGAGTCTCGTCATCCGCTCTCAGAGGTTCACCTTTGAAACGGTGGAGTGGCCGAGAGGCGAGGCAGCGGCCTGCAAAGCCGTGTACACGGGTTCAAATCCCGTCTTCACCTCTTGGACAGACGGGCGATTGGCGCAGTGGTAGCGCGCTTCCCTGACACGGAAGAGGTCACTGGTTCGAACCCAGTATCGCCCACCAGTTTTTAGGCTTTCAGCTTTAGAATTTTTGCCGTCGAACGTAAGTTCTTCTTGGCTGCTATTGAATCGGAATTCAAGTTGCCCATCATCCCAGGAACTCTTTCCTTAAGCTGGCCAACCACTGACTGTCCCAGCATTTTTTCGACAACTTCCATCATGATCGCCACTGAGACAGATGCGCCAGGGCTTGCTCCAAGCAATCCTGAGATGGTTCCATCTGTCGAGGCAATTACTTCGGTACCAAACTGGAGGATCCCTTTACGGCCGACTGGTTTGATTATTTGGGCTCGTTGGCCCGCTTCGTAGTAAACCCAATCCTTCGCCTGAGCACTAGGTACGAATTCCTTGAGCTGGGATATCTTTTGCTTCTTTGATTTAGTGATCTCCCTAATCAAGTACTTGAGAAGGTCGAAGTTTTGGATGGCTACCGACAGATAAGGCAATAGATTGTGCTGTCTGATCGACAGTGGCAAGTCCAATAGCGAGCCATGTTTGAGGAACTTCGGGTTGATTCCAGCAAAAGGTCCAAAAAGCAAGCTCTCCTTGCCATTTACAACTCTCTTATCAAGGTGTGGCACTGACATGGGCGGAGCTCCGACTGGAGCTTGTGAATAGACCTTGGCATTGTGTCTGGCAACTATTTCAGGGTTGTCGGTGCGAAGAAAGTGTCCGCTAACTGGAAATGTGCCATAGCCCTTGATTTGGGGAATCTTCGCAGATTGAAGAAGCTTCAAGGCCCAGCCTCCCGCGCCGACGAAAACTCGGTCGGCTTCAATGAGGCGGTTACTAGAAGTTCCGAGGAAGATTTGCCAAGACCCCGAAGGAAACTGATATAGCCGTTTCACTTCGACATTTGTTTCGACGGAAACCTTCTTGGACTTTAGCCAATTGATTAGCTGTCTTGTCATTTCACCGTAATCAACATCGGTGCCTTGTTCAATCCAAGTTGCTGCCACATTTCCCGGCGCACGACCGTCCATGATCAAAGGTGCCCACTGGCTGATTTGCTTGGTTGAAGTTGAATATTCCATGCCTTCAAAGAGTGGCTGATCGGCTAAGACTTTATGTCTGCGACTTAGGTAATCAATGTCTTTATCGGTAGTCACAAAAGACATGTGCGGAACGGTTCTAATGAATGAAGCAGGGTCGGACAATATGCCTTGCTCAATGCAATAAGCCCAGAATGCTCTTGACATTTGAAATTGCTCATTGATTGCGATTGCCTTCTTTGGATCTGGCAATGATCCGTCTTTGCTGTCTGGCATGTAGTTGAGCTCACATAAAGCAGCATGACCTGTTCCAGCATTGTTCCAGGCGTCTGAAGATTCCATGGATACCTGCGGAAGACGCTCGAAAATGATTATCTTCGAATTCGGTTTGGCAATTTTGAGAAGAGTGGCGAGCGTCGCCGACATGACGCCAGCGCCGACTAGCGCAAAGTCATATTTTTCTTTCTCGGACACGTTACAAGGGTAGTGGTTAGAGGATGGTGACGCCGAGTAGCTGACCGATAAGGAATGAAAGACCCATGGTGAGGATGCTTACGCCGACGTTACGAGCAATTGACCTAGCGATCGGAAACTTTCCTGCCCACGCTGCCCACCACCCGGTAAGAGTCAGAGCAAAAATTACTGCAATAGCAGTTGCTAACTCCTTCTGCTCCCACGGGCCAGCCATTGCGATCAGCGGTAACGAAGCGCCCAAAGAAAAAGCTGCGGCAGAACTCCAGGCGGCGGCCCAGGGGTGAGCGGTTATGTTCAACCTGTTTCTTCCCGCGGAGGCTTCTGTCTCACGTTGAGCACTGACGCTGATGTACTCGCCACCACCCATTGAAATTGCCCCAGCTACCAACGCGGCAATTCCGGCCAAAATAATGGCCGGTTGGTCGGCTCCCGCGCCGGCCACTCCCATCACCAAGCCAGCCACAGAAACAATCCCGTCATTGGCACCTAGGACTGCTGCACGCAGCCAGTTCAGTTTGATGTCTAGTGCTCTATCTCTTACTAACACGTGAGAATCATTGCGGACCAAGTGCTCTAAATCTAGCAAGGTAAGCCTTACTCACTAGACTGTTGCAGGTTAGGAGCAGCGTGGAAATAAAGCTCTACGGGAAGACTCACCAGGTAAGTGAGGGCGCCACCGGCTTTGATTTATTTGAAGACCGGAACATCATCGCGCTTCGCGTAAATGGCGAACTAAGAGACCTCGCCTATCAGCTCTCTGCCTCTGATGAGGTAGAGGGTGTTGAAATATCATCACCAGATGGTTTGAGCATTCTTAGACACTCGACAGCTCACCTCTTGGCACAGGCAGTTCAAGAACTTTTCCCACAAACAAGATTGGGGATTGGTCCTCCAATTGAGGATGGTTTCTACTACGACTTCGATCCTCTTGAGCCTTTCACGCCGGAGGATTTGCAAAAACTTGAAAAGAGAATGAAAGAGCTTGTTGGCAAATCGCAGAAGTTTGTTCGCAAGAACGTTTCAGACGCCGAAGCGAAAAAGGAGCTTGCTCAAGAGCCCTACAAGTTAGAGCTGATTTCTCTCAAGGGCGGAGAAGTGGGAGAGGGTTCCGTTGAGGTTGCAGCTGGACAGCTGAGCATTTATCAGAACATCAACCCAGATGGCACCGTTGCCTGGCAGGACTTGTGTCGAGGGCCACATCTGCCTAACAGCAGGATGATCGGCAAAGGCTTCTCACTTACTCGCACAGCGGCTGCCTACTGGCGTGGAAACGAAAAAAACAAGCAACTGCAGCGGATCTATGGAACCGCATGGCCCAGTGTCGAAGAACGTGATGCTTATCTAGAGAGATTGGCTGAAGCTCAACGACGCGATCACAGGAAACTAGGAGTCGAACTTGACCTTTTCAGTTTTCCCGATGAAGTTGGCTCTGGACTAGCAGTCTTCCATCCCAAGGGTGGAATTATGAGGCGCGTAATGGAGGACTACTCCAGAAGGCGCCACGAAGAAGCTGGTTACGAGTTTGTTTATTCTCCGCACATAACCAAGTCAAATCTGTTTGAGACCAGTGGACATTTGCAGTGGTATTCCGATGGCATGTTTCCACCAATGAAACTAGATGCTGAATTTGATGCTGAAGGAAAGCTTCGAAAGCAAGGCCAGGACTACTACCTGAAGCCAATGAATTGCCCGTTCCACATTCTTATCTTTAAATCAAGAGCTAGAAGCTATCGAGAGCTTCCTTTGAGGATGTTCGAGTTTGGAAGCGTTTATAGATACGAAAAGTCAGGCGTGCTGCACGGCCTGACTCGCGTTAGAGGCATGACCCAGGACGACGCACATCTGTTTGTGACACCAGATCAAATGGAACAAGAGCTCAAGAACGTCTTGAAGTTTGTGCTGGATCTTCTGAGAGATTACGGATTAAACGATTTCTATTTAGAGCTCTCCACTAGAGACCCAGAGAACAAGAAGTTTGTAGGCAGCGATGAAATCTGGAATACAGCCACTGCTACTTTGCAGAAAGTTGCTGAAGAATCAGGACTGCAGCTTGTGCCTGATCCCGGGGGAGCAGCTTTCTATGGGCCGAAGATTTCCGTTCAAGCCAAGGATGCAATCGGTAGAACCTGGCAGATGAGCACGATTCAAGTGGATTTCAACTTGCCAGAAAGGTTTGATCTGGAGTTCGTTGGCAGTGACGGCGAAAGACATCGGCCAATCATGATCCATCGTGCGCTGTTTGGTTCCATCGAAAGATTCTTTGGTGTTTTGACAGAGCACTACGCGGGTCATTTCCCACCATGGCTAGCACCTGTTCAAGTGGTTGGAGTTCCGATAGCTGATGATTTTGCAGGATATCTTGAAGAATTCGCAGAGCAGCTAAGGAAAAAGGGAGTGAGGATTCAGATTGACCGCAGTGACAACCGCATGCAGAAAAAAATTCGAGACCATACTCTTGCCAAGGTCCCGTTCATTGTCCTTGCCGGCGATCGCGATGTTTCAAACCGGACAGTCAGCTTTAGGTATAGAGACGGCCGTCAAGAAAACGACATTTCTCTAAACCAGGCGCAAGCCTTGATTCTGGATGCAATCAGTGAAAAGAAGCAGGTTTAGGTGAACGACTTTCTGTCTGACTTTTCGGACATGCAAGACGGATTCGAGCGACTCTGGACACCTCATCGACTGGTGTATCTTCGCGAGCATCAGCAGCCAGCTGACGAGGATTGTCCATTTTGCGCCGCACCTAAGAAGTCACCCGAAGATGGTTTAGTGGTGCGGCAAGGAAAGACCTGCTTTGTTTTGCTGAATCTTTTTCCTTACAATCCCGGCCACTTGCTGATTTGCCCCTATCGACACTTTGACACCTACGACAAAGCCACCGAGGAAGAAGTTGCCGAAATGGGCCTTCTTACGCAGCAAGCTATGAAGACACTTGCCAGCGTCTCAAAAGTGCATGGCTTCAATCTAGGCATGAATCAAGGAGAAGTTGCAGGAGCTGGAATTGCCTCACATCTGCACCAGCACATCGTTCCTAGGTGGCGCAACGATTCAAATTTCTTCCCGATTATTGCCCAAACCAAGGCCATGCCCATCCTGCTTGGCCAGATGCAGCAAACCCTGGCTTCTAACTGGGTCAGCTGAGCTTAGGATTGAGACATGTCAAACCCAAAAATTGAAGGAACTGATTTAGTTAAGCGCGGCCTCGCGGAAATGCTAAAGGGCGGCGTCATCATGGATGTGGTTACTGCCGACCAGGCCAAGATCGCAGAAGACGCTGGCGCGGTTGCTGTTATGGCGCTAGAGCGCGTGCCAGCCGACATTCGTGCACAGGGTGGAGTGGCCAGAATGAGCGACCCTGACCTCATCGAACAGATCATCAAGTCAGTTTCAATTCCGGTTATGGCTAAAGCTCGAATCGGCCATTTTGTAGAGGCTCAAATTCTGGAGGCTCTAGATGTTGATTACATCGACGAATCCGAAGTTTTATCTCCAGCTGATTATGTGAATCACATAGACAAGTGGAAGTTCAAAGTTCCCTTTGTCTGTGGTGCAACCAATCTCGGTGAAGCTTTGCGGAGACTAACTGAGGGTGCGGCGATGATTCGCTCAAAGGGAGAAGCCGGCACCGGTGATGTTTCGGAAGCTATGAAGCACATTCGCACCATTCGCGGCGAGATTGCTCACCTAAGCTCGAGAAGCGAAGACGAACTCTATGTTGCGGCTAAAGAACTTCAGGCACCGTATCAGTTAGTAAAGGAAGTCGCCGCTACCGGAAAACTGCCGGTAGTCATGTTTGTTGCCGGTGGTATTGCTACCCCTGCCGACGCAGCGCTGATGATGCAACTAGGTGCTGATGGTGTTTTCGTTGGATCTGGAATCTTTAAATCCGGAGACCCGGCAAAACGAGCGGCTGCCATCGTTAAGGCAACGACTCACTTCAATGATCCGAAGGTTGTAGCTGAAGCTTCTCGAGGCTTAGGTGAGGCGATGGTTGGAATTAACGTTAACGATTTGCCCGCGCCACACAGACTTGCGGAGCGTGGCTGGTAATTGACAGTCGGCGTTCTCGCGTTGCAGGGTGATGTTCGCGAACACATCAACCTGATTGATTCTCTTGGTTTTACCTCCATTAGTGTCAAAACTAAGAATGATCTCGATAGAGCAGATGCTTTAGTTATTCCAGGTGGCGAGTCCACGGCAATTTCGAAACTTCTTGTCGCATTTGAGCTCATGGAGTCCGTCCGGCAATTTGTTCGCAATAAACCTGTTTTAGGAACCTGTGCGGGACTGATTCTTCTTAGTGATGAGGTAGATGGAAAGCTTCCGGATCAAGAGTTGATTGGCGGATTGCCCATTAGAGTTTCGAGAAATGCGTATGGGGGTCAAACTCATAGCTTTGAGGCAGAGATTGAGATCTCAGGGGAGCGAGAGAACGTTGCCTTTATAAGAGCTCCAAGAATTCTTGATTCAGGACCTACTCGCGTGCTCGCAACCCTAGATGGCGACCCGGTGGCCATTCAACATGGCAAAATCTTTGGGGCAAGTTTTCATCCAGAGCTAACGGGTGCAAAAGTTCTACACAGGCTGTTTCTGGATGCAATTTAGTCTCAGGAAAGCGATAGTTTAGGTTCACTATGTCAGGTCACTCTAAATGGGCAACCACCAAGCACAAAAAGGCTGCCAACGATGCCAGACGCGCCAAGTTATGGGCGAAGCTGATTCGCAACATCGAGGTTGCTGCACGTAATGGGGGACCAGACATCGAAGGCAACCCAACTCTTTACGACGCGGTCTATAAGGCCCGAAAAAACTCAGTTCCAAACGACAACATCGAACGAGCAGTAAAGCGCGGTTCTGGCGCAAACGGAGAAGGCGCGGATTACCAGAACATTCTTTACGAGGGCTACGGGTCAGGCGGAGTCGCAATTCTCGTTGAATGCCTTACGGACAATAAAAACAGGGCAGCGGCCGAAGTTCGTTTAGCCTTCACAAAGAATTCAGGCAACCTGGCTGACCCGGGATCGGTTTCATATCAATTTTCTCGAAAAGGCGTGATTGTAGTTTCTGATGGCGTCTCAGAGGATGCGATCTTGGAAGCGACGCTGGAGCACCCAATTGACGATATCGCTGCAACTGGGGATGGCTATGTAATCACTTGCGAGGCAAGCGCTTTGACAGCACTTCGTGAAGCGCTGCAGTCTGCAGGTTTGGATTACGAAAGTGCCGATGTTGAGTTCGTCTCTTCACTAAAAATAAATGCCGACAAAGACACCGCGGAAAAGAACATCAAATTAGTCGAAGCCCTGGAAGACCTCGACGATGTGCAGGAGGTCTATACAAACATGGATCTAAGTAGCGACGTTCTCGCTCAATTGAGCTAGCAATGGCATTGATCCTAGGTGTTGACCCGGGCTTAACCCGGTGTGGCTTTGCCTTGGTTGAAGCTAACAAATCGGTTCTCCACGGAATGTTTCAATCAAGTCCGGATGAGGATCCCGCGTCCAGAGTTGGCAAAATCGCTCATGAACTTGAGGTTCTTGTTGAAAAACACAAACCAGCACTAATTGCGCTCGAGAGGGTATTTGCGCAGGCAAATCTGCGGTCTGTAATGGGAGTTGCTCAAATCTCAGGAGCTCTTATGGCAATCGCGTATCGGCACAGTATTCCAGTTGAGTTCTTTACCCCGAGTGAAGTCAAGGCGGCCGTTGCTGGGCACGGCAGGGCGAGCAAAGCTCAGGTCGCTCAAATGGTGACTGCCATTTTGAAATTGAAGGAAACCCCAAAACCCGCCGATGTCGCTGATGCTCTCGCTGTGGCAATCTGTGCGGGCAATAAATCGCAAATAGCTTCAACTCCAGCCCGCATTAAGTGGGTTGCAGCGACGAAAGCCGCAAAGCGAAAGCTAGGTTAGGGCTGTGATATCCATTCTCAGTGGACGAGTGCTTGAGCTAGGCACAGAATCTGTCACAGTTTCAGTGGCAGGCGTTGGGTTTGAGGTTGCTGTCGCTCCGAGACACCTAATGCATCTTTCTGAAGGTCTTGAGACGACCTTACATACCAGAATGATTGTTCGAGAGGACGACATTTCGCTCTTTGGTTTTACCACCCGGCTAGAGAGGGAGCAGTTTGACCTTCTATGTTCCGTTTCTGGTATTGGGCCCAAGTTAGCTATGACGGTTATTTCAGGTCTTGATCCAGAGACTTTTTCAGCTGCAATTTCAAATCAAGATGAACAAGTTTTCAGGAACATCTCCGGTATCGGGCCCAAAACGGCGAAGCTAATTTTGATTTCTCTTACAGGCAAAACTCAGTTGGTTGTCAGTCCGACGGCTCACAGGGTTTTACTGGCACTCAAGCAATTAGGTACGGATGAATCAATAGCCCGCTCAGCCCTGTCGAAACTTGACACAAAGCTTTCTGAGTCCGAAATGCTGAAGGCTGCGCTGAAAATCATAAGCGAGCGTGGTTAGTGATGCTCGAAAACGAGGATAGAGAGCTCGATGCGCGATTGAGGCCGGCTAATCTCAGTGAGTTTGTTGGTCAATCCAAAGTTGTCTCCCAGGTGTCACTCATTATTAAGGCCGCAAAGATTGATGGTCGAACAGCAGACCACATGCTGCTAGCTGGTCCACCTGGGCTTGGAAAAACAACGTTGGCCATGATTGTTGCTCATGAATCAGAACGGAGTCTTCGACTTACATCTGGTCCTGCCATTCAGTCAGCCGGAGATTTGGCAGCGGTTCTATCTTCCTTAGAAAACGGCGATGTTCTCTTCATTGACGAAATTCATAGACTGTCCCGTTCGGCGGAGGAGATGCTCTATCTAGCGATGGAGGATTTCCGAGTTGACGTAATGGTTGGTAAGGGGCCGGGAGCAAGTTCTATATCTTTGGACATCGCTCCCTTTACTTTGGTTGGGGCCACTACTAGAAGCGGAATGTTGCCAACACCCTTGCGGGATCGATTTGGATTTACAGCTTTTCTTGAGTTTTACGACGAATCTGAGCTATCAGAGGTAATCAATCGATCAGCTGTTCGGTTAGGTTTCACAATTGGTCAGGCAGCTGTCTCTGAACTAGCTAGTCGTTCTCGAGGTACACCTAGAATTGCCAATCGTCTTTTGAGAAGAGTTCGTGATTTTGCGGCTGTTAATGGTCACCCCGAGATCTCTGAGCAGACTGTCATTGAATCTATGGAACTGTTTGGTGTTGATGGAAGAGGTCTCGACCGAGTAGATCGGGAGCTCTTGGGTTTGTTAGCTGGCAAGTTCAATGCGAAGCCCGTAGGGCTATCGACTTTGGCCGTGGCCCTAGGGGAAGAACCAGAGACCATCGAGTCTGTGATTGAGCCCTTCTTGATTCGATCAGGGCTGCTAGCGAGGACAGCTAGAGGCCGAGAAATCACACAAACCGGCTTGGAACACCTCGCTTCCTAGGGGTATGGGCGGTTTTGCGCCTATAATTTCGGGGGACCATTCGGTAAGGAAAACTTTTGACCTTCGACATTCTGTTATTTGCCGTTCTGACTCTGTTGATTGTTCTTCTAATCATGCAGAATCGAAGACGCCGCAAGGAGATCGAGCTAATGCAAGGCTCGCTAACTGTCGGCTCCGAGGTAATCCTGCATGCTGGAATAAAGGGCAAGATTGTCAGCCTGTCCGATGACGAAGTTGAAATTGAATCCGCCGGAAGCAAGTTGCGCGTTGTTCGCGGGGCCGTTGGCAAGGTAATTTCAGCGGGGGAGAAGTAGGAACTTGGCAGAGAGTACAACCGTTAAATCAGCTCGCCGAAAACTTTCGTGGGTAGGTGGAATTGCTGCCTTTTTTGCAGCTTTGATCACATGGGGAACAGTAACCGCTCAACCCGGAGCAACCTTTCTGCCCGAGTTAGCTTTGGATCTTCAAGGCGGTACTCAACTTATCTTGACGCCCTCAATCGCCGATGGCGAAGCAGCATCGCTGGAACAGCTCAATCAAGCAGTTGAAATCATCCGTCAAAGAATTGACGGCTCGGGCGTAGGTGAGGCGACAGTTACCGTCCAGGGCAATGAAAACATTGTGGTCTCTATTCCAGGAACTCCTGATGCAAACACTCTGCAGCTAATCAAAGCCTCGGCTCTGCTGGAGTTTCGTCCCGTTCTAACAACAGCGCAGTCGACTCCACTTGCGGAGGGAACCGAACTTGTTGATACTTCCACTCTTAATGACACTCCAGCCACGCCTCCCACCAGTGGTTCAGATTTGGCTTGGATAACGGAAAAAGTACAGAAGGACTTTGATCAACTTGATTGCTCGCAGCCATTTAGGTCGCCTGGTCAGGTTGATGATCCAACCAAGCCTTTGGTCACTTGTGACGATTTTCTGTTTAACAAATACATTCTTGGGCCTGTCGAAGTTCGTGGTGAGAACATCGCTGATGCTTTCTCTGGAACTATTACTACTCAAACTGGCGCTAGCACGAACACGTGGGCAGTCAACCTTGAATTCGATGCTGAGGGCACAACTGCCTTTGGCAATGTAACTTCAAGGCTTTTTGGACTAACAACTCCACAGAACCAATTTGCAATTGTCCTGGATGGCTACATCATTACTGCACCTGCAACTCAAGCAGTGATCACCAACGGGCAAGCTCAAATCACCGGAAACTTCACCCAGGAATCCTCCACCATTCTTGCTGACCAGCTGAAGTATGGTGCTCTGCCAATTGGATTTGAAGTTCAGAGCCAGGAGAACATCTCCGCCACTCTTGGTGAAGACTCACTCCAAGCAGGATTCATAGCTGGTCTCATTGGTTTCGGCCTTGTGATGGTTTACATGACGATTCAATATCGAGGTCTTGCGACTGTGGTTCTAGGCTCTCTCGTCATGGCTGCCTTGCTGGTTTACCTCTTTGTTGCCTTCCTGTCTTGGAGACAGGGATACCGACTCTCGCTGGCCGGTGTCGCAGGCTTGATCATCTCTGTGGGTATCACAGCTGACTCATTCATTGTTTACTTTGAAAGAATTCGAGATGAGCTTCGCGAGGGTAAGAGCCTTGAAGTGGCTGTTGAAGCTGGCTGGAAGAGAGCCTTGAGAACCATTCTTGCTTCCAACGCTGTTAGCTTCTCAGCCGCGGTAATTCTGTATGTTCTGACAAGCTCGGCAGTTCGAGGTTTTGCGTTTACTCTGGGACTGACAACCCTAATCAACATTATTTTGGTCACTCTCTTTACTCACCCTCTAGTCCAGTTGCTTGCAAGAAACAAATTCTTCGCATCTGGACACCGATTCTCTGGTTTCGATCTCTCCGCTCAGGAGGCGTCCTACAAGGGCCGCGGTGAATTTAGATTCTCAACTTCTGTTCCTGAAACTAAGTTGAAGAAGAGCTCTAAACAGGCAGAGATTCGACAGACCATTGCTGAGCGAAAAGCGCTGCAGGGCAAGGAGAACAATGAGTAGGATGCGCGAATTTGGTAACAGGCTCTACTCGGGCGAGCGGTCTATTGATTTTGTAGGCAAGCGAAAGATCTGGTACGCGATTGCCGCGGTAGTGGTGATTCTTTCCGTTGCCCTTCCAGTGTTAAGAGGTGGATTTAATTTCGGGATTGAGTTCCGGGGCGGTAGCGAATTCAGACTCACGAATTCACAGTCGCTTCAACAATCCGTAGCCGTAGACGCAGTTCAGTCAATCGTTCCAGGTGCTCAGGTCTCGGTGACAACAGTCGGGGCTGAAGACCTGAGAATCCAAACTCAGCAGTTGGAGGACGAACAGTCTGAAGCCGTGCGACTTGCCCTTGCTGAGGCTTTCAACATGGATTCATCTCTAGTGGCATCAAGCTTTATTGGGCCGAATTGGGGTGCGGAGATTACTCGGCAGGCACTTATCGGTTTGTTTGTGTTTCTCGGGATTGTTTCGCTCTTAATGGCGTTTTACTTCCGATCGTGGAAGATGAGTGCAGCGGCCCTGCTTGCCCTTGCTCATGACCTTATTTTCACTATTGGTGTTTATGCCGGTGTTGGTT
>WLDG01000001.1 GCA_009704945.1 Actinomycetota bacterium | reverse complement strand
ATTCACAGTCGCTTCAACAATCCGTAGCCGTAGACGCAGTTCAGTCAATCGTTCCAGGTGCTCAGGTCTCGGTGACAACAGTCGGGGCTGAAGACCTGAGAATCCAAACTCAGCAGTTGGAGGACGAACAGTCTGAAGCTGTGCGACTTGCCCTTGCTGAGGCTTTCAACATGGATTCATCGTTAGTGGCATCAAGCTTTATTGGGCCGAATTGGGGTGCGGAGATTACTCGGCAGGCACTTATCGGTTTGTTTGTGTTTCTTGGGATTGTCTCTCTCTTAATGGCGTTTTACTTCCGATCGTGGAAGATGAGTGCAGCGGCCCTGCTTGCCCTTGCTCATGACCTTATTTTCACTATTGGTGTTTATGCCGGTGTTGGTTTTGAGGTTACGCCAGCCGCTGTAATTGGATTTTTGACGATTCTGGCTTACTCGCTTTATGACACCGTTGTTGTTTTCGATAAAGTTCGTGAGAACACGCTAGGCGTCGAGCTGTCTGAAACCCGCACATTTGGTGAGGCTGTCAACTTGGCTGTCAATCAAACTCTGGTGAGGTCAATAAACACCTCGGTTGTATCTGTATTGCCAGTAGCGGCGATCTTGTTCATAGGTTCGATTCTGCTTGGCGCAGGAACCCTAAGAGACATCTCGCTTGCTCTATTCGTGGGAACAATCGTGGGAACCTACTCGTCTGTGTTCCTAGCTGCCCCGATATACGTGCACTTACGCGAGCGTGAGCCTGCTTTGAAGGCTGCAGCAGACAAGGTTCTAGCTTCTCGCCAATAGACTTCTCTCTACCCAATTCAAGGAGCTAGAGATGTCGGACAGTTTGGCAAGTTCGCTTCGCTCAAGGCTTCCTTGGATCTTCACTAAAGCATCAGGTGCCCTCAGTGAGGATCTAGCGGAACTGATTCGGACGGTGCGCCAGAATCATCCCAAGTCTGATTCCAGCATGATCGAGCGCGCCTATAAAACTGCTGAAAAATACCACGAGGGTCAAAAGCGCAAATCTGGAGAAGATTACATAACCCATCCGCTAGCCGTGGCGAGAATTCTTGCCGATCTTGGCTCGGGGCCCGCAACGATTGCGGCCGCCTTGCTACACGACACCGTTGAAGACACAGATTATTCAATTGATCATTTAAGACAAGAGTTTGGCGAAGAGGTGGGTCTACTTGTTGATGGCGTCACAAAGCTAGACAAAATGAAATTTGGTGACACAGCACAAGCAGAAACAATGCGAAAAATGGTTGTTGCCATGAGCAAGGATGTTCGAGTGCTTGTGATCAAGCTTGCGGACCGCTTACACAACGCCAGAACTTGGGGCTTCGTGGAGCCAGAATCCGCCAGACGCAAAGCTCAGGAGACTCTAGAAATTTATGCCCCACTAGCTCACCGACTAGGAATTGCAACAATCAAGAGCGAGCTAGAAGACATCAGCTTTTCGGTTTTGTATCCGAAGGTTTACGAGGAAATTGTTTCACTGGTAAAGCAGCGCAACCCACTTAGAAGCGAATACACAGAGACCGTCAGCGAGGAAATTGAAAACGAACTTCGCGAAGCGCGAGTGAAGGCCAGGTTGGAGGGAAGACCTAAGCAGTACTACTCGATTTATCAAAAGATGGTACTGAAAGGACGGGAATTCGAGGATATCTACGACCTGGTCGGAATTAGGGTCATCGTTCCTACTGTCCGTGATTGCTATGCAGCACTTGGAGCTATTCATGCTCGTTGGTCACCGCTGCCTGGTCGTTTCAAGGATTACATTGCAATGCCCAAGTTCAATCTTTATCAATCTCTGCATACAACCGTCCTGGGGCCAGAGGGCCGCGCAGTTGAAATACAGATTCGAACTCAGGACATGCATCAACGAGCTGAGTACGGTGTCGCCGCTCACTGGAAATACAAGCAAGGATCATCTAAAGAGCCCGAGAGGGAAGTCGACTTGGCTTGGCTTAAACAGCTAAGTGATTGGCAGGAAGAAACAGCCGATCCAGGAGAGTTTTTAGATAATCTCCGCTTCGAGATTGGTGCCAAGGAGCTTTATGTTTTCACCCCGAAAGGCCGTGTGATTGGCCTTTCTGCTGGATCAACACCGATTGATTTCGCCTACGCTGTTCACACTGAGGTCGGTCACAAAACAATTGGAGCAAAAGTCAACGGAAGACTGGTTCCGTTGGAGACAAAACTGCAGGCTGGGGATGTGGTTGAGGTTCTGACCTCAAAGTCAAATACAGCAAGCCCCAGTAAGGATTGGCTGAGCTTTGTTGCCAGCCCGAGAGCTCGAGCGAAAATCAAGCACTGGTTCACTCAAGAGCGAAAAGAGCATTCATCTGAGGAGGGTAAGGAATCTTTAGTCCGCGCGCTCAGGAGGCAAGGATTACCAATCCAATCCTTGATCAATTCCGACTTGTTAGAACAAGTTGCCCAAGATCTGCGCCTTACTGACTCGAACAGCCTGTTTAGCATGATTGGCCAAGGGCAGGTGTCAGCATCGAGTGTCATCGAAAGGCTCAAGCTACTCCAGGGGATTAGCGAGCCTGAAACTGAAGAGATCCCCATCCAGGTACCCAAGTCTCTGCGGGGACCTCGAAACCCCAACCAGGGCGTTTTGGTAAAGGGTTCTGCTGATGTTATGACCAAAATGGCGCGGTGTTGCACTCCAGTTCCTGGAGATCCGATAATCGGCTTTATTACTCGCGGCGATGGAGTTTCCGTGCACCGTGGAGACTGCAAGAACGTAACTAGTTTGCGTCAAGAACGCATTGTCGACGTGTCGTGGTCCGAAGACTCAAGAGGTGTCTTCATGGTGCAGATCCAGGTTGAGGCGCTGGATCGAAGTGGTTTGCTATCCGATGTAACTAGAGTCCTGACCGAAAATCACGTAAACATTCTTAGTGCCACAGTTTCCACAGGTCGTGACAGGGTCGCGCTGAGCAGGTTTGTTTTTGAAATGGCTGACCCATCGCACCTAGATCATTTACTCAATCAAGTCAGGCGCATCGATAACGTCTATGACGTCTATCGCGTCAAGGGTGCTTAGTCGACCGCATTCTGTGCTGCGACCAGAAGCTGGCGCCTGGATTCAATTTGGTCCTGAATTTCTTTCTTTTTGTTGTCTGGGGCAGATGAAAGCTCTTTTTCCAATTTGGAAATTGCCTTCTCCAGCTGCTCCACAAATGCATTACTGCGAGCCTTAGCCGCAGGGTCAGATCTTTGCCAAGCCTCCCTCTCTGCCTCAGAGATTTTGGATTCGATCTGGCGGAGACGTCCCTCGATGTTCTTAACTTGGTCCTTTGGAACGTGTCCAATTTTTGACCATTTGTTTTGAATTTGAGCAAGCTTTGATCTTGCTGCCTTTAGGTCGGACAATGGAATTGCTTCAGCCTCAATCAGGAGAGCCTGCTTGGCAGTTAAGTTCTCCGCGTGTGATGTGGCTAGCTTTTCGTCGAGTTCTTTCTTCTTCTCGAAAATCTTGTCCCCAGCAGCCCGGAATGTTTCCCAGAGCTTTTCTTCAATCTTTCCGGCCTTGCCAGCCTTTTTCCATTCAGCCTGCAGTTTTTTGTACTCGGCGGCTGCGGCAGCACCCTTGTCTGCCAAGCCTTCGGCTTTCTTAGTCAAGTCTGCTTTAAGTTTTTTAGCTTCCTTGAACTTGGCGTCTTGCAAGGCAAAGTACTTGCGTTTGCCTGACTCAAATTGCGCTCTCGCTTGCGAATATCTCTTCCAGATTGGATCCGTAATGGACTTCGCTATTTTGGGGCTGTCTTTTTGGAGCTGCTGCCACTTGGCGAACAGTTCAGCCATTTCCTCGCCAGATTTCTTCCAGTTAACAGATCCGAGGTTGCTTACCAATTCCTCAGCTCTTTTGGCTATCTTCTCTTTTTCCTCCAAGGCAATAGCGACAGCTTTTTCACGTGCTTCGTTTGCTTTAGCTGCAGCATCTTCTATTGCAGGTGCGAGTTTCGAAAGTCTTTGTCGAAGATTTTCGTAGTTTCCAACGCCCTTTGGCTCAGTAACTTCCTTGTTGAGAGTTGAGTGAGCGGCTTTCAAGCTTTTCGCGTCAGTGATTCCATTGGCAATTCTTTGCTCAAGTATTCTGACTTGGGCCTCTAGATCTTCGAACTTTCTAATGAAGAAGGCGATGGCCTCGTCGGCTGAGACATCTGGGTATTGACCAACCAGGCGTTCGGTGCCTTGATCTTTCAAATAAACAGAGTTTTTCTCGTCTACTCGACCAAATTCATTAGCGCTCAAGTTCTCTCCTGATTTCGCGACTTTTTACTCTACCGAAACATTGCCTAACTTGACCTCAGTAGATGGTCTGCCGTCTGAGGAGCCATCTTCTGTGCCCTGAGCCGCAATTGCCTGGATTGTGTCCAATCCGCCAGTTACGCGTCCAAACACTGTGTAGCCGCCGGCCTGATCGGATGGGATAACAGAGTCTTTGTAGACGATGAAGAACTGGCTTCCCATTGAATTTCCATCACCTCCGCGTCTGGCCATTGCCAAGACGCCTTCCGAATACAGATCATCTGCCGGTGCGTTTTCAATTGGTCCGAAATTGTAACCGGGCCCACCAGTTCCATCTCCGATGGGGTCGCCGCATTGCAGGACATAGATTCCTTGTGTGACTAGTCGATGACAGGCGACACCCTCGAAATAGCCAGCGCGGCTAAGTGATACGAAGTTAGCAACAGCTTGCGGGGCGTTTACGCCATCGAGTTCTAGGTTGATTGCAGAGCCGTTCAGTTCAACTGTGCTGTTCCAGACGCGCCCCTCTGCCAAGTCAGGGGAGGGTAGCGAATTCTCCGAAGTCGAATCCTCGGTCGGTTCCTCGTTGGAAGCCTGATCAGCCGAAACACTGCCAGGTCCAAGATTGAAGTAGACAGTCTGGGCGGCGAAAGCTATTGCAAGTGCTGCAGCCGCAGCAAGGATAGCTATTCGATTGTCCTTGGACGCAATTGATTTTCTGCCTTTGATCAGGTCTTGTTTTGCCTGGTAGCTCGATAGCTTGTCGTCTTTTTTCATTAGATATGCCTTCCGAGCTGCCATTCTAGAGTGCCTAGAATCAACTTGTGGTTTCCCCGCTACCAGAAAGACTAAGACCTACTTCCCTTGAACAGGTGGTCGGTCAAGATGCTGCAATAAAGCCGGGAGGCCCACTCGCAAGGCTTGTAAACGGAGACTTCAATCGGGGTTTGAGCTCAATCATCCTTTGGGGGCCACCTGGAAGTGGCAAAACCACAATCGCTCGCCTCATTGCAAGTAGCAGCAAGGCTCGTTTCGTTGAGCTCAGTGCAATAAGTGCCTCTGTCTCTCAAGTTCGAGAAGTAATTGACCGCGCCAAAACCGACTTGCAGACATTTGAAAAACAGACCGTTCTTTTTCTTGATGAGATTCATCGCTTCAGCAAGTCGCAGCAGGACGCTTTATTAGGAGCTGTTGAGTCGGGGGTAATAACACTCGTTGCCGCAACTACCGAGAACCCGTCATTTAGCGTTGTCAAGCCTTTGATCTCTCGTTCACTCGTCATTGCTCTGAAGCCTCTAGAAGAATCTGACATAAAACAATTACTCCTGAGAGCTGTGGATGTTGACTACCTCCTCAAGAGCTCGAAGTTTTCTGAAGAGGCAATTGATTTCATAGCTCGCATCTCTGCAGGTGACGCCAGAAGAGCACTTTCTCTGTTAGAAGCCAGCGCAAATTCAACAAACCAACAGATTTCTCTAGAAATTGTTAAGGCAGTCAGTCAGAACGCGCTCGCTTATGACGACGGTGGAGATTCGCACTACGACACCATCAGCGCTTTCATTAAATCAATAAGAGGATCGGATGCAGACTCGGCACTGCACTATCTTGCGAGAATGATCGTGGGAGGCGAAGACCCCAGGTTCATCGCTCGAAGATTAATGATTCTGGCTGCTGAAGACATTGGATTAGCCGATCCGAATGCCCTTGTGATTGCAGAAGCGGCTGCTTCGGTTGTAGAGAAAATAGGAATGCCAGAAGGTCGAATTCCCCTTGCCGAGGCAACGGTTTACCTATCCCTTGCACCTAAATCGAACTCGGTTTACCTGGCTATTGATAAGGCAATTGCCCAGGTGAAGGACGGGTTCGCACCTGCCGTGCCTGCTCCCTTGAGATCCACCGGCGCAATCGGATACATCTATCCCCATGATTTCCCCGCAGGCATTGTCAAGCAGCACTATTCGGAAGCCAAAGGCCTCTTCAATCCTGGTGAGATTGGCTATGAGAAGACCCTCGCGGAGCGTCTAAGAGCCATACGCAAAGCACTATCGGGGGAGTGACAAGCCACCAAAGCCCCTGCTAGAATTTCGAGGTTGCCCGGGCTCAGCGGCTGGAGACCCGACACAATCCAATGAAACTAATTGAGAGGTATTTGCTTGTCTAAGACAACTAGAACCCGAAGCAAGACGCGTCTATCACGCGCGCTCGGGATTGCTCTAACCCCAAAGGCTGGAAAGTACATGCAGAAGCGTGCATATGCTCCCGGTCAGCATGGCCGCACCAAGCGTAAATCAGATTCTGACTTTGCTGTTCGTCTGCGCGAAAAGCAGCGCCTACGTGCTCAATACGGAATTAGAGAAGCACAGCTAAGGAAGACTTTCCAAGAAGCAAAGCGCACAGATGGTTTGACCGGTGAAAATTTGGTTGAGTTGCTAGAGATGCGCTTGGACGCTCTTGTCCTGCGTTCTGGATTCGCTAGAACAATGGCGCAAGCTCGCCAGATGGTAGTTCACCGCCACATACTTGTAGATGGAGCGCGTGTTGACCGCCCATCTTTCCGTGTTAAGCCAGGTCAGATGATTCATGTTCATGACAAGAGCGAGAAGACCGAGCCCTTCCAAGTTGCTGCAGCCGGTGGTCACGCCGATGTTAATGCCGCAACCCCTGAGTACCTATCCGTTCAGCTAGACAAATTGCAGGCTACTTTGGTCCGTCGACCAAAGCGTGCTGAAGTACCAGTGATTTGTGAAGTACAGCTGGTGGTTGAGTATTACGCAGCGAGGTAATTAGTTTGTCTGCCGGCGATCTAGCAGTAGTCATCATCAGCGGCGCATTGCTGCTGCTGGTGCTAATGCTTGCTCTGCCCTTGATCAAGCTCAGTCGCCTAATTGACGAAACAACTCGTACAGTTCAAATCTTTAACGCGGAATTTGAACCAATGTTAGGTGAAGCCAAAACAACGCTCTCAGAGGCAAATAAGCAACTGAAGCGAATTGACAACATCACGGCAGACGTCGAGCAGGTTACGGAGAACATCAACTCGCTAGTCGCCGTTTTCACATCTTCAGTTGGAGCTCCCATAACTAAACTTGTTGGGGTATTGCAAGGCTTCACATCCATTCTCGGAAAGCGCAGGAAGTAAATGTCTAGATTAAGTTGGTTTGTTGTAGGCCTAGGCTTGGGTGCGTTTGCTGCTGTTCAGGCTAAAGACAACCCCCAGGTCAAAGCTGCGACAGAAGAGCTAATTGGTGCTGCAAAGGAGTTTGGCAACGCTGTGGCGGACGGCTACAAAGAGCGCGAAGCTGAACTCAACAAACCCAAATCAAGACCTTCGACCAAGAAGCAGTAAATGAAGACCGCTGAAATCAAGCGGCGATGGCTTGAGTTCTTCGAGTCGAAGAATCACACAGTTGTACCTAGTGCGTCTCTGATTAGCCAGGATCCGAACCTAATGTTCACGGTTGCAGGGATGGTTCCTTTTATCCCGTACATGACCGGTGTGCTACCAGCCCCTTATGACAGAGCAACATCTGTGCAGAAGTGCGTAAGGACCTTAGACATTGAAGAAGTTGGCAAGACCACTCGCCACGGCACCTTCTTTCAAATGAATGGAAATTTCTCATTTGGCGACTACTTCAAAAAAGAAGCCATCGCATACGCGTGGGAGCTTCTAACTTCGCCTGTTGAAAATGGGGGGTTGGGTTTTGACCCTGAAAAGTTATGGGCAACCGTTTATGAAGATGACGATGAGTCCATCGGATATTGGTTAGAGCAGACATCTATTCCACGTGATCGCATCCAAAAGCGAGGAATGAAGGACAACTACTGGTCAACTGGTCAGCGTGGTCCTGCCGGGCCGTGCTCAGAAATATATTTCGATCGAGGACCTGCTTACGGTCGCGAGGGTGGGCCAGAGGCTGACGAGGATCGCTACATCGAAATTTGGAATTTGGTGTTCATGCAGTATGAACGCGGTGACGGTGGAGCAAAGGAAGACTTCCCAATTCTCGGGGATTTGCCCAAGAAGAACATAGATACAGGCATGGGTCTCGAGAGAGTAGCTTTTCTTCTCCAGGGTGTTGAAAACATTTACGAGATTGACCAGGTTCGACCTCTAATTGATATTGCAAGTGAATTAAGTGGAAAAAAGTACGGGGCAAACACGGATGACGACGTCAGGATGCGAGTTATAGCGGACCACATTCGCTCAGCTCTGATGTTAATGAGTGATGGTGTTACACCATCAAATGAGGGCCGAGGTTATGTTTTACGCAGACTACTAAGGAGATCCGTTCGAGCTCTAAGACTCCTGGGAATCGAGCAACCCTGTTTTGAGAGATTGTTCACCGCTAGCAAGAATGCAATGGCCGAAGCATATCCCGAACTAGAGGAGAGCTTTGATCGGGTGCTAAGGGCCGCGCTTGCTGAGGAGAACGGATTCAGGAAGACACTCGACGCCGGAAGCCAGGTCCTTGAAGAGGAGCTTGCTAAGACCAAGTCAGAACTTTCTGGCGAAATAGCTTTCTTGCTTCATGACACCTACGGATTTCCTATCGACCTTACGATTGAAATTGCTCAAGAACAGGGCAAGAGAGTCGATCGATCCAAGTTCGATGAACTTATGAAGGCACAGCGCGATCGGGCCAAGCTTGATGCAAAGAGCAAGAGAGCAAGTACAAATCTCGATGTTTACAGTGATTTCCGCAGCCTGGGGGAAACCCGTTTTCTGGGGTATGAAAAACTGGAGGCTGAGGCCAAAGTAATCGGTTTGATTCATGACGGGCAGGCCGTTAGTGAACTACACCAGGGTCAACTTGGAGAAGTAATCCTGGACAGCACAACTCTTTATGCCGAATCAGGTGGGCAGATTGCTGATGCTGGTCAAATAGTTGCCGGCACAGTTGTGCTTGAGGTGTTGGATGTTCAAAAACCTGTTAAGGGTTTGTTCTCTCATAGGGTACGCGTAGTCAGTGGGACCGTGAACAAAGAACAACTCGTCGAAACCCGGGTTAATCAGGATTGGCGAGTCGGAGCGTGCCAGGCTCACAGTGCTACCCACGTTATCCACGCTGCTCTGCGACAGGTATTAGGGCCGAACGCCTTGCAGTCAGGTTCGTATAACAAACCAGGCTACATGCGTCTCGATTTTGCTTGGGGCGAGGCTCTTTCCGATGCCACCAAGAGCGAAATCGAAGAAGTTTCTAATCTTGCAATTAGATCTGATTTAGCCGTGAGTGCTGAATTTATGTCATTGCCTGATGCTAAGGACTGGGGCGCCATTGCTCTATTCGGAGAAACTTACGATGAATTAGTTCGTGTCGTTCAAGTTGGTGGCCCTTGGTCGAGGGAGTTATGTGGTGGCACCCACGTTTCAAGGACGAGTCAAATTGGCCTAGTAACACTTACTGGGGAATCTTCGGTGGGTTCTGGCATTAGACGCATTGAAGCAGAGGTTGGCATTGAAGCTCTAAGAACTCTTGTTGCAGAGCGTTCAATTCTTCGACGGTTGACCGCTGAACTCAAGGTTCCGCTGAACGAACTAGAGTCTCGCTTTACTGATTCTCTGGAACTTCTTCGCTCAACCCAGAAACAACTCGATGATCTGCGTTCAAAGAAGGCATTGTCCGAAATAAGTTCATACCTGGGCGAGGCAAGTTCGATTGGTTCATTCACAGTTCTTACCAAACTGTTGAGCGACATTGATAGCGCTGATCTGCTGAGGCAAGTAGTGCTAGCAGCTCGTAATCAACTCGGCAGCAAGAGTGCGGTCATTCTGGGAGCACTCATTGATCAAAAGCCCATTGTGATGGTGGGGCTTGGCCAAGAAGCACAATCTTTGATGAATGCCGGCAATCTAGCTAAGAGCGCTGCAGCTGTACTTGGCGGTGGCGGCGGGGGTAAGGCCGATTTTGCCCAAGCTGGCGGTGTCAACATTTCAAAGATTCAAAAAGCAATAGACGCTGCAAAGGGCCTTATTTCTTGATTTGCATCGGCGTTGACCCGGGCCTCAGTCGCGTTGGCTTAGCGCTTGGGCAGGGGGAGCTTGCTCTTGGAATTGAATCCTGCCCCGCAGACTCAAGCCTCGAACGAATTGAAGAACTGTGTATCGAAAAAGGTGCAGAACGAATCTATGTCGGCCTGCCCCTTTCTCTATCTGGCCAAGAAAGCAATTCAACTAAATCGGCTGTGCAATTTGCTTCTGCCGTAGCGGAGCACACCGGGCTTGATGTTTACCTAATTGACGAACGGTTAACTAGTGCCCACTCCTTGAAACTCTCCAGAGCAGCAGGGAAGTCATCCAAAGAATCTAAGTCATTCATAGACGCAGAGGCGGCTAGGTTAATTGTTGAGTCCGCGATAGCTTCGAAACACAACTTGGGAGTGAGATTGGGGGATTATCTTGCAGCAGACCACTAAGCCTCAATCTCGAAGGCTCATGAAGGTTGCCCTTGTTCTCGCGCTTGCTATTCTCGGTGGCATCGCACTGAGTCAACCTGTAATCACTGCGGTTCAGTCACTGATCTCAAGATTCTCCATTGAGGATTATTCGGGCCAGGGCCAAGGAACAGTCATTATTGTTATTGAAGAAGGTGACCTAGGGGAGGATGTTGCAAGAAAACTTGTTGCAGCTGATGTTGTAAAGAGTTTCGATGCAATTTATCGCCCCATGCTTCAATCAGACCTAGTGATTTTTCCCGGGCATTATGAATTTCCGCTTCAGATTCCCGGCGCAGAAGCGCTAAAGATTCTTATGAATGCGGACCCCATAACTTCATCTGTAACTATTCCCGAAGGGTTTCAAATCGCTCAGATTATTCCCTTGCTGATTAGTGAACTAAATCTGTCAAGACAGGATCTAGAAGAAGCTATTGAAAGGGCAAACAAGGATTTCCCTGGTCCCACTCTTGAGGGCTATCTCTTTCCCGCGACCTATCAATTTGAACCTGATGTAACAGCGGCCGAGGTCATTGAACAGATGACTCAGAGAATGATTCGAGAATTGGCAAGGTTCGAAGTTAACCTCGAAGATTCCTTGGACCTGGTTACTCTCGCGTCGATTATTCAAGAAGAGGCGCGACTGAAGGAAGATTTCTTTAAGGTTTCGACTGTCTTCAATAATCGTCTGAAACAAGGCATGCTTCTTCAGACCGATCCAACGGTTAAGTATTACTACGAAGGGTCGATAAAGTCTTTTCAGCAGGGATTGGCGGATGAAGAAAATCCCTATAACACTTACGTCTACGCTGGTTTGCCCCCTGGCCCTATCAGCTCGCCCGGATCTCTAGCGATAGAGGCAGCTCTAAATCCAGCCCCAGGAAATTATCTTTTCTTTGTTTCAATTAATCTGAACACGGGCGAAACGATCTTCTCAGAGACACTTAGGGAGCATGAGAAAGCGGTTGAGCTCTATCGAAAATGGCTCAGAGAGAATCCAGGTTGGGATGACTAAAAAACTAGCTGTTCTTGGTTCACCAATCGAACATTCACTATCCCCAGTAATTCAACTTACTGCCCTGAAGTCCTTAGGTCTTGAGGCAACATTTGAAAAGTATGAAGTATCTCATCTTCAATCGTGGCTTGCATCGCATGAAGGCTTTGACGCGCTATCCCTGACCATGCCGCTCAAAGAGCAGTATCTTGGCATTGCAAAGGCTACGGATACATTTGTTGACAAGGCTCTTAGTGCCAACTATCTGCTTATGACGCAGTCTGGTTGGGTGGCACATAACACGGATGTCTTCGGCATCAATCAGGCAATAAAGCATTTGCAATTCAAGACTGTAGGTGTTCTAGGGACTGGCGCAACTGCCCGAAGTGCTCTGGTAGCTCTTGAGGGTATGGAAGTAAAGCTCTGGGGGAGAAATCAAGCCGCGTTAGGAGATCTAACCTTCAAATACTCTGCTATTTCAGCTGACATAGAAAAGGTTCTTGACTGCGACCTGGTGATTTCAACCTTGCCAGCAGACATTCTGCCTGAACTCGTATCTACACCTCGTCCAGGGGTGCTATTAGATGCGGTCTATAGCCGACCAAGTCCTGCCGGATTTGAAGGGTATGTCTCTGGTATCGAAATGCTGATTTGGCAGGCGATCGGCCAGCTTCGATTGCTAGTAAACGGAAGCTTCCAACCCTTTGAGAATGAACAAGTTCTCTATCAACAGATGAAGTCGAGCTTAGAGCTGGCAGAATAGTCAAATGCTTCGTTGGCTTACAGCAGGTGAATCGCACGGACCAGAACTTATTGGTGTTCTGGAGGGCTTGCCTGCCGATGTGCCTGTTTTAGTTGAAGACATTCAAACCGCTCTCGCTCGAAGAAGGCTTGGTTACGGCCGCGGGGCGAGGATGAAGTTTGAAGAAGATGAAGTAACAATTTCCTCTGGCGTGAGGTTTGGCTTATCACAAGGCGGACCCATTGCGATTCGCATCGCCAATACTGAGTGGCCTAAATGGCAAACCGTAATGAGCGCTGCCCCCGTTGACGAAGAGGAACTTACCGGCGCCAGAGCCGCAAAGCTGACAAGACCACGACCTGGCCACGCTGACTTCACGGGAATGCAGAAGTATGGATTTGACGAAGCGAGACCAGTCTTGGAGAGAGCTAGTGCTCGCGAGACTGCTACCAGAGTTGCATTGGGCAGAGTGGCCCAGAACTTCTTGGCGCAGTTGGGAATCAAGTTAGTTACTCACACAGTTGCAATCGGTCCAATTCAAAACACTTCCGACAAGCTGCCAATGCCGTCGGACTTAGAAAAATTGGACACTGATCCTGTTCGCTGCTTTGATAGCGAAGCTTCTAGGGCCATGGTGAGTGAAATTGATGATTGCCACTCGTCTGGCGACACCTTGGGCGGTGTTGTTGAAACTCTGGTTTATGGAGTCCCGCCAGGTCTGGGTTCTTACGTCCATTGGGATCGTCGTCTGGATTCACGTCTGGCTGCTGTTGCGATGGGCGTTCAAGCAATCAAGTCGGTTGAGATTGGCGATGGGATTGAGACCACTCGTAGGCGCGGTAGCTTGGCGCATGATGAAATTATTCGTGCCGAAAACCTAGTTCAAAGATCGACAGATCGAGCAGGGGGCATTGAGGGCGGCATGAGTAATGGTGAAGTCATCCGTGTCAGAGCAGGGATGAAACCCATTTCAACAGTACCTAAGGCTTTGCAGACAATAGACACTTCAAGCGGTGAAGCGACAACCGCGCATCATCAACGTAGCGATGTGTGCGCGGTGCCGGCGGCTGGAATTGTTATTGAAGCCATGGTTGCTCTAGTAATAGCAGATGCTGTCCTTGAGAAATTTGGCGGAGATTCAATTACGGAAGTAAAACGCAATCTTGAAAGCTATCTCGCATCAATTCCTGCAACGCTACAGTCGCGCATTGCAAAGCCTGAATGATGCGATGCGTCGTATTAATCGGACCCATGGGCGCCGGAAAAACAACCTTAGGCAAAAAGCTTGCAAAGAATCTAGCCACTTCCTTCACGGATACAGACAAAATTGTCGAGATTAGTCATGGTTCTATTTCTAGGATCTTCGAAACTTCGGGCGAGGATGTGTTTCGTAATTATGAAGAAGCCGCACTCCGTCAGGCGCTGGCCGAGGGCGGAGTTGTGGCCACAGGTGGCGGAGTAGTTTTGCGAGAGGCGAACCGGATTGCCTTGAAGGACCACCTAGTAGTGTTCTTGGACACCAATGCTGAATCAGTACTAAAGCGAATTAACCCGTTTAAGAGGCCCCTTCTCCGGGATAACCCTGAACGCTGGTCAGAAATCTACAATGCTCGTCTGCCGTTGTATCGAGAGCTCTCCCAGCTAACCATTTTTACTGGAAATCGCCCAATCAAAACTCTTCTCGATGAGCTAACTACTAAAGTCAAAAACCATGGAAACTAGCATCATTGGGCGGGGCCTCCTTCTCGACATAGCTCCTCAGTTAGAGGGAAGCAAGAAGGCCTTACTGATAGCACCCGCGGCTTTGGCAGCGACAGCTGAAAAGCTGAAGGAAGTGTTGCAGGACTCTGGCATTGAGGTGCTATTGGCTGAGGTTCCAACTGGTGAAGATTCTAAACGCATCGAAGTTGCAGCGTTCTGCTGGAAGATTATGGGCCAAGCAGATTTCAACCGAGATGACTGCGTCATTGGACTAGGTGGGGGATCTACAACAGACTTAGCGGGTTTCGTTGCTGCTACTTGGCTTAGGGGAGTGAACTGTTTTCTAATTCCTACTACTTTGCTTGGAATGGTGGATGCGGCAATTGGTGGAAAGACTGGAGTAAACACCGCTGAGGGCAAGAATCTGGTCGGTGCGTTCCACTTACCAAGAAAAGTGTTTGTTGACCTAGACACTTTAGAGACCTTGCCCAGGAATGAACTTCTTGCGGGTATGGCGGAAGTTGTAAAGTATGGCTTTATTCAGGATGCAGAAATTCTACAGACGGTCCTCGAGAATGATTCCGCAACGGATCATACGAGCGATGTTTTTGCGGGTCTTATAGAAAAGTCAATCCGAATTAAAGAAGAGATAACCAATGAGGATTTCAGAGAGAGCGGTCGCCGGGAGTTCCTGAACTACGGCCACACCCTTGGGCATGCGATCGAACTCGCAGAACGATACAAGTGGCGCCATGGGGCAGCCATCTCAATTGGAATGGTTTTTGCTGCTGAGTTATCGGCTCTAAGCGGGAGGCTCTCAAATGAAGAGGTAGATTTGCATAGAGAGGTTTTCAGCAAACTAGGCTTACCTATGAAGTATCGGGCCGATAAGTGGGAAATGTTGCTTGCCACGATGCAGCGCGATAAGAAGACTCGCTCAGGTGTCTTACGTTTCATTGTTTTGGACCGTATCGGCAAGCCTGCCATTTTGCATGCACCGACAAATGAGCTTCTTTTCACTACTTATCAAGCAGTTGTGGAATAGTTGTCTTCATGAAAATCAACGTCCTAAATGGTCCGAACCTGAATCTGCTCGGTAGACGTGAGCCTGATGTGTACGGAATGGAAAGCTTTAGTGATTTAGAGCAACTTATTTTTAAATCAGCGGACGAATTAGACGTCGTGGTATCGGTCCGCCAAACCAACAGCGAATCCGAACTTATCGACTGGATTCAAGAGTCTTTTGAGAGCAAGACGCCTGTGATATTGAATCCGGCCGCATTCACTCATTATTCCTATGCCCTCAGAGACGCCTGTTCGATGCTAACGACAGCGGGGATACCCTTGATAGAGGTTCACATTTCTAACCCTCACGCTCGGGAGGAGTTTCGTCAAACTAGTGTGATTTCATCGGTGGCTACCGGTGTAATTGCTGGTTTCGGCCACTCGTCTTACATTTTGGCTCTCAAGGCGCTCACTCAACGATAAACTGCTGGCTGCTCAGCAAGGAGAAATATGGCTACATCAAACGATCTTCGCAATGGCATGGTCCTGCTTATCGACGGACAGCTTTGGAGTGTCATTGAGTTTCAGCATGTGAAGCCCGGCAAGGGTCCTGCATTCGTAAGGACAAAGCTTCGCAGTGTTACAACAGGCAAGGTTGTTGACAAGACTTTCAATGCCGGTGTGAAGATTGAGACAGCGAATGTTGATCGTCGAGACATGCAATATCTCTACAATGACGGTTCTGGTTTCGTGTTTATGGACTTGACCTCCTACGATCAGATTTCCCTAGATGATTCAGTTGTCGCAGAGGCAAAGAACTTCCTACTGGAGAATCAGAATGCGGTAGTCGCATTACACGACGGGAATCCTCTCTACGTTGAACTGCCGGCATCGGTTGTCTTGGAAATCACTTACACAGAGCCTGGGTTGCAGGGTGATCGTTCAACGGGCGGCACTAAGCCTGCGACGCTGGAGACGGGTTTTCAGATTCAAGTACCTCTGTTTATCGAAAACAACACCAAGGTTAAAGTTGACACAAGAACTGGTGACTACTTAGGCCGCGTAACTGACTAGTGAGCGCCAGAACTAAAGCCAGGAAACGTGCGTTGGACGCACTATTTGCGGCTGATCTGACAAAAGACACGGCCCTTGATGCACTCAAGCGAACTGAGGCAGAATCAAGGGAAAGGGAGAGTCAAGCTGCAATTTTTGACTACGCAGAGACCCTCGTCAATGGTTACCTCAGCAACCAAGACCGCATCGATAGTCGGCTTCAGGGGTTGGCCGAAGGTTGGACTCTAGAGCGGATGCCTAACGTAGATAGGGCAATTCTAAGAATTGCAGCGTGGGAGTTGCTATACAACGAGGAAATTCCATCAGAAGTCGCCATCGCAGAAGCCGTAGCACTGGCTTCGGAGCTATCAACCGAAGAGTCACCTAAGTTTATAAACGGAATTCTGGCTCGCTTGGCAAAGGACCGGCAAGGCCTATAGCTCTGCTATCATTCCCTTGGAAATCCTTTAAGTCCGTCCCGTGAGGCGGAGAAGGAGAGGTCTATGTCTCGCGTCGTGCTGTCAGCCGAAGACGTCTCCCGTTCGCTAAAGCGAATAGCTCACGAAATCATTGAATCTGTCTCCGATTCTAAAACCGTCGTTGTTTTGGGTATTCCCACGCGGGGCGTACATCTAGCTAAGCGACTTGCAGATGTTCTAAATGACCTGAAGCCCGGTTTTTCAGCCAAAGCTGGAGTCCTCGATGTGACTATGTACAGGGATGACTCAGTATCACCAACGCGAGCTATGGTCGAGAGTCAAATTCCGGCTACTGGTCTTGACGGCGAGACTGTCATTTTGGTTGATGATGTTCTCTACTCGGGTCGAACTATTCGAGCAGCGCTAGATGCGGTTACAGATTTTGGCCGTCCTAGTCGGGTGAAATTAGCAGTCATTATTGATCGTGGACATAGGGAATTGCCGATTAGACCTGACTTCGTTGGAAAGAATCTCCCCACATCTTCGCAAGAGCGCGTACACGTCAGGATCGTAGAAGTCGACGGTGTTGATGAAGTGGTGATTGAATCATGAAGCATTTAGTCAGCATCAGAGATCTTTCGAGACAGGATGCTCTCTCTCTGCTTTCCTCGGCTCAGGAATTGTCTCAAGTAAACGAGCGGTCAATCAAGAAGCTACCAACACTGCGTGGGCGAACTGTTGTGAACTTGTTCTACGAAAACTCGACTCGCACCAGAATCAGCTTTGAGATTGCGGCCAAGAGACTTAGTGCTGACGTGATAAATGTTTCGGCCGATAGTTCCTCAGTTACAAAGGGCGAGTCATTAAAGGACACCGCACAGACACTGGAGGCATTAGGGGCGGATTGCATTGTGCTGAGACACCCCACTTCGGGGGCAGCTCATCAATTGGCGAATTTTGGCTGGATAAACAGTTCAGTTATCAATGCAGGAGACGGAACACATGAACACCCCACTCAGGCATTGCTTGACGCATTAACTATTCAACAAAAGCTAGGTGAAGACCTTTCTGAGATGAAAGTCTTGATTGTTGGAGACATCAGGCATTCTCGTGTTGCGAGGAGTAATGCGATCCTGCTAGGAATGCTTGGAGCCCGGGTTGAGTTTGCAGGTCCGGATAGTCTCGTTCCAATCGAGCTAAAAAATCTAGCTGCCAGTATCTCTAATGATTTTGATGTATCGATTGCAAATAAACCCGATGTAGTGATGATGCTGCGTGTTCAACGCGAGAGAATGCTCGAAAACTTTAAAGATTCACAACGGGAATATATCAATCAGTGGTCCTTATCTAGAGAACGCTTACAGAAGTTGGCCAAGCGAACCCTCATCATGCACCCTGGTCCAATAAATAGAGGTTTGGAAATTAGTCCGGAAGCAGCTGAGGATCCTCGAAGCGTCATTCTTCAACAAGTCAAGAATGGTCTGGCTGTAAGAATGGCGGTTCTACATCGTTTGTTATCGGAGGAACAATGATTCTCAAGGGCGTCACGTTACCAAATGGTGAAGTTACTGATGTTGAAATTGAATCTGGCTGCATTTCTTCCATCAAGAGAACAACCAGTTCAGGACTTGATTGTGATGGACTTGTTTTACTGCCCGGCTTCGTCGATTTACATGCCCATCTACGACAACCGGGTTTTGAGGAAAGCGAAACAGTTTTATCCGCATCTCAATCTGCTGCGGCGGGTGGTTACACCACGGTTTTTGCAATGGCGAATACCGAACCCACCCAGGATTCGCCTGCAACCGTACAGTACGTTTCTTGTCTGGGAGAACAGGTTGGTCTAGTCAGGGTTAGACCAATCGGGGCGATTACAAAGGGCCTGCAAGGGAAAGAACTTGCACCTTTAGCAGCGATGGCAGCGTCTTCTGCTCAGGTGAAAGTGTTTAGTGATGACGGCAATTGCTTAGTCAACGTTGATTTGATGCGTGAGGCCTTGTTAGAGGTTAAGAAATTCGGGGGAGTAATTGCTCAGCATGCGCAGGATCATCAACAAACAGTTGGCGCGCAGATGAACGATGGGAAACTGAGCATAGAACTCGGTCTAACTGGCTGGCCTAGAGCGGCAGAAGAGCAAATCATCGCCCGTGATGTTGAGTTAGCGATTGAAACAGACTCCCGCTTGCATGTCTGTCATGTCACAACAGCTGGGGGAGTAGAAGTAATTCGATGGGCAAAGGCTAAAGGAGCCAAGGTTACCGCAGAAGTCACCCCACATCATTTGCTCCTAAATGAGGAACTTGTCCGATCCTATGATCCCGTTTACAAGGTGAATCCGCCATTGCGCACCGAAGAAGATACATTCGCACTTAGGCGAGGATTACTTGAGGGGACCATTGATGTACTAGCGACAGACCACGCTCCACACTCGAAAGAGAGGAAAGAATGCGAATGGCAATCTGCGGCTTTTGGAATGGTTGGTTTTGAAATTGCTGCAAGTGTACTTTTCAAAGTGCTCATCTTGGAAGGCGAGGGTGACTGGAATGACTTCGCAAGGATCATGTCAATCAAGCCAAGTGAGATAGGTGGCCTCACCAAGATCGGCAATCCAGTGGAAGGCAGTGTTGCTGATCTTGTGCTTTTTGATCCCACCACTTCCAGGGTCATTAGTAAGCAGACACATTCCTTGTCGACTAATAATCCTTGGGCGGGCCTTGAACTGCCAGGTCGCGTCGTTCACACCATGTTTCAGGGGCGATTGACTGTAAAGGATGGTGAATTAGTTGGTTAGGGAAACTGTTGGCGCAACTTTAATCTTGTTGGTTGCTCTGGTGGCAGTGCGAATTTACTATTCAGTGCGCAAAAGACGAAAGTCTCAGGAAGATCAATTGGCAAGGCCAAAACAGGATGCGATCACAAATCCTTTGTTCAGTTGCCTCTATGTGGCAACTGTGTTTTCAGACAGGCCGCTCGATAGGGTCTGGGCCTATGGTCTTGGCGGACGTGGTAGGGCACAAGTTGGGACCAGCGACAATCACCTAGTCATTGCTCGAACGGGTGAAACCTCAATAGCAATTCCTTTTATGGATGTTATTAGGGTGTTTCGTGGTGGAGCAACGATTGACCGAGGAGTTGAGCGGGCTGGGCTTATTCAGATTCTTTGGAAACTTGGGGGGATTGAATTGATAACAAGTTTAAGGGTCATTTCGGAACCTGAAAAAAACTACAAGAAACTGAAAGAACTGGTTGGAGATCATGATGAAAAGTAGAGCTTTTTTAGTTCTTGAGGATGGCTCCATTTTTGAGGGTGAGAGTTTTGGAGCAACGGGGCAGACTATTGGCGAATTGGTTTTTGCTACTGGCATGACTGGGTACCAGGAGACAATCACAGACCCCTCATACGCTGGTCAAATTGTTTTGCAGACCGCACCACACATCGGAATAACCGGGATGAACGAATTGGACGAAGAATCATCACAAATATGGGTGGCGGGCTATGTTGTAAAAGAACCAAGTCGAATTCAAAGTAATTGGCGTACTGAATCTGCTCTAGACACAGAGCTGTCCGACAACGGGGTTGTGGGTATTGCTGACATCGACACTCGTGCCGTGACCATAAGAATCCGAGATGCCGGGGCCATGCGAGCTGGAATCTTCTCAGGAGTCGATCTATCACAAGGTGAAATGCTTGCCACGGTCAAAGAGGCGCCGAAAATGACAGGTCAATTCCTTTCAGATGTCGTTTCAACGACCGAGTTCTACAAGCTTCCTGCAGAAGGAAAGAGAGTTGGATCTGTTGCAATCTTGGACTTGGGTGTCAAAAAGTCAACGCTTCAGCATCTAGTTTCAAGAGGTTTAGAGGTGCTTGTTTATCCGGCGAACGCAACATATGAAGAAATCATCAAACAGAATCCAGACGGCATCTTTTATTCAAACGGACCTGGCGATCCTCAAGCGAGTGAACGTCAAGTGGATGTGTTGCAGCGTCTCCTGAGAGATCGCATACCCTTCTTTGGAATTTGCTTTGGTAATCAGCTACTTGGAAGAGCTCTTGGTTTTGAAACTTACAAGCTCAGATTCGGGCATCGTGGTATCAATCAGCCTGTAATGAATACCGCTAATGCGCGCGTAGAAGTTACAGCACACAATCACGGATTTGCTGTTCGATTGGAAGAGGACGAAGCAATTTCCCCCAGTGGATTTGGCCGGGTCAGAGTTTCGCACAGAGGCTTGAACGACGGAGTTGTCGAAGGTCTTGAATGCTTAGACCTACCCGCTTTTTCGGTTCAGTACCATCCAGAAGCTGCGGCTGGCCCCCATGATTCTCACTATCTTTTCGACAAATTCGTGCTAGCAATTCAGGAGAATCGTGCCTAAGAGAGACGACATCAGATCTGTTTTAGTTATTGGGTCGGGTCCAATTGTGATTGGTCAAGCTTGTGAGTTTGATTACTCGGGAACACAAGCTTGTCGAGTCCTACAAGAAGAGGGGATTCGGGTAATTCTGATTAATTCGAACCCAGCGACGATCATGACTGATCCTGATTTTGCCGATGCAACCTATGTTGAACCCATCACCCCAGAGGTAATTGAATCAATAATTCAAAAAGAACGTCCTGACGCAATCCTGCCAACGCTAGGGGGGCAAACAGCACTCAATGCAGCTATGTCTCTGCATGAATTAGGAATCCTAAAAAAGTACAATGTCGAACTAATTGGTGCGAATGTTGATGCCATTCGAGCGGGCGAAAACCGGCAGGAATTCAAGGAACTGGTATTGAAAGCTGGCGCGGACGTTGCAAAAAGTGCAATTGCTCACACATTAGATGAGTGCAAGGTCATTGCCCAGAAGCTTGGATATCCCGTTGTTGTACGGCCATCATTCACAATGGGGGGCCTCGGGTCGGGATTCGCCTATAACGATGCAGACCTAGTTCGTATTGCCGGAGCTGGTTTGCAGGCTTCACCAACCAACGAAGTCTTGTTGGAAGAAAGCATTCTCGGTTGGAAAGAATATGAACTTGAATTAATGCGTGACAAGAATGACAACACTGTGGTCGTTTGTTCCATTGAGAACTTTGACCCCGTGGGTGTTCACACAGGAGACAGCATCACTGTTGCTCCGGCTTTGACGCTGACAGATCGAGAGTTCCAAAATCTTCGCGACATTGGCATAAGGATTATTCGAGATGTCGGCGTCGACACTGGCGGTTGCAACATTCAATTTGCTGTCGATCCGCAGGACGGTCGTGTAATCGTCATTGAAATGAACCCAAGAGTCAGTCGATCCTCGGCACTTGCATCAAAAGCCACAGGGTTCCCAATAGCTAAGATTGCCGCCAAGTTAGCCATCGGCTACACGCTGGATGAAATACCCAACGACATCACTGGTGTTACTCCTGCTAGCTTTGAGCCCACTCTGGACTACATCGTTGTTAAAGTTCCAAGATTTGCTTTCGAGAAATTTCCTGCAGCGGACCCAACTCTTACGACCACAATGAAGAGCGTCGGCGAAGCAATGGCAATTGGAAGGACATTCACTCAAGCACTTCAGAAGGCTCTGCGCTCATTAGAGAAACGAGGATCTTCTTTTCACTGGGACGATGTGAGTTTCTCAAAGGATGAATTACTAGAGTTGATGAAGACCCCCACCGACAAGCGAATCGTGCAAGTCCAGCAGGCTCTCCGACTCGGAGCAAGCGCAGAGGACGTGTTTGCAGCCACCAAAATTGATCCTTGGTTTATCGACCAAATTGTCCTTATAAATGAAATTGCTGACTGGTTCGCAAAGTTGCCTGATGTTGATGCCTACGCATTGAGAAAAGCAAAGAAATACGGCTTCAGCGACTTGCAGCTCGCGAGCCTTCGAGGTATAAGCGAAGAGCAGTTGCGGTCTCAGCGACTATCACTTGGGATCAGGCCAGTATTCAAAACTGTCGATACATGCGCGGGGGAGTTTCCTGCCCTTACGCCCTATCACTACAGCTCATATGATCAAGAAACTGAAGTTGTTCCCTCTGATCGTAAGAAAATTGTAATTCTAGGTAGCGGCCCCAATCGCATTGGTCAGGGCGTGGAGTTTGATTATTCATGCGTTCATGCTGCGTTCGCGCTTCGGGAAGCCGGTTTTGAAACAATCATGATCAATTGCAATCCAGAGACAGTGTCAACGGATTACGACACTTCTGATCGTCTGTATTTTGAACCTCTTACTACCGAGGACGCTCTAGAGGTTCTGCACGCAGAGAGCCAGTCGGGCGAATTGCTTGGCGTGCTGGTTCAATTAGGTGGTCAAACAGCATTAGGTTTGGCAAGGAGTATTGAAGCAGCCGGCATCCCTATTCTAGGAACCAGTCCTGATTCAATTGACCTTGCCGAAGAACGCGGTCAGTTCCAATCCATCTTGGACTCGGCCGGGCTAAGGGCGCCTGCTAATGGAACTGCCACGACTGAGAGTCAAGCCGTTGAGATTGCTAAGAGAATTGGGTACCCCATTCTAGTTAGACCCAGCTATGTACTCGGCGGACGCGGAATGGAAATCGTTTATGACGAACAGGCGTTGCACGGTTACTTCGATCGCATTGCAGAGCATGCCCTCGTTGATGAAACTCACCCACTTTTAGTTGATCGTTTTCTTGACGATGCGATTGAAATCGACGTGGATGCAATTTTTGATGGTAATCGCCTCTACATCGGCGGAGTTATGGAGCACATCGAGGAAGCAGGAATTCATTCCGGAGACTCAAGCTGCACCTTGCCACCGATCACTCTCAGTGAAAATCAAGTTAGCCGTGTCGTTACTGCAACTAGGAAGATCGCTGAAGGGCTTGGCGTCAAAGGCTTATTGAATGTTCAGTTTGCCCTTGCGTCTGATGTGCTTTACGTCTTGGAGGCCAACCCTCGGGCATCTAGGACAGTGCCATTTGTATCAAAGGCACTTGGTATCACTCTGGCAAAAGCAGCAGCTCTGGTTATGACTGGCTGGACAATCGATCGTCTGGTGGCTGAGGGTCATTTGCCAGAGCATGATGGTTCGAGGCTTCCGTCCAGCACGCCTGTCTCCGTGAAGGAGGCTGTTTTACCCTTCAAGCGCTTTGCAACTAAAGACGGAAGGTATGTAGATAGTCTCTTAGGTCCTGAGATGCGTTCAACAGGAGAGGTAATGGGTATCGATATGAATTTCCCCGCTGCCTTTGCGAAATCTCAAGCCGCAGCTGGGTCTTCGTTGCCAAAGTCAGGAACCGTTTTTATATCTGTTGCAGATCGCGACAAACCACAGATTGTCCTGCCAGTCCGACGTCTTTCTCAGCTGGGATATCGAATTTTAGCCACGGCCGGCACTTCAAAGTTGCTAAAGCTGCATGGTATTGCAAGTGAGACTGTGGCGAAATTCTCACAAGCCAGAGGAGATAGATCAATTGTCGAAATGATTTCCGACGGTGAAGTTGATGTCGTTGTCAACACACCTTCAGGCGCCGACGCCAGGAGTGACGGGTATGAAATCAGAGCGGCAACTACGGCTGCTGATAAACCTATTTTTACCACAGTCGCTCAACTAAGCGCTGCAATCGGGTCTTTTGAGATCATTCGTGAATCTGGTTTCTCGGTGAAGTCCCTTCAAGAGCACGCCATGTTTAGAAAGTCTTCTGATGGATAGCTTTACTGAGAAACTTAAACGCGCCACTGAACAGTTCGGTCAACTTTGCGTAGGCATTGATCCTTCGGAGAGCACTCTCACAGATTGGGGTATTCCAGATACTGCCGAAGGCGCCAGGGATTTTGGTTATGCACTCATTTCTGCCTGCGAAGGAAGAGTTGGAATAATCAAGCCGCAGGTAGCGTTCTTCGAAAGGTTTGGCTCAAGCGGAATCTTCGCTCTCGAGGAAGTTCTATCAGCTGCCAGAGAGACAAATTTGCTCGTCATAAGTGATGCGAAGCGCGGTGACATAGGTTCAACGATGCAGGGGTATGCACAGGCCTGGTTCGGCGATGATTCTCCATTGCGATCGGATGCGCTGACTGTATCTCCTTATTTAGGCCCTAGCTCTCTGGTTGAGACGATTGAGACTGCTAGAGATGTCCAGGGAGCGCTTTTCCTTCTTGCTGCTACATCAAACCCAGAGTCGTTTGAATTACAGAAGCCTAAGACTGGCACTCTCACAACGGCAGCGAGAATTGTTCAGTTCGCCCAGGAATTCTCTAGGGGAGATGTCGGGGTTGTCATCGGAGCGACTGTCTCGCTTGAGGAATTTGGACTAGCGGATGTTTTGCATTCTTCTCCGGAAGTTCCAATTCTCGCTCCTGGCTTTGGCGCTCAGGGTGCCAAACTGTCTGACGTTGGCTCCATATTCGGACGTAGCGCAAAAAGGGTTATTTGCTCTGTTTCCAGAGCCGCCACCGAAGGCGGTCCAAGTGCTATCGTCAAAGTTATCGACAGCTTGAGATCTCAGATATGACCCTTTTAGTCTTAGTTGGACCTGCGGGAGTGGGCAAGGGTTCCGTTGTCAAAGAGATTCTTGATCGAAACATAGATTTCATGCTTTCCGTCTCGGCAACTACTCGCGACCCCAGACCTGGGGAATCCGAGGGTGTCCACTATTACTTCATTTCAAAAGACGAATTCGAAGGCTTAGTAAAGAGCGGAAGGCTTTTGGAATGGGCTCAAGTTCATCAGGATCACTACTACGGCACACCGATTTCTGAGCTTGAGAAGGCCGAACGTTTGGGAAGGCACCTCGTTCTGGAGATCGACCTGCAAGGGGCGAGGCAGATTCGAGGGAGAATTAAAAATGCAGTATCCGTCTTCCTTTTGCCCCCATCTTTAGAGGAATTAGAAGCTCGTTTGCGGGGAAGAGGGACGGAGACAGAATCGCAAATTCAAACTAGACTAGAGACTGCCCGGACTGAATTGGCCGCGGCAAGCGAATTCGATTATCAGATAGTGAACGATTCTTTGTCAGAGACTGCGAAAGAAATTGTTAGCTTGGTAAGAAGACATTAGGAAGTTTTGATGGACAACAAGGGAATCACTGCACCGCCAATCGACGAGCTACTAGCCAAGGTCGAATCAAATTACGAGCTTGTCATATTTGCATCTAAGCGAGCACGACAGATAAACGAGTATTACTCAGCTCTACACGAGGGCAGCCTTTTCAACTACGTTGGCCCACTAGTCGACTCAACTATTGACGACAAACCGCTATCAATTGCCCTGCATGAGATTCACCAGGGCAAACTAGAGAAAAAGTAGTAAGCCTAAGCCTTGCGTATTTTGCTCGGCATTACTGGCGGCATTGCTGCCTATAAGGCAACTGGACTTATTAGAGCTTTTCAGGACCTCGGACATGCTGTAGAAGTTTTGCCTACTGAAAACGCTTTACGTTTTGTTGGAAAGACAACGTTAGAAGCAATTTCGGGTAAGAACATCGACATCGACATGTATAGCGATGTTGCACAGGTCAGACACGTTGAAATTGGCCAGCAGGCAGACTTGATTGTGATTGCACCTGCTACAGCTTCGTTCCTAAGTCGTCTTGCAACTGGTTTAGCCGATGATCTGCTCACTAATGCAATCCTTGCCAGCCGTGCCCCTGTTGTTGTCTGTCCTGCCATGCATACTGAAATGTGGGAGAACTCAGCAACTCAGAGCAATGTTCGAGTATTACAAGACAGAGGGATTCGAGTGATGTCTCCCGCGGTTGGAAGACTCACTGGTGCTGATTCTGGAGCAGGAAGAATGCCCGAAGTACAAGACATTGTTCGCTATGCCTTAATGGGCGAACTCAATGGAAAAACAGTCATGGTTACGGCTGGTGGAACGAGAGAGCCGATAGATGCTGTCAGATTCATAGGTAATCACTCATCCGGCCGCATGGGAATTGAGATTGCGAAGACACTGAGGGACGCTGGGGCTCAAGTGCTTTTGATTGCGGCCAATCTTGACGCAACACCGAATGGAATGGAAGTAATCCATGTATCGAGCGTTGACGAGTTGGAACAGGCTATGAATCGTGAGGTAGACGCAGTTGTAATGGCAGCCGCGGTTAGCGACTATCGCGTTGAAGATCCATTTGCAGGAAAGCTGTCCCGATCTGAAGGCATTGAACTCAAATTGATTCCCACTAAAGACCTGATAGCTCAGTACTCATCCACTCATCCTGGGGTCTTCACAATCGCGTTTGCGTTGGCTGCCAACATCGAGAGCTTGGAACAAATCGCAAAAACCAAGCTCATCGATAAGGGTGTTCAGTTGGTTGTTGGAAATTCAACTAAAGCACTAGGCTCCGAAGTGACCGATGTAATCCTCGTAGATTCACAAGGTTCCCAATCTGCGGCTGGCAGCAAGCGGGCCATCGCGGAGCTGATAACGCAAAGGATTATCGACCACTTCCGTCAGTAGGTGGATAGGCTAGTGGCATGACGCTACGCACATTTACTTCTGAGTCTGTGACAGAAGGCCATCCAGACAAGGTCTGCGACCAACTTTCTGACACCATTCTCGATGCAATTCTTGAGCAGGATAGTGAAGCTCGAGTTGCCGTCGAGGCACTTGTAACTACTGGCTTGGTTCACATCGCCGGTGAGGTAACAACTTCTGGTTACGTTGAGATTCCCCAATTGGTTAGAGATCGAATTGTTGAAATTGGCTACAACAGTTCAGAAATAGGTTTTGATGGGAATTCTTGCGGCGTCTCAGTATCTATTGGTGCACAATCACCTGACATAGCGGACGGCGTCAATCGCGCTTTAGAGGCTAGAAGGGGAGACTCCGACCGTGAGAACTCCCTCGGAGCCGGAGATCAGGGAATGATGTTTGGTTACGCAACAAACGAGTCAACTGCCTTGATGCCACTTCCAATCCTGCTTGCACACCAATTCGCCGAGCAGCTCAGTGAAGTTCGCAAGGAACTTGGTAACGGGTTATTGCGACCTGATGGCAAAACTCAGGTTTCGATTGATTACGAGGGAAGCCAACCTGTAGCTGTAAACACTGTGGTTCTCTCGACTCAGCACCACCCTGACCTATCTCAGGAAGAACTCGCATCCTTAGTGCTTGAAAAAGTCATAAGGCCTGTTCTACTAAGCAGCAACATTGAGCATTCGGATACGAACTTCATTATTAACCCTTCGGGAAGATTTGTAATTGGGGGTCCGCAAGGAGATGCTGGGCTAACAGGACGAAAAATCATTGTCGATACTTACGGCGGAATGTCGAGACATGGTGGGGGTGCGTTTTCTGGCAAGGACCCTTCAAAGGTTGACCGTTCTGGCGCTTACGCCATGCGATGGGTGGCGAAAAATGTTGTTGCAGCTGGATTAGCAGACCGTGCAGAGATTCAGGTTGCCTATGCGATTGGAATGGCGAAACCAATTGCTGTGTTCGTTGAAACGTTTGGAACCGAAAAAGCGGAGATCAACGAGATTCAAAGAGCCATTGAGAATACTTTTGATCTTAGACCTGCTGCAATTATTGAAGACTTAGACCTTCGTCGGCCTATTTACAGCAAGACATCCACTTATGGTCACTTTGGAAGAGAGCTGCCGGAATTTACCTGGGAGCGTACTAATCGGGTAGACGCACTTCTTCAGGCGATTGGTCGCTAGCTATGTTGACTGCCGTTCGTGTGGCGGTTGAGTCTCCACTGCTACAACTGGATAGAGAATTTGACTTTCTCGTACCTGAACATCTATCGTCCAGAGTCAAATGGGGGACCAGGGTCAAGTTTGGCTTTGGTCGCAGCAAGTCCGCCTATACCGGCTTCGTTGTTAAACTCATGGACTCTAGTAATTTTGCCAAGACACCAATTGAAGATGTTATGGGTGATTTTCCAGTCCTAACAGAGGAGTTATACGAGTTCTGTTGCGAGGTGGCGAAGCGCCAAGTTGTAGCCACTGGTGAAATCCTTCAATTGGCAGTACCGGCACATATGCCACGAATTGCTATACAAGCACGAGAGACTGTCAATCAAGCTCGCATAATAGAGGTCACAAGGCAGGCTTGGCTGACAACGGGCCAAGAGAGAATTGATGATTTTTTTGTTCCATCCTGGGCAAGGGGATTCGTTGAGCGAGCAAGAGATCTCCATAATCAAGGGTTCTCGTCAATCTTGATTGCACCAGAAGCAGCTGATGTGCAAGTCCTTATGCGGATCGCTGACTACCTCAATGTTCCTGTGACCGTCTGGGACATAAGCAAAAAATCAACAAGATACTTGAATTACCATCACTCCCTCGATCAGATTCGAATAATCATTGGAACGCGCAGTGCTATTTACGCACCAGTTGCGAATCTTGGCCTAATAGCTGTTGTAGACGACGCAGATGACAGCTATAGAGAGGTCGCTTCACCAAAGACCCATCTACGAGACTTGGCACTTCTGAGGGCAGGCACTCGAACCAGTCTTCTTTTCGCAGCGCCATATCGTTCAGTTGAAGTACAGCGACTCGTTGAGATTGGTTATTTCACTGAGCTAGAGACTACGGCACAGATTCCGAGGATTTCGTTTACAAATCCTGGCGTCAGGATTGACGATGCTAGCTTTCGATTGACAAAGGAAGCGCTCAAACACGGAACCCTTCTGGTATTGACGCCAAGAAAGGGATCTTCAGCGGCGGCTTTTTGCGGTAATTGTGGCGAACGGCTTAGGTGCGCCTGCGGAGGATTTATCTGGGAGAGCTCCAAGGACAAATTTATCTGCCGTCTTTGTTCAAAGCCGATTCTTCATTGCAGTACCTGCCGAGCAACCACTTTTAGGCGTGGTCGATCTGGATCTACTCGAACCACAGCTGAAATCGGGAAGATGTTTGCCTCTGCCGTGATCCATGAGGCAACGCAAGAGAAGAAGCCAGAACTAAGTAACAAAACCAACCAAATTGTGGTCGCAACCCCCGGCTCGGCGCCGAGACTAGATGCAGGATATTCAGGGTTGCTGATACTAGACACTGATGTTTGGTTGTCCGCTCAACACATTCACGCAGAACAAAATGCTCTACGTGATTGGGCTGAGGCAATTGAGCTCATGAATCCTGAGGGGCGTGCAGTCCTGGCTGGATTAGGAGATCGCCTAGGAAAGCCCTTCTCTTTGTGGCAGCATGTCGAGATTGCAACGGTAGCCTTCAGGGATGCAAAGGAATTGTCATTACCTCCCGCAGTTCGGTCGGTTTCCATCGCTGGCACTCCCGTCCAGCTAGACGCAGCTGAGCGCGCCATCACTGCACATAAAGGCAGGCTGATTCGGAGTGACGGAAAGTTAGCTGTCTTTGTATTCGATTATTCAAACGGCCCTGCAGTCGCTGCCGAACTTCGTGCAATAGCCACGGCTGCGAAATCTGTCACGCGCGGCGCTAGGACTGTGCGAGGTTTTTCCGTATCAATGGACAACCTAGAGGAGATTCTATGAAGCTAATTTTTGCAGGGACTCCAAAAGCAGGACGGATTGTCCTAGAGAAACTGATCAAATCTCACGAAATATCTCTTGTTATAACCAGGCCAGACGCTCCTACGGGAAGAAAACGTGAGCTCGTTGCATCTGACGTCGCACAATTTGCTCAGAAGCATGGCTTGCCAGTTCTGAAGACAAACAAATTGACCAGTGAACAAATTGAACAAATTAGAGTTTGTGATGCAGAATTAGCCGTCGTGGTTGCATTTGGTGCGATTATTCCAAGACCTGCACTAGACATTCTCCCATGGTGGAACCTACACTTCAGCATTTTGCCTAAATGGCGTGGTGCTAGTCCGCTTCAGCACTCACTCATATACCAAGAGGGTCAGGGTGTAACAGTTTTTGAGTTAGATGATGGTCTTGACACTGGTCCGATTGTGAGCTCTAAAGAGATAAAACTGCCTGTTGATGCACCAGCTGGAGAGTTGTTGGTGTCTCTGGCAGCACTAGGAGGAGATCTGTTATTAGAAAACTTGGGTGCTAAGTATCAACTCACGCCGCAACGTGGCGAAGCTACACATGCTCCGAGAATCAATAGGGCGGATGTAAGGATCGACTTCAATCTGTCGGCTGCCGAGTTGCAGCGCAGAGTCTATGCTTTCAACCCCGAACCAATGAGCTGGTGCAAAGCAGAGCATCTGGATTTGAGGATTCTCGCCGCAAAGGCACTCGGTGATGTCGACTGGGATGCTCTTGGTAATCATGGGGCGATCCCCGGTCAGCTACTCCTCGAAAGTTCAAAAGTTATCGTCGCCTGCGGCGGCGGAACGAGACTGGAACTTCTTGAAGTTCAACCTGCAGGCGGCAAGAGAATGTCAGCCAAAGAGTGGGTTCGAGGCTTTAAGGGAGCACGGCTTGACTAACCCTAGAGCACTTGCCTCTGATCTGTTAAGCAGAGTAAAAAGAGATGATTCCTACATCAATCTTCTGCTTCCCACCTACCTATCCAGAAAAGGAGTGAGTGAGGGGGACAGGGGACTTATTCAAGAACTGACCTATGGGGCTCTGCGATGGCAACTGCAATATGACGCTTGCATAGACTTTTTGGCTCAAGGCAAATCGATCGAGGACTCGGTCCGCGTAGCTCTTCGTTTGGGCTTCCATCAACTGTTTCGGATGCGAATCCCAAGCCACGCAGCCATACATGAGACCGTAGAACTTGTGAAACAGAAGTCGCCAAAGGCGGCTGGATTTACGAATGCAATTCTTCGCAATGCGGATAGAGCAGGTCTTGAATCTCTTGTCAAAGAAGCTAGTTCGAAATGCAATTCGATTGAAGCTCTCTCAATTGAAACATCGCATCCAGCATGGATGATAAGGGCATTTATTGATGCGCTTGCACTAGATTCAAGGGACGATGTAGCACTTCTGCTGTCTGCAAACAACAAGACGCCTGATGTGAACTTGGCTGCTCTATCGCCTGATGCAATGAGAAGGCTGAAGCAGGCCGGTCTAGCGCAATCGCCAATTTCGCCAATTGGTTTTACTGTCGAGGGTAATCCTGAACCCTTGATTTCTCACGATGTACGAGTGCAGGACTTTGGATCCCAGCTCGTTGCTCTTACCCTTCTAGAGCTAGTTGATAAAAATGTTGATTTTCTAGACATGTGCTCGGGACCTGGCGGGAAATCAGCAGTGTTGCTGAGCGGTCTTGGGCAACAAGGAACGATCGATTGTTTTGAACCTTTTAGTCACCGGGCAAAGCTAGTTCGCGACGCGGTAGGTCATGACAACAGGGTGTCTGTCTTAGAGCATTTTGGACAGAGTGCAAGCCAAAATTCTTATGACGCAGTGCTTCTTGATGCTCCATGTTCCGGACTAGGTTCTATTCGCCGTAAACCCGAGTCGCGTTGGCGAAAGAGTCCAAATCAGCTTCCTGAGTTGAACGCTCTCCAGACGGAGTTGTTAGACGCAGGTCTTTTCGCTCTAAAGCCTGGCGGTGTTCTGCTCTATTCGACCTGCTCGCCAGTCATCTCCGAAACAAACAGCCAAGTGGTTGATGCTCTAGTTCGACACCCTGAGGTCGAACTCATAGATTTAAATCCAACGCTGAAGGGGATTAGTCCAACCTTGGAGTTGAACCAAGCTAGAAAGACAGTTCAGCTTTGGACGGATTTGCACGAGACAGATTCGATGTTCATGGCTGGATTTAGAAGGGTAGGCTAAAAAAGTGAAAATCAATCCCTCAATTCTCTCAGCCGACTTTTCAAAGCTTGCCGATGAACTGAATGCAATTTCTTCAGCAGATGCTGCACACATTGACGTTATGGACAATCATTTCGTTCCCAACCTGACAATCGGCTTGCCAGTAGTCAAAAGACTGCAGCAAGTATCACCCATTCCGTTGGATGTGCATCTGATGATTGAGAAGGTGGATTCAGAGGCACCAAAATACGCTCAGCTTGGCGTTGATTCAATTACTTTTCATCTCGAAGCTAGCGAATCCCCGCATGAGCTAATTTCAACCCTTAGAGCTTCTGGAGCCAAGGTCGGGATCGCCCTAAAACCTGGAACTCCTTTTGCCGCTGTGACTGATTTTCTTGATGAGATTGACATGCTTTTGATAATGACCGTTGAGCCTGGTTTTGGCGGTCAAAGCTTGCTGGAAGAGACCCTTGTAAAGATTGCGCAGGCAAGGAGTTACCTTGACACAAGGAAGAGTGACGTGATTTTGCAAGTTGATGGCGGAGTGAATCTCTCGAACATCGGAAAGCTGTCCGAACTTGGAGCTAATTGCGCTGTGGCCGGAATTGCTGTTTTTGGTTCAGGAACTCCATCAGACAACATCAGCGCGCTTCGAAGAGCAGCTTCGCATTCCTAGTTGTTACGGGTAACCTAGACGCATGAAGTCCTTCAATGCCCTTTTCTCTCAATTAGAGCAAGTTGCTGCAACAATGCCGCCCGATAGTAATTCAGCGCGATTGCTCGCTGCCGGTGCCCATGAGATTGGCAAGAAAGTAGTTGAAGAGGCCGCGGAAGTTTGGATGGCGGCTGAATTTCAGTCCAAGGAAGCTTTAGCCTTGGAAGCCTCGCAGCTGATTTATCACGTTCAGCTTCTTCTCGTGTCGAAGGGTGTAAGACTACAGGATCTGGAAGAGAGGCTCTAATGCTGAGAGTTGCTGTTCCAAACAAAGGAATTCTATCGGAGGCCTCCGTCTCTATTCTTCGGGAGGCTGGCTATGCAACAAGAAGAGATGCCGCGATTCTGCACCTAGTTGATGAAGCCAACGAGATTGAGTTTTTTTATCTGAGACCGCGTGACATAGCCACGTATGTCGGGGAAGGCTCCCTTGATGCTGGAATCACTGGCTACGATCTGCTAATGGACTCAACTTCCAAGGCCGAAGTAGTAGCAGACTTGGGATTTGGAGCATCAAATTTTCGACTAGCAGTTGATTCCACCTCGACAGTTAGTTCAGTGTCCGATCTGGAGGGGAAGAGGATAGCTACGGCGTATCCCACATTGCTTCGCAAGTTCCTCGTAGAATCGTCCGTTACAGCAAATGTCGTTTCACTCGATGGAGCAGTTGAGTCGGCAATCAAGTTGGGAGTGGCGGATGCGATTGCTGACGTAGTCTCTACTGGGAACACACTGCGAAAAGCTAATCTGAAGATTATTGGGCCTTCAATTCTTAAATCTACGGCGAGACTTGTTGCGTCGCCAGGAAAGTCTGGTTCTTGCGTAAAGTTGCTGCGCCGAATTGAGGGAGTCATTGTGGCACGAGACTACGTGCTTATGGATTATGACTGCCCGAAAGAAATCATCGATAAAGCAATCAAGATAACTCCCGGTATAGAGTCTCCAACAATTTCTCCTTTGGCCGATTCAAACTGGGTCGCTGTTCGTGCACTTGTTAAAACCACTCAGGTGAACGCCATCATGGATGAGCTGTCAGACATTGGAGCCAAGGCAATACTTGTGACTTCTTTACACGCCGCGAGGATTTAATGCCAGCGCTGAGAATCATTCCTTGCCTCGATGTTAAGGATGGCAGGGTCGTGAAGGGTGTCAATTTCAAATCGATTCGCGATAGCGGGGATCCTGTCGACCTTGCAAGCACTTACTATTCACAAGGTGCAGATGAAATTACCCTTCTGGACATTACCGCCACATTAGAGGGCAGATTAGCAATTCTTGAAACTATTGAACAATGTGCGGAACAAGTTTTTGTTCCTCTCACCGTCGGTGGGGGAGTTCGTAGCACCGGGGATGTGGAGGATTTTTTAGCCAGGGGTGCGGACAAGGTATCCATTGGTTCGGCAGCCGTTGAAGACCCGAGCCTAATAAGTCGCGTAGCTGATCAATTTGGCTCACAAGTGCTCGTGGCGTCCTTGGACGTTCGCAAGGGAAATACCCCATCAGGTTATGAAATTACCAAGTACGGCGGCACGCAAGCCACAGGCGTAGACGCGTTGGAATGGACTGAACGTGTTACAGGCTTAGGTGCAGGGGAATTGCTTATCAACGCAATGGATGCCGATGGAACCAAGATGGGTTTCGATTTGCACCTAATGAAATTGGTTCGAGAAGCTACTGATCTGCCAATCATTGCTTCAGGAGGTGCCGGTAAGTTGCAACATTTTGTCGAGGCAGGAGATGGAGTCTCAGATGCCTTACTTGCCGCCAGTGTTTTCCATGAAGGTACGCTTACAGTAGGAGAAATTAAGTCAGCTCTTTCTGAAATTGGTGCAGAGGTCAGGCAATGAGTTTTAGCTTAGATGAAGTGGCATTTGATGGCTCAGGGCTCGTTCCTGTAATAGTTCAGGATGTTAAAACCAAGACGGTTCTAATGCTTGGCTACGCAAACAAACAGACTTTGCAGGAGACCATTGAGTTAGGCCAACTTGTCTTTTTTTCTCGTTCACGCAACAGCCGTTGGCACAAAGGGGAGACAAGCGGCAACTTTCTCCAGCTTGAAGAGATTTCGTTTGACTGTGACAGAGACTCTGTCCTTGCGCTCGTGACCCCGCTTGGGCCAACATGCCACCAAGGCTCTGACAGTTGCTTCGGTGATCACTAATGATCTCTTTTGACGAAGCGGCAACTCTCGCCAAGCAGTTCAACGTAATCCCAGTCACTCGAAAACTGTTCTCAGGAACTGAAACTCCGATCGGTGTTTACACAAAATTGTGTGGGAACCGGTCAGGGACCTTTCTACTTGAATCCGCTGAACATGGAGTTTGGGGGCGGTACTCGTTTGTTGGAGTAAGGTCCCGTGGCAATCTGTCTTTTGAAGAAGAAATCGTCTGGAAGTCGATTAACAAGGCGCTTCCCACTGGTGAATTAGATGCGGATCCGCTAGCAGCACTTAACCAATTGCAGCAAAGCTGGAAGAGTGCTCCGACGGAATATCCGCTAGCTTCTGGCTTAGTCGGGTTTATCAGTTGGGGACTCACAGAGTATTTAGAGAAACTTCCCGCCAGAAAAACCATCGACTATGAACTGCCTCTCTATTCGTTTGAGCAATTCTCCGATATTGCAATCATTGACCATCAGAATTCTGAAGTAATTCTGGTAAGTCTGATCTTTGTTGATGATGTGCATCCACTACGTGAAAAATACTCCGCTGCAATCAAGTCTCTCGATGAACTTGAGGAGACGCTAAGGGAGAGTACGAAGGCCTTCGTTTCTGAAGCTATTGCCCCCGAGCCTGAATTTCACCCCCAGTTGGACAAGCAGGCTTTCCTCGATTCAGTAGACACCGCCAAGGGATTTGTTCGAGCTGGAGAGGTCTTTCAAGTGGTCATTTCGCAAAGATTTGATCAACCTTTGGAAGGTGATGCGCTTGATATTTATCGGGCGCTTCGAGCAGCCAACCCAAGTCCATACATGTACTTCCTAAGGCTAGATGACAAGTACGGCGAGTTCGCGATTGTGGGTTCCTCGCCTGAAGCGCTAGTTCAGGTTCGCGGGCAAACGGTAACTACCCATCCCATTGCTGGTTCAAGACCGCGTGGCACCGGTGTTGCTGAAGATGCAGCTCTATCTGAAGAGCTTCTGAACGATGAAAAGGAACGCAGTGAGCACCTAATGCTCGTAGATTTGGCGCGAAACGACTTGCTCAGAGTGTGCGAACCAGATTCCCTGCGTGTTTCTGAATTTATGCAAGTACATCGCTTTTCACACATAATGCATTTAGCATCGACGGTCCAAGGGACCTTGCGACAAGATAAAACGCCAGTAGACGCCTTATTTGCGACCTTTCCAGCTGGAACGCTCTCGGGCGCCCCCAAGCCTCGAGCCTTGGAAATTATTGCGGAACTAGAGCCGAGTTACAGAGGAATCTTTGGCGGAGTTGTCGGGTATTTTGACTTTGCAGGTTCGGCTGATCTTGCTATCGCCATTCGAACTGCAATTGTCAGGGATGGAATAGCTCACATCCAAGCGGGTGCCGGCATAGTACTTGACTCGATACCGGAACTTGAATACAGAGAGACAATCAACAAAGCAGCAGTTGTCATCAAGTCAGTCGCAAGAGCAAACAGGATGAAGAATGAATAGGTGGACTTTTCTCGTAATACTGTTCATCGGTGCTAGTTGGACGACTTTGCTCTTTCCTTGGGTAGTGGTAGAGGCCGAATCACTAACTGGCGCTGAGCTGAGTGAACTTATAGCCTTACTGCCTGCCTTGGCAGTATTAATGCTCTTAATTTCTCTTTATGGCAAAGCAAGACGCTTCCTACTTGCTGCCGCTTCGATGACTCTTGCTTTGGTGGTAGCCCTCAGTCTTAGCACCAACTTTGCTATTTCCCCTGCAAGTGTTCTTCTTCAAGAGTCAATATCTGGAATCGCGGGGGAGTCCTCTCTTGCGACTCAGAACGGCTTTTATTTGGCTTTTGCGGCGTTGAACGCCATCGCTTCGATTTCCGTTCTGGCTCTTTTTTTTATGAAGCCGCAGAAAAGAGACCCTCGGGCAAAGATCAAGCACACCGACTCTCGGAGTCTCTGGGAGGAGCAGGCTTGATAGTAGGATTGAGCTATGAACAATGAGATTGAGGAGCCGGGTCACGGCGGTTCACTAGCTGCCTGGGTTACGGTGGGAATAATTATTCTTGCTTTTAGTATCGGTACTTTCTTTTTCTTTTTAGATGTGGCCATCATGGTCTGGCTATCGGCGGGACTAGCACTCCTTGGTGTAGGAGTCGGCTATTACCTTAGAAAAGCTGGCTATGGTGTTGGCGGCCAACACTCCAAGCACTAGTGCTTGAATCATTATTTAGGGCTTCGCTCGAAGCCGCTAAAGCAAGAGAGCTGCTGGTTCCGTATTCGGAACTGGATGCTTCCGTATCCCTTCTTCTCCCTCCACCAGACGCCTATAGCGTCCTAGGCAAGTCGGATCGAATCAAGCTAATAGCTGAGATTAAGCGCGCTAGTCCTTCGCGTGGGTTTTTGGCGGAGATTTCCCACCCAGGTCGGATGGCCAAAGATTACGAATCACTCGGAGCGCATGCTGTTTCTGTTCTTACGGAAGAAAGCGGCTTCGCCGGTAGCCTCGATGATTTGGTTGCAGTCTCCAGGGAGGTTTCGATTCCTACACTGCGCAAGGACTTCATCTCAACTGAATACCAAGTTCTTGAAGCCAGAGCAGCAGGCGCCTCGTTTGTTCTACTCATTCTTTCCCACTTGTCGAAGGTTCAAGCTGAGAACCTGCTTGCGTTCACGCACCAGTTGAACATGGCGGCACTGGTTGAAACAAATTCCGAATCGGAGGTTGATGATGCCCTTGACATTGGGTCACGACTAATCGGGATCAACACCAGAGATCTAAAGACCTTTCAAACCGACATTACGCTCTTTGAGCGCTTGGCGCTCAGACTTCCCGAAGGGGTAGTCAGGGTTGCTGAATCCTCCGTTAAGTCAGTTGAGGATGTTAGAAGGTACAGAGAAGCGGGTGCGGATGTAGTTCTTGTGGGAGAAGCACTAGTGACAGGTGACTATCAAAAGCTGATACCCGCATTTGTTTCTGTTGCGTAGTATTTACCAATGAGTGAAAAGCTAAGTGAGGGCATCGGGCCATACTTTGGCGCCTATGGTGGCCGATTTGTTCCTGAGCCGCTAATAAGAGCCCTGGATGAGCTTGAAGCCACTTATCTTGCAGCAAGAAAAGATCCGAAATTTCAATCTGAATTAGCAAACCTTCATAAGCAGTACACCGGTCGTCCTTCGATTATTACGGAAGCCTCAAGATTTGCCGCAGCGGTTGGTGATCTCCGCGTCTTCTTGAAAAGAGAAGATCTGAATCACACTGGGAGCCACAAAATCAACAATGTTATGGGTCAGGCTCTCCTGACAAAAATCATGGGTAAGACTCGAATTATCGCTGAGACTGGTGCCGGCCAACACGGCGTTGCGTCGGCAACTGCTGCAGCATATTTCGGCCTGGAATGCGTGGTCTACATGGGTGAAGTTGACACCCAACGACAAGCGCTCAATGTTGCACGCATGAAGTTACTTGGTGCGGAGGTTGTGCCGGTGACAACGGGTTCCAGAACTTTGAAGGATGCTATCAATGAAGCTATGCGGGACTGGGTAGCGAATGTTGATACCACCCACTACTTACTTGGCACCGTAGCAGGCCCGCATCCCTTTCCAACAATGGTTCGCGATTTTCATGGGATCATCGGCAATGAAGCCAGAGCGCAAATGCTTGAACTGACTGGTTCGCTCCCAGCAGCGGTTGCCGCCTGTGTTGGTGGGGGTTCGAACGCGATCGGGATCTTCCACGGATTCATAGATGACCCAACAGTGCAATTATGGGGTTTCGAAGCCGCGGGCGATGGAATAGATACATTGATGCATGCTGCGACCTTGTCAAAAGGCACCCCGGGGGTATTGCATGGTGCCAAGACATATGTTTTGCAAGATGAAGATGGTCAAACTCTCGAAAGTCACAGCATCTCAGCGGGATTGGACTATCCAGGCGTTGGGCCCGAACATGCATTTCTTAAGGATTTAGGGCGCGCGAATTATCTGGGCATCAAAGACAGCGAGGCCATGGAAGCGATGCGTTTGTTGTCAAGGACTGAGGGCATCATTCCCGCGATTGAGACTGCGCATGCTCTCGCTGGAATTAGCCACCTTAGTTCAGTTCTTCCAAAAGGATCAAGCGTTGTAGTCAATCTTTCCGGCAGGGGCGACAAGGACATGGAAACTGCGGGAAGGTACTTTGGGTTACTTTGATTTCGGTTGAGAGTTTGCTGCGAGAGCGCAAGAGCAAGGGACTGGGTAATCTCATAGGTTATTTTCCGGCGGGGTACCCTACGGTTGAAGATTCGGCTAATGCACTTATTGCAATGGCCCAAGATGGTTGCAGCGTTCTCGAAATCGGTATTCCGTATTCCGACCCTGTCATGGATGGACCTGTAATTCAAAAAGCCACCGAGCAAGCGCTGAGCAATGGTTTCAAGCTCAAGAACGTGTTCGAAATTGTTAGATCAATTCGCTCGCAATCTACAGTGCCAATGCTAGTCATGAGTTATTGGAACCCAATTGTTTCCTATGGTTTGGAGCGGTTCGCTCAGGACCTAAAGGAAGCAGGTGCACAAGGGATAATCACCCCCGATTTGATTCCCGATGAAGCTGCGGAATGGATTGAGATCAGTCAAAATCTTGGCCTGGAGAGAGTCTTTCTCGCTGCTCCAAGTAGCAGCGAGGAGCGCGTAAACCTAGCAGCTGAAAGTTCTCGCGGTTTCGTTTACGCAGTTTCAACTATGGGGATAACCGGGGAGAGGGCACAGCTAGACGCGCTAGCCCGCTCGGTCGTTGACAGGATACGTATGTTCAGTAATAGACCCGCCTGTGTTGGTGTTGGAGTGTCTACGCTTGAACAGGTGAGGGAGGTTAACTCCTACGCAGATGGAGCAATCGTGGGAACAGCATTTATCAAGGCATATGAGCAAGGTGGCCTAGAAGGCCTGCGAGCCAAGGTGAATGAATTAGCTCGTGGCCTAGACTAAAGCAATGCTAGAAACCGTTGGAATTCCATCCCCTGAGGTCTCATACATCGACCTAGGGATGTTCCGAATTCATTTTTATGCACTCTTCATTCTCACTGGAATAGCTGTCGCAACCTGGCTGGCCGATTGGAAGCTTTCAAAGCGAGGTGCCGTTAGGGGAAGCATGCTCGACATCGCTCTCTGGGCGGTTCCATTTGGAATAATCGGGGGTCGTTTTTTCCACGTAGTCACTCATCCAAATGATTACTTCTATGAGGGTGCGGATTTGCTAGCAACTCTGCGAATTTGGGAAGGCGGCCTAGCTATTTATGGCGCAATTTCCTTTGGTGCCGTAGGTGTCTACATTGCAACCCGTCAGTTAGGCCTGAGATTTTTGACAGTTGCCGATGCCATTGCACCTGGCCTGTTGATAGCTCAGGGCATTGGTCGAATGGGTAATTACTTTAACCAAGAGCTTTTCGGCTTACCAACGACACTGCCATGGGGTCTGCAAATCCCAATTACCAACCCCGCTTACCCCGTGGGGCTGCCAGAGGGATTACTGTTTCACCCCACATTTTTATACGAAATGATCTGGAACTTCGCAGGTGCGGCTTTGCTTTTGCTCCTTGCCAGCAGGCTAAATCTGCAGTGGGGCAAGGTTTTTGCCCTATACCTAGGCATATATTCACTTGGAAGAATCTGGGTCGAAGCTATCAGAATTGACCCAAGTGAGATTATTCTTGGGTTGAGACTAAATATCTGGTCAGCGCTGATCGGATTGACCTTGGGCATAATCCTCTTCTTGGTTCAATCGCGCCGCCACCCTGGCTTAGAACCCTCGATTTGGCTTCCAAACAGAGAACCTGTTGCGGATATCAAATCTTCAGCTAACTCCGATGTGGAGAAAACAAACTAAAGACTTTTCGGGCCAACGACGTCCCAGATTAACTGAGAGTTCGATTGGAGAGAAGTGACCACATCACCATTTGAGCGCTTTTCGTCAGCGCCAAAGGCACAGGGACTTTACGACCCAGATACCGAGCGTGATGCGTGCGGTTTGGCAATGGTAGCCACTCTTCGAGGTTTTGCTGGTCATGACATCGTTAGTACCGCACTGGATGCGCTTCGGAATCTTGAACACCGCGGTGCAGTTGGATCAGACGCCGGAACTGGTGATGGTGCTGGAATCCTTACTCAGTTACCGGATCGCTTTATAAGGTCGGTTGTTTCATTTGAATTACCCGAACTCGGTCATTATGGAGCAGGTCTCGTTTTTCTTGACCTAAAGACAAAAGATGCTGACAAGAAGTCCTTCGAGGAAATTGCAGAACAAGAAGGACTGCGCGTTCTGGGTTGGAGGACGGTTCCGACTCGCCCAGAAGTTCTAGGTGATATGGCTAGAGCCGCAATGCCCGTCATCGAGCAAGTTTTTGTGGCAGGCTCCACGCAGGGTCTTGAGCTGGAGCGCCAGCTCTTCAGACTGCGCAAGCGCAGCGAAAGGACGCTAGGGATTTACCATCCCTCGCTTTCCATGCGAACAATGGTTTACAAAGGTATGGTCACCACTTTGCAGTTGGAGCCGTTCTACCCTGACCTTTCAAGTGAATTGTTTGAATCGAAGCTCGCTCTAGTTCACTCAAGATTCTCCACAAACACTTTTCCGTCCTGGCCGCTTGCACATCCCTTCAGATTTATAGCCCACAATGGCGAAATAAACACAGTAAAAGGCAATGCAAACTGGATGGCAGCTAGAGAATCTCAGCTCAAGAGCGATTTGCTTGGAGATCTCGAGCAAGTCAAGCCCATTGTCACTCCTGGCGCATCAGACAGTGCAACTTTTGACGAGGTCTTAGAGCTGCTTGTGCTTGGTGGTAGATCCTTGCCACACGCAATGATGATGATGATTCCTGGTGCATGGGAGAAGCAAACTGATCTCAGTCCACAGGTCAGATCTTTCTTTGAATATCACTCGATGCTGATGGAGCCATGGGATGGCCCTGCCGCAGTTATCTTCACTGATGGTGACCTTGTTGGTGCAACATTGGATAGAAATGGGCTAAGACCCGGCAGATTCATTGTTTCAGAAGATGGACTGATCATCCTTGCGTCTGAGATCGGCGTTGCTTCAATTCCGTCGGACAGAATTGTCCGTAAGGGAAGGCTGCAGCCGGGCAAGATGTTCCTAATCGACACCAAGGCCGGTGTAATCATCGAAGACGAGCAAATCAAGGCCGAAGTAGCCTCCTTAGAGCCATGGGGTGAGTGGCTTGAGCAGTCCATGATCAACTTGAAAGATTTACCGGAGCGCGAACACGTCAGGTATTCATCGACATCTGTAAATCGTCGCCAACGAGTATTTGGCTACACAGAAGAAGACATCAAGGAATTCATTACACCCATGGCCCGTGGCGGCCAAGAGCCAATCGGTGCGATGGGAACCGACACTCCTATTGCCGCTATTTCTGATCGTCCAAGGTTATTGTTCGACTATTTCGTGCAGCAGTTCGCTCAGGTTACGAACCCGCCTCTTGATGCCATTAGGGAGGAAGTTGTCACTTCAATGACAGCTGCCATTGGTCCTGTCAGAAACCTATTGTCAGCGACGCCAGAGCACGCAAAACAGATGATTCTGGACTATCCGATTCTTAGCAATGATGAACTAGCTCGAATCAAGCACATCGATAAAGCAAACAACATTGGTCGATCGGTAGTTCTCTCTTGTCTTTACAGAGTTGACGAGGGGGCTCAGGCCCTTGAGCAACGTATTGAGCAAATGTGTGAGGAAGTCGATAGGGCAATTCTCAGTGGTGCTACTTTCGTAGTTCTTTCTGACAGGGATTCAAACCGTGAACTAGCTCCTATCCCTTCACTTCTAAGCCTCTCCGCAATCCATCACCATTTGATCCGTAAGGGCGATCGAATGATGGTTGGATTGGTCGTCGAGTGTGGTGATGCTCGCGATGTACACCACATGGCAACCCTTGTTGGCTATGGAGCTTCGGCCATAAACCCTTATTTAGCTCTCGAGACTGCAGAGGACCTGGTTGTACGCGGAGTTATCAACGGAATCTCTATTGAACGTTCCAGTAAGAACATGATCAAAGCGCTGGGTAAAGGTGTTCTAAAAATCATGAGCAAGATGGGGATCTCAACTGTTGCTTCCTACGCCGGCGCACAGACTTTTGAAGCGATTGGTTTGGCGCAGCCATTTGTAGATAGGTACTTCACGGGAACAACTTCAAAACTAGGCGGAGTTGGTATTGAGATTATTGCGCAGGAGATAGAACAGCGGCATAGGGCGGCTTACCCACTGGAAGGCGCTACCAAAGCACATCTGCCCTTAGAAGTCGGCGGGGAAATGAAGTGGCGTCGTGAGGGGCCTCCTCATCTATTCAACCCTGAGACGGTGTTCAAGCTACAACATTCAACCAAAGCTAAGCGTTACGACATCTTCAAGCAGTACACCAAAGCAATAGACGATCAGTCAGAACGCCTAATGACAATCAGAGGCCTTTTTGAACTGAAAATTGGTTCAAGAGAACCGATTTCGATAGATGAGGTTGAGCCAGTCTCGGAAATTGTTAAGCGATTCTCGACCGGTGCAATGTCATTGGGCGCCATATCGCCTGAAGCTCACGAAGTCTTAGCGATTGCGATGAATCGTTTGGGTGCAAAGAGCAATACAGGAGAGGGAGGGGAATCAGTCCAGCGTCTCTTGGACCCCGAGCGTCGCTCAGCCGTAAAGCAGGTTGCATCAGGACGATTTGGTGTTACATCGATGTATCTCACCCACGCAGATGACATTCAAATCAAAATGGCCCAGGGAGCCAAGCCAGGGGAAGGTGGTCAGTTACCTCCTAATAAGGTCTATCCCTGGATTGCTGAACTGCGACACTCTACCCCTGGAGTTGGGCTTATCTCACCGCCACCTCATCACGACATCTACTCGATCGAAGATTTGAAGCAATTGATCTTTGATCTGAAACGAGCTAACAGACAGGCACGCATAAACGTGAAGCTTGTGAGTCAGTTTGGTGTTGGAACGGTAGCCGCTGGCGTAGCCAAGGCCAAGGCAGACGTGGTTCTGATCTCGGGTCACGACGGTGGTACAGGTGCATCTCCACTTAATTCTCTAAAGCATGCTGGAACTCCGTGGGAGCTTGGTCTTGCTGAGGTCCAACAGACACTTCTACTAAACGGTCTGCGCGACCGAATCACAGTTCAAGTCGATGGACAGATGAAGACCGGAAGAGATGTTGTGATCGCGGCTCTACTTGGGGCAGAAGAATATGGTTTTGCGACCGCTCCGTTAGTGGTTGCGGGGTGCATTCTGATGCGCGTTTGCCATCTTGATACCTGCCCAGTTGGAGTAGCGACTCAGAATCCAGAGCTTAGAAAGAGATTCACCGGACAAGCTGAACATGTAGTCAACTTCTTTGAATTTTTGGCCCAGGAGGTGCGTGAGTATTTGTCGCAGCTTGGTTTCAAGTCTCTCTCTGAGGCCATCGGACACGCTGAGCTTTTGGACACTAATCGCGCTATCAGCCATTGGAAGGCTGATGGAATGGATTTAAGTCCAATTTTTGCCGCCAAGGACATTTCAGTTTCGTCGGCACTTCGTTGCACGACAAGTCAGGATCATCAAATTAGCGATCACTTCGATTTCTCGCTATTGCCGGTCGCTCAGGCGGCATTAGTTGATGGGAAGCCAGTTGTAATTGATCGTGAAATAAACAACACAAATCAGGCTATTGGCACCATGTTAGGTAACGAGTTGACCAAAAAATGGGGCGAACTCGGACTTGATCCAGGGACCTTAGAGCTTCGTCTTCGCGGTAGCGCTGGTCAATCATTGGGTGCCTTTGTTCCTAGAGGCATAAAGATTTCTGTGGAAGGGGACAGCAACGACTATGTTGCAAAAGGACTCTCAGGAGGCATGGTGGTTATAAAGCCCCCTCAAGGAAGCGGGTTCGTGGCTAGTGAAAACGTAATAGCCGGAAACGTCGTTGGATATGGAGCAACCAGCGGAGAGATTTTCCTAAACGGTATTGCTGGCGAGCGTTTCCTGGTTCGCAACTCTGGAGCTACCGCTGTGGTAGAAGGCGTAGGAGACCATGGGCTCGAGTACATGACCGGCGGACGGGCGGTCATTCTGGGAAGAACCGGTATCAATCTTGCAGCAGGCATGAGCGGAGGAATAGCCTACGTTTACAAGCTTGTCGAGTCACGGGTAAATAGGGAAGCACTACAAGCCGGTGAAGTAAGTCTCGAAAAAGTCACCGATGAGGACTCTTTCGAATTGAGAACATTGCTGCTTCGGCACTTTGAGGAAACTGGGTCTCAAGTGGCTGGATTTATACTCGACAATTTCGAAGTGGAATTGGCAAACTTCACACGCATCCTTCCAAGAGATTACGCTCGTGTGCTTGACATTCAGAATAAGGCAGCGGAACTTGGTCATGAACCCGATGGGGATGAGGTTTGGACTCAAATCCTGGAGGTAATCAATGGCTGATCCCAGAGGATTTATAAAAGTAACCGACCGTGAAACCGCGCCAAGGCGACCAGTGCCGGTGAGAATCAAGGACTGGAAGGAAGTTTATGCCGAGCGAAACTCAGAGGTAGTTAAGCGACAAGCTGGTCGATGCATGGATTGTGGTATCCCGTTTTGCCACCAGGGCTGTCCGCTCGGAAACTTGATTCCTGAATGGAACGACTTGACGCATAGAAGTAGAGGCAAAGACGCCATCGAGCGATTACATGCCACTAACAATTTCCCCGAATTCACGGGTCGGATTTGCCCGGCACCATGCGAGGATGCTTGTGTTTTGGGCATCAATCAGCCTGCCGTGACCATCAAAGAAATAGAAGTCAGCATCATTGATGATGCTTTTGATAATGGTTTCGTTCTTCCACAGGTCCCTGATCGACTAACCGGCAAGACTGTAGCAGTCATCGGCAGCGGTCCAGCTGGGCTAGCCGCTGCACAGCAACTGACAAGAGCTGGGCACACTGTTGCTGTCTACGAGCGAGACGATCGCGTCGGTGGGCTACTTCGCTATGGCATTCCAGATTTCAAAATGGAGAAGCATCACATAGATAGGCGAATCCACCAGATGGAGGCGGAGGGAACTCGATTCCGCACAGGGGTAAACGTTGGCTCAGACGTAAGCTGGGACGATTTGCGCAAACGATATGATGCTGTGCTTATCGCCACTGGGGCACTTGTGCCGAGAGACATCGCTGTTCAGGGACGAGAGCTTACGGGGATTCACTTCGCGATGGATTTCCTCACTCAAGCAAACAGGGCGGTTGCCGGGGATTCGATTCCTGGTCAAATTTCAGCAGAGGGTCTGCATGTTGTCATTCTCGGCGGTGGTGATACCGGTGCTGATTGTCTTGGTACGGCGACGCGTCAAGGAGCATTGAGTGTGACGACCATAGCAATCGGGCAAAAGCCTCCAGAGGATAGGACCAGTGACATGCCGTGGCCGACCGTCCCAAATCTGTTCGAAGTGCAATCAGCTCACGAAGAATTTGGTGAGCGTAAGTATCTTCATTCAACAGTTGAGTTTGTTGGCAGTGATGGCCGACTTACAGGGGTCAAGGTTGCAGATACTGAATTCGTCGATGGTAAGAGAACTCCAAAAGCCGGAACCGAGAGGATTCTCAAAGCTGACTTGGTGCTACTTGCTCTTGGATATCAAGGAAATGAATACGAGACGGTAACCAGCCAACTCGGCCTATCATCAGAGCGCGGCGTTCTTGTTCGCGATGGAAAATACTATGCCGGTAACGGCGTCTTTGTTGCCGGAGACGCGGGAAGAGGAGCCAGCCTAGTAGTCTGGGCGATAGCAGAAGGTCGAGCTGCAGCTTCAGCGGTAGATGAGTTCCTCGAGGGTGTGACGGAGCTTCCATTCCCTGTAAAGCCGACAGATCAGCCAATCTCTGTTTATACATAGTGAGACAAGGAAGTAAATGAGACGCGCCAAGATTGTTGCCACCTTTGGACCAGCTGTTCAGGATTACGAGAAAACTAAAGCGGTAATTGCAGCTGGAGTAGATGTAGCGCGTTTGAATCTCTCGCACGGAGACTATTCGGTACATGAGGTCTCATATGCAAACATCCGAAAAGCCAGTATCGAGCTGAACAAGCCGGTCGGAATTTTGGTAGACCTTCAAGGCCCAAAAATTCGCCTCATGAAATTTGCAAATGGTAAAGAAAACCTTGAAGTTGGGCAGGAATTCACAATCACGACACAAGATGTTGCTGGTGACTCAAGCATTTGCGGCACGACGTACAAGGGGCTACCTCAGGATGTTAGGGTCGGCGACCCTCTACTGATAGACGATGGACGTATCGCCCTTCGAGCAACAAGAGTTGAGTCTGACAAGGTTATCTGTGAGGTTGAAATTGGTGGCCCAATCTCCAATAACAAGGGAATCAACTTGCCTGGAGTGGCTGTCAACGTCCCAGCCATGAGCGAAAAAGACGAAGATGACCTTCGTTGGGCTCTAAAGATTGGCGCTGACATGATTGCTCTTAGCTTTGTCAGATCAGCCAAAGACATTGCACGAGCTCATGCAATCATGCAAGAAGAGAAGATTTTCGTCCCAGTCATTGCAAAAATTGAAAAGCCACAGGCAGTTGAAGCCCTGGAAGAAATTGTTGATGCCTTCGATGGAATCATGGTAGCTCGTGGAGATTTGGGTGTTGAGTTGCCACTGGAGCAAGTACCGTTGGTGCAAAAAAGAGCAGTAGAAATTGCTCGCAGATGGGCAAAACCTGTCATTGTCGCAACCCAGATGCTAGAAAGCATGATTGAAAACAGCAGACCGACTCGGGCTGAAGCATCGGATGTTGCTAATGCCGTGCTAGATGGAGCAGATGCACTAATGCTGTCTGGTGAAACTTCTGTAGGTAAGTATCCAGTTGAAACCGTTGCGACGATGGCTCGCATCATCGAGTCAACTGAAGAGAACGGACTTGAGAGAATTCCTGAATTGGGGACTAAGCCTCATACACATTCTGGAGCGGTTGTAAAGGCTGCTCTCGACATTGCAGACCTTCTTGGAAGTAAGTTCGTATGTGTATTTACCGAAAGCGGAGACACCTTGCGAAGGGTCAGCAGGCTTCGCTCGCGAATTCCAGTTCTGGCATTCACACCAAATGAGGATGTAAGAAGAAAACTTTCGGTGGTATGGGGCGCAACTACCTTCTTAGCGGAGCATGTGAAACACACTGATCAAATGATCAAGCAGGTAGATGAGATTGTTATGGAGTCTGGAAAGTGCAAGCTGGGGGATGAGGTAATTGTCGTAGCCGGCTCACCGCCAGGGATTCCCGGTTCTACCAATTCCCTTCGGGTACACAGGGTTGGAGACGCCGTTCATATCGCGGCGCCTGGATACGCCAACTAACTGTGCCGGAAGTGGGATTTGAACCCACACGCCCTTTCGGACAACGCATTTTGAGTGCGCCGCGTCTGCCGTTCCGCCATTCCGGCCGGTCTTGGCAATTGTAGTGGATGAGTATTTGGCTAAAGTATCAATATGACAGAACCACTAAAGGTGTTGGTAGCTGAAGACGAATCCCTTATTCGCATGGACGTTGTTGCAACTCTTTCAGAAGCTGGCTATGAGGTTCTTGGGGAAGCTAGCGATGGTGAAGAAGCTGTTGAAATGGCTTCACGTCTTTCACCAGACGTTGTGGTTATGGACATAAAGATGCCCAAAATGGATGGCATTTCAGCCGCAGAGAAAATCTCAGATCTTAGGATTCCAGTTGTTCTTCTAACGGCATTCTCACAGGCCGAACTTATCAATCGTGCAACTGAAGCTGGAGCCATGGCTTACATCACTAAGCCCTTCAAACCAGCAGACTTGCTACCTGCTATTCAAATTGCAATTGCCAGGAGCGAGGAGATAACCGCTCTAGAGGCAGAGATATCGGATTTATCGGATCGGCTTGAAACACGAAAAGTCATGGACCGAGCGAAGGGCCTTCTCATGACGAAAATGAAGCTCTCGGAACCGGACGCCTTCCGATGGATACAAAAGGCGTCTATGGACCGACGCTTGTCTATGGCGCAAGTGGCAAAAGCTGTTATTGATCAGCTTGGGCCCAAGGTGGCTTCGGACGAAGAAAATTCGTAATCCGAACAGTCGATAGAAGATTTCCCGACTCGTCGGTCATTTTCACTTCATGAGTCGCAAGGCTTTTACCCAACTTGATGGCGACACATGTACCTGTGACAATTCCACTTTTCACTGAAGAATGATGTGACGCGTTGATTTCAATCCCGACAGCGTAACCCCAAGGATGAGCGTGAACATTGGCTGCGAAGCTGCCAAGTGACTCCGCGAGAACAACGTGGGCCCCACCATGGAGGATTCCAATAGGTTGAGTGTTTCCTTCGACAGGCATGGTAGCAACTGCACGTTCCGCACTGAGCTCTACTAATTTGATACCCATCCGGTCAGCAAGCGCACCTAGGCCTCTTTGCTTTAATACTTCCAACGCTTGTTCGGAAGCCGTCAGGTCTTGACTCATGAATTACTCCTGTGAGAAGTAGGCTAGGCCTATGTCCGTTGATCAAAAGCCTACCTTGCTCCTTATTGATGGTCATTCACTCGCTTTTCGGGCCTTTTACGCATTGAATCCGGATAGCTTTAAGACCCAAGACGGGCAGCACACAAATGCGGTACATGGCTTCATTTCGATGCTACTTAGTCTGATAGAAGGTGAAAAACCTAGTCACATTTGCGTCGCGTTTGATGTTTCGAGAGAGAGTTTTAGAACTCTTGAATATCCGGAATACAAAGGAAATCGTGGCGAGACTCCCGAAGAATTCATTGGTCAGACTGAGTTGTTAGTCGAAGCTCTGGCCGCGATGAGAATTACCTCAGTTTCAAGGGAGGGATACGAGGCAGATGACCTAATCGCTTCTTTAGCAAGGCTTGGCGAAACTTCAGGAATGGATGTACTCATTGTTTCCGGCGATCGTGACACTTTTCAATTGATAAGCGATAAAACAACTGTTCTGTACCCGGTCAAGGGCGTAATGAACCTGGCGCGGATGAACGATTCTGCAGTACTTGAGAAATACGGAGTCAGCGCTAAGCAATATCAAGATCTTGCTGCCTTGGTAGGAGAAACTTCAGATAACCTCCCCGGGATAGTTGGAGTAGGGCCAAAGACTGCTGCTAAGTGGCTCCAGGCATATGGAAATCTAGACGGCGTTCTTGCCGCCGCCAATGACATTTCTGGCAAGGTTGGCGAAAATCTTCGAGAGATGCGTGACCTTGCCGTTCGGAATCGTCGACTCAACAATCTAGTCAGAGATCTTGAATTTAATTTCCAAGTCGGTGATTTGGCAGTCGGACCCGTAAATGAAGAAGAAGTTAGAGCGATGTTCGCCAGACTCAATTTCAGGACCCTCCTTACAAGGGTGATTAAATTGCGGGGAACAAATGGAAGGCAGATTCCGGTTACCAAGGCAGTTGTTGATGATGACGAGCCTGAGTCGGCTCCATCTACTGAAGAGTTCGAATCAATTGAACAACCGATTAGTCAGGTTGTTTCTATCGAAACCATTTCCAAGTTCTGTGGTGAAGGAGTTTTCTTATCTCTACAGTTTGCCGATGGCAAATTGGTAGGTTTGGGCGCCGCCAACAGGTCAACAAGATTCGACTGGGACGGGAGGGATTCCTCGGCTGCTCTAAATCTGATTCAAACTGGCAACTTTGGTCTCTTCGACTCAAAAAGGGTCTTAAAGCAATTGTTAAGTCTCGGACAAGCTGCAATCGAGATAAGGGAAGACGCCTTATTGGTTTGCTATCTCGATGATCCAACAATGAAGTCTTACGAGCTTGACCAGCTATTGCGCTCGGAAGTGGGAATTGACATAAACAGAGACAATAAAGATGAGCTTTTTTCCGAACAGCCAGCTTCGCTTGACGCATGGTCTGCTGCGGTGTTGTTCGAGACAGTTAGAAAGAGGATGGAAGAAAAAACGTTGAATGATGTTTATCGTTCTATTGAACTTCCGTCATCTCTCGTTCTAGCGAAGATGGAAGCAACGGGAATAGCTATAGACAAGCCCAACTTGGTTACCCAGTTCCAGGAGTTATCAGGTGAGGTTGATCAAATTGCAAGCGAGGCTTACAGCATCATTGGTCATGAGGTTAACCTCGCTAGCCCTAAACAACTGCAAACAGTTCTCTTTGAGGAGCTCGGGTTTGAAGGAACGAGATCAGTCAAAACCGGCTATTCAACAAACGCGGAGGCGTTGGCAGACTTGTTAGAACAAACTGGCCATCCCTTTGTTGAGAAGTTGTTGGCTCATCGAGATGTCACCAAAATCAAGCAGATGGCAGAGACGCTTTTGCAGTCGATTCAGGCAGACGGCAGAATCCACACCACATATCTGCAAACAGGTACCAGCACCGGCAGACTCAGCAGCGAGAATCCAAATTTGCAAAACATCCCAATCAAAACGCAAAGAGGACAGCGTCTGCGCAGCGCTTTTGTTGCGGGATCCGGCTACGTTGACTTGCTCACAGCGGATTATTCTCAGATTGAGATGCGGATCATGGCGCATCTCAGCGAAGATGCTGGATTGATCGAGGCGTTCAGAGCTGGAGAAGATCTTCACAACTACGTAGGGTCTCGAATCTATGGAGTTGACCCATCTCGGGTTGATGCTTCAATGCGTTCAAAGGTCAAAGCTATGAGTTACGGGTTGGTATACGGCCTGAGTGAGTTCGGCTTGGCTCGACAATTAAAGATCTCTAAGTCAGAGGCAAAACAATTAATGTCTGACTACTTTGCCAGGTTCGGGGGAGTAAAGCGTTATCTAGACAACGTAGTTCAGCGAGCCCGAATCGATGGCTACACCGAAACCGTCTACGGAAGGAGGAGACCTTTCGCTGATCTCAATTCGAAAGTTTTTCAAATTCGAGAAAACGCTCGAAGGGCTGCCCTTAATGCTCCCATCCAAGGCACAGCCGCTGACATCATGAAATTGGCCATGATCAATGCGGACAAGCGACTACAGGCTGAATCGCTGCAATCCCGTCTCCTTTTGCAGGTTCATGATGAACTGGTCTTTGAAGTTGCGCCTGGCGAATTGGAGCAGGTGAGGTTAGTTGCGATAGAGAGCATGAAGGGTGTAGCGCTTCTATCGGTCCCCGTTGAGGTCCATATTGGAGTCGGACCAAATTGGGAGCTGGCGGGACACTAGGAATCCCGATAGGCTTTCCCCTGGCCTCCTAGGAAGCCTCCCATGTCCGTTCGTCGGGCAAGCAAAAATCGAAATCTTTTGATTATTGTTTTGCGCGACCCGAGTATAAAAGAAGAGTAACAAAACATATGGCATCGAATTCGACCGCAGGCAACAAGCAAATAGCAGTCAACGACATCGGCTCTCAAGAGGATTTTCTAGCAGCGGTCGAAGCAACCCTTAAATTTTTCAATGACGGAGACTTAATCGCCGGTACCGTGGTCAAGATTGACCGCGATGAGGTTCTTCTTGATGTCGGTTACAAAACCGAAGGTGTGATTCCCCTTCGTGAACTTTCTATTCGACAAGACGCAAACCCGAACGACATTGTTAAGGTCGGGGATTCCATTGAAGCCCTCGTGCTTCAGAAGGAAGACAAAGAAGGTCGACTCATCCTCAGCAAAAAACGAGCTCAATACGAGCGCGCCTGGGGCGATGTAGAGAAGATTAAGGAAGCAGACGGCGTAGTCAAGGGAACCGTAATTGAGGTAGTCAAGGGCGGTGTCATTGTTGACATCGGTCTGCGAGGATTCCTCCCAGCGTCCCTGATTGAACTTCGTAGAGTACGCGATTTAGGGCCATATCTTGGCACAGAGGTCGAAGCAAAGATCTTGGAGCTCGACAAAAACAGAAACAACGTTGTTCTTTCGCGTAGAGCCCTTCTAGAGCAGAGCCAAAGCGAAAGCAGATCAACAATGATGAATGACCTTGCAAAGGGTCAGATCAGAACAGGAGTTGTTTCATCCATTGTTAACTTTGGTGCATTCATTGATTTAGGCGGAGTAGACGGCCTTGTTCACGTCTCAGAGTTGAGCTGGAAGCACGTAGAGCATGCCAGCGAGGTAGTTGAGGTAGGCCAAGAGGTGACCGTAGAGGTACTTGAGGTTGACTCAGATCGTGAGCGCGTCTCGCTGTCATTGAAGGCAACCCAAGAGGATCCTTGGCAGGTATTTGCCAGAACTCATGCAATTGGGCAGTACATCCCTGGCAAGGTAACCAAGATTGTTCCATTCGGTGCCTTTGTTCGAGTTGCAGACGGAATCGAGGGACTAGTTCACATCTCCGAACTATCGTCCAAGCACGTCGAGCATGCGGACCAAGTTGTGGTGGTAAATCAAGACGTATTCGTGAAACTGATCGACATCGACCTAGAGCGCAGACGAATCTCTCTTTCGCTAAAGCAAGCTGTTGATGAAGTTGACCCGTCGGGAACAGACTTTAACCCAGTTCTCTACGGTATGGCAGCAGACTATGACGAAAAGGGCAACTACCGTTATCCGGAAGGTTTTGACGTTGCAACCAACGAATGGAAACCTGGTTACGAGGAAGCTCGTGGAAAATGGGAAGCTGATTACGCAGAAGCGCACCAGCGCTGGGAGCTACACAAGACTCAGGTAAAGGCAATGAGAGAGAAACTAGCCGATCTGCCAGATGCAGTACCCGCGGAACCAACCAGTGCTCCAGAAGGTTCGTTGTCCCAAGACGAGTCCTTGACTTCCCTAAGAGACCAGCTCTCCGAGGACAAGTAAGCGACGAATAAGTCGTATTCTGGTGAGATGCTTATCGCGCTCACCGGAGGAATAGGTTCAGGTAAGTCCACGGTCGCAGCCGAATGGGTGCGACTGGGGGCTACTGAGGTAGATTCCGACGTACTTGCCCGTGAGGTAGTTGAACCAGGCAGTCCTGGCTTGGCGTCAGTTGTTTCAACTTTTGGCAATAGTGTTTTGACTCAATCAGGTGAGCTGAATCGATCTAAATTGGCGGAATTAGTCTTTGCCAATCCCGAAGCCAAGGTATCGCTAGAGCGAATACTTCATCCACTTATTCAGAATCTTGCCCTTGAACGTACCAACTCTTTGACTGGCGTCGTTGTATACACAATCCCGCTGCTGGTTGAAACTAACTCAAAATTGAAGTTTGACAGGATCGTTACGGTGAGTTGCCCTGAAGAGGTGCGAATTCAGCGCCTGGTTCAGCGGGGACTTAGCGAACAAGATGCCCGACAAAGAATTTCTGCGCAAGCGAGTGACGTTTCGCGAGAAAGTATCGCTGATTTAGTGATCGATTCCAACTGCACCAAAGAGCAGTTGTTGGAGCGGGCACGTTCGGCTTACGCGGAGCTAACTAATGGATGACTCGAAGCCATTCAAGGTAGTTAGCGAATACCATCCTGCTGGAGATCAACCAAAGGCTATCGACGAACTTGAATCAAGGTTGCGAGCAGGGGAGCGAGATGTTGTTCTTTTAGGTGCTACTGGAACGGGTAAGTCTGCAACTACTGCTTGGTTGATCGAAAGACTTCAGAGGCCAACACTTGTCATTGCCCACAACAAGACCTTGGCAGCCCAGCTAACAAGCGAACTAAGGGAGCTTTTTCCAGACAATGCTGTTGAGTACTTCGTTAGTTATTACGACTATTACCAACCCGAAGCTTATGTCCCACAGACGGATACCTTCATTGAGAAAGACTCAACCATCAACGAAGAGGTGGAGCGACTGCGGTATTCAGCCACTATGTCGCTACTGAGCAGACGTGACGTCATTGTGGTAGCTACTGTTTCTTGCATCTATGGTCTAGGCGCCCCAAAAGAATATCTCGCTCAATCTCTTCCTCTGAGAGTGGGTCAGCGAATTGACAGAGATGAACTCATAAGAGCTTTAGTAAACATTCAATACCAAAGAAATGACATTGATTTCACACGTGGTAATTTCCGAGTCAAGGGAGACACGGTCGAAGTAATTGCTATTTACGATCAGGAAGCTACAAGAATCGAATTCTTCGGAGACGAGATCGAAAAAATATATCGAATTAATCCTCTAACGGGTGAGATTCTGATGGACCGCCAGTCCGTGGCTATCTATCCCGCCTCATACTACGTTGCCCCTGCAGAGCAAATGACTAAAGCAATTTCAGCTATCGAGCAAGAGCTTGACTCCAGGTATGAGGAACTGGAGAGACAAGGGAAGCTGCTCGAGGCGCAAAGAATCAAAATGAGAACAACATTTGATCTTGAAATGATAAAAGAGCTTGGATTCTGCTCCGGGATTGAAAACTACTCCCGGCACATTGATGGTCGAGAACAAGGGGAACCACCGGCTTGCCTTCTCGATTACTTTCCAGAAGATTTCCTTACAGTGATCGACGAATCACATGTGACTATTCCCCAAATCAGGGCTATGCATAATGGAGATCAATCACGCAAGCGAACCCTTGTCGAGTATGGATTTAGGCTTCCCTCCGCTTTGGACAACAGGCCCTTGCGCTTTGACGAATTTATTAGCCGCACAGGGCAAACCGTGTATTTATCTGCCACGCCTGCTCAGTACGAGTTAGATCTATCCGATGGGGTTGTTGAACAGATAATCAGACCAACAGGGCTCGTTGATCCAAAAATCGTCGTCAAGCCTTCCAGGGGTCAAATCGATGACCTAATGGAAGAAATCAAACTTAGAAGCGAACGCAATGAACGAGTTCTAGTAACGACCTTGACCAAACGCCTGGCAGAAGAGGTAACCGACTATCTAACCGAGATGGGAATTCGAGTTCGCTACATACATTCCGATACAGACACACTTCGGAGAGTGGAACTGCTACGCGAGTTGCGACAGGGACTTTATGACGTTCTAGTGGGCATCAATTTATTGCGAGAGGGGTTAGATCTGCCCGAGGTATCTTTAGTTTCGATTCTCGACGCCGATAAAGAGGGCTTCCTCCGCTCGACGACCGCTCTTGTTCAAACTATTGGACGAGCCGCGAGAAATGTGGGTGGGGAGGTCCACATGTATGCCGACCGCGTAACCGACTCTATGCGACGGGCAATAAATGAGACCAATCGCCGCAGAGAAATTCAAATTGAATTCAATAGAGCAAACAACATCGACCCGCAGCCATTACGGAAGAAGATTGCGGACATCACTGATGCACTGGTCCGAGAGGAAGTAGATACTGCCTCACTCATGAAGCAAATGATGAAAGTCCCGAAGGGGAAGAGTTCAACAAGTCCAATTAGGGGTAGAAAAGACATAGGTAAAGCTGGAAAAGATCAACTTGTGCAGACCATTGTCGAATTAGATGCCCAAATGCGGTCCTCTGCAGCAGAGTTGAATTTCGAGTTGGCCGCGAGAATCAGGGATGAAATTGCCGAGTTGAAACGCGAACTTAGACAGTTTGATGCTGCTGGACACGCCTAGACTTCTCCCGTGAGCATTGAAACCCCGTTCGACAACAAACTAGTCATCCGTGGCGCTCGAGTCCACAATTTGAAGAATCTGACACTTGAGATACCCAGAGATTCTTTGATTGTCTTTACGGGTCTGTCTGGTTCCGGGAAGTCTTCATTGGCCTTTGACACCATTTTTGCAGAGGGACAAAGAAGATATGTCGAGTCGCTGTCCGCATATGCACGCCAATTTCTGGGACAAGTGGACCGACCTGACGTTGACTTTATTGAGGGTTTATCACCGGCAGTTTCTATCGACCAGAAATCAACAAATAGAAACCCAAGATCTACCGTTGGAACTATCACCGAGATTCATGACTATCTGAGATTGCTCTGGAGTCGAATAGGTTTGCCCCATTGCCCAGAATGTGGAGAGGTAATCTCAAAGCAAACACCACAGGCCATTGTTGATCAACTGTTGACACTCGAGGAGGGGACCAAGTTCCAGCTTCTTGCGCCAATAGTTCAACAGAAGAAAGGCTCTTTCGAGGAACTACTAGCTTCTCTGCAGAGTCAAGGCTTTGCGCGTGCTGTGGTTGATGGGGAAACTATTATTCTTTCTGAGGCCAAGCCGCTCAAAAAGAGCTTTAAGCACGACATTTCAGTTGTTGTTGATCGCCTTGTAATAAAGCCTGAAGCGACCAGCCGAATTACGGACTCCGTTGAGACTGCTCTCAAGCTGGCAGATGGCAAAGTAATCGTTGATTTCGTCGACCAAAAACGACAGCGGACTTTCAGCGAGAAGTTGAGTTGCCCGAACGAACACGAAATAGTTCTCACGGAAATAGAACCCAGAACGTTCTCCTTCAACGCTCCATTTGGGGCCTGTCCCGACTGCACAGGCCTTGGAACAAAAATGGCGGTAGATGTTGAGTTAGTAATAGGAGATCCAGATAGTTCAATTCATGACGGTGTAATCATCCCTTGGTCGACTCAAGGCAAAGGTCTTTATTCATACTTCACTCGTCTTCTCGCAGGGCTTGCGAAAGAGCTTGATTTCAGCCTTAAAACCCCCTGGAATAAACTGCCCAAGAAAATTCGTGATGCCGTCTTGTATGGCAACGACTTTGAGGTGCAGGTTAAGTGGCGTTCAAAGTATGGAAGAGAGATGAGATACACATCTGGATTCGAGGGCGTGCTTCCTTATGTAGAACGCAGGTACCAAGAATCTGATTCAGATTGGGCCCGAGGTAAATGGTCTGAGTTCTTGCGTGAAGTTCCCTGTCCTGCATGTGAAGGGGCGCGACTTCGACCCGAAGTTCTCGCCGTCAAAGTTCATGGAAAATCCATTCACGATGTTGCCCAGTTATCTTTGGCCAAGGCGCACGCCTTCTTCGATTCCCTAAAACTTACTAAGCGTGAACAAACAATAGCAGCTCAGGTCTTGAGAGAGATTAGAGCTCGATTGGATTTTCTTTTAGCAGTTGGTCTTGATTATCTTTCGCTCGAACGCTCAGCCGGTTCTCTATCTGGGGGGGAAGCACAAAGGATCCGCTTAGCTACTCAAATCGGTGCAGGCCTAACAGGTGTTCTGTATGTATTAGATGAACCATCCATCGGGTTGCATCAAAGGGATAACCGTCGCCTTATCGACACATTAATCAAATTGCGCGATCTAGGTAACACTCTCATTGTGGTAGAGCATGATGAGGACACAATCAAGGCAGCTGACTGGCTCGTGGACATTGGCCCGGGGGCAGGATCCAATGGCGGTGAGGTCGTCCACAGTGGGTCATACGAAGCTATCAAAACTAATGATCGGTCAATAACTGGACAGTATCTCGCGGGTCGGATTTCCATAGATACGCCTGCCAAGCGTCGTAAAGTCAGCGATAAAAAGATCAAGGTTGTTGGGGCCAGAGAGAATAATCTAAAGAATCTAGATGTTGAGTTTCCTCTAGGGGTGATGACTGCAGTTACTGGCGTAAGTGGCTCAGGTAAGTCATCGCTAGTGAATGATGTCCTATTTGAGACCCTTGCAAACAAACTCAATGGCGCAAAAGGGGTTGCTGGTAAACATACGCGAATTACCGGCTTAGACCAACTAGATAAGGTGGTCCACGTTGACCAGGCGCCCATTGGTAGGACTCCTAGATCAAATCCCGCTACTTACACTGGTGTCTTTGACAACATCAGAAAGCTCTTTGCCGACACACCCGAAGCAAAAGTCAGGGGATATCAGCAAGGTCGATTCTCATTCAATGTCAAAGGTGGACGCTGCGAGACATGCTCCGGAGATGGAACAATCCGGATTGAAATGAATTTCTTGCCTGACGTTTATGTGACGTGTGAGGACTGTAAGGGAGCCAGGTACAACCGAGAGACGCTACAGGTCCATTTCAAGGGTAAAACTATTGGTGACGTGCTCAACATGCCAATCAGTGAAGCAGCTGAGTTTTTTGCGCCAATCAATTCAATAGCTAGGTATCTCAACACACTCGTTGACGTGGGACTTGGTTACGTTCGACTTGGTCAGAGCGCAACTACCCTCTCCGGGGGCGAGGCACAAAGAGTCAAGCTAGCCACTGAGCTTCAAAGAAGGGCCACAGGAAGAACGATTTATGTTTTGGATGAGCCAACTACGGGACTTCATTTTGAGGATGTAAGAAAGCTTCTTTTGGTTCTAAATAGCTTGGTGGATAGAGGAAACACCGTAATTGTTATAGAACACAACCTTGATGTCATTCGCTGTGCTGATTGGATTATTGATCTAGGTCCTGAAGGGGGCTCGGGAGGTGGCCTAGTGGTCGCTGAGGGAACACCGGAACAAGTCGCCAAAGTTAAGGCCAGCCATACTGGAAGATTTCTTGCAGACCTTTTGAAGAATGACTGAACTAAGTTTTCGACCCAATACTTCTGAGATCCCAACCAACCCTGGGGTCTATAGGTTCATTGATGAAAACGAGCGTGTGTTATACGTAGGAAAAGCAAAAAATCTTAGGTCGCGCCTAACAAGCTATTTCGGGAAGATGGACAAGCTCCATGAGCGAACTCAGCGAATGCTGAGAGCCGCGCGTGATGTCAAGTGGACTATTGTCAACACCGAGTATGACGCGCTACAACTTGAATTCAGCTGGATTAAACAGTTTGACCCTCCTTACAACGTTCGCTTTCGTGATGATAAGAGCTACCCATATCTTGCGATTTCTATGTCCGAAGAAGTCCCAAGAGCATTCATAACAAGAAACAGGGACCTGCCTGGAGTTAAGTACTTCGGCCCATATACACAATCTTGGGCCGTGAGAGAAACATTAGATTCTTTATTGAAAGTATTTCCTGTCAGAAGCTGCTCTCAAGGGATTTACGATCGAGCAAAGCGAGCCAAAAGACCATGCTTATTGGCTGACATTGGCAAATGCAGTGCTCCCTGCGTATCCAGAATTGAATTGTCAGCGCATAAAGCACTGGCTAGAAAGCTAGGGTCTTTCATCTCAGCTGGTGATGAATCCTTTGTCGAAGACCTAAAGGTCAAGATGCAAGAGATGAGTGAGAAGGAGAATTACGAAGCTGCCGCTAATTTCCGGGATGACATTCAAGCGCTGGAAAAGGTGCTCGAGAAATCAACGGTTGTCTTGGCAGACCACACAGATGCGGATTTCATAGGATTAGCAAGAGATGAGCTGTCCGCGGCCGTTGCGATCTTCAATGTCAGGGGTGGGCGAATCAGAGGAGCAAGAGGAATGGTCGTCGACCTAGAGCTCGATAGGTCGGACTCTGAGCTGATTGAGTATGTAATTAACCAGATTTATACACCACCTAGAGTTGGAGAGCCAATAGAGATACCCAAGGTTATTTACGTACCCTCACTACCTTCTGATAGCAATGAAATCAGCCAATGGCTCTCTTCGCTTCGTGGTTCCAAATCTGAAGTACAAGTAGCGCAACGGGGAGAAAAAGCAGTTCTGGCGAAAACTGTTGCAACTAATGCCCAGCAGTCTCTACAGAGCTACAAGCTAAAGCGAACTGCAGATTTCTCCGCTAGGGCTGACGCCCTGGCTGGCATCAAAAAAACCCTAGAAATGCCAATGGCTCCCTTGCGAATTGAATGTTTTGACATCTCCCATTTAGCCGGGACTGGCACCGTTGGATCCATGGTTGTTTTTGAAGATGGGCTGCCTAAGAAGAACCAGTATCGAAAATTTAATCTCGAAAGTATGGATGACACGGAGGCCCTATACCAAGTTTTACGACGAAGACTTAAATACCTGGAAGAGGAAAAATCCGAGAAGTTTGCTTACCGTCCGAGTCTGATTTTGATTGATGGAGGAATACCGCAAAGAAATGCCTCGGCAAAAGCTCTAGCCGATGCTGGAATCGAGGACATCACCATCGCTACGTTGGCGAAACGTTTGGAAGAGGTCTACACGACTCACAGCGACAATCCGATTGTGTTCCCTCGAGCATCTGAAGAGCTATTCCTCCTTCAACGAATAAGAGATGAAGCGCACCGATTTGCCATAACGGCACAAAGAGCTAAGAGAAGTGGTGGGATTTCTTCAACCTTGCTCGAGCTCCCTGGGCTTGGTGAGGCAAAGGTGAGGTTACTGATAAAGAAATTCGGCTCAATTAAGCGGCTCAAAGCCGCAAGTGCTGAAGAAATTGCGGGGTTGCCGGGATTTAGTGTTAGCCAAGCCAAGAACCTCGTGGAGCAGCTCAAGAGCTTTGAATAATCCGACACGCCCGAGATTAGAAAGCTGTAACCTTGTCCTGGCAGGGGAGAGATGGACACCAAACGTAAACCGGAGTTACTTGTTGTAACAGGCATGTCGGGGGCAGGTCGTTCCACGGTGGGTAATGCCTTGGAGGACCAAGGCTGGTACGTGATTGACAATCTCCCGCCACAGATGCTCGGTCCCATGAGTGACTTGTTTGCTCTGAGCAAAGCTAAGCTACCCAAGATTGCGGTGATTACAGACGTTAGAGGTGGGGAGTTCTTCTCTGAACTACAAAGCAGGATTAACGATCTCAAAAATCGAGAAATTTCTGTTCGACTGCTCTTTTTAGAGGCCAGCGACGCTGCCCTGGTTAAGAGATTTGAATCCGTCAGAAGACCGCATCCACTACAGGGCACCGGGACCATTATTGACGGAATAGCCCGAGAGCGTGCTGAACTCATTGGACTTCGTGAGAGCGCTGATCTGATTTTTGACACGTCTGATTCCAATGTTCATCAACTGACCAATAGAGTCGCCGAAGCTTTTTCAGAAAATGCCAATTTCTTGCGAGTAAACATAATCAGCTTTGGATTCAAGTACGGTACTCCGGTCGACGCCGACATCGTTGCTGATGCACGATTTATTCCAAATCCACACTGGGACGAGAAGCTCAGAGCTCTCACCGGTAACGACGCCGCAGTCAGCAAGTTTGTGTTGTCTCAAGACGGGGTAGAGGGTTTTATAGCAAACTATGTGGCGGCCTTGGAAATAGTTTTGCAGGGTTATCGGAGCGAGAACAAGCGATTCGCAACCATAGCCATTGGTTGCACCGGTGGGAAGCATAGGTCCGTTGCAATAGCAAATGAGATCGCTGGGCGGTTAAGTCGTGTTGCAGATGCTACTATCACCGTTGCACATCGAGATCTTGGTAAGGAATAGAGTGGCAATCACGCAGTCGATCAAGGAAGAGCTCGCCAGGGTACAACCCGTAAACGGCTTAGTTCGCGCTGCCGAACTTGCAACGATTCTTAGATTTTGCGGAGGACTCCATTTAATCTCTGGTCGAATAGCAATCGAAGTAGAAATAGAGTCGGCCAGTGTTGCTAAGCGAATCGCGAAAGCAATTTCCGAGCTCTATGGCATTACTGCTGAAGTGAGCGTAGTGCAAGCTGGTGGACTTAGGCGAACTAACGGATACCAAATAAGAGTCATGCGTGACGGCGAGCTCCTCGCTCGCCAAACAGGCTTGATCGACAATCGCGGACGTCCTGTTCGTGGTTTACCCTCAACTCTTGTTTCATCAACCATGGATGAAGCAAGAGCAATCTGGCGTGGGGCCTTCTTGGCACAAGGCACTCTTACGGATCCTGGACGTTCAACATCACTAGAGGTTGTAGCACCAGGTAATGAATCGGCCATGGCTTTAGTGGGAGTTGCTCGTCGACTAGGGGTCAATGCTAAAGCAAGGGAAGTTAGGAATGTCTTTAGAGTTGTGGTTCGAGACGGTGAGGGAATTGCTGACCTTTTGAGAGAAATGGGTTGCATTGATCAGGTTGATAAATGGGAAGAGCTTCGTAACCGAAGAGAGGTTCGGGGTACTGCCAATCGACTTGCCAACTTTGATGACGCAAACCTGCGAAGAAGCGCACAAGCAGCAGTAGCCGCAAGTGCTCGAGTTCAAAGAGCACTAGAGATCCTTGGACCCGAGGCACCAAATCATTTGAAGTATGCCGGTGAGCTTAGGTTGAAGCACAAGGATGCTTCGCTCGATGAACTTGGTCGCTTGGCCGAGCCGCCAATGACAAAAGATGCCGTTGCAGGTCGAATTCGAAGACTGTTAGCAACAGCAGATAGAAGGGCCGCCGAGTTAGGAATTCCGGACACTGAGTCTGCGATTCCAGATCTTCTCGAGGAATAAATAAGCGACCAAAAGAGCTAAAAATAGCTAGAGAGGTAACAATGAACTACAAACTTCCAGAACTTAAGTACGATTACTCCGCGCTAGAACCGCACATTTCAGCAAGAATCATGGAGTTACATCACTCCAAGCACCACCAGGCCTATGTCACTGGTGCTAACGCAGCTTCAGAGGCAATGGCCGAGGCCCGCGAAACAAATAACTTTTCCAATTTGCCTAAACTGCAGAAGGACCTGGCATTTAACCTAGGTGGCCACGTGAATCATTCAATTTTCTGGGAGAACCTTAGCCCTCACTCAGGCGAACCAAGTAGTGAACTAGCGGCAGCATTGACTGAGTACTTCGGATCATTTGAGATGTTCAAGAATCACTTTGTAGCAGCGGCACTTGGAATTCAAGGTTCTGGTTGGGCATATCTAGCTTGGGATGCCTTGGGCAATCGCCTGATTATTGGGCAGCTTTACGATCAGCAAGGAAACCTGGCTATGGGCAGCATCCCTCTATTGATGTTGGACATGTGGGAACACGCCTTTTACCTGGATTACCAAAACGTCAAGGCAGACTACGTGAAAGCCTTCTGGAACATTGTGAATTGGGAGGATGTGTCACGTAGATTCGGGTCTGTCAGCGTGAACAGCCGCTCCCTCCTGCTAGGCTAGCTCAATCCGCCCAAAGGCGAGTGGATAAGACAATTCACAAAAAATTCCTCTGGAGATAATCTTGACTCGTATTGGTATTAATGGCTTTGGCCGAATTGGTCGCAACTTTCTTCGTGCGGCCCTTGCTCAAAACTCAAATCTCGAAGTAGTCGCAGTCAATGACCTTTCGGACCCTGCCGGGCTTGCGCACCTGCTCAAGTATGACTCAATCACCGGTCGCCTAAACGCAGCCGTGAGCGTCGACGGTGACAGCATCGTCGTGAATGGCAAGTCAATCAAGGTTCTTGCTGAGCGAGATCCTTCAAACTTGCCTTGGGGCAAATTAGGTGTAGACATTGTCATTGAATCAACTGGAATATTCACGGATGGCGAAAAAGCCAAGAAGCACATTGAAGCCGGAGCAAAAAAGGTAATTATTTCAGCGCCTGCCACCAATGAAGACGCGACTTTCGTAATTGGGGTAAATGAGCATCTCTATGACCCTGCAAACCACCACATTATTTCCAATGCTTCATGTACTACGAATTGTCTAGCGCCGCTAGCAAAGGTCTTCCACGATAAATTCGGAATCGTTAACGGCCTTATGACAACTGTTCATGCTTATACGGCGGATCAAAACCTTCAAGATGGTCCCCATAAAGATCTTCGCCGCGCTAGGGCAGCGGCTGTGAACATAGTGCCATCAACAACTGGGGCCGCTAAAGCTATTGGGTTAGTTTTGCCTGAACTAAAAGGAAAATTGGATGGTTTCGCATTACGAGTCCCAGTGCCAACTGGCTCGATAACTGATCTAACCATTGTCTCTGAAAAGAAAGTCACTGTTGAAGAAATCAAAGCAGCTTACAAAGAAGCAGCTGCTGGCCCAATGAAGGGCATTCTCCTATACACGGAGGATGAGATCGTATCGAGTGACATTGTTACTGACGCTCACTCATCAATCTTCGATGCTGGACTTGTGCGTGTTATCGATAACACGGTCAAGTTATCCTCTTGGTATGACAATGAATGGGGATACTCCAATCGTTTGGTCGAACTCACCGAACTGGTAGCTGCGAAGCTCTAATGCTCAGAACCATCGATCAAGCCGGCGACCTTCGCGGCAAGAGGGTGATTCTTAGAGTGGACTTCAATGTTCCTCTCAACCAGGGTCAAATCTCAGACGATGGCCGGATTCGAGCCGCTCTGCCTACCATCAAGCTTTTATTAGAAGCAGGGGCAAAGCTTGTCATTGCCTCCCACCTGGGAAGACCAGAAGGACGTGACGATGGTTTTTCACTATCGCCAGTAGCGGCCAGGCTTTCGGAACTACTTGAGACAAAAGTCGCATTTGTTAGCGAGACCGTTGGTGAGCTAGTTTCTCAAGCGGTAGCGAGTCTGTCTGACGGACAGGCACTCATTCTTGAAAATCTCCGGTTCAATTCTGGTGAAGCCTCTAAAGATGCTAACGCTCGAGAGGCGTTTGCCCGGGAATTAGCTGCACTAGGCGACGTGCTCGTCAGTGACGGATTTGGAGTATCTCATCGTAAACAAGCTAGCGTTTATGAACTCGCAAAAATCCTTCCGAGTTTCGCAGGATTACTAATCCAAGCAGAATTGAATATTCTCCAAACACTTACTGAGAATCCCGATCGACCTTATACCGTTGTTCTTGGAGGCTCTAAGGTTTCAGACAAGCTCGGAGTCATCCAAAACCTATTGCCCAAGGTAGACCGCCTACTTATAGGAGGTGGAATGCTCTTTACATTTCTTGCTTCGCAGGGCCTCAAAGTTGGTAAAAGCCTTCTGGAGGCCGATCAGCTTGATCGGGTTGGCGGTTTCTTCGATGAGGCAGCACGTCTTGGAGTTGAAATAGTTCTACCGACAGATGTCGTTGTCGCAAACAGATTTGCAGCAGATGCCGAATACGAGGTTGTTCGCTCTTCAGCAATAGAGGAATCACGTTTTGGTTCAGAAGCAATTGGTTTAGACATAGGTCCGGCAGCTGCCGAGCACTTTGCGGCAATGATCCGATCCTCGAGAACCGTGTTCTGGAATGGTCCAATGGGCGTGTTCGAGTTCGATAACTTTGCGAACGGGACCAAAGTGGTGGCCGAAGCATTGTCATTGGTCGAGGGGATTTCAGTAGTTGGAGGCGGAGACTCCGCAGCAGCGGTCAGAAAGCTTGGTTTTTCAGAAAACGCTTACTCTCACATCTCGACTGGTGGGGGAGCGAGTCTAGAGTTCTTAGAAGGAAAATCATTGCCTGGACTAGAGGTACTAAATGACTGAAAGAATTCCGCTGATTGCCGGGAACTGGAAAATGAATCTTGACCACCTTCAGTCGATCGCGCTCATACAAAAGCTCGCTTGGACACTTAACGAAAAAGGTCACGATTTTAAGGATGTAGAAGTAAGTGTTTTTCCTCCATTTACGGCACTTAGGAGCGCGCAAACCCTAATCGATGCTGAGAAATTTGAACTCAACATTGGAGCGCAGGACATTTCTCAACATTCAGTAGGTGCATTTACTGGGGAGATATCGGGGTCCATGCTTGCGAAACTAGCGGTCAAGTACGTATTGGTGGGTCACTCTGAGAGACGTCAATACCACAACGAGACCGATGAATTGGTTCAGCAAAAAGTTGCAGCTTGCTTCTCGGCTAATTTAACACCAATCATTTGCGTCGGAGAAACGCAGTCTGAGCTTGAATCACATGGGCCAAGTGCAGTACCTGTGCGCCAAATTTTGGCTGCTCTACAAGGGCACGAGTCCCTAAAGGAATTCGTTGTCGCCTATGAACCTGTCTGGGCCATTGGGACCGGAGAAGTGGCAACTCCCGAGCAAGCTGAGCAGGTCGCCCAGGAAATTCGCAAGGCAATCCAAGAAGTGCACGGAGAGGTGGCAGAACAAGTGCGGATTCTTTACGGCGGTTCAGTTAAGTCCGTAAATGTAGCCGGATTCATGCAGGGACCCAACATTGACGGGGTTTTAGTAGGGGGTGCATCCCTAGATTCCGACGAGTTTGCTGGTATTGCTCGTTATAAGAAGCACATAGTTCTATAATTGGCAAGGTTTTTGGAGGAATAATGGCTGCTTTACAAACTGCACTTTTGGTGCTCCTAGCAATCACAAGCGTGTTGCTCATACTCATGATCTTGCTCCACAAAGGACGCGGTGGTGGTGTGGCCGACATGTTTGGAGGCGGCGTTACAAGCTCGATGCAGTCATCCGGAGTAGCGGAGCGCAATCTCAACCGAATCACGATTGTGCTTGGACTGGTCTGGGTAACTGTGATTATTATTCTTGGCCTATTCACAAGATTCGGCTGGGCCTAATGTCCTCAACTCCATCAATTCGCGGTGCCCGCGTTGGCGCAGGACCAATGGGAGAGAAAGACCGCGGACACCATGTTGATCGTGTCACTAAAAGTTTCTACTGCGCGAATGGGCATGAGACCCATCCTTTTTTTGCCGCTACTGTTTTAGAAGAAGAAATTCCAGTAGAGATCGACTGCCCCCATTGTGGATTTCCCGCTGGAAGAGACAAAACCAGCCCGCCACTTGTTTCAAAAATCGAACCCTACAAAACCCACTTGGCATATGTGAAGGAGCGCCGCACTGATGCTGAGGCGGCGCAGATTCTTGACGAGGCACTGCAAGCCATCAGGGCCAGGAGAGAAAAAGCTGCAGCTGCAGCTAAAGCGCGTCGCTAAGGGCTCTATCAACCCACCAGGTTGTCTCCTCAAAACCCTTGACTTTGTTCGCTGGTAAATCAGCCCCTTGATTCAACTTATTTACGATTTCCGCTTTGGCTTGGCCCCCAACTACGAACCAGACTTTTGTTGCCCTATTTAGGACTTCAAAACTCAAGGACAGCCTTTGCTTAGGTGGTTTAGGCGAATCGATCTCAGCAACCACCCATGATTTTGAGTTCTCCTTGTTTGGAAAAAGAGAGGCAACATGCCCATCTTCACCGACTCCAAGTAGAACAAGATCAAACAAGGTTCCATCACTAGAGGAGGTTTCGTAAGTTTGCTTCAGGACCTCTGAGAAATCTTCAGCTGCCGCTAAGGCTGAGCCATCCGGTGCTGGAAACCTGATGAATTGGCAGTCGGAAATACCAGGCCAAGCCTCTAAGGCCTGATGTTCGTTTCTATCCTCTTGGTCATTATCAACGTATCGCTCATCACAGAACACAATTCTGAGTTTTTTTCTATCGAATTCCTGACGTCCAAGGGCGGCAATGGTTGCTATCCCTAGGCCGCCACCTGTCACAACCAGGCGGAACACTTCTTCGCAGTCGCGGATAAAATCAGCGATTTCAGCAGCGACCGAAGCCACCAACTCTTGCTGAGTTTCATGAACCTTCATTGTCATGCGCAAGCCCTTTCAGCAAGATCTCAGCGTAAATTTCATCTTCACCTAGGAATCTCAGGTCTTCCACTAAGCAATCAAGGTCGCTTCTTGGGGGTAGAAGACCGGCAGAAATGGGCTGGCCGGGCTGATCAATAGTCACCGTCTGATTCTTTCTGGTCATTGAAATTCTCCCGCTTGATAGCTCTATTTCAACTCCACGAATCCCAGAGACCTGATCTGCGTTAGAAGTTGAATCGAGGCTCACTCTGGTGCCGAGCTTTAGTCCTAGCCAAGCCGCTAGTAAATGTGCACTGGGGGAGTCCGCTGATCCAAAAACCTTAGCCTGGACGACTTCTTGATCGACATGAGCCTCATACACAGCTGCTAATTGGGATCTCCAAAGAGTGATTCGAGTCCAGGCTGCGTCACCGTCGCCTGGACGATAATTTCGCGCAAGCTCCTTGAGGAACCTAACCGGATTTTCCTGCCTAGCTGAGTCTGTGATGCGCCTGCCTGCCATCATTCCAATCGAAGACCTTCCTAGATTCACTGGCGCGGAGGTTGGCCACCAAGCAACGATTGGGGCGTCTGGCAAGAGCAGCCCTGAGACAAGCGATTCTATGTTCTGCAAAACTTCATTATTTGCACGAAGAATTACGACTTCACTAGCCCCCGCGTCTCCTCCGACTCTAATTTCCGCATCAAGCCAGGTTTTCTCTTCTGTATTTTTGGCAATCACAATAATTCGTGAAGGATGCAACTTAGAAGCTGAATTAGCGGTTTCTACCGCCTGTTCTAAATCCTGAACGTCCGTTTCGACAATGAGACTGAGAACTCTGCCTAGCGAAACAACACCGCCACTTTCACGCAATTCCTGAAGTTTCTTTGCGACCTGTGCCGTGGTTGTCTGCCTTAGTTCTACGATCATGGTCGTCGCCAGCTTCTTCCATCAATGCTCATCATCTGATTTGCACTGTCTGGACCCCACGAGCCTGGTGTGTATTGTTCGATGACCTTTTGCTTACTCCATGCTTCGACCACGGGATCCAGGATTTCCCAAGACAGTTCGACCTCTCTTTGACGAGGAAACAGGGGAGGCTCTCCAAGTAGGACGTCAAGAATGAGACGTTCGTAAGCTTCAGGGGAATCTTCTGTGAAAGCATGGCCGTAGGCAAAATCCATTGTCACATCACGCACCTGCATGGCAGGCCCAGGAACCTTGGAACCGAACCTTATAGTTACACCCTCATTTGGCTGTACTCGAATAACTAAGGCATTCTCACCCAATTGTGATACCGCTTGACGTCCAAACAAGGCATGTTCCGGACGCTTGAAGACCACCGCGATCTCCGTGACTCTTCTGCCTAGTCGCTTGCCAGTCCTCAAATAGAAAGGCGTTCCACGCCATCGGCTGTTGTCGATGTCTAACCGAAGGGCAGCATAGGTTTCTGTATTGCTAGCAGGACTAATGCCTTCTTCCTCCAAGTATCCGAGGACCTTTTCGCCACCTTGCCAGCCACCGGCGTATTGCCCTCGCGATGTATGAAGTCCGAGGTTTGTTGGGGGCTTAGTTTGTGCCAAGACGTTCTCTTTGGATTCACGAAGCTGCGTTGGCTCAAAGCTCTCTGGTCGCTCCATGGCCGTCAGGGCAAGTAACTGTAGAAGGTGATTCTGAATCACATCCCGAGCCGCGCCTATTCCGTCATAGTATCCCGCTCGCCCACTTATACCTATGTCTTCGGCCATCGTAATCTGAACGTGGTCAATGAATTTACTGTTCCAAATAGGCTCAAATAGTTGATTGGCAAATCGAAGAGCCAAAATGTTTTGCACGGTTTCTTTGCCTAGATAGTGGTCAATCCGAAACACAGAGTCAGGTGGAAAGACCCTCTCAACCACCGCGTTGAGAGTCTTGGCGCTATCCAAATCAGAGCCGAACGGTTTCTCAATAACAACCCTCCGAAACTGTCCCGAATTGGCGTTAGCTAGACCAGAGTCTTGGAGGTGCGTTATGACAAGTGGAAAATCCCTTGGGGGTACTGAAAGGTAGAAGGTGTGGTTACCTGCGGTGCCTCGCTCACTATCAAGGTCTTGGACAACTCTCCGTAGTTCAGCGAACGCGAGAGGATTGTCATGGTTGCCGGAAACGAATCGAATTCCTTTGGCAAGCTGGCTCCAAACGCTCTCAGACCAATGCGTTCTAGCATTCGATCTAATTGACTCTCGGACGAAATTCTCGAAATCAGAGTTAGACCAGTCTCGTCTAGCAAACCCAACCAGAGAAAATGCCGGTGGAAGAAGTCCTCGGTTGGCAAGGTCATAGATAGCCGGCAATAGTTTTTTGCGTGCAAGATCGCCAGTAACGCCGAAGAGAATTAGGCCAGATGGGCCAGCAATCTTTTGGAGCCTGCGATCAAGGGGGTCCTTTAGCGGGTTTCTCAAGACTCAATTGCCTTCTTTAGTAATTCGAGTCCCTCAAGTGGATTCTCGAGCTTCAAAGAGAGAACTGGCAGACCTTGGTCCTTAAGCACCTCAGCATCGCCGCTGGCTTGAGCCGAGATCAACTGAGAAAAAGTAAATGGTCTTCCTGGTACAGCCAACTCATTTGTTTCATCAAGAGTTAGCTGGAGAAATACTCCTTGCTTGGGTCCTCCCTTGTGATACTGACCGGTCGAGTGTAAAAAGCGAGGCCCCCAACCAAAAGTGACAGGCCGCTGAATTCGCCTTGCCGAAATGTCCCTTAGCTGTTGGAACTGTGGGAGTGAGTTACTAGACAAATATGCCTGAATCGACAGATAGCCATCTTCACGAATTTGACTCAAGAGTGCTTCGATGGCCGAGTCAACCGTTGTTCCCTGGAAGTGAAAGCCGCGACTTTTCACTTGGATTGAACGGTCGACGTAATCGAAAGAGTCAGAAAAATCCTTACGTTCCAAAAGGGCACGGGCAGCGATTTTTGCGCTTTCGACATTTGGTTGGTCAAACGGGTTGATCTCTAGTAGCCAGCCAGCGATGGCTGTCGCTACCTCCCATAGTATGAACACTTCGCCAAGTGAACCGCCGAAAGAAACATCTGACTCTTTGTTATCGAATCGAATGGTCAGGGTGTCAATCAGATTCATCGATAACTCTGGCGCGGAACTGGTTACGGCAACTGGGAGGACTCCCTTTTGCTGCTTGCCAGTAGATTCCGCCACTAGTTGTTCAACCCAATCACCAAAACTTGGGAGGCGGTCGGCTTCAATAAGGAACTTGTCCTTGCCAGCCTGCCCGGCAATTGCAGCAGCTAACCAAATCGCAGGATTATCGGTGCTGTCGTTGAATAGTTTTGCTGAAGAAGATGACGAAGCGTTAGCTAAGGATCCAATGTCACACCCTGCTAATCCCGCTGGAACAAGTCCGAAAGCAGTCAGAGCGGAGTATCGACCACCAACATTGGGATCAGCATTGAATACCTTGTATCCGTTTGATCGGGATTCCAAGTCGAGTGGTGACCCTGGGTCTGTAACGATGACTATTCGTTCTCTTTGATCAATGCCCGATTCTTGAAAAGCATGTTCAAAGATTCTCTTCTGAGAATCAGTCTCAACCGTAGAACCAGATTTAGATGAAACAATTACGGCTGTTCTTTCCAGATCAATTAGAGCAGCACTAACCTGCTCAGGCGATGTTGAGTCGAGAATGAACAAATCTTTACCAGCTACCCTGGATATAACCTCGGGAGCCAAAGAGGAACCGCCCATTCCGCAAAGAACGAATCTATTGACGCCGTCTTTGGAATATTGGTCTCGCAAGCTAAAGATTTCCGGCAAAACATCCAAGGAATCCCTTGCGCTCGTTATCCAGCCAAGACGGATACTTGCTTCGGATTCAGCAGCCGGCCCCCAAATGGTTTGATCTTTCTCCCCAAGTCTTGAAGCTATTTTTGCCACGATGATCTTTTCCACCACTGGGGAAAGGCTTCGACTTAGCGATTCGGAACAAGTTACGTTCATGCTAAACACTCTTGATAGCTTGGTTCACTGATTCAATTAGTTCGTGCCAAGAAGCGATGAACTTCTCAACGCCTTCTTTTTCGAGCAAATCAGTAACTTCGTCCAGTTCGATTCCAGCTGATTGAAGCACCTGTAGGTGCTCTGAGGATAAATCCATGTTTGCCTCAATGCTGTCTACTAGGACTTCGCCATGATCTGCGAATGCCATCATTGTTTTTTCTGGCATGGTGTTAACCAGGTCTGTGGCCACCAATTCACTGACATATAGCGTGTCAGACAATTCGGGATCCTTTACGCCCGTTGAGGCCATGAGGGGCCTTTGAAGCATCGCACCTTGAGCAGCCAGCTTGTTCCATCTAGATGAATCAAAGGATTGCTTGAACAATCCATAAGCAAGCCTGGCATTTGCCAAAGCGGCTCTGGATTTAAGGTCAGGTCTTCCCAATTTTTCTAGTCGTTTGTCAACTTCCGTATCCACCCGGGACACAAAAAAAGAGGCAACTGAGTGAATCTTTCGGAGGTCTAATCCGCTCTCCAGTGCCCTCTCAAGTCCAGTCATATACGCATCGATAACTTGGCGGTAACGAGCGAGAGAGAAAATGAGGGTGACATTAACTGAGATTCCTCGGGAAACTACTTCAGTAATAGCCGTCAATCCGGGGAGGGTTGCAGGAATCTTGATCATCACATTTTCGCGGTTGACCTTTTCGTAAAGTGCCACAGCTTCCAAAATGGTTTTTTCCGAGTCAAAGGCCAGATCAGGGGACACCTCTATTGATACACGACCATCGACTCCCTGGGTTTCAATATATGTTTCCTTGAAAATGTCACAGGCGTCTGCAACATCTCTCGTTGTAATGTTGAAGACCGCCTGGCTGGCAGAACTTCCTGCTTGTTTCTCTATTTCAAGATAAGGAAGATAATCCGCTGTCTTGAGAGCAGCGGCAAAAATGGTTGGATTCGTGGTTACACCTCGAACCGAATAATCCCTAATCAGCTGCTCAAGATTGCCAGAGGCTATGCGTGATCTCGATAGGTCATCAAGCCAAATTGACACACCTGCCTGCGTCAGTTCTTTTAGTCGCTGGTTCACTTGCTTCTCCCTGTTAGCTGCATAGCCGCTGAGACGATGGCATCGGATGTGATTCCAAACTTCTTATAAAGAGTCTGATAGTCAGCCGAAGCTCCGTATTCGTTGATGCCAATCGACACACCACTGTCACCAACAAATTCTCTCCAGCCACTAGTTAAACCGGCTTCAATAGATATTCGCTTCGTGATGGACGGTGGCAAAATAGAGTCCCGGTATTCAGATGGTTGCTTTTTGAACCATTCCACACATGGCATGGACACAACACGGGTTGGCACTCCTAAGTTTTGAAGAGTGGCCTTTGCCTCTACAGCAAATTGGACCTCACTTCCCGTGGCAATGATTAATACCTCGAGCTCTCCATCGGCATCCGCGTAGACATAGGCTCCCTTACCCACATTGTTTGCCGAGCCATACCCGATGGAGCGATCAAGTACTGGCAGGTTCTGACGGGTCAGCACCAGGGCTGATGGGCCTGAGGTGTTTCGGAGCGCTTCTAACCAAGCGAATGAAGTTTCGTTGGCATCGGCGGGACGAATGACCGACAGATTAGGAATGGCGCGAAGCGCGGTCAGGTGTTCGATTGGTTGATGGGTTGGCCCGTCTTCGCCGAGGGCCACGGAATCGTGAGTCCAAACATAAATTGGGTTAATGCCCATTAGAGCTGCCAGGCGAACTGACGGCCTCATGTAATCGGAAAAGACTAAGAATGTTCCACCAAAAGCTCGGGAAAAACCACTCAGACTAATTCCATTAAGGACTGCCCCCATCGCGTGTTCGCGAATTCCAAAGTGCAGGATTCGACCGCCTTTAGTGGGCGTCCAGTGCTTCGTCTGCCATTTTGATGGAACGAATGATCCTGAGCCTTCAATGGTTGTGTTGTTAGATTCTGCTAAATCAGCAGAACCGCCCCATAGTTCTGGCATAACTGCTGCAATCGCATTTAGCACCTTGCCCGAAGCAGCGCGAGTCGCTATTTGCTCACTGGGTGAAAAAATTGGCAAGACTGACTCAATATCACTAGGGAGTTCTCCGGCTTCCAGCCTGGATAAAAGGTTCGCTTGAGCTGGGTTCGATTTCCGCCAAGAATCAAAATCCTTTTGCCACTCTGCTCTTTGTGCTGCACCTCTATCAACAAGTTGTCTGGTGTGAGCAATGACTTCAGCTGGAACTTCAAATGACTCGTCGGGATTGAATCCAAGAACTCGCTTAAGGCCGGCCACTTCCTCAGGACCAAGCTTTGAGCCGTGAATCTTGCCAGTGTTCTGCTTTTCAGGCGATGGCCATCCGATGATTGTTTTGAGGGTTATGAATGTGGGCTGTGCTTTATTTGATTTTGCTTGCTCGATTGCTGCATAAAGAGCCGCGACATCTTCCTTGTAGCCATTGGCATTCCAGTCAACTTCAATCGTCTGCCAACCATAGCTGCGGTATCTTGCGGCAACGTCTTCGCTGAAACTGATGTTGGTGTCATCTTCAATCGAAATCTGATTCGAATCATAAATGACAATTAAGTTTCCAAGGCCCAGGTGTCCTGCGATAGAGGCTGCTTCCGCGCTAACACCCTCCATAACATCGCCATCACTGGCAATTACATAAACGAAATGATCAAAAACTGAGTCAGATTGATTCTCAGGATCAAGTAAGTCGCGTTCAAATCGCGTGGACATGGCAAATCCTGTTGCCGAAGCAAGTCCAGATCCCAGAGGTCCAGTGGTGATTTCTACGCCGGCAGTATGTCCAAATTCAGGATGTCCCGGTGTTTTTGAACCTAGGGTTCTAAGTGCTTTTAGATCCTCCAGCTCGAGTCCAAACCCTCCCAGATAAAGCTGGGTGTATAGCGTGAGCGATGAGTGACCGGCTGAAAGAATAAATCTGTCGCGACCAATCCAGCGGTCATCCTTGGGATCGTGGCGCATTACTTTCTGAAACAGCAAATATGCCGCTGGGGCCAAACTGATTGCAGTACCTGGATGGCCGTTGCCTACCTTCTCTACGGCATCAGCCGCTAGAACTTTGGCAGTTTTTACTGCTAAATCATCAATCTCATTCCAGTCCAGCAATGGAGTTCCTATCTGAAGACAAGGTATTGGGAATTTGCACAGCGACACTGCTCCGGCTTTGAGGGAAGTCTATACCCGTGGGCTAAATGCGGCCCCTGACGGCTTTAGACTGGTACAAATGTCCACTTCAACCGGAACTAGTTCGCGCCTGCTGGCAAAAGCCAGGGCTTATTTTGCCCTGACCAAGCCCCGGGTTATAGAGCTACTTCTTATTTCAACAGTACCGACGATGATTTTGGCCGAACGAGGCGTACCAAATCTTTGGCTTGTCCTGGGAGTTCTGTTTGGGGGAGCGCTGTCAGCGGGAAGCGCAAACGCCTTTAATTGCTACATAGATGCAGACATCGATAGCGTTATGGGTCGCACCAAGAACCGACCCCTGGTAACCGGTGAGCTTACAAAACAAGAAGCATTAGTTTTCGCATGGACAATTGGAATTATTTCCGTCTTCTTTTTTGCGGTGTTTGTAAATCTTCTTTCAGCTTTGCTTTCTTTAGCAGCAATCCTTTTTTATGTTTTTGTTTATACCCTTGGACTCAAGCGAAGAACACCACAGAACATCGTTTGGGGAGGCGCCGCCGGAGCAATGCCAGCTCTAATTGGTTGGGCGGCCGTGACAAATGAGATTTCATTGGCAGCGCTCGTTCTTTTCCTAATAATTTTTCTTTGGACTCCGCCACACTACTGGCCACTTTCCATCAAATATCAGGAAGATTACAAAAATGCAAATGTTCCAATGCTCCCTGTTGTTTCAAAGAAGTCGGTAGTTACTGGTCAAATCATTCTGTACAGTTGGGGCTACTTCGCATCGACTTTGCTGCTAATCCCAATCGCAGACATGGGTATCGTGTATTCGTCAATTGCGATTGCTTCGGGCGTTTGGTTTATGGTCGAAGCCTACAAATTAGCGTCGGATACGAAGGCTGAAAAGAGTCCAAACCCGATGAGACTCTTCCATGGCTCAATTTCACATCTAACCCTGTTGTTTTTGGCCATCGCAATCGATCCACTGCTTAACTTTTAGCTTTTATCTCTTCTAAGCGAAGAAGCGATTCTGCTCTCTCAGCATCGTGATCAACAATTCGCTCTGGGTAGCCCTGGGTGTAGCCATCAATAAGCTTCCAAGGCTCATGCACGCTTGTGTCCTCGATGTGGCGCAGCTCCGGAACCCAACGACGAACATAGTCTCCTTGGGGATCAAACCTCACGCCCTGAAGAATGGGGTTAAAGATTCTGTAATACGGAGATGCGTCCGTTCCGCAGCCGGCAGTCCACTGCCAGCCGTGAGAGTTAGAGGCAGGGTCAAAGTCAGTCAAGTGCTGCTCAAAAAACCTTGCCCCGTGTTGCCACTCAATATGAAGGTCTTTGACCAAGAAACTCGCAACGATCATTCGAGAGCGATTGTGCATCCAGCCTGATTGAACTAGCTGACGCATAGCAGCGTCAACGATCGGGTACCCGGTCTTTCCAGCTTGCCAAGCTGCAAATGCTTTTGAATCCTTTGCGGAGTCATATCTCATCTTTGAGAATCTAGGCTCGTAATAGTCGGTCAGAGTATTTGGATTGTGGAAAAGAACATCCGCATAAAACTCTCGCCAAGCGAGCTCTTTTCTAAATACTTCCTCGCCTGGTGAGTCCCCGAGTTCCGCTAAGAGGGTTCTGGGGTGAATTTCGCCATGGGCAAGAGCATGGGAGAGATTCGATGTGCCTGACAAGTCAGTTTTATTTCGATCTTCGTGATAGTTACTCAGTGCGCGAGACTTAAACCTCTTCCAGGTTTCCAGGGCGTACTCCTCAGATGCCTTGACTGGAAAAGGGGTGGTCCCTGAAAGTGTAGGTAAAGCGCCTTTGCCAGTTGCTCGCCAGGGGACATTTGAAACATCAAGCTTCAAGGGGTTTCCCCAACCGTTTACTAACCACCGCTTATAAAAGGGTGTGTAGACACGCAATGGGGTGCCATCGTCCTTTCGAACCGTTCCAGGTTCGATTGCGTAATAACTCCCCACAAGAACAAGAGGGATAGACATTTCCTTGAGTCTATTTGCCACTTCTACTTGTTCAGCCATGCCTTCGGTGTCATAGGCCCTAGTAGCAAATACCGTTTCAATTTTGTTTTCGGTGACAAATTTCGTGATCTCTTCGGGCGCTTTTCCTATCGAGGTGTCCATTCCTGACGGTATAGCGTGCTGCAAGCTCCGGACAGATTCAATCAAAGAAGCTTGTCGCAGGGGAGTGAGGAAATCAAGGTCTCCTGGAAACACATAGAAGGGGTAAAGCTCCGTTGACTGTTTTGCGGCCGCAATGAGTGCCTCGTTGTCCTGAAGCCTGCGATCCCTGCGAAACCAGAAAAGAGTTTTCATTTTTTAGTCTTAAGTACCAGGTACTGAAAAGTCACAAGCGAACATAGAACGGCAGCACCAAGCATGTGTGCTGCTACCAGAAGCTCTGGCACACCAAGTCTTGATTGAACAACTCCGATTACTGCCTGTAAAGCGGTGACTGCTAGCAATATTCCCAACACTCTCGTTGGAAGGGAGGTCCAGGGAGACTTGCTTGTGCCGAGCTGTAATAACCATTGAAGCAAGATCAATCCCAACATCGCATACCCGGGGTAAGAGTGGTAGTGCTGCCACACTTCTAGATCTAAACCGTTTCGTGGCGTGGAAGCATCACCGGCGTGCGGGCCAGCACCAGTAACAAGTACACCAATCACAATCGTCACAACAGAAACGAATGCAACAGGAACACTCAGTAACTGACTTCTTTGGTTCACCTGCTGTGACGGCTTTGGCAAGGCTCTGAAAACAAGCAAGGAAGCAACAGAAATTAGAACTCCAGAGATAAGAAAATGAAGGCCAACAATCCAAGAGTTCAACTGAGTCAGCACTGTTATTCCACCAATGATTGCCTGCAAAATGATGCCGAAACCAAGACCAAACGCAGGCCCCACCAGGCTCTTCTTTTCAACTTTTCTCACGCGAAGAAGAAAAATCAAAGCCAAGCTCAACATTCCGATGGAAGAGATAGCCAGAAGAGAAACAGCTGTAAAGTCGATAGCCCTGACGGCAAAAACTAACCCGACTATAAACAATGCAACAAAACCAAAGAAGCTCAGCGTGATGCGAGTCAAAGTTGCTCGATCTGAATGTGGCCTCAGGACTGTGACGAAGGTAAGCAAAGCAACGATTAGCAGGACAAAGGTAAGAAGTCGGTTGCCAAATTCAATCAACCCATGAATTCCCATTTCTGGGGTGGAAATAATCGAATCGTCAGTGCACTTCGGCCAGGTTGGGCAGCCTAATCCTGAGCCAGTCAGTCTTACTAATCCTCCGGTTACCACGATAAGAATTTGGGTTGCGAGCGAAAGCCAGACGAAAAGCCTCAGCCTGTTTGAAGATGTTAACGCAGAGAAAAATCGTCTGATCGGGCTTTGAACCAGGGTCAACTTAGGCTGTCCTTACTAGTTTTATCAGGGTTATCGAAATACTCTAGGAGCTCTCCACCAGTCTCTCATGGCCCAGGCCTTGGAATACCAACAGACCTGGTGGGTTGTACTCAGGGACGTAGGAGGTAATTGGTGTCAGAGAAAATAATCGACCGGCCAGAACTAGATGAACTGGGTAATTACGAATTTGGTTGGTCCGACAAGGACACGGCTGGAGCGTCTGCTCGCCGAGGCATCAATGAAGAAGTAGTCAAGTACATTTCTGACCTTAAGTCCGAGCCGAACTGGATGCTCGAGCGAAGGATGAAGGGGTACGAGTTTTTCCTGCGCAAACCCATGCCAACCTGGGGCTCAGATTTATCAGGAATTGACTTTGACAACATCAAGTACTTTGTGCGGTCCACTGAGAAGCAAGCACAAACTTGGGAAGACTTGCCGGAAGAAATTCGAAACACGTATGAGCGTCTTGGTATTCCAGAGGCAGAACGTCAGAGATTAGTCGCGGGTGTGGCGGCGCAGTATGAATCTGAGGTCGTTTACCACCAAATTCGTGAAGACCTTGAGGCACAAGGTGTGATTTTTCTTGATACTGACACGGCTCTAAAAGAGCACCCAGAGATTTTCGAAGAGTATTTCGGAACGGTAATACCAGCTGGCGACAACAAGTTTGCAGCCTTGAACACTGCTGTTTGGTCAGGTGGCTCGTTCGTCTATGTTCCCAAGGGAGTGCATGTAGAAATCCCACTACAGGCATATTTCAGGATTAACACAGAGAACATGGGGCAATTCGAGAGAACCTTGATTATCGCTGACGAAGGTTCCTATGTGCACTACATCGAAGGTTGCACTGCTCCGGTTTATCAATCTGATTCTCTTCACAGTGCCGTTGTTGAGATTATTGTGAAAAAGAACGCTCGGGTTCGATACACAACCATTCAAAATTGGTCGAATAACGTTTACAACCTCGTAACTAAGAGAGCAATTGCCTACGAAGGTGCGACCATGGAGTGGATTGATGGAAACATTGGGTCTAAGGTCACGATGAAATACCCGAGCGTTATCTTGGCCGGTGAGTATGCCAGGGGAGAGACGCTGTCAGTAGCTTTCGCGGGTGAGGGTCAACATCAGGATGCTGGAGCCAAGATGATTCACCTGGCGCCATACACAACTAGTTCCATCGTGTCTAAGTCCATTGCGCGCGGAGGTGGCCGAACTTCCTATCGTGGAGAAATCAAGGTAAGCCCTGGCGCTCATCACTCCGCGAACACTGTTCGCTGTGATGCCCTGCTGGTAGACACAATTTCAAGATCGGACACATACCCAGCTAACGACATTCGAGAAGATGATGTTTCGATGGGTCACGAAGCCACAGTTTCAGCAATTAGTGCGGAGCAGCTCTTCTACCTTCAGTCTCGCGGAATCGAAGAGGACGAGGCTATGGCAATGATTGTTCGTGGATTCATCGAGCCTATTGCGAAAGAACTACCAATGGAGTACGCGCTCGAGCTGAACAAGCTAATTGAAATGCAGATGGAAGGGGCTGTCGGATAGTGAGTCAGCACGGAGCAACTGCGCACTCACACGGCGTGCCTATTCAAACGAGAAGCGAAAGACCCAAGTCAACTTCGATTTCGGATTTTCCAGAGATTCAGAAGACCGAGGAAATATGGCGATATGTGCCTCTTGAGAAACTTCGTGGCTTAGATGCTGAAGTAATTGGTGAGATCAAAGAGGAAGAAATTGAAGTCAAACTCTCAGATTCCATAACTTCACGCTGGATTGATTCCTCTAGTCAATTAGTGGGTTCTGCAGGCATTCCGGAAGACAGAGTTTCGGCTGTGGCATGGACTAATGCGTCGAAGACTCTTGTGATTGATGTACCTGCAAACAATGAGTCCTCCGAGCCTCAGCTAATCAGAGTTTCCCCCAATTCCACCGATGCCAAGGCTCTGCACATTCTCATCACACTTGGTAACCACTCCAAGGCAACAATGGTCCTGGATCACACGGGAGTTGGCACTTTGGGTGAGAACGTCGAAATTGTCCTAGGGGATGGGGCCGAACTTAACTTTGTAACGCTTCAAGAATGGTCAGTTGGTTCAACCCACGTCTCGACGCAATTTGCCAAGTTAGGACGAAGCAGCCGGCTAAAGCACATAGTCGTAAGCATGGGCGGGGATTTGGTTCGAGTGGTTCCGGCGGTAAAGCTGGATTCACCCGGAGCTGAAGTCAACATGTTTGGCGTTTACCTCGCCGACACAGGAAATTACTTCGAGCACCGCCCGTATGTAGATCACATAGCAGAGAACTGCGTGTCTAATGTCGCTTATAAAGGAGCGCTCAAAGGAGCCGGAGCTCACACGGTGTGGGTCGGCGATGTCTTGATTCGTGAGAGTGCTGTTGGGACCGACACGTATGAACTGAATCGAAACCTGCTACTTGTTGACGGAGCCCGCGCAGATTCTGTGCCGAATCTAGAAATTGAAACGGGAAAAATTGCCGGAGCTGGTCACGCAAGTGCATCTGGTCGCTTTGATGATCTTCAGCTGTTTTATCTGATGGCTCGAGGAATTGACGAGGGAACTGCCAAGCAATTGGTGGTTCGAGGTTTCCTTAACGAAATCATTCAGAAGATTGAAATCCCAGATGTAGAGCAAAGACTAATTGGAGCTATCGAAGCTGAATTAGAAGGAGTTGGAAACTAATGGCGGTAAGGATTTGTGCCCTGGAGGATCTGAAGCCGGGCAAAGCGATCCGTGTGAAAGTGGGAGACCACGCCTTGGCGATAGTTAGAACTCCCAACGGAGAAGTCAAAGCGTTAGACGACAAGTGTTCTCACGGCGAGATCTCTTTGTCTGAGGGTTTTGTGGACAACGAAACTATTGAATGCTGGGCACATGGAGCAAAGTTTGACCTGAACACAGGAAAACCTCTTTCACTACCGGCATATGAACCCGTTAGGACATATGAGGTTCTTATTGAAAATGACGAAATATTTGTTGAGTACGAAGGATAGGTAAGGAAGAAAATGGCAACTCTAGAGATAAAGAATCTGCATGTTTCTGTAATCACAGACCAAGGCAACAAGCAGATCCTCAAAGGCATCGACCTTACAATCCGTTCCGGCGAGATTCATGCAATCATGGGCCCTAACGGTTCAGGAAAATCAACACTTGCCTATTCGATTGCTGGGCACCCTAAGTATGAAGTCACCGAGGGTGAGATATTGCTTGACGGTGAGGATGTTCTCGAGATGAGCGTCGACGAAAGAGCCCGAGCTGGCCTATTTCTCGCCATGCAGTATCCCGTGGAGGTCCCTGGAGTTTCCGTTTCGAATTTTCTTCGAACTGCCAAGACAGCCATAAGTGGCGAGGCACCGAAGCTCCGTGAGTGGGTTGGAGACTTAAAAACTGCGATGAGTAATTTGAGGATGGACTCCGACTTTACAGAACGAAACGTGAACGAAGGTTTCTCGGGAGGCGAAAAGAAGCGTCACGAGATTCTTCAGCTTGAGCTGCTCAAGCCCAAAATCGCCGTTCTGGATGAGACGGACTCAGGCCTAGATGTTGATGCACTGAGAATTGTTTCAGAAGGAGTAAACAGAGCCCATAAGGACAATAATCTCGGAGTGGTTCTAATTACTCACTACACAAGAATCCTCAATTACATCAAGCCTGATTATGTTCACGTCTTCGTCAATGGGAAGCTTGCCGAACAAGGTGGGGCAGAGCTTGCTGAGCGATTGGAGAATGAAGGCTACGATCGCTACCTGAAGGCTTCTGCATGAGTGCCAAAGAATTACCGGCCAAAAAGTTCGATGAGATTATCGAGGCGATGAAAAACATTATTGACCCAGAAATTGGTGTCAACATCGTGGATCTAGGTCTAATTTATGGGCTTCAGGAATCCGAAGATGGGGCGTTGCTTATAAACATGACTCTCACATCAGCAGGCTGCCCACTGACAGATGTAATTGAAGAACAGACCGCGGAAGCTTTAGATGGTGTTGTTGAGGCATTTCGCATTAATTGGGTATGGATGCCGCCATGGGGTCCGGAAAAAATTACTGAAGATGGTCGCGAGATGATGCGAGCCATTGGTTTTTCTATCTAGCGCACAAGCTTCCAGGCTGCTGGCAGTAGAGCAGCCGCAAAACTAGCTTTGATCGCGTCGCCGATTAGAAACGGCGCAATTCCAGCGAGGAAAGCTTGCTCGAAAGTCAATCCCAGTCCCAGCATTAGCCAACCCGCGCCAAAGAAGTAGATTATGACGCTTCCCATTGCGTAACTGATTGCTACAGCTAGCGGCTTTTTGGCGAATCCACGTTGTGCAATTAGTCCGACTACAACCGCTGCAACGGCGAAGCCAAGAAGATAGCCGGCAGTCGGCAGAACTTGAGTGAGAGATTTCGCACCCGCAAAGACGGGCAATCCCGCTGCTCCCATTGCTACATAGAGCGACATAGAAGAAAACGCTCGCCATGGACCAAGCGCTGCAGCGATGAGCAAAACTGCAAGAGTTTGAAGTGTCATTGGTACGGGGTACATCGGAATTTGAACCTGAGCTGCGATAGCTGTCAAAACAGCTCCACCGACAACTAATGAAAGATCAGCTACCTTGCTGCGTGGAACAACGTGATCAATTAGGTTTGCTTGAATTACGCTCATGTTCGTTCTCCTCTTCCTGGCAGAAGCCTACTGGTTAGCGTCTTCAAATTCTGCATCACGATCTGACTGCCTTGTTCGCCTGGTGCGTTTAGGGAGTTCACCACGCTGCTCGGCCAATAGGCGTTGATCATTGCGATAGGCCCATATAAAGGCTCCAAACGCCATCAATCCAAAGATGATCCACTGGATGGCATATGAGAGATGATTTCCCTCGTTGAGACTTGGTTTGGGCATAGGAATTGGAACTTCGGAATTTGCCGGAGATTCGCTGCTTAGTCTTCCGTAATAATCAGTAATTACATTTTCACCTGGCAGGCGACTTGCAACCTCAAGAAGATCTATCGAAGCTAACGTGGTCGTTTCTTCGCGGCCAAGATCTGCCTCTCCAGCCCTCACTCGCACGACAAGCTCATAATCGCCAGAAATTGGGGTTGGGTTAAATTCAGGTTCCAACAGTTTTGATGAAGCAGGTAGCCAACCGCGGTCAATGATTAGGACATCTCCATTTGATAATTCGAACGGGACAAGCTGAAGAAATCCTGCCTGGCCAGACAGTGGCCGGTTACGAACCAGAAAAACCTGATCTGAAAGGTATCTGCCGGTGACTCGAACTGGCCGCCACTCCATGACTTGAAGGCCGTTTTCTTGTCTCCAATCGAGTTGGCTGATTTCGATGGGAGGCAGGTCGTAATTGTTTTGGACCTGCTCGATGCGGACGACTCTTTCCTCACGACGATCAAATTGCCAACTGCTGAGCAAGCTAGTGGCTATCGCGAACAAGACAACAAGGACAAGCCAAGGTCCCCACCGTCTAATCGCGCTTTGGTTCAATTTCTCTTGTCCTTAGGAAGAATTTTCTGGCTGATAAGTAGTCAACCAGAAACTCCGTGTGTTCGTGACAGCCTGCCCAATTCTTTACCCTGTCAAGGGAGTGAATCTTGGGATTTCGCCATTCAATTATGTTGCGAGCAGGTTCTGCGCAGCCTGCTCTCGAACAAAGAGATTGCTCAGTCAATTTTCATTTCATCCGAGGTGATTGTCACTTTTGGAGCCAGCCTGTCACTTTGGCTCTTACTGCGGCCACCTTGAGAATTTGCCATCACAACTGCAAAGTAGGGGAGAAAGATGGCTAGGGCGAAGAAAATCCACATCCAGATTCCAGAGGTAACCACCCCTAGAACGATGCATATTGTCCTAATTGTCATGGCTACCGAATAGCGAATCATGCGCTGTTTTCGCTCTTGTTCCGGGGAAAGATCAAGCGATGTGACGCTTTGTCTCTTTGCCAATCCGGCTCCTAGGGTCAATATCAATAGACTTTCTAAAGATAACGCCGACTGACCTAAGGTATTCCCAGAAAGGCAAATGTGGAGCAAAAAGTAGCGCTGGTTACCGGCGGAAACCGGGGGATTGGCTATGCAATTGCGCAGGAGCTGATTGATGGGGGTTATCAGGTGGCAGTAACTGCTAGGAGTGGAGAGGGCCCTATAGGGTCACTAACTGTCCAGGCTGACGTCACGAACTCGCCATCCCTTGATGCGGCTATTGAGCAAATTGAATCAAAGCTTGGACCAATTACTGTCCTGGTTGCCAACGCTGGAATTACTAAAGACACGTTACTTCTGCGGATGACTGATCAAGAGTTTGAGGAAGTTGTAGACACCAATCTCAATGGTGTCTTTAGAGTCGTGAAGCGCGTTATAAAGGGCATGCTCAAGGCAAAACAAGGGCGAATTATTTTGATTGGGTCCGTCGTGGGCCTTTTAGGCAGTGCGGGTCAAGTTAACTATTCAGCCACCAAGAGTGCACTAGTTGGCATGGCGCGCAGTATTACACGTGAAATGGGTTCGAAGAACATAACTGCAAATGTTGTGGCGCCTGGATTTATCAACACCGACATGACCGCATCCTTGCCTGAAGATGTTGCTTCGAAGTACAAGGAACAGATCCCGCTTGGAAGATTTGCTGAGCCAACAGAGGTTGCAAAAGTTGTGGCTTGGTTGGCATCAGATTCCGCGTCATACATCTCAGGGGCTGTAATTCCTGTGGATGGCGGCTTAGGAATGGGGCACTAATGTTGGCGTTATCGGGAGGGTTAATCAGATGAGCATTCTTGAAGGCAAGAAAATCTTAATCACAGGTGTACTGACAGAAGCCTCAATAGCATTTGCCGCTGCACGCATCGCGCAGGAGAATGGGGCAGAGGTCGTCTTGAGTTCATTCGGTCGCATGCTGCCCATAACCCAAAAAATTTCGCAGAGACTTCCAAAACCTGTTCAAGTTATTGAATTGGATGCCACAAGCAGTGAAGATCTAGCTGCTCTTCCAGACAGAGTTCGCGCGGCTGTTGGCTCACTGGATGGCATAGTCCACGCAATTGCCTTTGCTCCACAAACTGCGCTTGGAGGAAATTTTCTTTCAACTGAGTGGTCTGATGTTTCGACCGCTGTAGAGGTTTCCGCCTACTCCCTTAAGTCCATAACGGTGGCCTGTAAGGACGTATTGAATAACCCAAGCTCCGTCGTCGGCCTCACCTTCGATGCATCGGTTTCCTGGCCCGTTTATGACTGGATGGGTGTAGCAAAAGCCGCATTCGAATCAACCGCTAGATATCTTGCAAGGTATTTGGGTCAGGATGGGATTCGAGTCAATTTAGTTTCAGCTGGACCCTTGAGGACAACTGCAGCCAAAGGGATACCAGGATTTGCGACCATGGAAGAACTCTGGACAGATCGAGCACCCCTTGGCTGGGACCTCACCAATACTGACCCTGCTGCAAAAGCAATTGTCGCGTTACTCAGTGATTTCTTTCCAGCAACAACCGGGGAAATCATCCACGTTGACGGTGGGCTGCACTCAACTGGTGCTTAGGGTAAATACTCAATCAACCCTGCGAGATCTCTGCTATCTATGACCAAATCCGCATGCTGCTTTAGCGCGGGCTTTGCGCAAAATGCAATTCCAAGACCCGCAGCCTGAATCATGTCTATGTCGTTTGCGCCGTCACCCACGGCAATCGTCATTTCACGTGTCAGGTTTAGATCGTCCTGTAGTTGTTGAAGAAAACGCGCTTTCGCGGCACGGTCAACAATTGGTTCAGTGACTCTTCCGGTGAGCGCACCATTACTCATCTCTAGTTCGTTGGCGTGCACGTAGTCAAGTGCTAGATCTAACTTAATGTTTCCGAGTAGTTGCGTGAAACCACCAGAAACAGCAGCAGCTTTGCCGCCTTTTGAATGAATGGCAGAGATCAGCTCCTTTGCCCCTGTTGTCAGAGTCAGTGAATCTTTTACTGCAGCTAGCTTGGACTCGGAGATTCCTTCCAGCATCGCGACCCGACGTCGAAGAGACTCTGCGAAATCAATCTCGCCAAGCATGGCTTGTTCGGTGATGGCCTCAACAGCTTTCCTGACGCCAGCCTGCTCGGCAAGGACTTCGATGGCTTCTTCGTTTATCAACGTGGAGTCGACATCAAATACGACTAAAAAACGTGTCACTTTGCTCCAGGCCTTAGATGAACAAATGTTATCGCCAAGGCGGTCATTGCCTGCCCTTCACCACAACTGCAGGTAGGCTTTTCGCGATGTCTACGGTTATTGCACTCGAGAATGCCAGTGTTATTCGCTCTGGTAAGGAAGTGCTGGGCTCGCTGAGTTTCGTTGCTGATTCATCCGAGCGATGGGTTGTGATCGGCCCGAATGGTGCTGGAAAAACAACCATGTTGCGGCTTTGTGCGGCACAAATTCAGCCAACTTCCGGCAAGGCGACAATCCTTGAGCAAGAAATCGGGGCAGTCAATGTTTTTGAGCTGAGAACACGAATAGGTTTTGCATCTTCAGGACTGGTATCTCAAATTCCGAATAGTGAATCGGTCTTAGACGCCGTTCTGACTGCCAGCTATGGCATAGTCGGCCGTTGGAACGAGGAGTACGAAGCTTTAGATGAAAGACGAGCAAAGCGAGTACTTGCCGAGTGGGCGTTGGCTGGCTATGAACAGCGGCCGGTTGGAACACTTAGTGACGGAGAACGCAAGAGAGTGCAAATAGCCAGGGCAGTGATGACTGATCCTGAGCTTCTACTTCTAGATGAACCAGTTGCCAGTCTTGACCCCGGGGCTAGGGAGCAGACGATTCGCCTACTTAGTGGGTATGCCACCAGTGGAGCCGCTCCAGCAATGGTGATGGTTACTCATCACCTGGAAGAAATTCCAGCCGGATTCACCCACGCGCTCATTTTGGAGGATGGAAAAATCATGGCCAAGGGTGAACTAGGAGCGACCATCACTTCGGCGTCCGTAAGCGAAGCCTTCCGATACCCCTTGCGGGTCGAGTACGAATCTGGGCGATTCAGGGTGACTGCGAACTAGTTTTCGCCTCGATTTCCTGCTATCGTGGAGGCTTCTCCAAGCAATCCAAGAAGGAAACAAATGAAGGCTGACATTCATCCTGCCTACGGCCAAGTGGTCTTTCGCGACCTCGCATCAGGCTTCGCCTTTCTAACTCGTTCAACCATTACCACTGATAAGACAATTCAGTGGGAAGACGGAAACAGCTATCCCGTTTATGACGTGGAAATTAGCTCAGCTAGTCACCCGTTCTACACAGGTAAGCAGAGAATCATGGATGCTGCCGGACGTGTGGAGCGATTCAACGAGCGATACAAGAACTTCAACTAGCCCTAATCGGCCAACCGATCTCCGCCCGGTCTACCGGGCGGTTTTCTTTTTCTAACCAATCGTGGAAGTTCTTAGTCCAAGCCTCTGACCACTTGATTTGGAGATCGTGCAGCTTGCTAGCTTCCTGATTCAATTCGGCATACTTACGAGCTTGAGTTAGGGCGATTCTGCCAGCAGCCAGCGCATCAGCGGTCGAGTTGTGGGCTTCCATCAGGTCCACACCATAGATTTCGCACAGAGAAACTAGGTTCCGCTTGCCAGCACCAAATCTTAGTTTTCGATCAATCACTAATGGGTCTATCACAGGATTTGGTTTGAGAGAGTTGATCCCGTGGCGCTGTGCTTCGTTTTGCAAGATAGTGAAGTCATAGGGAGCATTGAATGCTACCAGCGGCATTTTCTGGTTGAAAGAATTCAGCTTTTCCACAATCTCAGGGATGGCAGTATTCGCAGCTAGCCCCTCGGCAGCAGCTTTCTCGGTTGTGATGCCATGAACCGAAGTTGCGGCAGCCGGAATTTCAATTCCAGGATTCACCAGCCACTCATGCAGCTCGGTTATCTCGCCATCGGCACTTACTACTGCAACGCAGGCAGTAACGATTCTGGATGTTGCTAGGTCAAGCCCGGTGGTCTCTAAATCAAAGACAGCAAGTTGCTTTGCCCAATCAGGCAAATCCGCTGAAAAATCAAGATCTGGCAAGGTTTCTCCTTGCCAAAACAATAACGCTCACCATCGACAAATAGACTGGACCAGTGCAGGTGTTGAGAACATCACCAGATCGTCTTTTTCGACTAGCAGAGCTAAGAATCGAACGTGACGACATAGGTGACACTGCTACTTGGCAGCTTGGCGATGGTGGACCGAGAGTTCTTTTGATACATGGTTTCCGCGGTGATCATCACGGCTTGCTAGGAGTAGCAGGGGCCTTGCCTGAGGCGAGATTTGTCATTCCAGATTTACCAGGATTTGGGAAGACTCCACCTTTGAATCGAGAGCATTCTCTAGAGAATTATTCACAGTGGCTAACCCAATTCGTTTCGAACGCCGGCGAATTTGACGCTATCTTGGCGCACAGCTTTGGCACTCTTGTTCTTAGCAAAGCAATTTCAGATGGTCTTTCGGTGAACAAAGTCCTTTTGCAGAATCCAATAACGACTTCTCAACACGGGGGAGTTATCAGCTCCTTAGCGGATGTTTATTACAAGTTGGGCTCGAGGGATGGATCGAACCTTCTGAGATCACAGCTGTTAGTCCGGGGTATGTCAATGGCCCTAGCTAAAGCACCGAATCCGGGCCTCCGGGGATTCATTCATGCTCAACACGCCGCCTACTTCTCGACTTATGCAACAAACCAAAGCATTTGGGAGGGCTATCAGGCTGCATCCAGAAACAACGTGTTGGATTATGCAGATGCATTACCTGACAATCTAACCGTAGTTGCAGGAGATAGGGATGTTGTGGCTCCACTCAGTGGGCAGTACGCTCTAGCAAAACAAACCCAGGCTCAGTTGAAGATAATCAGTGGTGCAGGACACCTCACTCACTACGAAAATCCAACTGAAGTAGCTACTTCGCTAGCCGAACTTCTGGAGCTATAGGTGCAAGGTCTCTGGTTTGACGGTCGCTACATTGACCCAGTTCATCCCGATGGAATTTCACGATTTTCTCTCGGCCTAATTCAAGCGACAGCGGAATTGACTGAGATAACCGTAATGGTTAGTAGCAGTCTGCAGAGAGACCAACTTCCAAATCATGAAAACATAAAAGTCTTCATGACTCATCCTGTGACATCACCGAAAGAGCTGCTTCATGCCTTCAAGCTGAATCGGGAGGGTGTTCAGGTTCTGTTCTCTCCGATGCAAACCACGTCCGGAATAGGCCGAAAGTTTAAGCTGGTGTACACCCTTCACGACCTTATTTATTACCGCCATAGAACGCCACCTGCTGAGTTCAATCCTTTTGTGAGGTTGATTTGGTTCATTTATCACCTCAGTTACTGGCCGCAAAGAAGAATCCTCAACATGGCTGATGCTGTGGCAACAGTGTCTGAGACCACTAAAGACCAGATGTTGCGTCACAGGTTAACCAAGCGGCCAATTCACGTAATTCACAATGCCGCCGATGCAGCCGAGCGAATTGAAAAAACATCTCGTCATGACAGCAGGGAAATCGTCTACATGGGCAGTTTCATCGGTTACAAGAACGTTGAAACCCTAATTCGTGGCATGAGATACCTCCCGGACCACACGTTAGTTCTTCTCAGTCGCATATCAGATCGGCGGAGGGGTCAGTTGGAAAAGTTGGCCGATCGCTGCAAAGCGAAGGTTCGCTTCGAAAATGGTGTTACTGATGAGCAGTACCATGAGTGGCTTTACACAGCAAACACTCTTGTGAGCGCTTCTTTAGATGAAGGCTTTGGAATACCTGTCGTTGAATCGATGGCGAGAGGCTGCCCGGTCGTTTTGAGTGACATACAAATTTTTGAAGAAGTGGCAGGCCCTGCTGGACTGAGGTTTGCGCCGTTTAATGAAATTGCTTTCTCAGAACAAATAAAACGGCTAAGTGATAAGCGAACCTGGAAGCTGCAATCGGATCTAGGCCTCGATCAGGCACAATTCTTCACATGGCAAGACAGTGCAGAATTGCTAGTTGAGATGTGTGAGGAATTAATTTCCTAGTGGTTTTGGAGCCCACTGCTCTAGAACCCATTTATCAATCTTCTTGACGATGTTCAAAGATGCATTCTCAAGACGTTCACCCTTAGGAGGAATCTCTCCATTTGTGACTACCTGGAGCACGAATCTAATGAGGGCGCCATGGCTCACCGCGAGTACTTTCTTGCCCTCAAATTCCTGTTCTAGATGGGCTAGGACTCGTTCGGCCCTTGCTGTTATTTCAGCAGTGGATTCTGCCCCAGGTATTTCGTCTAGGTGAGCATACTTATTGCTCCATTCGTCATAGAGCATGCCTTCACCAACTCCGAATGCTCTTTCAAGCAGCAGCTCCTGCGTGATCACTTCTGAAACTCCTAATTTATTGGCGAGTATCTCTGCCGTTTGACGAGCTCGACCAAGGGGAGATGTGAGAACAAAGTCCCAGTTCATTTCTGACAACTTGTCGGCTGCCTTTGAAACCTGTTGAATTCCAAAAGCGTTCATAGGGATGTCCGCCGTTCCCTGGAGTCTCAGGTCTATGTTCCAATCCGTTTGTCCGTGACGGAAAAAACCTATTGCTGTTTGATTCAAGAGAAGAGCTCCTTAAGCACTACTGAGGTTGAAGAATTGATTTTCGCATCGATTATGCTGTCAGCTTTTGTGGGTCCAATGTTTACAACAACAGCAGGTTTTCCTTGAGCTATTGCTTGCTTCACAAGCCGCAATCCAGAGTTTACGGTGAGGGAACTTCCTGCGACTAAGACGCCTTCGCAATCCTTTACCCAGCTTTCAGCAAGGGCGACCCTATCCTTAGGAACCTGTTCGCCAAAAAATACGACGTCTGGCTTAAAGTGACTGCCACAAAGACAATTTGGTACAACGAATTCTGAGGAAACCTCAATTTCAGCATCCCCATCTGGTGAGAATTCAACGTCCATACTTTGGCTCAGACTTGGATTAAGGTCACTAATTTTAGAATCCATCTCAATTCGACTGATTCTTGATTGGCAGCCAACACAAATGATTCGATCAAGCCTTCCGTGGAGTTCTATCACCTTGCTGGATCCGGCTTTAATGTGAAGTCCGTCTACGTTTTGCGTAATGATTCCCGATAGTCGACCAGCAGATTCTGCTTCCGCGAGTGCCAAGTGCCCAGGGTTAACTTGCGCGGCCTGGATTCTCCTGAAGCCAATGTAGCTACGAGCCCAATATCTTGCACGATTTGACTCTGAGCCCATGAACTCATCAAACGTTAATGGATGTTTTTGAACTCGGCCCTCGCCGCGATAGTCAGGAATGCCACTATCTGTTGAAATTCCGGCGCCAGTTAGCGCAAGTATTTTTCGATCTCTCAGCAAGCTTTTAGCTTGCTCAATGCTGTATTCGACAGCAGGAGAGAGATCTGGATTCATCTAATGGATTCTACTTAGACGACCTGTGTCCGAGGGGGGACTCGAACCCCCACCCTCTATACGAGGACTAGCACCTCAAGCTAGCGCGTCTACCATTCCGCCACCCGGACTTACGAGTGGTAAATCTAGCACGAGTGGGGATTCAGCTCCGAGGTGTTTGGAATCACAGCCAAGAGGCGATAACTTTTAGGTATGCAAGAAGATCCAACTGTTGCGCTGCAGAAGTTTGTGTCAGCCCTAGAGCGGCATTTAGCTGTTGCAGCCACAAAGAGAGATGGTTCTGATGAAGCTCTAAACAGAGCTTATGAGCAGCTAGAGGATGCTTTCTTGGGTTATGAGGAATCCCTGCAACAGACCTATGGAGAGTTCCTGCCCTTTGAGCAGGCAGAGGATCAGTGAGTTTATTTGAAGCTCTAGTTCTTGGGCTAATTCAGGGACTAACAGAATTCCTACCTATTTCCTCATCGGCTCACGTTCAAATTGCACAAGAGCTAATGGGGTTATCCTCGCTTTCAAAACCTCAGCTCACTGCGTTTATTGCAACTATTCAGATAGGCACCGAACTTGCGGTTGTTCTGTACTTCGCGAAGACCATCTGGGAAATTCTCTCGTCCTGGTTCAGAGAAGGTTTTCGCAGCTGGAAAAATCAGGGATCGCAATCAAGACTGGGTTGGCTCATCATCATTGGAACGTTGCCAATAGCAGTACTTGGGATAGCGTTTCAATCCCAGATTGAACAAGACGTGCGCCAACTTTGGATCATCGCAATTACGCTCATTGTTTTCGGTATTTTTCTGGGCCTTGCTGATCGTTACGGAAAAAAGACTAAAACAATTTCAGAGCTAAACATCAAGAGTGGCCTTGCTTTTGGTTTCGGGCAAGCGATGGCTCTAGTACCCGGTGTTTCTAGATCAGGTGGTTCAATCACATTTGGTTTACTTATGGGCTTCACGCGGGAAGCGGCTGCTCGATACAGTTTTCTGCTGGCCATACCCGCAGTACTGGCAGCTGGGGGCTACCAATTCTTGAAAAGTTATGGTGACTTGCCACCTGATCTATTGTTTGCGACATCGCTTGCAACCGTTGTTAGTTTCGTCAGTGGGTATGCAGTTATTGCCTGGCTTTTGAAATATCTTGAGCGAGGCTCCTACATGCCTTTTGTGTTGTGGAGAATTTTTGTTGGAACAGCTTTGCTTGTTCTGCTGAGTCTTGGAGTGGTCTAGTTTTTGTCGGGAGACTCAGGCCGCTGCCTGAGGTAACGTTCGAATTCTCTTGCTAGCGCGTCTCCAGAGACTTCTTCGTTCTCCATTGAGTCCCTGTTCTTTTCTAATTGGGACACATAGGCCGCCATTTCATCATCGCCTTGGGCCATTTCATCAATTGACCTTTCCCAGTCAAAAGCTAAACCAGCCAGCGCGGTGGTATCGAAGCTGAAATCAGTGAGGTTAGATAACTCGTTCAGGAATGTGAGAGCTGCTTTGGGGTTGCTGGTGTTGTGAACGTAGTGAGGAACAGATCCCCAGAGTGATAGAACGGGGATCCCTTCAGCTTCAAAAGCCTGTGCAAGGACCGAAAGAATTCCAACTGGGCCTTCATATCTCGAGGGCTCCAAATCAAATTTCTGTTGCAGAACTTCATTCTGCGAGCTTCTGAAAACTTGCATGGGTCGGGTGTGCGGGACATCAGCAAGCATTGCCCCTAACATCACCACATAATCAATGTCGCGATCTTGAACCATTTCCAGAATTTCACCGGCGAAGCTGAGCCATCTTCTTGAAGGTTCGGTACCAAGCAGTAAATAGAGATTTTGCCAGGCTGTCTGTTCAGAAATCTTTTCAGGAGACGCTTGGAGAAACTCTGTTCCCGGCCATGAAATGATTCGATTTCCCTGAGAGTCGAACTCGACCACCGGCCGTGAGAACTGAAAATCGTAGTAATCCTCGGGATCGACCGCGTCCAAGGTCTGCATTTGAAGTTGCTCTGCTATCGCTTTGAGTGCGCCCGATGCGCCTTCGGTGGCATCGTTCCAGCCCTCGAAAGCTACTAAAAGAACACGACCCGAAAGCACCTAACTCCTTAGTCCAGATGAAAACTCTAGTTCAAGGCGCAACTAGACTTACCGCAATGTCAAAAAACCCCTTTCCAATGGCCGTGCTTTGGGACCTAGACGGAACCCTGATTGACTCAGAGCACTATTGGGCTGTGAGTCAGAATCGACTAGCCCAGCAATATGGCGCTACCTGGACCGAGGAAGACGAAAGAGGAGTTATAGGTTCATCTTTATACGACTCATCGGCTTTGATAAAGACAAAATTTGGAATCCAGGACAGGTCTGTTCAAGACATCATTGATCACTTGACAGACGAAGTTATCGAGCAAATGAGAGCTTCTCTTCCGTGGCGTCCGGGTGCTCTGGAACTTCTTCTATCCCTAAGGCAAGAGGGAATCAAGACCGCTTTGGTAACCATGTCAATGCGGAGAATGGCAATGGCAGTAGTCGATTCGATTCCATTTAGTGCATTTGATGTTGTTGTTGCGGGTGATGATGTCAAGAATGGAAAACCTCACCCTGAGCCATACTTGATGGCAGCTGATCTTCTTGGTGTGGAAACAAAACACTGCATTGCTTTTGAAGATTCAATTACAGGACTCACCAGTGCTGTGGCAGCTGGAACCAATGCAGTTGGAGTAACAAACATGCTCGAGCTTCCCACGGGGGTAGATCGAAAGATCATTGACTCACTCCATGGATTGACAATAGAGGGCCTGCAAGAATTGAGAATTCATGTCTGAAATTTTCGCAGCAGGTGACAAGGTTCAACTAACTGGACCCAAGGGGAAGATGAACTCTTTTACACTCGAAAAAGGTGGAAGATTTGGAACACATCGCGGGGATATTAAACACGATGAGATTATTGGCAAACCCAGCGGATCAGTTTTTGCGCTGCCAACTGGAGAACAATTCCTTGCGCTGAAACCCCTGCTTAGTGATTACGTTCTGTCGATGCCTCGCGGTGCGCAAATTATTTATCCAAAAGATGCCGGTCAGATAATTGTCGAGGGCGACATTTTTCCAGGAGCCACCGTCATTGAAGCGGGAGTTGGATCCGGTGCACTCTCAAGCTATCTACTCAGGGCAATTGGAGATAAAGGAAAGCTTTTTTCGTTTGAACTTAGGCCGGAGTTTGCTGAAATCGCGCAAGCAAACGTTGAGAACTTTCTGAACACTAAACCGAAGAATTGGAAAATTACTATCGGTGCCTTACAAGATGAACTAGGAAATACGCTCAAACCTAGGTCCGCTGATAGGGCTGTCCTTGACATGCTTGCTCCCTGGCAATGTATAGACGCGGTTGCTGAGGCACTCAAGCCTGGAGGCCTAATTGTGGTCTATGTTGCTACAGCCAGTCAGCTTTCGAGGGTGGCTGAACAGCTTAAGGATTCCGAGATGTTCACAGGTCCGGTTGCTTTTGAAACCCTGGTGCGGCCATGGCATCTTGAAGGCTTGGCTGTGAGGCCTGAGCACCGCATGATTTCTCACACCGGTTTCCTTCTAACGGCCAGGAAACTAGCTGATGGCTCCCAATTGCCAGATTTCAGAAAGCGTAGAGTGAACAAGGTGGAGGGTTCCGAGGAGGACACCGAGCAATGGTTCGGTCTTTCAGAGCGTAAAGTCGGAGAGAAGAAGCTTCGCAAGACGCTACGGCAAGTTACCAACGATAGTAAAAAGAGAAAGAGTAAAGATTGACCGCAAAGACTAAGTCTCAAATCACAGCAATTGTTGCAAGCGCACTGTTCTTGGCCAGTTGCTCGAACGCGGTTGTCACAACTGGAGAATATGCCCAGACCGTGGATGGTATTGAAGCAACTTGCGAAACCTATAAAACCGGTGACGCAGTAAAGCTAGTTGAAGCCTCTGGGGAGTTCAACACTCAGCCAGAAGTCACATTCCCATTTCCTCTCGAAGGCACGGGGATGGAAACCAATGTCATTATTGAAGGAAATGGTGGTCCGATTGTTGGATCGCAGCGAGTTGGGATGCACTTCGCCGGCTATAACGCATCGACCGGAGAGCAGTTTCAGGCTAGTGAGTTTGGTGGAGATCAATACATCTACCAAGACTTGATTCCTGGTAATTCTCCAGATTTCTGTGCAGCGCTCACGGGCGTGCAGTTAGGTTCGCGGGTCGCAATCTTGCTGAGCCCTGAAAACGTTCACCAAGGTGAAGGAATTACAACCTTAGGTCTAGGTCCGAACGATGGTGTTGTTTTCGTTTTCGATCTAGTGAAAGCGTTTCTGCCAAAAGCAAATGGAGCTGCTAGAGCCGCTGAGGCAGGTATGCCGACTGTAATTCTTGCTCCGTCTGGTCAACCTGGTATTCAAATACCAAATTCCGATGCGCCAGCTGAATTCAAACGCTCCATCTTGATTGAAGGCAGCGGAGAGAAAGTTGCTATTGGAGACAACGTGACCGTGCACTACACAGGCTGGACCTGGCTAGGCGAGGAGTTTGATAGTTCATGGCCAAGACAAGCCCCCGCAGCCTTTGATGTCACAAACGAAGGATTGATTGAAGGCTTTGTACAAGCACTAGATGGAGTTACTGTCGGCTCGCAAGTAATTGCCGTTATCCCACCTGAACTGGGTTATGGTGACAGCCCTCAGGGAACAATCCCGCCTGGTTCTACATTGATTTTTGTCATCGACGTTCTAGGTAAGGATTAGTCGGGGGAGCTGTGGCCAGTCAAACACCTGCCGAGCGACTGTTTACGCTCACTTGTTGTTTGTTAGCCGCGCCGCGAATCGGACTGAGTAAGCAAGACATATTCAATTCTGTTGCTGGCTATAGCGAGGCCAATAACGATGAAGCTCGAGACAAAATGTTTGAGCGCGATAAGTCTGAACTTCGCAATGCTGGTGTTCATCTGGAAGTCATTCAAATTGACGAATTTGAACCTGAGGTCGGCAGCCGTTATTTGATCTCCAAAGGCAGCTTTGAATGGCCAGCGGACTTCAAACTTTCGGCAGAACAAATTGGATTAGCAGAACTGGCAGCCAGAGCTTGGAACAACCAGCAATTTGCTGCGTCTGCCCGAACCGCGTTGGCCAGGTTGAAATCAAGAGGGATGGTAGAAGTCAATCGCGAATTGAGTTTCTTATCACCGCGTCTACTTGCTAAGCATTCCGCCTTCGAGCCTCTTGCCCAAGCTATTGCTGAGTCCAGGACTGTGATTTTTGAGTACCGTGTTCCAGATGGCGATGCTGAAGCTCGCGAAGTGAATCCACTAAAACTGAGACTTATCGAAGGAGAGTGGGTATTGCTAGCTGAGAGGCAATCAACTCTCAAGAATTATTTGCTGCGGAGAATTACCAGCAAGGTACGCGAGACTGGTGCAACATTTTCATTTAGCAATCTAGAGCTCATAAAAGAAGCAGAAGCCGAACTAGTTCGATTTACTCAAAGTAATAGGGCGGTTATTCATGTAGACGAGGACTCGGAGGCTTGGTGGCATTTTGGTGCTGAGTCTGGTGAAGTGGAAATCAACTACATGGATGAGTCTCTTCTTGCAGAGGACTTGCTGGAGTACGGCAGTGAAGTGAAAGTAGTAAGTCCGGCATCTCTTGCGCAACGAGTGAGAAATGGTTTAGAGCGGGTAGCGAGAATTCATGCCTAAACAGGAAATAGATGCATCAGAACTTTATGATCTTTCCCTATCAATAGTTGGTCTTGTTTTATCTGAAGGAGATCAGAGAGTTGAAGAGCTGGCCCAGCGATTCTCGGTCAGTGAAAAAGTAATACTAAAAGCGGTCAGGGCAATCACAGACAGTGAAGATTTGACGAAGTGTGTTACGCACTTTCATCTAAATTTTGATGAATTTGAAGATGGTTGGATCTCGTTCGCAAAAGGAAGCACAAACTTAGAAGGTCCTCCGGTTCTTAGTAAGCGACAACTAAGCTCGATAGCAATTGGATTGGACTACCTAGCATCTATACCGCAGTTTGCTTCAAACCCAGCCTTAGCCGAGCTGAGAAAAATGCTCAAGAACTCTGGACCAGTTCCAATCACTACCGTTGCCGCAAGCCGCTTAAGTGATCTTCTAGAGCAACTGCAATCAGCCATTTCTTCTGAAAAAACAATAATCTGCGACTACCGTAATCAAAAAGGGGAGCAGTCGCAGCGAAAAATTGACCCTCTATTGATTGAGCTCCGTGGCAAGAAGCACTACCTTCGTGGCTGGTGTCACATCAATCAGGAGGTCAGGTCCTTCCGCCTTGATCGAATGCAGGCGATTCAAATCACCGATGAACCGATTGCCAAACAATCTCAGGTTGCGGCTATTCCAGATGAGGTATTCGGATCAAATCTAGATGAGAAAATTGTGGTTCTTTCCGCTCAGCCCGAAGCAACTGAAATCTTTTGGAACTTTCCCGGTGCGAGTGAACCTGTCTTGGAAAAGGGGAGATGGGTAGGAAAGATCAGAGTCGGTAGTCTCGCCGGGTTACCCCGCCACATAATTCGATATGGTGGAATGGTCGAAGTTTTGGAACCTAAAGAAGCAAGGACAATGGTGGCAGCCCTCGCTCGACAGATCCTGGCCGATACTGACCCAAAGGATGAAGATTGATTTGGCTTCTTTTAGCTGTCACGGTTATTAATGCCTATCTGCTAGGACTTGCTGGCTACCGGCTATTTCTTTCGACAAAGCAGTTTGCCCGTGAGGCCAGCAAGACCAGCCAACTACTGTCTGAGTTGTCTGACTACGAATCCTCAGCTCCGGAACCCGCTCAGGCGGTCACAAAGGCTGATTTAGAGACGACACTGGCAGCTCGAAGGGCCCTAATTGCCAGGAGAGCGCGCCTGCGAGAACAGCGAGAGCGTAGACTGATAAGCCGGATTCGAGATATCGATCTAGACAAGAGGTGGTCATGAGACTTCAGGGTTGGGAATGGATAATCATTCTTGCAATTGTGCTGCTGCTATGGGGAGCACCGAAGCTTCCTGCATTGGCAAAGAGCATGGCGCAGTCGCTAAAGATTTTTAAGAAGGAAACTTCAAAGACCGGAGAGCCAGAAACTACAACAGTTGAGGCTAAAGAGGGCGAGAAGAAGCAAGACTAATGGCGCGGCGCAAAAACACAGAGCGCCGAATGAGCCTTGGCTCCCACCTCAGGGAGCTGAGAATACGTCTTTCATGGTCGGCGGGTTTCTTAGTCGGCGGCACAGTCGCTGGTTGGTTTCTGTTTGATCCAGTTTTTCGAATTCTTCAGCAGCCCCTTATCGATGTAACCGAGGCTCGTGGCATTGAAGCAGTAGTCAACTTCGGAACAGTTGTTTCCGCATTTGACCTCAGAATTCAGGTTTCCATATTTCTTGGCGTGCTTATGACCGCCCCGATTTGGCTTTGGAATTTCTGGGCGTTTATTGCTCCGGGGTTGAAGCAACGTGAAAAACGTTATGCAATCGGATTTGTTGCCGCAGCTTTGCCTTTATTCCTCGCAGGAACCGCTCTGGCGTGGACCTCTTTACCCGGATTCGTAATTGTGCTGATTGGTTTCACACCAGAGGGCAGCACGAACGTTATAAATGCAGCAGAGTACGTGCTCTTCGCCATTCGTATTTTGCTTATATTTGGTCTTGCTTTTGTCATGCCAGTTGTCTTAGTGCTTCTAAACTTCGCGGGACTTGCAACTGGTAAAGGCATTCTAAAATCCTGGAGATTCGCTGTTTTCATTATTGCCGTCGTGTCCGCCCTGGCAACTCCAGTAGCAGAACCAATGACGATGTTCTTGATGATGGCCCCCTTGACAGCTTTATACTTCCTAGCTGTCGGGGTGGCGATTACAAATGACAAGCGCAGAGAGAGAAAACTGGCAAAGCTTGGAGAGTCCAGTGAACTCGAACTCGAGTGAGCTGTCAGCCGCTGAACGTTACAAAAATTCAAAATCCGCTGCCTCATTCCCAAAGCTGAGGGCTTTTGAAGCGCAGCTTTCTTTTCCCCTCGACGAATTTCAAGTTGACTCCTGCCGAGCCCTAGAGTCTGGTGCCGGAGTGCTTGTTGCAGCGCCTACTGGAGCGGGCAAGACAGTGATAGGTGAGTTCGCCATTCACCTAGCAATCGAATCAAACCAAAAGGTTTTTTACACAACTCCGATAAAAGCTCTTAGCAATCAAAAGTTCTCTGAGCTCGTAAAGCGTTACGGCAAAGAGCGGGTGGGGCTACTTACTGGAGACAACAATCAAAACTCTGAGGCACAGGTTGTGGTCATGACAACAGAGGTGCTGCGAAACATGATCTACGCAAACTCTGAGACTCTCAAAGAGCTGGGTTTTGTTGTCATGGATGAAGTGCATTATCTTGCAGATCGATTTAGGGGAGCAGTTTGGGAAGAAGTAATCCTGCACCTGCCAAAAGACGTAAAGGTTGTTTCCTTATCCGCCACAGTCAGCAACGCTGAAGAGTTTGGAGCTTGGCTAGATGAAGTTAGAGGGAACACCAAAGTCATTGTCTCCGAAATTCGACCAGTACCACTTCATCAGCACGTGTTGTTTGGATCTGAACTCCTGGAATTATTTGAAAGTGGAAGTTCCCAATCTCGAGTGAATCCGGAGTTGCTCCAGAAGCATCAAGCGCGTGCGCGATCACCGATTCGAACGCGCGGAAAGTGGGGTGGAAGTAAGCACTCGTCTCAAGAGCGTAATCAGATGATCAGGCAGTTTCCAAGACTTGAAAAATCTGAAGTGGTTGAGCGTCTCGATGAGCTGGAATTGCTTCCCGCAATATTTTTTATCTTCTCCAGAGCTGGATGTGATGGGGCGGTCACAAATTGTCGCCGAGCTGGTTTGAGGCTGACCAACAAAGAAGAACAAAAGATTATTCGGCAAGTAGCTGAGGCCCGTTGTTCTTCTATAGCTGAAGATGACCTGGATACCCTTGGTTACCATGAGTGGCTCGAGTCGCTCGAAAGGGGTTATGCATCTCACCACGCAGGACTATTGCCGGCGTTCAAAGAAGTAGTGGAAGAGCTCTTTCTGCGAAAGCTAGTAAAGATAGTTTTTGCGACTGAGACTCTGGCGCTGGGGATAAACATGCCGGCTAGAACGGTAGTTCTTGAGCGACTGGATAAATACAACGGGGAATCTAGAGTAAACATCTCAGCCGGCGAATACACACAGCTCACTGGCCGCGCTGGACGGCGCGGGATCGATGTTGAAGGGCACTCTGTAGTTCTGTGGGGCGGTCAGCTAGATCCAAACCTCGTGGCTTCTCTCGCATCGAAAAGAACTTATCCGCTAAATAGTTCTTTCCGTCCGACTTATAACATGGCAGTAAATCTCATTTCTGCTTTCGGTAAAGATCGGGCGGCCAAAGTACTTGAGCGGTCTTTCGCTCAATTCCAAGCAGACAGATCAGTTGTTGGACTGGCACAGGTCATTTCAGACAAAGAAGGTTCGCTTTTGGGTTATGAAAAGTCTTTGGCGTGCCATCTCGGAGATTTCAAAGAATATTCATCTATCAGGCGAGAAATATCTTCATACGAAAGAGAATCAGCCCGAGTCAAAAACAGGGCAGGGGCAGATGCGCGATTAAGTAAACAGGCGAGGAATATTGAATCTAATTTGGGCCGCCTTAGAAAGGAAATGCGTGCTCATCCTTGCCATCAATGTCCTGACCGCGAAAACCATGCTCGATGGGGAGAGAGATACCATCGGCTTAAAAAGGAGATTGATCAGTCAGTGGCTCAATTAGAGTCAAGGACGGGCCAGGTAGCAAAGGTATTCGAGAGGATCTGCGTTCTATTAGCGGAGCTGGACTACATTCGTCAGGCCAATGGCGAGTTTGAAGTAACAAAGGCCGGATTACAACTTGCCAAGATCTATGGCGAGCGAGACTTGATGATTGCTGAATGTCTAAAAGCAGGAGCATGGAAAAACTTAGACGCGGCTGGAATGGCCACTATGGCAGCTTGCTTGGTATACGAAGGCAGGGGAGAAGACAGTGAGCTCGAACCAAAGCTTCCAAGAGGAGCCTTTACAGAAGCGTTGATTGAGACTGAACACATCCAACAGCAATTGCAGGAAAAACAGGAGAACTATCGATTGCCCAAGGATCAGCGACTGCAATTAGACATGGCTTGGGGGGTTTACCGATGGGCGACTGGCGCAAAGCTAAATGATGCTCTAAAACTAACCGGGCTTCTGGCAGGTGACTTTATTCGCTGGAGTAAACAAATCATTGACCTACTAGATCAAATATCGGTTTCAGCAGATTCTCAAGTTGCTCAAACAAGCTATGAAGCAATTGATTTGGTGAAGCGAGGAATCGTTGCCTACAGCTACTACATCTAGAAATAGGCTGACTGTTATGCGTGAGTTAGTTTGGCGGATACCAGTTGGGTTGGTGGCTGGACTAATTGGTTTTGTAGTGTTCCCAACAGAAAACATCTGGATACTTGCGCCTTTAATTCCAATGCTCACTTATCTGGCAGTTCTTGGGACTAACTTTTGGCCGGCAGTGCTGATTGGATTTTTTTCGGGACAAGCGTTTTACATCTCACACATTGAATGGATTTCTCTTTATCTCGGGCCTGTACCATTGATTGCTCTGAGCACTACCGTTTCTATTTACCACGCACTCGGAGCCGGTTTAGTAGCTTGGCTTTTCAAGCGATTAACTTTTCAACCAAGTCGATTGATTCCATTCGCATTGCTACTTGCATCAATCTGGACGGTCCGGGAATTTGCAGCCAACAACTTCCCATACGGAGGCTTTCCCTGGTCTCGTCTAGCAATGACCCAATCTGACAGCTTCATGTCGAAGTGGGTTTGGTGGGGTGGAATGAGTTTATTGACCTTTGTTGTGGCGTTCATGGGCTCAATGCTTGCTTTGATTATTTTCTATCGACTTTCAACCTTCAAGCCGGTCACAGCCCTGGCACTTGCCTCAACCGTCCTAATCCCAGTAATCACTCCAATTGGAATTACAACCACCAATGTGGGCAGCAGAACTATCGCAGCTGTTCAAGGTAATGCCAATGCAGGACTCTTTTCACGCGAAGCTCCCGGGACAATTCTTCAAAATCACCTTGATGCATCTGAAATTGTCGTCAAGAGCGGAAAGCAAATTGATTTGATTGTCTGGCCCGAAAATGCATCTGACCTAGATCCCCTGCGATCGCCTCAAGCAAGGGCTCAAATCAATGCGCTTAGCAACAAGCTGGATGCTCCCTTCGTATTCGGAACAATAACGAAGAGAGGGGAAGACACTTACAATTCAACAATTTTGTGGAAACCTGAACTTGGTCCTGTTGACTTCTATGACAAGAAGCAGCCCGTGCCGTTTGCGGAGTATGCACCAGATAGGGATTTTTGGCGGATGTTCGCCCCAGAGCTAATCGACATGATACCCAAGGGTTATAGTTTCGGCTCGCGCGATGGAATTTACGAGATCGATGACTTTGTTGCCGGGACATTAATCTGTTTTGAAATTGCTGAAGATTCAATTCTTCGCGAATTAACTTTCAGTGGTGCTGAAGTGATTCTGTCTCAAACCAATAATGCGGATTTTGGTTACTCGGATGAAACATTTCAACAAGCAGCAATCGCAAGGCTGAGAGCCATTGAGACCGGGAGGTCTGTGGTAAACATCTCAACGGTTGGGTTATCAGCCATTTTTCTGCCAGACGGAAGCATTCTCAGCGAAGTTGAATGGTATACGCCAGCCGCAATGATTGAAGACGTTCCGCTCTACACTGGAATTACTCCTGGTGTATTAATTGGCCACGTTTTTGATTGGGCCAACGCGGTCTTTCTCATTGGTTTTAGTCTGTCGACAATTGTTCGGAGAAAGCCTTGAAAACACTGGTTCTAATGCCGACTTACAACGAGGCGGAAACACTTGAAAAGACAGCAAAAGAATTATTCAACTTTAATCCAACTGTTGATCTGATGATTATTGATGACAATTCCCCTGATGGCACTGGAGCAATTGCAGACCGCCTAGCAAGTTCTGATAAAAGAGTTTCAGTAATGCACAGGCACAAGCGAGAAGGTTTGGGAGCTGCCTACCGAGCTGGATTTCAGAGGGGACTAACTAGTCCCTATTCGCATTTTGTTGAGATGGACGCAGATGGATCGCATCGACCAGTAGATCTCAAGCTCATGCTGGAGAGTGTTGCGCAGAATGATTTAGTTGTTGGCTCACGCTGGATTGATGGGGGAGAGGTGTCCAACTGGTCCAAGCTCAGAAAAGCGATCTCAAAAACCGGAAATCGATACGCAAGATTCCTTCTGAAGAGCCAAGTAGCCGACATGACCTCAGGCTTTCGGGTCTACTCCAGGGGTTTGCTAGAAAAGCTTCCGATTAACGAGATGCAGGCGCATGGATACGCCTTTCAAGTTGAAATGACTATGCGAGCAGAGGCTCATGGAGCAGCAATTAGGGAAGTTCCCATCCGCTTTGTCGAGAGGGATGGCGGCAAAAGCAAAATGAGCTTTTGGATTGTTGTTGAAGCTTTTTGGTTGTGCACAAAGTGGGGTTTGCGAAAACCCTAGGCACTTAGCTTTCCAGCGGAACGTCTTTTGCGCATGTCAGCTAGGACTTCTTGCAAAAGGTCTTCCAACTCAGCTTTTGTCCGCCGCTCGAGAACCATGTCGTAGTGAGTTCGAGGTTTATCAACTTCTCCTGCTTCAATCTTCTGAAGCTCCACACCCCCAACTAAGAGAGCCTTGTTCTTGCATTGTTTGCACTCCCACTCAGCGGGAGATTCCGCACCAAGTGCGAATGTGACGGTGAACTCATGTCCTTCAACACAGCGATAGGAGACATTTCTGCGCAATGCAAGCTCGACGCCGTCTTCACGTTCCATCGACTGCGAACCTAATCGCATTCCCCGCATGGATTCAGTCATTTGCACTCCTTTTGAGAGAGAACAAATCAGGGGGAGTGGTAAATCCCCTTTTTAATGAACTCTCAGGCTTTACCCAGCTTTGAAGAGATCAACGCGATCGGTGACAATGCCATCGGCTCCAAGTTGGAGCAGTTCTTGCATCTCATTGATCTCATTGATGGTCCAAAAATGGATTTCTTTTTGCTGGCTGCGAATCCGATCGATAAACGCTTTGTCGGCAAACCTAATAAAGCCCAGATTTGTCGGAACCTGTAGTGCGTCGACGCCATCGACAATGCGGTTGAAACCTATTCCGAGCAACCACTTGTGGCTCACCCAAGCTGCAATTGCGACTGAAGCCGAGGCGCTAGTTGCGACCGGTTGTGTGAATTTCCTGAGTGCTGCTTTGCGGGTTGGATTTGAAAATGATGACACCAGGACTCGCGTATGCGCCTGAGTTTTCTCTATCGCATCAATAGTTGGTTCAATAGCGGCTTTTGTTTTTATGTCTAGGTTAAAGAATGCAGCAGGGAAGTGGGAGAGAGTGTCTACCAATGTTGGAATCCTGCCACCCTTGCTGAGACGAATTTCTCTTATTTCGCTAAGGGTTAGCTCAGAGACTGTTGCATCGACTCCTGCAACACGTCGCAGATCAGCGTCGTGAAACATAACTGCGTGTCCGTCACGAGTAGCTTGGGTATCGGATTCGAGGTGTGTGGCGCCGTGCTCTAGCGCGGCTGCGAATGCTTCGATTGTGTTCTCGTCGAGATCAAGCGGATCTGCCAATCCTCTATGTGCAAAGACCCTAGGTTTGGGGGGTGAGAAATATGGTTTGACCACCGTTTGCTCTTCCTCCCAGTAACATTTAGCGGTGCTTCAGTCTAATTTTGTAATTCGGTTGGCAAAACTCTATGCCGGCCTGTTCATTTACGGAATTGGTGTCGCGCTAACAGTTGATGCAGCTATTGGAATTGCGCCGTGGGACGTTCTAGCTCAGGGAATCAGCGTGCAATCAGGACTCACCTTCGGTGTTTCAACCGTGGTAGTCAGCGTTTTTGTATTGCTCCTGTGGATTCCATTGAAAGTTAAGCCAGGAATTGGCACTATTTCAAACGCAATTTTGGTCGGTTTGTTTGCAGATTTGGCTCTTTATTATCTGCCAACGCCCGATAGCTATCCGCTCAAAGTGGCAATGTTCTTGCTTGGCATGGTGGTTATTTCATTTGCCACCGGCATGTATATCTCTTGTGGCATGGGAAAAGGCCCCCGAGATGGACTGATGTTTGGAATTGCCGAAAGGGCCAAAATCCCATTCTGGATCTCAAGAAGCTCAGTTGAAGTCCTGGTCGTTATTGTTGGCTTCTTGCTGGGTGGCCAAGTGCGCGAAGGAACTTTGATATTTGCCCTCGGAATTGGCTACCTAAACCAACTGGGCCTGCGCCTATTCAAACTGGCTGATCGCGATGGCAGGGTGTAGGCCATCAAGGAGACCTGATTTGGCCTCTGTGAGCAGGGTTGTCGGTACAGACAGAGTGCCGATAATAAACATTATGTCAACTAAGTTTTTGGGGACCCTTCCCCGCCGAGATGCCTAAAACTGCTGAGTGGCCGCAGCCCAGGCCACTAGTTTTTGGTGGGCCTGGCCGTTGGCTATTGCCGGCTGAGTCGCTTGAATAGCTCCTTGAAAGCGATCCAGAATCGATTTTTCCGACAGGTTTGGGTCTTTAGCCAGCTGATATGCAACAAGGCCTGCAGCGGCGTTTAGAGCGACTACATCGCCAATCTGTTTGGAGTTTGCAAAATCATCGCCGGCTAGTAGCTTGCTTGCTACTTGGGCATTGTGCTGAGCGTCTCCCCCCTTGAGTTGGTCCATCGCAGCACCCTCTATCCCCAAATCAGTCGAATTCAGTTCGCAATATGAAACTTTGCCTCCACTGACCTGCCAAATTTGGTTGGTAGATGTGGAAGAAAGCTCGTCAAGGCCGTCTTTTGACCTAAAAACCAGGGCAGTTCTCCCTCGATTTGCCATTTCCTGGGCCATCAGTGGGGCTATGGCTTCATTTGCTACCCCCAAGGCCGTCGCGATTGGCTGGGCAGGGTTTGCCAAGGGTCCTAGAAAGTTGAAGGTTGTTGGGACTCCTAATTCCTTTCGGATTGGGGCTACATGCCTCATAGCGGGGTGAAAAACGGGTGCGAAGAAGAAGGTTATGCCTACTCGCTTGAAGACTTCTGTGACCTGCTGAGGGGCCAAATCAAGCCTGATCCCCAGCACCTCCAGCATTTCTGAGGATCCGGTTTTACCTGAAGCCGACCGCGATCCGTGCTTGAGAACTGGAACGCCACAACTGGCCGCAACTATCGAGGCCATTGAACTGATGTTGACTGTTCCTTGGAGGTCTCCCCCGGTTCCCACAATGTCAATGGCATCGCTGCCGGTTTCGAGCAGCAGAGAATTCTCGAGCATCACATCGACTAGGCCAGCGAGTTCTTCAACGGTTTCACCTTTGCCTCGCAAGGCCAACATGAAAGCACCGATTTGTGATGGAGTCGCTTCACCCGACATGATTTGGCGCATGGCCCAGCTGGCTTGTTCCTTTTGCAGGTCCTCCCCTGCTAGCAGGAAACTCAAAACATTTGCCCAGCTGTATGCGCTCATTGTAAAAGTCTATTGCTTGAAATTTTGTGCCTGCGTATAAAGATTCGTAAAAACCGCGTAAATTCGGGCATCTGAGGGAAATTTGCAAGTTAGAATTGAGTCATGTCCGCACCCTCTTCAGTAGCTCCTTTGACCATTCAGCGTCCCAACGCGACCAGCGTTGGCACCATTGTTTGGCTTGGCAGCGAGGTTATGTTCTTCGCTGGTCTGTTTGCCATGTACTTCTCGCTACGAGCAGGCGCACCAGATCTTTGGGCTAATGACACTCAGATTCTTAACGTTCCGTTTGCACTTATAAACACTCTGATTTTGGTTTCTTCTTCATTCACTGCCCAGTTTGGTGTTTTCGCGGCAGAACGAATGCAAGCCAAGCGCACGGGCTGGTCTCCAGTGAAATGGGGAATGGTTGAGTGGTTCTTCCTGACATACATTCTCGGTGCAATTTTCGTATCCGGCCAGGTGTGGGAATACGCGATGCTGATAAGTGAGGGCATCACCCTCAGCTCAAACTCTTATGGTTCAGCTTTTTATTTGACGACTGGTTTTCACGCTCTTCACGTAACTGGTGGGTTAATTGCATTCTTGATTGTGATCGGTCGAGCATACGCAGCTAAGAATTTTGGACATCGCGAAGCAACTAGCGCGATTGTCACTTCCTACTACTGGCACTTCGTGGACGTGGTATGGATTGGTTTGTTCCTAGTGATTTACGTGTTGAAATAAAAATGGAGAGTCAGTTGAATCAGAAACCAATGCGTCGTCGCCCTTGGGCACTCGGAGTTGTGATCTTCCTTGGTCTAATACTTTCTGGTGGCGGTTACGCTGCAGCAACTCAGACATACCAAGCTGAGTTTGGATCTCCTGAACAAATTTCTGAAGGAAGAAAACTTTTCCTTGCTAACTGCGCTAGCTGTCACGGAACCAATGGCGAGGGTGCGATTGGTGGCCCAAGCGTTATCGGTGTTGGTGCAGCATCTGTTGATTTCCAAGTTGGTACCGGACGTATGCCCGGTCAAGCATCTGGACCACAGCTTTACAAAAAACCTGTCCAGTTCACTGAAGAGCAAATTCTTGCGATGGCTGCATACGTAGCATCACTTGCACCTGGACCGGCAATTCCAGCAGAAGAATTTTTGCGAACTGATGGTGATGTCACCCATGGTGGTGAGTTATTCAGAATTAACTGCGCGATGTGTCACAACGCCGTTGGCGCCGGTGGTGCTTTGACTGAGGGCAAGTTCGCACCTGGTCTTCAAGGCGTATCGGAGAAACACATCTATGAAGCCATGGTTACGGGCCCGCAGAACATGCCAGTTTTCAGTGATGCAAACCTGACTCCTGAAGACAAAAAAGACATCATTTCTTATTTGAAGTATGTAGAAGATTTTGAATCAGTTGGCGGCTACGAACTAGGTTCAATTGGTCCAGTGGCAGAAGGTCTCTTCACTTGGATATTTGGAATTGGTTTCATCATCGCCATCACAGTTTGGCTCGGAGCAAAGGCAAACTAATGAGCGATCTAGAGAAGTACACCGCAGGCAGTGCCACAAACATTGTTCGTCCAATTGCAGATCCTGGTCTTGAGCCACACCGCGAGAGAATGACCGACAAGAGCGAACACCACGCTCGAAATGCTGAACGCCAAGTATCAGCAATGTTCATCATCAGCATGATCGGCGCTGTAATTGCAGTTTGGGGATTCTTTGCATTCCCGATTGTAGAAGGCGACCTAAGTGCGACCAGAAACAACACATTCTGGATGGGTATCGGCATGGCTTTGTCGCTATTAGGTATTGGTTTTGGTGCAGTGCACTGGGCAAAAACTCTGATGCCGGACAATGAAGTTTCCGAAGAGCGTCACACTGCTCGCAGCACTGATGAGGCTCGAGCGCAAGCAATCGAAATTGTTAAGCTCGCAGATGGTGAATCTGGTTTCAGTCGTCGCAAGTTGATTCGCAGAACGCTATACGGCGCTTTAGCATTCTTCCCAATCCCTGCGGTTGTAATTTTTGGTGACCTAGGTCCAGTGGTTGGCGACACACTGAAGAGAACTATGTGGGCACCAGGTACTCGCTTAACCAGAGACCCGACTGGTATTCCAATCAAAGCTTCCGAAGTCACTATTGGCTCGGTCTTCCACGTTATTCCGGAAGGCCTTAGTGAATTAGAAGAACACAAACTGGAGGAAAAGGCTAAGGCTGCTGTTTTGCTCGTCAGAGTAAATCCAGGCGATCTCAAAGAGGATCCAGCCAAGGCTTCTTGGAGTTACGACGGAATCGTTGCTTACTCCAAGATCTGCACCCACGTGGGCTGCCCAGTTGCACTTTATGAGCAGCACACGCATCACCTGCTTTGCCCTTGCCACCAGTCAACCTTTGACCTGGCAGACCACTGCAAGGTTATATTCGGTCCTGCTGCTCGCCCTCTCCCCCAGCTGCCAATCACAGTTGATGATGAGGGATATCTAGTTGCTCAAAGCGACTTCCTTGAGCCAGTTGGCCCTTCGTTCTGGGACATGAGGAAATAGAAAATGAGTTCTACTACTGAGCCAAAGACAGCCCTAGGTAAAGCAGCCAATTACATTGACGAGCGCCTGACCGTCGGCACTGTTCTAAAGAACTTCGGTCGCAAGGTCTTCCCTGATCACTGGAGCTTCATGCTCGGTGAAGTCGCGATGTATTCCTTTGTGATTCTGATCATCTCTGGAACATTTCTAACATTCTTCTTCCAGCCCTCGATGGCTCACACCTACTACGACGGAAGCTACGCACCTCTCAAGGGCGCTGAGATGACAGTTGCTTATGCATCGTCTCTTGACATCAGCTTTGACATCCGTGGTGGTTTGCTCATGCGACAGATCCATCACTGGGCGGCTCTAGTTTTCATGGCCGCCGCTGGTCTTCACATGCTGCGAGTGTTTTTCACCGGAGCATTCCGCAAGCCAAGAGAGCTGAACTGGGTTGTTGGATTCTTGCTATTCATCCTTGGTATGGCAGCTGGCTTCACCGGCTACTCCCTGCCAGACGACCTGCTATCAGGTAACGGTTTGAGAATTATTGATGGAATGATCAAGGGCGTGCCAGTAATTGGTCCGGCGATTTCCTCTGGCTTGTTTGGCGGAGAGTTCCCCGGAACAGAAGTAATCGCGCGTCTTTACAGCTTGCACATCATGATTATCCCCGCACTAATCATTGCTCTGTTGGCCTTCCACCTGATGATGGTGATTGTTCACAAGCACACCCACTATCCAGGGCCTGGTCGCAGCGACGCCAACGTAGTTGGCTACCCGCTAATGCCTGTTTACGTTGCCAAGGCAGGCGGATTCTTCTTCTTGGTATTTGGTGTGATTGCGGCAATCTCCGCTACTTTCACGATCAACCCGATTTGGAACTATGGGCCGTATGACCCATCCCCTGTTTCAGCAGGTACTCAGCCTGACTGGTACATCGGTTGGCTCGATGGAGCTCTTCGATTGGCTCCTGGCCACCTTGACATTGCAATTTTTGGATATGTAATTCCGATGGGTGTGATGCTGCCAATTATCGTGTCATTGGTGTTCTTGGCATTAGTTGCCGCTTACCCCTTCATCGAAGCTTGGGTGACTGGCGACAAGAGAGAGCACCACGTGCTTGACCGTCCACGCAACGCCCCGACTAGGACCGCAATTGGTGCTGCAGGTGTTGTCTTCTATGCGATTCTGTGGGCTGCTGCATCGACAGACCTCATTGCAATCTTCTTCCAGATGTCGCTAAACCACGTCCTAGTGGCAATGCAGATCCTGTTGATTCTTGGTCCAGTCATGGCCTATTGGATCACCAAGAGAACCTGTCTGGCCCTGCAACGCAAGGATCGTGAGATTGTGCTGCACGGACGAGAGACAGGTCGAGTAGTTCGCTTGCCGCACGGTGAATACATTGAAGTCCATGAACCAGTTGACAAGTACGAACTATGGAAACTCGTTGACTTCAAGGACTATGAGCCGATCATGCCTCGCCCTAACAAGGACGGCAAGATCACAATTGGCACAAAGATTCGCGCAGTGCTTTCCCGTATTTACTTTGAGGACAGGATTGCTCCAGTTTCAAAGGCGGAATACGAAATCGCTCACGCTGACCACTCCCCTGCCATTGAGGAGCAGCCTAAGCGCAAGCCAAAGGCGCTGAAGAGCAAGCGATAAATAGTTAAAGCAAATAAGGCCTCAGGGGAACCTGGGGCCTTATTTATTTGTGGAGATGCCGGGAATTGAACCCGGGTCCACAGCAGAGAACGAGACTCTTCTACGGGTGTAGCTCTCTAGGGCGTTCTACTCGGCTGCGGAATTTGTCGAGAGCAACTACGCCGACCAGCCCAGTTAGTGAAAGTGTCCCGCTCTGGCCACCAACCAACCAGAGAAGCAAGATTTCTAGATGACGCCTGTTACTGGGACGAAATCAAACCCAGGCAGACGGATTTCGGGGCTAGCTTAAGCAGCTAGGGCGAAATCGGCGCGCTTTGTATTGGCACCTATAAGTTACACAGAGCGTTTACGAGATAACTGTGCATCCTCGACCCGCTTCTTTCCCGCAAGCTTTGCAGTGTCGAAACCGATCATCCCCTTGTTTAGTTTTCTATGTTCTAGCCCAATGGGCAGCACAGAAGACTAACACCAAATACTGTGAAAATGTTGGGATTAGTGAGCGTGAGCGAGTCGGTCGTATTCAAACACGAAACCAACCACGCCGACGAGGGCAAACGGAACAGCGACAATAAAGAGCCACCAGCCAACAGCTAAGCCAGCAAAGGCCACTGCTGAGGAGGCGCCAATCATAAACGGCCACCATGACCAAGGACTAAAGAAGCCGATCTCTCCGGCATCGTCCTCGATGTTTGCGTCGTCACGATCTTCCGGCAAGGTTGCTGTTCTGCGCATGCCGCTATAGAGATAGAAGGCAATAAAGATAGAAAGAACAACCAGTAGAGCCATGGCAGCTGTTCCAATCGGCTCCACAACACCAGTATCTAGGTAGGTCCAAATCGCATAGGCAATGTCAGCAACTGTGAAGTACGCAGCCATTACAAGCAGAATGACAATGTTTGTCCTCATTAGACTCTGCCCTCTTCACGGTAGGCAGCCTTAGCCTCTGGAGCCGCATACTCTGGGTGGTTTAAGTCGAAAGCAGGCGACTCAGATCTAATTCTCGGAATCGAGTGGAAGTTGTGTCGCGGGAACGGAGACTCGGTAGCCCATTCCAGTGATCTTCCATAGCCCCAAGGGTCTTTCAGTTCAACCTTCACTCCGTGGCGGTAGGTAATCCAAACATTCCAGAAGAACGGAATCATGGATACCGCCAACAGAACAGCTCCGAGTGTCGAAATGATGTTCAACTCAGTGAAGCCATCCTCGGGGAGGTATGTTGCATAACGTCTTGGCATACCCATTACTCCCAGCCAGTGTTGAACTAGGAAGGTTGTGTGGAAGCCGATGAAGAGAATCCAGAAGTGGATGTGCCCAAGACGCTCATTCAGCATCTTGCCGGTGAACTTTGGCCACCAGAAGTAGAAGCCTGCGAACATCGCAAACACCACGGTTCCGAACACCACGTAGTGGAAGTGAGCCACCACGAAGTAAGTGTCAGAGAGGTGGAAATCAAGTGCAGGTGAAGCAAGGATTACTCCAGTTAGTCCACCGAATACAAAGCTGACTAGGAAGCCAAGAGCAAAAACCATTGGTGTTTCGAAGGTAATTGACCCTCGCCACATTGTTCCAATCCAGTTGAATATCTTCACTCCGGTTGGAACTGCAATCAACATTGTTGTGAAAGCAAAGAATGGAAGAAGTACCTGGCCAGTGACATACATGTGGTGAGCCCACACGGTCATGGAAAGAGCAGCAATCGCGATAGTCGCGTAGACCAACGTCTTGTAACCAAAGATCGGCTTGCGACTAAAAACCGGGAATATCTCCGAGACGATTCCAAAGAACGGCAGCGCCAAAATGTATACCTCTGGATGACCGAAGAACCAGAACAGGTGTTGCCACAGCATCGCGCCACCGTTTTCCGGATCAAAAATGTGGGCACCGAATCGTCGGTCAGCCCCCAAGGCAAACAGTGCTGCAGCAAGAGGCGGGAAGCACATGATCACCAAAATTGAAGTGACAAGAGTGTTCCAAGTGAAGATTGGCATTCTCCACATCGTCATACCTGGTGCACGCATGGTGATGATTGTTGTGATGAAGTTAACACCGCCAAGAATTGTTCCAAAACCGCTAAGCGCCAATCCAAACACCCATAGGTCTCCTCCGATGCCAGGCGAGAATGTTGTGTTGGAAAGCGGCGCATAAGCAAACCAACCAAAAGATGCTGCACCTTGTGGCGTAAAGAAGCCCGATACGGCGATAAAGGAACCAAAGTTGAAGAACCAATATGCGATTGCGTTTAGTCTCGGGAAAGCAACGTCAGGTGCCCCAATCTGAACAGGCATTAGCACGTTCGCAAAGCCAGCAAAAAGCGGCGTTGCAAACATCAAGAGCATGATGGTTCCGTGCATCGTAAACAGCTGGTTGTACTGTTCTTTGGTTGCAACGATGTCTAAACCAGGAAGTGTTAGCTGCGCTCTGATTACTAGAGCCATCACTCCTGCAATCAGGAAATAAATGAAAGAGGTTATGAGGTACAGGTAACCGATTTTCTTGTGATCGGTAGTGGTAAGCCAGTCAACCAGAATCTCACCCTTGCTTCGCTTCGGAGTGAAGGAAGTTGGATTGGAGGTTTGAGTAATGGTTGCCACGATTAGCCTCTTATCTCTGGGTCGCCACCAGGAAGATTCTGGTTTCTGTCATACTCCGTGGAAAGCTGCCCCACGTTGCCCTTAGCTGCCAAGCTCGCAAGATGAGCTTCATACTCCGCTTGTGAAACTACCTTGACATTGAAAAGCATCATTGAGTGGTACTCCCCGCAAAGCTCCGCACACTTACCAACGTAAGTTCCTTCTTTCAAAGGCGTGAAGTACATGTGGTTGGTCTTGGCTGGAAACATGTCTTTCTTGTAAAGAAACTCAACAACCCAAAAACTATGAATCACATCGCGTGATGAGAGATCAATTTGCACCGATTTTCCAACTGGCAGATAAAGAGTTGGAAGAGTTTCCATGATGTTCTCTTCTGTGCCTGTGAACTGAGCCTGTATGCCGGAATAGTAAACATTCGCATCTACGTAGTTGAAGTCCCAGCTCCACTGTTTGCCAATAACTTCGATGTGAACATCTGGGTTTTCAATTTTCGCTTCGATAGCGGCAGTGTCTCGAGCAGTGAAGGCAAAGAACCCTAGAACCAGGATCAGCGGAATTGCCGTAAACAAAGCCTCGATCGGCATGTTGTAACGAAGTTGAGGTGGAAGGCCTGTTTCGCCTTTGCGTCGACGGTAAACAATTAGTGCCCAAGCCATGAGGCCCCAGGCAACGACTCCGACCAAAAGCAAAACAATCCATGATGTTGTCCAAAGACCAATGATTCGATCGGTGTGATTGGTTACTCCGGCAGAATCAGGCAGGAACCCGCGCTGAACCTCTGGGGTGCAACCGGCAAGAACTAGGGCAAGAGTTGAGAAAAGACTGACCAGAGCCAGTTTTCGACGCCGATTAGCCAATTCAAAATCCTTTTGTTTTTAGGTCTTTGGCTATTTTACCCTGAAATCTGGCACAGGGTTTCAGATTGCGCCTATTTAGCTAAAGGAGTCGCCGCAAGCGCAAGAGCCGCTCGCATTTGGATTGTCAATGGTGAAACCCTGCTTCTGAATGGTGTCTTCAAAATCAATGGAGGCTCCATCAAGATAGGGGACACTCATTGGGTCAACGACGACCTCTACTCCCCCAAAATCAACAACGGCGTCACTCTCTTCGAGCGTCTCATCGAAGAACAGCTGGTAAATGAGCCCTGAGCAGCCACCAGGCTGGACAGCAACTCTCAAGCGCAGATCTTCTCTACCTTCAGCTTGCAGAAGGTTCTTGACCTTGCTGACGGCTGTCTCTGTCAGCTTTACGCCATGGGTCATTACTTCAGTCATTTTTGTCCTCCATAGATAGTTTAACTACTTCCGGCGCAACAGATTCCCATGCAACAAAAGCAGGGTTTCTGCCGTTATGGCTCTCTCCAGAGTTGGCAGGTGTTGGCTCTCATTCGGACTGTGAGCCCTGGAGTCCGGATCCTCTACCCCGGTGACCAGGATTTCAGCCTCAGGGAAGGCCTCGGCAAAGTGAGAAATGAAGGGTATGGAACCGCCAACTCCAATGTCCACCGAGGGTTGAGGCCAAACAGCTGAAAGTATGCTGTGAGATAGCTGGGAGGCCCAACCCTTCTTGGCAAAGTAGCCAGGCCCTTGTTCGGAGTGGCCAAACTCCACCAATGCACCAAATGGTGCATTGTCAACCAGGTGTTTCTTGAGCAGCTCCAGACCCCTGCTGGGATCCTCGCTGGGAGCTAATCTGAGCGAGACTCTTGCAGTCACCTGTGGCTGGGCCGTATTGGAAGAAATCGCAACAGATGGAAAATCCAAGCCAATTACAGTCACTGCGGGTTCTCCCCAAATTTGTTGCGTGATGGGCTTCGTCCCAATTCGACCAACTCCAGGCAAAAGCCCTGACTCGGCAGCTAGCTGTTCTTCGCTAACCTCTGGTCCATGGGTTGGGTCGGACTTGAGTCCTGATATCGAAACATCGCCATTTTTGTCCAAGAGAGTCGAAAGAAGAATGACCATGGCGCTCATTGCATCGGGCAGCGGGCCACCGTACATCCCGGAGTGTAAAGCGTGATCTAGGGTCTTTACGGTGAAGGTTTGGGAGACAACCCCGCGAAGACTCGTTGTCAGAGCTGGCACCTCAGTGGACCAGTTGCCACTATCAGCCACCACAATCAGGTCTGCCCGCAAATCCGCCAGGTTGTCAGCTAGGAAATTTTGGAAGGACTCTGATCCAGCTTCTTCCTCTCCTTCAATGAACACCGTGACGCCTATGCGGAGTTGGTCTGCGAGGTTTTTGAGCCCTCTGAGCGCGTAGAGGTGAGTAACAATTCCTGCCTTATCATCTGCCACTCCCCGACCAAATAAACGATCTCCTCGCTTGGAAACTTCGAAGGGCTCACTCTCCCAAAGGTCACGCTCACCTGGTGGTTGCACGTCATGATGCGCATAAAGCAAAACATGTGGCGCTTCAGGGTCGCCTTGCCTCCTAGCTAGAACTGCAGGCGCCCCATTCTCGCCATTTGGTTTCTTCGAACGTCGAACATCAACGAAATCAAAGAATCCGATGCTAGACAGCTCGTCTGCCACAGCCTGGGCAGATTGCTCCAAATAGGCAGGGTCAAATGCCGGCCAGGCAATTCCAGGAATCCTGACGAGTTTTGAGAGCGTAGTAACGGCATCAGGAAACTGATCCCTGCACCAGCCTGAGCTCTTTGCTACCAAATCAGCATCTAGAGAAATTTCACTAAAGGACATGGCAGTAATCTAGTGGCAGAAGCTTGAAAGGTGCCGATGTCCGAACAAAGTTCAAACCAAGGCAAGGGAAAACCAACTCCTACTCGTAAAGAGCGTGAGAAGGCCAGAAAGAAGCCCCTGGTCGGAGATCGATCTAAGGAAGCAAAAAGAGCTGATAAAGAAAAAGTTCGAATTCAGCGCCAGCAGATTCGTGAAGGCATGATGGCTGGCGATGAACGCTACCTCAGTGCTCGGGACAAAGGCCCACAACGCCGATTCGCCAGAGACCTGGTTGATGCTCGCTTTACAGCAGGTGAGCTTGTCTTACCAATGCTTTTCATTGTAGTTTTCATGACTTTTATTGATTCTTTTATCTTGCAAGTCATTGCTCTGTTTGCAATGTGGGGACTGTTCGGGATCGTTGCATTAGATGCAACCCTGGTCGGAAAATCTACTAAAAAGAAGGTAGCAATCAAGTTTGGACAAGAAAACTTGGAACAGGGAATTGCTTGGTATGCGGCTATGCGATCTATCCAAATGAGATCGCTCAGAATTCCAAAACCGCAAGTATCTAGATTTCAAAAATTTTAGGGAGAAAAAGTGGAATTTCGCTATTTAGGTAACTCTGGACTCAAAGTCTCAGAAATAATTTATGGAAACTGGCTAACCCACGCTTCACAAGTTGAAGACAATCAAGCCATCAAGACAGTGCATGCGGCCCTTGATGCTGGCATCACCACCTATGACACCGCAGATGTTTATGCCAATCAAGCTGCAGAAGTAGTCATGGGAACCGCACTCAAAGGCCAACGTCGTGAAGGGATTGAAATCTTCACTAAGGTTTACTGGCCGGTCGCGGAAAAAGGTCCAAATGATGTAGGACTATCCAGGAAGCACATTTTTGAAGCCCTTCACGGTTCGCTCAAGCGACTTCAAACAGATTATATCGACCTCTACCAGGCACATCGTTTCGACTATGAAACACCGCTTGAGGAGACGATGCAGGCTTTTGCGGATCTAGTTCGGCAAGGAAAAGTTCACTACATAGGTGTATCGGAGTGGAATGCGGAACAGATTAGAGCAGGTAAGAAACTTGCTGATCAACTTGGGTTCCAACTCATCTCCAATCAGCCGCAGTATTCGATGCTGTGGAGGGTAATTGAAGAGAAAGTAATTCCAACGTCTCAGGAACTTGGACTATCCCAAATTGTTTGGTCGCCGATTGCCCAGGGCGTACTAACCGGAAAGTACCTACCTGGTGCCAACGCCCCGGCAGGATCCAGAGCTGCCGATCCAAAGACTTCGTCAATAATCGAAAAGTTCATGTCGGATGATGTCCTAACAAAAGTGCAGAATTTGAGGCCAATCGCCGCGGACCTGGGTCTTGAAATGGGACAGCTGGCAATCGCCTGGGTTCTACAAAACCAGAACGTTGCAGCAGCAATTGTTGGAGCATCAAAGCCTGAACAGATAACTGAGAACTCCAAGGCAGCAGGCGTGAAGCTTTCAGCTGATGTGATGAAGAAGATTGATGAAATCCTGAGCGACTCAATTGTCAGAGACCCAGAATTGACTCAATCGCCGCCTACGCGCCCTTAGTCAAAAGCTTTGGCCAGCTCGGACCAAAGTACACAAAACCTGTGTACCCCTGAACCAAGTCTGCGCCGAGGTTGAGCCTCTCACTAACGTCAAGTGCGGTCTCGATTCCTCCAACAGAGATAATTGCTTTGTTCGGCAACGCTCCACGAAGAAGCTTCAATAAATCTTTAGAGCGTTGGCCGAGCGGTGGACCCGAAAGCCCACCTTGTTCAGATATGTACTTCTCGTTCGAGCTAGGTCTACTCACGGTTGTATTGCACGAGATGACTCCGGCAAGGTTCAATTCATTTATGAGCTCTGCGATTGATAATGCATCGCTATCGGATAAATCTGGTGAAATCTTCACGAAGACTGGCTTTCCGCCCGCACTCCCAATAACTGCCTGAAGAATCGGTTTCAGAGATTCAACTTGTTGTAAATCTCGCAGCCCAGGCGTATTCGGACTTGAGACATTCACTGCTAGATAGTCAGAGAAGGGTCCTAGTTCTCTGGCGCAATACTCGTAATCTTCTGCTGCCCGTTCAGCCGGGGTTGCCTTATTCTTTCCAATGTTTACTCCAATTATTGGAAGAGCGTCGGTGCGCGAGCGTAGCCGATTTAGGCGTTTCGCAATAGCCTCAACGCCATCATTGTTGAAGCCCATTCGATTGATAAGTGCACGAAGCTCTATGAGCCTGAAAAGCCTAGGTTTCTCGTTCCCTGCTTGTGGTTTTGGAGTGACAGTTCCAATTTCAACATGACCAAAACCTAGTTTGTAGAGTCCGCGAACCAATTTTGCATTCTTATCAAAGCCTGCTGCCATGCCGATTCGGTTTGTAAATTGAAGTCCCGCTACTTCAACCTGGCCGGATCGTTTCCTAACAGGAAGGAAAGCAGACAATTGAATTACCCCAGCCCCAAGGGAGTGTGCAAGCTCAGGATCTAGTTTTCTAAAAACAAGATTAAACAGAAATCGGTACATCAACCGCGCAGCTCTTCAATAGCTCGGTTGAAGTCGTCCAAGGAGTCCCACGCTTGATACACGCTGGCGAAGCGCATGAAAGCGACTTGATCCAGTTCCTTTAGGGGATCGAGAATTGCGAGACCAATTTCTTGTGCATCAATACTCGCAGCCCCGGTTGATCGAAGTGTTTCTTCAACCTGTTGAGCTAGGAGTGCGAGGTCAGCATCCGTTACTGGTCTCCCCTGACATGCTTTGCGCACGCCTGCAATGACTTTGTCTCGGCTAAATGGCTCAGTTGCCCCGGAACGTTTTGTAACCATCAAGGAAGCGGTTTCAACGGTCGTGAATCGTTTTTGGCATTCAGGGCATTGCCGTCTTCGTCGGATTGATGCTCCGTCGTCAGACGTCCTGGAGTCAATGACTCGGGAGTCAGAGTGCCTACAAAATGGACAATGCATTAAGGCTTAAATCTAATGCGGGCCGCCTCACCATGCCCAGGTAGACCTTCGGAGTTTGAGAAAATTTCAAGCTTCTCTGTGACCTCAGCCAAGGCAGGTGCATCAAATTCCACAACTTGCTGCGGGCGCAGAAAGCTAAACACTCCTAGGCCGGCGGACCTCTTGGCTTGCGCCCCTGTTGGCAAGACATGGTTCGAGCCTGCAAGATAGTCGCCCAGGCTAACGGGTGCGTAGCTGCCAATAAAGATCGCACCCGCGTTTGAGATTAATGTCGAAAGCTCTCTTGCTTTCAAAGTCTGTAACGAGAGATGTTCAGCTGCATATTCATTTGCCACTGCAGCCGCTACGTCCAAACTATCGACAAGAACCAGCACCGATTGGGGACCTTCCAATGCTGCTAACACTCTGGCTTGATTAGCCGCAACCTTTACTTGCTTTTGCAATTCTTGTTCTACTTGATCAATTAGCTCTGAAGTAGTTGCAAGAAGTATGGAAGCCGCATTTTCATCGTGCTCTGCTTGCGAGATTAAATCAGCTGCTATCCAGGCCGGATTTGCGGTCTCATCTCCGATCACCATGATCTCGGTTGGCCCGGCCTCAGAATCAATAGCAACAACCGATCTCAACAGTTGCTTGGCAGTCGCGACATAGATGTTGCCAGGGCCTGTAATCATCTGCACGGGCTCAAGTGAAAGGTCTTCAACTCCGTAAGCGAAAGCAGCAACTGCCCCAGCCCCACCGATTGCATAAACCTCTGTAATTCCCAAAAGTGCGGCGGTGGCGAGAACAGTTTTATCGGGAAGTCCGCCATTTGTTTTTTGGGCGGGTGAGGCTAAAGCAATTCTCTTAACTCCCGCCACCTGGGCCGGAACAACATTCATGATCGTGCTGGATGGGTAAACAGCCTTGCCACCAGGAACGTAAACGCCAACTGAATCAACAGGCTTGAACCGCAACTCCACAGAACCACCAATAGTTACGTTGCTAGTTATGTTGCCTGGCAGCTGTTCCTGCGAAACGAGACGAACTCTGCGAATTGATTCCTGGATAGCGGATTCAAGCAGAGGATCAAATTCAGCAAGAGCCTGATCCAATACCGACTGTGGCACGCGAATAGATTGTGGCAGGACCCCATCAAATTCAAGAGCTTGCTTGGATAATGCATCGCTTCCGTTTAGTTGGACGTCTGCTAGTAAGTCCCGAACTTTTTGTTCGATTTTCGGATCTGACTGTCTTGCTCTAGGCAATGCCGAGGCCACGCTGTTGGCGGTGATTTCGCCCTTCCAGACCAGTCTTCTCACAACAACCTCAGATGGGATTTTGATGCCCTAACCTTATCTGAGGAATGAATAACTCAGCAGGCAACTTCGAGCTCCAGGGTGAGGACGCTCTTAAGGCAGTTTTTCGCAACCACGCCAGTGGAATCGCAATCCTTACCGCGTTAGATTCTGCGGGTGCACCCATCGGCTTCACAGCGTCGTCTGTAACTTCTCTCGGTTCAAACCCTCCCCTGGTTTCGATAAACATTTCCCAAGGTTCTTCTAGCTATCAGCATCTTCAAATTGGGGCCAAGGTTGCTCTTCACACGCTCGACTCTGAGACATTCGAGCTGGCGAAGAGGCTAGCTGGTCCACGTGAAATGAGATTTAACGACAACGAGCGAGTTGGCCCTCATGGCCTTCCAATATTTGATGAATGCCCCTCGATTCTCATTGGCGAAGTGAGACAGAGATTTGAAATTGAAGCTAATGCGGTGCTAGTTATCTCGGTAAATCAAGCGCAGATGAATCGAATACCCTCATCACCGCTTGTTTACTTCCAACGGGCCTGGCACACAATCGGCCAAAAACTCAGCGATAACTTCTAAACAACTGCCTCTGGGCCAAGTAGTGCCTTTAGTTCACCAAAAAGATCTTGGCCTACCTTCACGCGTTGAGGCAACATGAAATGACTGACGCCTGCTGGAGCAGTGAGCTTCACCTGGACCTCCACAGGCCCCGGATGTGCTTCAAGGATGTTTGCAAGTTCCATCAATTTCTCTCGAGTAGCCATGGCTTCGGTGAGACTTAGTTGCAGCACTCCGCCGCGGTCGCGACCGGGGTCGATAGTTTCTATCGAGAATCCCTGCAGAACAACTTCTTCATCTCGTCTAGTAATTCGGCCACGAATTGTTACCGTTAGATCTTCAACCAGCAATTCACGATATTGCTGATAGGTCTTACCCATAAACATTACGGAAATCTCTCCAGAGAAATCCTCCAAAGTAATCTGGGCGTATTGGTTGCCAGACGAACGTGCAATTCGATGTTGAACCTGCGTTATTAGACCCGCTAATGTAACGGTTTCTCCGTCGGCTATGTCGCTATCGCGAAGAGATGCAGTCCCCATGTCTGAAAAACGCATGAGCTCCGCTTCCATTCCAGCTAGCGGATGATCTGAAACATACAGCCCAAGCATTTCACGCTCATGGGCAAGCAGGTCACGCTTTGTCCATTCAGGTAGGTCAGGAATTTGAATAGACGTTGAGTCCTGCATGAGATCGCCAAATAAGTCCATTTGTCCACTGGCTGCTTCTTTTTTCACAACGGCAACCGACTCGATTGCTTCCTCGTGAATGGCGAATAGAGACCGCCTGGTGTTGGACATTGAGTCAAAAGCTCCAGCCTTGATCAGAGACTCGACCACTCTTCTAGTGCAGGCGATAGCCGGAGCGCGCTTTAGATAATCCTCGAACGAAGTAAACTGCGGCTCTCTAGTTTGAACTATTCCGTCAACTACGTTCTGTCCCACATTTCTGATAGCCGCTAAGCCAAATCGAATGTCGTCTCCAACCGCAGCAAAGACGTCAATGGATTGGTTGACATCTGGCGGAAGAACCCGAATTCCCATTCGACGACACTCATTTAGATAAACCCCAAGCTTGTCTTTAGAGTCACCGACAGAAGTGAGCAGAGCGGCCATGTATTCCGCAGGGTAATTAGCTTTTAGGTACGCCGTCCAGTAGCTGAGTACTCCGTATCCTGCAGAGTGCGCTTTGTTGAAGGCGTAATCGGCAAATGGCAAAAGCGTATCCCACAGGGCCTTGATTGCCCCGACCGAGAAGCCATTTGACTTCATTCCGTTTGAAAAGACCTCGAACTGCTTTTCGAGTTCTTCTGGTTTCTTTTTACCCATGGCTCGGCGAAGTAAATCTGCTTGCCCCAAGGTATAACCAGCAACCTTTTGAGCCACTGCCATTACCTGTTCCTGGTAAACAATCAAGCCATAAGTTGGTCCCAGGATTTCCTGTAGAGGCTCCGTCAACTCGGGATGGATTCCTTCTGATTGTTGCTGGCCGTTTTTACGTTGGGCGTAGTTAGTGTGCGAGTTCATACCCATCGGGCCGGGTCGATAAAGAGCAATGACAGCGGAGATGTGCTCAAACTCTGTTGGCTTAAGCATTCGCAACAATGAACGCATGTTGTTGCCGTCCAGCTGAAAAACTCCTAACGTGTCCCCTCTCGACAACAATTCATAAGTCTCAGGGTCGGAATTCAAATCCAAATTTTCGAGAACCACGGATACGCCGCGGTTTTGTTTGATATTGCTCAGTGCGTCATCAATGACCGTCAGGTTCCTCAGTCCGAGAAAGTCCATCTTTAGTAGCCCAAGCTCTTCACAGGGAGGCTGATCGAACTGCGTAATAATTGTGGGGTCGTCTTCACGCTTCATGATTGGAATCACTTCCAAAAGCGGCTTAGCAGACATAATCACTCCAGCAGCATGAACCGAAGATTGTCGCTTCAGCGATTCCAATCCCTTAGCTAATTCAAATACCTCTTTGCTCTCAGGATCTGTGTCCACAATTTCGCGTAACTCAGCAGCCTCAGCATATCTATCTGATTCTTTGTTGGTCAGATCATCCAGAGAAACATCTCGGCCCAGCACCATTGGCGGCATTGCCTTGGTGAGCCTTTCACCTACTGAGTACGGCTTACCCAGAACACGAGCAGCATCCTTGATGGCTTGTTTAGCCTTTATCGTTCCAAAGGTGACAATCTGAGCGACTCGGTCATCGCCATACTTATCCGTGACATATCGAATGACTTCCGGTCGACGCCGATCATCAAAGTCAACATCAATATCTGGCATCGAAAGACGTTCGGGATTAAGAAATCTTTCAAAAATTAAGTCGTGCACTAAAGGATCTAGCTCCGTGATTCCCAGAGCATAGGAAGCTAGAGAGCCAGCGGCTGAGCCTCGGCCAGGTCCAACTCGGATTCCTTGCGATCTTGCCCAAGCGATGAAATCCGACACAACCAAGAAGTAGCCAGGGAACCCCATCTTGATTATTACTTCGATTTCATATTCGACCTGCTGCCAGTGTTTCTCACTAAAGCCGCCCGGATACCGCCTCTGCATCCCCTTCCAGACTTCCTTTTCAAACCAACCTGCCTCGGTCTCCCCCTCTGGAACCGGGAATCTAGGAAGCAAATCTTGCTTTTCAAAATCAATCTCACATCGCTCTGCAATCAGCAGCGTATTGTCAGCTGCGGATTCCAGTTCAGAAAAAATGCTGCGCATCTCTTGTGAAGACTTAAGGTAATACTCTTGGGATTCAAACTTAAATCTGCGTGGATCGTTTAGGTTCGTGCCAGTTTGCACGCATAGTAAAGCCTCATGTGCAGAGTGATCTGCCTTCTCCACATAATGCAAGTCGTTAGTGGCGACCAGGGGCAAAGATAGGTCTTTGGCCAATCGCAGGAGGTCATCTCGGACTCGCTTTTCTATGTCCAACGAATGATCCATAACTTCTACAAAAAAGTTGTCTTTTCCAAAGATCTCTTTAAACTCCGATGCCGACTTGAGTGCCTCATCGTATTGACCAAGTCGCAAGCGAGTTTGAACCTCGCCTCCAGGGCAACCGGTAGTTGCAATCAAATCCTTCGAATACTTGGCCAGCAGTTCCTTGTCGATTCTTGGTCTCACATAAAAACCAGAGAGATAGCCTTCGCTACTGAGTCGAAATAAGTTGTTCATTCCCAAATTGCTGGATGCCCAAATCGTCAAGTGTGTATAAGCACCGCCGCCAGAAACGTCATCTTCGCCACCGTCAGCCCACCTAACTTTCGACTTCTCTAAACGAGAGCCAGGCGCTAGATATGCTTCAATTCCAATAATGGGCTTTATGCCAGCTGCTTTAGATTGCTTCCAAAATTCATATGCGCCATGGGTATTTCCGTGATCAGTCATGGCAATCGCAGGCATGCCCATTTCTGCTGCCTTTTTTACCAAAGGCTTTATCCTGGCTGCGCCATCCAGCATGGAATACTCGGTGTGGTTGTGTAGATGGACAAATGACTTATCTGACACAATCAACCCCTTGGCTAGGCAACAATGCTAAAGCCGGAACTCAGGATCTCGCAGCGCGTCCAATGATTTGGCCAAATCAACTGGATATTCCGAAACAAACTCTACAAATTCGCCACTAATGGGATGGGAAAACCCCAAAACGACCGCATGCAGCCATTGCCGTTCGAGGCCTAACTTGGCAGCAATCTTTGGGTCCGCACCGTAAAGCATGTCGCCGACTAGGGGGTGTCTAAAGTGTGAAAAGTGAACCCTAATCTGATGGGTGCGGCCAGTTTCGAGTCCAACCTTCATTAGAGCCGCCGTCGGCAATAGCTCCAGCGTCTCGTAATGAGTGATAGCGCGCTTGCCCGCTTGAGAAATGGTGAATTTATAGTCATGTTTCGTGCTGCGAGCAATTGGTGTATCAATAGTTCCGCTAGCGGGGTCTGGGTGACCTTGAACTAGAGCGTGGTAGGTCTTCTGGACGGCTCGGTCACGAAAAGCTTGCTTTAGGACAGAATAAGCCCGCTCACTCTTGGCTAGAACCATAAGTCCAGAGGTTCCGACATCGAGCCGCTGGACAATTCCTTGGCGCTCTTGGGCTCCAGAGGTAGAGAGCTGAATTCCTCGGCTTAGCAAAACACCCGCCACTGACGGACCCTCGAACCCCAAAGACGGATGCGAAACTACCCCAGCCGGCTTATCAATTACGACGATGTCTTGATCTTGGAAAACAATTTTTAGTTCAGGAACATCTTCTGCCTGTATTTGAACCGACTGCTCAACCGGTTCGAAGTTAACTTCAATCAGCTGAGTAGCAATTAGTTTCGTGGCCTTATCCATGGTCTTTCCATCAACTAGGACTTTTCCTGCGTCAATCAGCTCTGCCACTTGGGTGCGACTAAGACCAAGCATCTTGGCAAGGCCCGCATCTAATCTTTCGCCTACTCGGGCATCGGGCACGGGAAGCAATTTACTTTGCACGTCCCCCACCGATTTCATCCCCTCTGAGAGTTAGCAGAATCGAAAGGATCACTGCGCTGACTAAGAATGTGTCCGCAAGATTAAAAATAGGGAAATTGAAAGGGATTTGAATAAAATCAACCACCCAGCCATTTAGAAACCCTGGCGCCTTGAAAGCACGATCAATCAAGTTACCCGCCGCACCACCAAGTGCAAACCCTGCTACCACGGCCCAGCTCATCGTTTTGACCCTTGGCCCATAAATAATCAAAAGGACGCTAGCGGTTAGTGAAATTAGGGTGAGAATCCAAGTGGCACCTAGTCCGATTGAAAAAGCGGCCGCATTGTTATAAGCAAGTCTAAATTGAAGTAATTCACCAATAACGGGAACGCTGGTGGAATCTAGATTTGCCTCAGCCCAGAACTTAGTGCTTTGATCAACGGCGACAATGAGGATAGCCAGCAGAGCAAAAACTGCTATCCGTTGACGCTTAGTAGCGTTTCTCTTCACCTTCAGCAGGCTGTTCACCCTGTGTTTCTTCATAACTTGAGTAGCTGTAACCGCGAACCTCGGTTTCCATAGTTTGTCCTAATGGCATTGGCTCACGCTGGTAGTAGTCATAGGAAACGTCTGGTTGGCTAGGCGCCGTGACTTCCTCATCGATGTTGAGGTAAGCCTCTTCGGTAAGAATTGATTCAAGTTGAGCCTGAATGTAATCGCGGAGCTTAGCTCTGTACTCGGCCTCGAAGCGCTTAAGGTCTTGGATTGACTCTTCAATCTGACGTCTGTCCAGTTCAAGCTGGTTGAAAACTTCGCGGGCTTGAGCTTCCGCATCTCTGACGATTCTGGCTGCCTGCTTCTGAGCTTCACTAACAATCTGTTCGCGCTTGATTCGACCCTCTTGGACGTGGTCAGCATGTAGCTTCTGAGCTAATTCAATAATTGACCTTGAGGCATCGGTGCCTTCCGGCGCGGCAGGATCAACGGCAGTAGGAAAGGGTGAAACCGCTGGAGCGGAGTCTTGAGGCAAAGAAGAGCGAAGTTTAAGTTCTTCGTTTTCACCCAGGATTCTCCTGAGTTCAACAACTACCTCATCCAGATAGTCATCTACTTCGTCCTGGTCATAACCCTCGCGAAACTTTGTAACCTGAAATCGTTTCGCCAGAATGTCCTCTGGGGTTAGAGCCATGATTCACCTTCCATAAGCAATAGAACCTTGTGCCTATGCTATTGCCCTCTAGAGGGACCTAGCAAAACCCTGCAGGATAATTACCGCGAAAACCACCACTGTCCATGCCAAATCGAGGGAAATGCCCCCAAGCTGGAGGGGTGGAACAAATCTACGAACGAACCGAATCGGCGGATCTGTCAATGTGTAGGCGAAATCGAGCACCGGCAGAAGAATCCCTCGTGGACGCCAACCAGGCCTAAGACTCATCACCAGATCAGAAATAAATCTCGCCAACATCGCATAGAAGAAGATTTGCAGCGCCCAATAAAGGACAAGACCGACAATGCTCATACTTACTGCATTAGATCTTCTGCGTCAGCTTCGTCAGAATCCGCATCATTCACTGCCACATTGTGAGGGCTAAGTAAAAACACTTTTGAGGTGACTCTTCTGAGTTGACCCTCCAAGCCTTCTTTTAACCCAATCATGAAATCAAGCATTCGCTTTGAGTCTGCCTCGCTCATGGCGCCAATGTTCACAATTACAGGAACTCCGGTGCGGTAGTGAGCCGCCACTTCCTTAGCGTCTGCATAAGTTTGCGGATCTAGAGTGACAATCTCTGACATCTCTGAAGAGCGTCGAGGTCTGGGAGCTGACTTGATCGACTTGCTAGCACCTTCGGGCTTAGCCGGCTCATCACTTCCAAATCCAAAAAAACCTAGGACCGAATTCAAAGCACCCATTTTTAACTCCTCAGTTCGCCTTCTACCCTAGGCCGAAATTGGCCTGGGCCCCGTAATGGCACTCCCAACCCGGATGTGTGTCGCACCCATTTCGATGGCCACTTGGTAATCCTCACTCATCCCCAGCGAGAGTTTGGTGGCAGCCGGAGCTACCGACTTGAGCTTTTCAGACATTCTCAATGCTCTTTCAAACTCAGCTCTAGGGTCTTTTTGCAAACCAGCTACTGCCATGACGCCCAAGAGGTTGATTCGTTTTTCTGCTAACACAAGCTCAGCCAGGTCGATCAACTGATCTTCGTCGACCCCGCCTCTACCAAGATCATCGGTCAGATTCAGTTCAATGAAGCCATTAATTGATTTGTCCTGCTTCTCAAGCTGCTTTCCTAGTTCTTGGACCAATGAAGGGCGATCAATTGAATGGATAGTCGAGGCATATCCCAAAACGCTTTTTACTTTGTTGGTTTGAAGCTGTCCAACAAAATGCCAATCAATTTGATAGCCAGCAGCTGTCAGTTCAGATGCTTTCTGGCTCGCTTCTTGGTCTCTGTTTTCCCCGAAGGAGATTTGACCCATAGTAATTAGTTCGGCAACCAGGCTAGCGGGATGGTTTTTACTCACGACAATAAGGTGAATATCCTCTTTTGTCCTACCAGACGCTATGGCTGAATGCTCAATGTTTGTCAGCACTGAGCGGTAACGCTCAGCCAAGCTCATTAGCGGAAGAAGTCTGGAAGATCGAGATCGTCACCGAAAGCACCACGCTGAGTTTGAACGGGTTGTGCTTCAACATACTCAGTCTCAATCGAAATCTCTTCAGCAACTGGTAGCTCAGCAACAAGTTCTTCCTCTGCGGCAAGCGCTGATTCAAGAGCAACAACGCCAGCTCCAGCTGCTTCAAATTTGCGATGCTTCGGCTCGCCACCGTCAAAACCAGCGGCAATCACCGTAATGCGAACCTCATCGCCCAGAGTGTCTTCAATAGTCGCACCAAAAATAATGTTGGCTTCAGGGTTTACGGCTTCCTGGACTAAACGCGCGGCATCATCAATTTCATGCAGTCCCAAATCAGACGCGCCTTGAACCAGCAACAGCACTCCGTGAGCACCTTCAATGGTGGCCTCGAGCAGTGGAGATGAAATCGCAATTTCCGCAGCTCTAACTGCTCTGTCCTCACCCTTGGCGCTACCAATGCCCATCAAAGCCGATCCGGCTCCCTGCATGACAGACTTCACGTCGTTGAAGTCAAGGTTGATTAGCCCTGGAATCACAATCAAATCGCTAATTCCTTGGACACCAGCTCGCAGAACATCATCGGCAGTGATGAATGCCTCGAGAGCGGAAACTTTCTTGTTTGACATCTCCAAAAGGCGCTGGTTGGGAACCACAATAAGCGTGTCTACTTCTTCACGAAGGGCTCTAATTCCTTCTTCAGCCTGGACAGCGCGTCGCTTTCCTTCAAAGTTAAATGGTCTTGTTACAACACCGACCGTTAGGGCGCCTAAGCGCTTGGCAATCCGGGCAACAATAGGCGCGCCACCTGTTCCAGTGCCGCCACCTTCGCCAGCGGTGACAAATACCATGTCAGCTCCCCTAAGGGCCGCTTCAATTTCGCTCTCGTGCTCCTCGGCGGCACGACGACCAATCTCCGGATCAGCACCTGCACCAAGGCCTCTAGTGACGTCTCTGCCAATGCTGAGCTTGATGTCTGCATCGCTCATCAGCAAAGCCTGAGCATCGGTGTTGATAGCGACAAACTCGACCCCACGCACACCTGCCTGGATCATTCGGTTGAGTGCGTTTACACCGCCGCCTCCAACGCCAACAACCTTAATTACTGCCTGATAGTTGGGTGACTGGGTCACTTCTGCCTCCTGCTCGAAACCCTCAAGTTAAGGCTGAGGCTTAACTTTCGAGAGAGTATTCAATTAGCGCGAAGAAATTAGGCCCGAAAAGCCCTTATTTACGCCAGATTCGTGGGCGTGTCGCAAACCGCAAAATTCAATCAAAACTTACGACCGGTGCATTGGGCGACGAAACATCAATCCCTGTCAACTTGTCTCCACTTGCGGCCAAGAGTGAGTCCAGAACCTCTGCTTTTAGCAATGGCTCACTGTTGGAACCCCAAAAGACTTTGATCCCTCGCTCTCGCAGTATGAGCTCACTGGTCAGCTGTTCACTGACAGTTAGCGCCGAAACTGAATTGTAGGTTTCTAAAGGAAGACTCAAAAGAAGTTCAACTGCATGCTTGAAGCGAGGGTCTTGTTGTGGATTGCCCTGAAATCTCAGGAGGGGATAGTCATCAGTCGCTGTTGCTGGAGCAATTCTTACGCCAGCTGCATCAAACATAAAGTTTTGCCCGCTCAAGGTGAGAATCATGAGTGGCTGTCGCTCTCTAATCTTCACCCGCAGTGTGCTCGGAGGTTCCGCCTGCAGAGCAAATGTTTCGATCAGTTCATAACCAGCTAACAGATTTGTTACCTCCTCCGTGCTAATCATCGTTAGCGGTTTGTCTTTCAATTGTTCCAGCGATACAGCTAGCCTTGCTGGATCCAGACGCTCAGTCCCACTGACAACTATCTGCTTCACTGCAAACAGCGGAGTGAAGAAAGCCGCAATCAGCAAGGTAACGGTCATTAATGGAGCTAACACAAGCAGAGCTCTGCCCCACACAGTAAAGGCGCCGACCGACCGATTAGAAGCGCGAGAAGCCTTTTTTTTGCGTCTTTCTTGATTTACTAATTCTCGATTGGGGCGGCGCAACTATTTCTCCAGTGCCTTCAATAAATCGGGCACCATGCGATTTATATCTCCGCACCCCATGGTGATTATGAAGTCGCCAGGCTTTGCTAATTTTGCCGCTGCGGCTGGAACATCATCCCAGGCAGGAACGTAGTGCATTGTGCTTGGATTCTGTGAACGAATCGCAATCATCTCCCCCGTGACACCTGGCTCGGGGTCCTCTCGCGCCGGGTAGATTTCGGTGACGATCGCATCATCACTCAATAGGAGTGCGTCAGCAAATTCTTGAGCGAACAGTCTGGTCCGGCTAAACAAATGTGGCTGAAAGACAGTGATTAGCTTTCCATTTCCAACCACTGCTCTGGCAGCCTTTAAAGCAGCTATAACTTCAGTTGGGTGATGAGCAAAATCATCAAAGACTTTTACCCCTCTAACTTCGCCATGAAGTTCAAATCGACGTTCAGTGCCACCAAAACTTGCCACTGCCTTAGCTGATTGCTGAAAGTCAAACCCCAAGCCAACCAGGCAAGCTATAGCCGCTGCCGCGTTATGGGCGTTATGTGCACCAGGAATAGTTAGCTCAACAGAAGTGGAATCACCCTGGTAGCTTGCATGGAAGCGAACACGCGGTCCCGTGGCGTCGACATTCTTCAAGCAAACGGTGGCATCGGCTGCTTCACCAAAAGTAAGAACTTTGGGGTGTGTTAGTAGTTTGGTCACAGCAACGGCGCCCTGGTCATCGGAGGAGATAACAACCATTTGTTTTGCCGCATTGGCGAATTTTGCAAACTCTGCCTGAAATGCCTCCAGGGAGCCGTAATGATCTAAATGGTCCGGATCAACATTGGTTATTACAGCTACGGATGTGTCGTAGTGCAAGAAGGAACTGTCCGACTCGTCCGCCTCAATTACAAAATGTTCGCCATTTCCAAATGCACTGGAAGCGCCAAATTCGGCTATCACACCACCATTTACGAAACTAGGGTCTGCCCCCATTCGATTTAGAGCTGTGATGATCATTCCAGTGGTTGTGGTTTTTCCGTGTGCACCTGCGACAGCTATGAGCTTTCCCTTAGAAGCCAGGTGGGCAAGCAGCGCAGAGCGATGGAGAATTGGTATGCCGAGACTCTTGGCTTTCAAATATTCGGGATTTGTTGGCCATAAAGCGCTGGTAACAACAACGGTATCAGCATCAACAAGATTGTCTTCGTGGTGACCTAGGGCTATGGATGCGCCAAGTTTCTTCAGGGCTTGAACATTGCCGCTGTCCCGAACATCACTTCCCGTAACTCTGTGCCCCATCTCAAGAAGTAGCCGAGCTATTCCAGACATTCCGGATCCGCCAATGCCAATGAAATGCACATTTCCCAGTTGGTCCGGAATCGGTTGATTGTAATCGGGCTTTATCACGGTTTAAGTATTCACCGCATTCATCAACATTTCCTGCAACTGTTCCGTTCCATCCAAAATAGCCACAGATCTGGCGGCCTTTGACATATCAGAAAGCCTTGATTTGCTGCTAAGAATGGGAATCACTGTTTGTTGAATGTAGCCAGCAGTAAGGTCTGAGTCATCAATTAGCAGTCCGCCACCCGCTGCAAGTAGCTGCTCAACGTTATACCTCTGCTCTCCATTACCAACTGGATAAGGAACATAGAGAGCGGGTAAGCCGCAAGCCGCAAATTCACTGACCGTTGATGCGCCTGCTCTAGAAACTGCGAAGTCACTTGCAGCAATTGCCGCTTCCATGGCATCGCAATAGATGATTCGTTTGTAACCCGGTTCAGAAATCTCATTAAGTCCCGCCGTCGGGCCAACAATATGTAGGACCTGTATGCCAGCCCGAGCTAGATCTTCTCTGCTTTCTTCGATGGTTTCATTGATTCTTTTTGCCCCTTGCGACCCTCCTGTTACCAACAGGGTAGGAAGAGACGGATCTAAGCCCAGCTCTACTCTCGCCTGTTGCTGATTAATCTGCGATGCTCTGGTGAATTCTTTCCTAAGCGGCATGCCAACGAGTTTGCTGTGAGAGAGGTTGGTATTGGGAAAGCAAACTGCAACATGTTTTGTGAGCTTTGCGCCTAAACGATTCGCAAAACCAGCCCTAGCGTTTGCTTCATGAACAACAATTGGCAGCCTGGCAACAGCACCGGCCAGATAAGCCGGCGAGGAAGCGTAACCACCAAATCCGACAACAGCGTCAATTTTTCGGTTCTTCAGTATCTGAAAAACCTTCGCAGTCGCAAGCAGTAACTTGATTGGAAAGACCAGTGCCTCTGGTGACAACTTTCGGGGTAGTGGAAGTCTCGCAATGGTAAGGAGTTCAAATCCACGTTGTGGGACCAATCGAGTTTCAAGTCCCTGTTTTGTGCCAAGAGCAATTACTTCATGTCCTGCTGCACGCAGGTTCTCGGCCAAAGCCAGAAGCGGATTAACATGTCCCGCTGTGCCGCCGCCAGCTAATAAAAATCTCAACTACTTTCGCTTTCCAGTCAGTTGCCTGGTGCGATCTCTTTCTACCGCTAGAACAATTCCTATTCCCGCAAGCGTGGCAATTGTGGAAGAACCACCCGCTGAGATAAGCGGTAACGGGACGCCCAGGACAGGGAATAGCCCTAAGACAACGCCAATGTTTATGAATGCCTGCATTGAAATCCAGACCATAACGCCAGCTACCACGTTGCGAGAAAAAGCGTTGGTCTGTTGCTTGGCAATCGAAAACAAAACCATCGCCAAGGCAAAAAACAGACCGATTACAGCGATTGCACCTAACAACCCCAGCTCTTCTCCAATGACGGCAAAGATGAAATCGTTTTCTACTTCTGGAATCCAACTCCATTTCAACTTGGATCTTCCAAGGCCAGTCCCCCAGAAACCACCGGCAGCCAACGCCCAGGTTCCTTTTTCAAATTGCCACATGACACCCATCGGGTCTGCACCTTCTGGGTTCAACCAAGCTTCGAATCTAATGCGACGAGAGGCGGAACTCATGATTGCAACGGCCGCTGCTAGAGCAACGAGTACTGAAATTCCCAACCAACGAGCAAGCGGCATCCCTGCAAATAGGTACATTGCCATCAATGTCACACCAATTACTACACCGGTTCCCAAGTCTCGCCCGACAATGGCAACAAGCACAAGCGCGAGGACAGAAACACCAAGGACCATGAACCAAATTTGCTTGTCTGTTTCTGGATCTTGATTAAGTTGCGCTAACTGCAAGGCCAGCGCGACAATGAGGGCCACTTTTAGAAACTCCGCTGGCTGAATTGTTGTAATTCCGATGTCTAGCCAGTTTCTATTTCCATTAATTTCAACACCAAAGAACGCAGTTACCAGCTGAACCACCAACATCGCAAGCAGCACCGGTGGAGCTAACTTGCGGTAAATTTCCATTTTTATATTCGAAAGAACGATGAGAGCTAGAAATCCAGCACCGACATAAAGAGCTTGTCGAAGAAAAGTTAGTGCGGCATTGTCGGTTTCTTTATAGCTATCAACAGCTGAAGCACTCGCAACCATAATCAAGCCGATTGCCACAATTAGAACCGTGAGGCCGAGTAAAAATGCGGATTGTCGTGACTGAGAACGGAATTGTGGTCGGATTGCTTCCTTTATTGTCACTTCAGCTCACCTACCGCCGCAATAAATTGATTACCGCGATCCGCATAATCCTTGAATTGATCCATCGAAGCCGCTGCCGGCGCCAGCAAAACCGTATCTCCCGGTTGTGCCAACTCTGCGGCAAGTCGCACAGCTTGATCCATAACTGGTTCTCCTGAGACGACCCTAATTGGAAGGTCCGGTAACAGTTCGGAGAAAAGCCGACTGATTTCAGAGCTGTCCTTACCAATTAAGACAGCAGCTCGCAATTTAGGTCCGTGTAGCTTCAGCAGTTCAGCCGGCGAGGTTCCCTTCAGTAGGCCTCCAACAATCCAAACTACAGATTCATAGCTCTTTAGAGAGCTATCGGCGGCGTGCGGATTAGTGGCTTTCGAGTCGTTTACGTACCTGACACCTTCAAATTCAGCCACAAACTGATTGCGATGTGGAGACAATCTAAAAACCGAAATTGCTTTCCTGATCGCCGCTGGCGAAACGCTGGCAGCACGAGCCAAAGCGGAAGCAGCGGCAATGTTGGCAAGCAAATGCGCAGATGGCTCAGCGATGCTCCTGATGTCATCCAGGGTTGCTAGCTCGAGTGCTTCTTCTGCTCGATTATCTAGGAATGCCCTATCCACCAAAACGTCCTCTACATAACCAATTGCCGAGCGCTGTGGGGAAAACAGCGAAAACGCAATTCCGCGACACCCGTCAGCAACTTCTGCTGATTGAGCTGCTTCAAATGTCTTCTTGTCTTGCTCATTGAAAACAATCGCTGACTTTGAACCGGTATAAATCTTTGACTTGGCTTGAAAGTAATTTTCTGCGCCACCATGCCAGTCGTAGTGATCCTCGGCCAAATTAAGAAATGCACTTGCTAGGGCAGATATTTCACCCAGGTAGTGGAGTTGAAAGCTGGAGAGCTCTACAACGAGGAAGTCAAAGCCTTCCGGGTCCCTAACCGTGTCCAAAATTGGAACCCCGATGTTTCCACAGGCCACAGCACGAAATCCCTCAGCAGAGAGCATGGCGGCTGTCAGTTCTGAGACTGTGGTCTTCCCGTTTGTTCCCGTAACGGTGATCCATTCAGCTTTTCTGTCTGTCTTATCCCGCAATCGCCAGGCTAGATCTATATCTGTCAAAAGCTGAACCCCAGAACTGCGCAAACTGAGAATCAGTGGGTGACTGGGCGGAAAACCGGGTGAGACGATTGCAAAATCCACATGACCAATCGACTGAAGTACCGAAGGGTCTTCAGATGCAGTGAAACTAGAACCAATAACTTCCACAAGCTCGATTAGACGTGGGTCGGCTTCTTTCCCAACTACAGAGGTCTTCACACCAAGTTCTACGAGAGTGTCCACAACGCTGAATCCACTTTTGCCAAGACCCAAGACCAATGCCGAGAGGTTTGACCATTCAGCGTGCCAGGAGTTGGGCAATGTCATAAACCGTAAATCCATTCAACGTAGAACAATCCGACTCCAGCTGCCACGCATAGAGCAGCTATAATCCAAAATCGGACCACAATTGTTATCTCAGCCCATCCCTTGAGTTCAAAGTGGTGATGTAGCGGAGACATTCTAAAAATCCGTTTACCAGTGCCAGTTCGCCACTTTGTGAATTTGAAGTATCCACGTTGCAAAACTACGGATCCTGTGACGATTACAAAAATGCCACCAATCAAGATCAGGAGAAGCTCTGTGCGGCTCAAGATTGCGAGAGCTGCCAAGGCGCCACCTAGCGCTTGCGAGCCAGTGTCTCCCATAATCAGCTGAGCAGGAGATGTATTCCACCAAAGAAACCCTAGACAGGCTCCAACAATTGCGGCAGCAACGGTGGCCAAGTCCAGCGGATCCCTTACCTCATAGCAAGCGGACAGATTCTCCACCGCTGTTCGACAAGACTGATTGAATTGCCAAAAACCAATGACCACGTAAGCGCCAATTGCCAAGACGGCTGACCCCGAAGCTAATCCGTCTAAACCATCGGCAATGTTCACCCCGTTAGACGCGCTAGCAACCAATAAGAAAATCCAAAGTATGAATAAAACAATTCCGATGGTGCTGCCCCAGAAGAACAAGTCAATCGGAAGATCTCTAAACAAAGAAATACTCGTTGAAGCCGGAGTTAGACCGTTGGAATCCGGAAACTGAAGGGCCAAGATGGCAAAGGTGACTGCCACAGCGCCTTGTCCGACTATCTTTGCCCAACCGCCTAAACCTAGGCTTCGTTGATTTCTAACCTTCATGAAGTCATCTACAAAGCCAACTGCCCCAAGGCCAAACATCATGAATAAAACCAGCAGGGCTGAGGGGCTAGGAATTTCATCATTGAGCAATTTGGCAAGGAAGTAGGCCAGTGCAGTTGCTCCAAGAATGACGACACCGCCCATCGTCGGGGTGCCGCGCTTAATTTGATGGGACTGAGGTCCATCATCGCGAATGAATTGCCCCCAATTCAGCTTCTTAGCTAGACGAATAAATAGTGGAGTTGCAAAGAGGGCAACAAAAAGTGAAATACCGCCAGCAGCAAGTAACGCTCTCACTTCACACCCGCCAATTCGTCTCCCAGGAACCTCAACCCGGCGATATTACTTGCCTTCACCAGCACCACATCGCCCGGAACTAGCTTGTCGCGAATTACCTCCAGGGCTTTTCCGGCATCTTCGATGAATTCACTCTCGCCATCCCAGCTCCCCTCCTGGCTGGCAGCCATGTGTAGAAGCTTGGCTTCAGCCCCAACAACAAACAACTTGTCAATGTTCAATCTGACAACCAAGCGACCAATTGAATCGTGTTCTTCGGCGGAGTACTCTCCTAGCTCGGCCATGAATCCCAAAATAGCAACAGTGCGATGCCCAGTTTTTCCCAAGACAGCTAAGGTTTGAAGTGCAGCTCGCATGGAATCAGGTGACGCATTGTAAGCATCATTGATGATCCAGATTCCATCTGGTGATTTCATGAGTTGCATGCGCCAGCGCTCTGCGTACTCAAGAGATTCGGCGCTAGCAATCGAATCGTGAATGTCTACGCCAAGCTCGGTCGCAACTGCAATCGCGGCCAATAGGTTCATGGCTTGATGCTCTCCGAGCACTTTTAGATTCGCTGAGAAAGTACTCCCGGAGTGCTCGAACACAACTTTTGTACCAGCAAGCGTAAGCTCCGTCGAAATTAACCGGAAAGAACTCTCACTTGCAAAACCGAATCCCACTCGTTTACCGCTGAACTCAAAACGATTTACCCGCGGATCGTCGAAGTTGAGTATTGCCGTAGTCCGTATGTAAGGCATCATTTCAGCTTTAATTCGTGCAGTTTGATCTATGCCGCCAAACTCACCAGCGTGAGCCATTCCAACCTTTAGCTGAACTCCAATGTCAGGTTTGGTCCAGCGGGCCAAACTCTCGATGCTTCCTAGGCCTGCTGCGCCAAGCTCAAGAATCAGGAATTTGGTTTGCTCGGTAATTCTCAAAACAGTGATTGGCAACCCAACTTCGTTATTGAACGAAGCAACTGGCGCAATGGTCTCACCATGTCTCTGGAGCATGGCATGCAGAAAGTTCTTTGTGGACGTTTTGCCGTTGGACCCGGTGATTCCGATAACTTGAAGTTGGCCCTTACTTCTGACTTTTTCTAAAACATAGCCAGCGAGCTGACTGAGAGCTTCAACTGTGTCTTTGACAAGAATCTGATCTAAAGCTACTTGGGTATTTGGTCTAGAAACAATTGCCAAACTTGCTCCAGCTTTTTCCACATCTGCAAGATAGGCGTGCCCATCCTCCTTCTCGCCAAGTTTGGCAAAGAAAATTCCACCCTGCGCGATTAGACGCGAATCCGTCTCGACCGTTCCTGAAACTGTTTTGTTTCCATTGCCAGAGACTATTTCGCCATCAATTGCTCTGGCGATTTCATTAAGTGAGAGACTAAGCACCGTCCACCGCCGCTCTGGCTACAGCTATCGCATCAAAAGGAATTTTGCTGCCCTGAATTTCACGGTATTTCAGTTGCCCAGGCCCACACCACAGCACAGCTCCGGCACCAGCGAGTGATATAGCTTTTTGGATTGCCTTCGTCGGATCTGGTTCCTCAATAGCGTCAATGTTGCTTTCTCTGGCAGCCTGCATCAAGGCATGGCGAATAAGGGCTGGGTCTTCATCTCGCGGATGTTGGTCAGTGACAATAAGCCGTCGGGCTTTCTGACAAGCTCTCGCCATTTCCGGTCTCTTTCCTTGATCGCGATTACCAGAAGCGCCTAGCACCACCGTTAGCTCACGAAATTTCTCTGACAATTCTTCAACGGCAGATTCAACCCCTGCTGGAGTGTGAGCGTAATCAACAAACACAGGTGGGTTCCCCGGGCTAACACGCTCTAATCTTCCTGGAATCTGCTTGTTTACTTCCGCTGATGCCCTAACCAAATCACCAGGAGCTATGCCCGACTCCAACAACATAACTAGAGCAAGTGCATAGTTCTTGGCCATCAACTTCCCTTGATCAAAAGGAAGCGACAGACTCTGTTTGCCTGAGATCGTCAGTGTGCCATGGACATATTCGGCCTGATAGTCCAGCCCAACACCTAGTCCCACTTTGTTGATGGTAATTTTTTCCAAAAGCTCATGACCGTATTGGTCCTCAACATTGATAACTGCCTTGGCGGCGAAATCAGAAGTGAATAGCTTGGCTTTAGCTTCGAGATAGTTTTCCATTGTGCCGAAGTCGTCTAAATGGTCCCGCGAAAGGTTGGAAAAACCAGCAACATCAAAATGCAGACCGTCTATCCTGTTTCGCACCAGCGCTTGAGCGGAGACTTCTACAGCGGCAGATGGTTGCCCGGCAGTTCTCATCTTGCTTAGAAGATCGTGCAGCCTTGGGGCTTCTGGAGTCGTTAGCTCACTCAACATCTCCTTATCCCCAATGATCTGTGCTGCACTTGATAGAAGACCAGTTGGTCGGCCAAGGGCCACAAGAATTCTCTGAAGATAAAAAGTTGTAGAAGTTTTGCCATTAGTTCCGGTAACAGCGAACAAGCCATGTTTGGGGGTGTTATAAATCTCTCTAGCTATGTGTCCTGCAATTTGACGAGGATTTGGGTGAATCAGAGCGGGAATTTGATAGTCACCGGGTCGATCAGTAAGTACTGCCACCGCACCATTTTTCATGGCTTCAGACAGAAAAGTTATGCCATGTTCTTTGGCTCCTTGGGTTGCAATAAAAAGGCTTCCCGGTTGCGCGAATATTGAAGACATGCACACCGAGCTCAGCTCTACCCCTTGGTCGCCTTGCAGGTCGCAGCTAAAGTGCTTGGCTAGAAGGCCTAAGTTACTCACCAGTCTTGCCAAATCTGTTTGAAGGAATATCATCGCGTGGCTTGGAGGTAGAGGGTGGCACTCGATAGTGCTTCAGTGCTTGCTGCATGATTGAACGGAAGGGGCCCGTGGCTTTCACCGAGTTGGTTTCACCAACTGGCTTGTAAATTGTTACACCAACCACAAATCTAGGATCCTCTACCGGCGCTACCCCAAAGAATGAGATGGCGAAACGCTCTCCGTAACCTGCCCCCTCGCGAATTTCAGCAGTCCCAGTCTTTCCTGCCACTCGATAACCGGGAATCCCTGCAAGCTTTCCAACGCCTCCGAATTCAACAACCTTTTCCATGAGCTGCAGATTCATATTTGCAGCTTCTTCGCTTATTACCCTGGTGCTCTTTCTTTCTGGAGAGTAGATAACTTCCCCACTTGGAGTGACGCAGCTATCAACCAGACTTGGACTAAGTCGCACCCCTTCGTTGGCTAGTGCCTGGTAGGCAAATGCCATTTGAAGCGGAGTTACAGCCACTCCCTGCCCAAAGAGATGGGTATAGCGATCGGCATATTGCCATTCGTCATATGGCCTCAGAATTCCCGAGCTTTCACCTTCAAAGTTAAGATCGGTTGTTTTGCCAAATCCAAACTTCTGCAGGTAATTGAATCGAGTCTTTTCATCGACTCTCATACCAAATGAGTACATGCCGGTGTTAGAGCTGTACCTCAAAACACCAGCGAGTGTGAGCTGAAAAGGCTCATGATTAAAGCTGTCTTTGATTGACTCGCCGTACTTCAGTTGCAGTCGATCAGGTGAATTTACAGTCTCATAAATTGTTGCGGACTTGCTATCCAAAACCATTGCAGTTGAAAGTGATTTCATAATTGATCCAGGCTCGAAAGCAAATTGCATAATTCTGCTTCCACGATCTTGTGCTTTTGATGCCCCTGGGTCGTTTGGATCGACGGTCGGAGCCTCAGCCGCGGCTAGAATCCGACCCGTTTTCACTTCAACAACGATTGCACTACCCCACTCTGCGTTCAAATCTGAAACAGATTTGGCAAGCACTTGCTGAGCAAAGAATTGGAGATTGGAGTCAATGCTCAAATTCAGATTTCCACCGTCTTGAGTTGGCTGGGTAACCACGTTGGAAGTTGGGATGCGAACACCTTCTGCTGATCTCTCATAAGTTTCTTGTCCATCAACACCGGCCAGACAGGTGTTGTACTGACGTTCGAGTCCAGCGAGAGGAGTTCCATCGCTACTGACAAAACCTAGGACATTGCCAGCCACAGCACCATTTGGATAAAGACGATATGCGAATCGGTCCCAATAGATCCATGGGATGTCGAGCTCTCTAATTTGGTTGTAGACGGTCGCGTCTACTTTCTTAGCCAAATTGGAATAGGCCGATTCCCCTGCCAATTTTGATAGGACTTCTTCAGGTGCAAGACCCAGAACTCTGGCCAATTCGTCAGCTGCCGCCTCAACGCTAATTTCGGTTCTGTTGCCGTCCATGTAGCGAATTACTGGACCCACGTTCTTTGGCGCGGCATTGATGTCATAGCGAAAAACCGTTCTGGCTAGCACTTCACCATTGGCATCACGGATGTCTCCACGGAGTGCGGTCAGTGTTCTAGTTTCTTTTCGACTTTCGAGTGATTCAGCTCTGATTTCATCGGCACGAACAATTTGGTAGTCAACTAATCGGATTCCAAGTGCTGAAACCAGTAAAACCAGGAGTAGTGCAAAGACGGAAAGGCGACGATTCACGCTTGCGTGATTGCCCATGAATGCCTACCTGGTTGGTGATGCTGGTATTTGTCCTGCTACCAAAGTTACTTGAGAGCCGTTTAGAGCGGACTCTGCCACACTGGTTTCCACTTGAGCAGAGGCAACAGTGGCTGGATTGAACTCGCTCACGCTGACCATGGCTGAATTGGCAACCAGATTCGCACTGGCTGCCGAAGACTGAGCTTGCGCTGGTCTTGGTACGCCGTAAATTTTGTCGTTGACGATGTCGATTAGAACTGATGAGGGATTTGCGACCATTCCCAGACGATTAGCCGCGTCCGCTAAATTCTGCGGGGAAGCCAGAGAATCTACCTGCTCCTGGATGATTTGAACTTCTGTCGCTAACTGCCTTTTCTCGCCAGAGAGTTTGCTCAAGTAGTAGGCGTCCTGTGTCAGGGCCATGTTTAGGCCTAACTGAACTAACTGAACCAGAATTATGCCCATCACCAGAAGCAGTCCGGTTAACAGACCGGGCCTCAACTTTTTTGCCTCATTAGCACTTAACATCATTAGTTTCATTAGGCTGCCTCCAGCTTTTCTGCCGCGCGCAGACGAGCCGATGCTGCACGTGGGTTTTGACTTAGTTCGATTTCGCTAGCGCGTTCAACACCCTTGGTGATTACGCGAAGTCTTGGTCCTGATCCAGGAAGTTCAATTGGCAACTCAATTGGAGTGGAAGATGTTGCGGCACTTTGGAAAGCCTGCTTAACAATTGCGTCTTCGAGAGAGTGATAGCTCAGAACTACGATTCGCCCACCAACATCAAGCGCATCAATGGCCTGTGGGATTGCATCACTCAAAATGGCGAGTTCATTGTTCACCGCGATACGCAAAGCTTGATATACCCGCTTTGCAGGGTGACCACTTTGCTTACCTGGAGCCTTTGGAACCACTGACTCAACAATCCGATTGAGCTGTGCTGACGTGGTGATTGGAATTACCGAGCGCTCACGGACAATCGCTCTAGCAATTGGGTTTGCGTATCTTTCTTCACCAAAGACTCTAAATATTCTTGCCAATTCATCTTCAGTTGCAGAGCCAAGAAGTTCCGCGGCTGATGTGCCCTGAGTTTGATCCATGCGCATATCCAGTGGGGCATCTTGGGCGTATGCGAAGCCCCGCTCAGCTGAATCCAACTGCATGGAGGAGACGCCCAAATCAAATAGGACTCCTTGGACAGAGGAAATCCCGAGCTCGTCCAAAACGCTTTGGATTTGGTCATATGTAGCAAGCACTCCTCTGAAGCGCTCCCCGAACTTGCTCAATCTTTCACTGGCCAATTCCAGTGCAACTGGATCTCGATCAAAACCAATAACTGTCAGAGTCGGGTGAGAGCTCAACAGAGCTTCGGTGTGGCCACCAAGACCCAAAGTTGCATCAATTACCACCGGATTGCTGCCGTGCAGCGAGGAAGCTAGTAGGTCTAAGCAGCGGTGAAGCATTACAGGTTCGTGGAGATTAGCGATTTGGTTCATGACATTTTGGGATCTCTCCCTGCATCCAGATCCCTGTCCGAGTTGTGGGCTTGGTTTCCACACTGTCCGACTTAGGGGAAGAAAGCCGGTTCGGCCAAGGACTTGAATGCAGGGTCAGAACAGACCCGGAATCACCTCCTCAGCTTGAGTGGCGAATGTTTCTTCGTTGCTTGCTAAGTACTTCTGCCAGCTCGTGGCATCCCAAATTTCTGCCCTGGCACCAACCCCGATGATGGTGAGTTCCTTGTTCAGTCCCGCGTACTCGCGAAGAATCTGAGGTAACAGGACTCTGCCCTGCTTGTCTGGAATCTCGTCAGTCGCACCAGAGAGGAACACTCGCAAATACTTGCGAGCGTCCTCTGAGGTGACTGGAGCTTGCCGGATTTTTTCATGGACACCAGCAAATTCGCGCTTGGAGAAGACGTAAAGGCATCGCTCCTGACCACGAGTGATCACGACACCTTCGGCTAATTCATCGCGGAACTTTGCGGGAAGGATCAGACGACCCTTGTCGTCCAATCGGGGGCTGTGTGTGCCAAGCAGCATTGCGGCCCTCCCCTTCCCTAATGTCCTCCACTTTACTCCACTTTCCCCCACTTTGATACAAATATGGGCAGATTTATATCACATTTTGATATAGAAAAAACCCCCGATTTCTCGGGGGTTTAGGGGTAAAACTTAGGGCTTATTCGCCATTGAACCGCTGGTTCCAGCGGTCCTCGAAATAACTGGCGGAGCGCTGGTTTTTAGCCTTTGGCATCTCTGGGAGGTGGAAATTGGTGCTTGCGATTACCAGCCCCATAACCATGACCACGAAAGCCACCACGCCAAATAGGGCAAATTGAATAATTACCGAAAAAATCAGCAATCCTAGGCCGATCAACATGGTCAATACCCCGGCAACCAGCTTGCCGGCGCTCTTATTGGTCGAACCAAGTTGGCTAGCTTTGCCTGCTAGGCCAGCGTCTTCCTTGAGGAGGTTGCGCTCCATCTCCTCTAGCAGTCTTTGCTCGTGTTCTGATAGTGCCATTAGTCCTCCTTCTCTCTGATTGTAAACAAAAATGAGTCACTAGGCTATTCCTCATGTCTCAAGATTTCCTGCTAAAGCTGGTGCAGCAGAGGCTAGATGACTTTTGTGATGAAAAACGAGGCCAGCTGGCCGAAATCTCGGAAGACCTCATCCCAATCATTGACTACACCCAAGCCATGTTGGCGGGCGGCAAGCGATTTAGGGCCCTTTTTTGCTATTGGAGCTGGGCTGGCTATCAGCCCGGCGAAGTAACTGAGCAGGATCTCAGTCTTGAATCGCCAATTGTTGGAGTGGCGGCAGCTCTTGAGATGTTCCACGCGGCTGCTTTAGTCCACGATGACCTACTAGATCAATCTGACACCAGGCGCGGACAGCCATCAATTCACAAAAGATTTGAAAAATTGCATTCAGATCACGCCTACGCCGGATCGTCTGCTCGCTTTGGAGTAGCTGGTTCAGTCTTAACAGGCGATCTTCTGCTTGCCTGGAGCTCGGAGTTGTTTGGGTCGGCCTTGACCGATGTCAATCCAGCAAGTGAACAAAACTGCCGCAGGCAGTTCTCGCAGATGAGATTTGAAGTCATGGCTGGTCAGTATCTCGATGTGCTTGAGGAAAATGCAGCGCCTACCCGTAATCCGAGTCAAGCTGTAGCAATTGCCAATCGCGTCATGCTCTATAAGACTGCAAAATACTCACTGGAAGCCCCTCTCTTGATTGGAGCGGCTCTTAGCGGAGTCGATGATGAAACGCTCCTGCAGCTTAGCCAATTTGGCATTCCACTTGGTTTAGCTTTTCAGCTTCGCGATGATGTGCTGGGGGTCTTTGGTGATCCATCCATCACTGGTAAGCCCGCGGGCGATGATCTGCGTGAGGGGAAGCGAACAGTGTTGGTCGGACTAACACTTGAGAGCGTCCCTGCCAGTGTTTCAAAGATTTTCAATGAGCTCCTCATGGCTGGCGAAATAGAGGATGAGCAACTTGATTTTATGCGCCGAACAATTACTGACTCAGGAGCTTTAGCAAAAACTGAGCGCATGATTGAGGAGCATTCCAATCGCGCAATTGAGGCTCTTGCAAACTTAGAAGTCACTCCACAAGCTCGAAAAGTGCTCAGTGTGTTGACAGAGAAGGTTATTAACCGACAGGCCTAACCCAGTGCTTGGGCTGCGCGCCGAACCGGTGCTTTGTGGCCTTTAAGTAGAGCTGACATGGGAGTCTCTCCTAGAGCATCATTATCTTGATAAAGCCAATCGATGGCTTCTACTTCCGTAAGTCCAAGGTCAAGCAGTTGCAACATAGTTCCGCGAATACTGCTCAAAGGTTCCTTATCGGAAATAATGTCTGCCGGAATCATCAACTGCTTGTCGATTTTCACCGCAAACAAAACGTGCTCTTCTATGTAGCGTTTGACCTTGGATGTGCTAACGCCAAGTTGCTCTGCGGCCTGGTCTAGAGTGACCCAAGTCTTGACCTGGTCAGTGATCACCTGTTCTCCTGGTTGTTTGAACCAACTGTTCTGCTACTAAAAATGCTAGCTCCAAAGACTGCATATGGTTAAGTCTTGGGTCACAAACAGACTCGTAGCGCTGTTCGAGAGTGCTCTCGTCGATTTGCTCAGACCCTCCCAAGCATTCTGCAACATCATCGCCCGTTAGCTCAACATGAAGCCCGCCAGGGTGCGTGCCAGTGGATCGGTGAACTTCAAAGAAGCCCATGACTTCGTCCATAACATCATCAAACCTGCGTGATTTGTATCCGTTCTTGGTGGTGATGCCGTTGCCGTGCATCGGATCAGTAATCCAAAGTGGCGTCGCACCCGCGTCTCTAACTGCTTCAACCAATGAAGGAAGAACATCTCTAATCTTCTCAGCCCCCATTCGGCTGATCAGGGTGAGTCTGCCAGGTTCTCGTTCTGGGTCAAGTTTCTCAATCAGACTTAGAACTTGATCCTTGGTGGTGGAAGGTCCCAACTTAATTCCAATTGGATTTCTAACGCGTGAGAAAAAGTCCACGTGAGCACCATCAAGTTGTCTAGTTCTCTCGCCAATCCAGATAAAGTGACCGCTTGTTACATAAGGCGTGGAGGTTCTCGAATCAATTCGAGTCAAGGGTCTTTCGTAGTCAAAGAGCAAGCCTTCGTGAGAAACGAAGAATTCCGTAGATCTAAGTTCAGCAGAATCAACGCCGCAGGCTTCCATAAAGCGCATCGCTCGATCGATATCACCTGCGATGGTTTCGTAACGCTTGTTAGCAGGGTTGTCAGTAAAACCTCTATTCCATGCGTGCACTTCTCTAAGGTCAGCAAACCCACCGGTTGTGAATGCTCGAATTAGGTTTAGTGTGCTAGCCGACGTGTGGTATGCCCTAACTAATCGCTGGGGATCATGTTGTCTTGATTCTTCAGTGAAGTCGTAGCCGTTTACTGCATCACCGCGATAAGCCGGCAGAGTAACGCCATCTCTGGTTTCAGTGTCACTTGATCTTGGCTTAGCAAACTGCCCTGCCATGCGACCCATTTTGATCACTGGCAGCGAAGATCCATACATCAAAACTACGGCCATTTGCAGCACGGTCTTGATTCTGTTTCTAATGCGATCAGCCGTTGCATCTACAAACGTCTCCGCACAGTCTCCACCCTGGAGCAAAAAGGCCCTTCCAGAAGCTGCTTCAGCTAGTCGATTGCGAAGAGTGTCAACCTCTCCGGCAAACACCAACGGAGGCAACTTTGACAGCTCCTCGGTAGCCTGCTTCAGTGCGTTTGCATCAAGCCAGGTCGGTTGCTGCTTTGCTTCCAGTTGGCGGAAGTTGTCTAATCCAAAGTCCTGCACCAGTACCTCTTAGTCCTCTTGTCTTGCCATGCGTTTGCGGATTGTTGATGCATAGACATCTTCATATCTTTGCCCAGAAAGCTCTTTAATGCGATAAATAATTTGATCAGTGACAGCACGCAAGACTGCTCTCTCACCTTCCATGCCAGCAAAGCGACTGAAATCTAGTGGCTTACCAAACTTCACGCCGACTCGGTGAATCTTTGGATACTTAGCACCCAGTGGTTGCACTTGGTCGGTGTCAATCATCGCGACCGGCACCACTGGCACTTGGGCTTCCAAAATCATTCTCGCTATGCCGGTGCGGCCCCGATAGAGTTTTCCATCTGGCGAGCGAGTGCCTTCTGGATAAATACCAAGCAAAAGCTGTCGCTCTAGGACTCCCAGTCCTGTGTTTAGAGAGTCTTCCGAAGCCTTTCCACCGCTTCTGTCAATTGGCAGTTGGCCAGTGGACTTAAAGAACCACCGAATAATTGCACCCTTGAAACCTTTACCAGTGAAGTAGTCACTCTTGGCCAGAAAGGTGACAGGTCTTTTCACCTTCAGAGGCAAAAAGATTGAATCCACAAATGACAAGTGATTCGATGCTAGAACGGCACCGCCTTT